>JAIRVB010000025.1 GCA_031254105.1 Chitinispirillales bacterium
GGCTAATTGTATTTGACCGTGATACAAAGAAAGCTTGGGAAGAAAAGATTTATATGAGAAAAGAATCTTTAGAGGGAAAAGTAATTACCGTAGCGGGATGCTAATGATAATTGCACAAATTTCCAGCTATCAAAAATTTAATAAAGTATAATGGGAGGTGAGTTTATGGATAAAAAAACGGCTGAGACGCCAAATTGCATGGACCGCCGCGAGTTTTTGAAACTTGTGGGAACAACAGCTGCTGCGGGCGCCGCGATTGCAACTCTGGGTGGATGCGGCAGTAATTCAAAAACACAGAACAGAATAATTCCCACCGATAAAATGACCTACCGTACCGACCCAAAGAACGGCAACCGCCTTTCACTTTTGGGATTTGGTATGATGCGTCTGCCCCGCATTCAGCGCAAACGCGGCGAATCGCTTCCCGACACAAATGATCTCGACCAGGAAACTGTAAATGAACTCGTGGACTACGCAATCGCGCACGGTGTTAATGTTTTTGATACTTCACCTCTGTATTGCAAGGGATTCTCCGAAAAAGCAACCGGAGAGGCGCTCTCGCGGCATCCGCGGGATAAGTATTATATCGCTACCAAGTTGTCTAACAGCCGTCCGGCGGGGGCGGAGAGCCGTGACAACTCTATGAGAATGTATCACAAGTCATTTGAAGATTTGAAAGTTGACTATATAGACTATTACTTCGTGCATAATGTCGGCAGTCATGAGGCCTGGAAGAGGCGTTACCTTGACAACGGCATGCTTGACTTTCTGTTTAAGGAGAAAGAGGTGGGGCGGATACGAAATTTGGGCTGGTCGTTTCATGGCGATGGGGAATTTTTTGAGTATATGGTCAAGGAGTATCCTTGGGATTTTGTAATGATACAACTCAACTACCTTGATTGGAGCAATATAACGGAGAGGGCGAACGTAAACGCGCGGCGGCAGTATGAGTTGGTTATTGAGCGCGATATTCCTGTGTGGATCATGGAGCCGTTATTGGGGGGCGCGCTTTCCATGCCGCACTACAAGGCGCGGGAGCTTATGGTGCAGGCTGACCCCGTTGCGAGCGCGGCGTCGTGGGCTTTCAGGTTTGCGGGAAGCCTGCCGAATGTAACAACTGTTTTAAGCGGCATGATGTTTATGGATCATTTACAGGATAACATAATCACATACTCGCCGCTTGAGCCGATTAACGACAATGAGAAACAGATGCTTGAAAACGCTGTCGACATTATACTTCACAACCGCATGATCGTCTGCACCGCCTGCCAGTATTGTATGCCCTGCCCCTATGGGATTGACATTCCTGAAATATTTACACATTACAACCGCTGTCTGAACGAGGGTAATTTCCCGGACGACAGGCAGAGCGAAGATTACAAAAGAGCGCGCCGCGCGTTTTTGGTGGGGATGGACAGAAGCGTTTCTCCGGTGCGTCAGGCCGATAGATGCATCAACTGCGGGTTATGCGTATCGTCATGCCCGCAGAGAATACCGGTCCCGCAGGAGATGCGGCGCATTGACGCCTTTGTTGAAAAGTTAAGGAGGGATGTATAATGTTGAAAAAAATTCGTATTATTACAGCCGCGTTTTTTATTGCCGCGTTGACGCTTTTATTCCTTGATTATACGGGAATCGTGCATTCTTATTTGGGATGGAGCGCGAAGGTTCAATTTGTTCCGGCTCTCCTTTCCATAAATATTTTTCTTATAGCCGTATTGATAGTAATAACTTTGCTTTTAGGACGTTTCTACTGTTCGGCGGCATGTCCTTTGGGAATTTTTCAGGACGCAGTTTCGCGGATAACAAACATCGGCAAGAAAAACAGATTTGGCTACCGTGCGCCGCGCAAAGCGTTTGTCGGTTTGCGGTTTGCCCTGCTTGGCATATTTGTTTTTGCCGTAATAGGTCACATCAGCATTATTATGATATTTATAGAACCCTACAGCGCTTATGGGCGTATGGTATCGCAGATATTCGGCCCTGTTTACCAATGGGGAAATAATGTTCTCGCCCATTTCGCCGAACGCGCCGGCAGTTACGCGTTTTACAGTGTTGACATATGGTTGAAAAGTGCTGGCGCGCTTATTGTTGCCGCGCTTACTTTTGTTGTTGTCGGGATATTCGCGTGGAAAAGCGGGCGGGGATATTGCAATACCATTTGTCCGGTTGGAGCGTGTCTTGCCATCATCACTAAATTTTCGTTTGTAAAACCACCAATCAACAAAGAAAAGTGCATCGGCTGCGGTCTTTGCGCTAAAAACTGTAAAGCGGGCTGTATTGATCCCGTTAAAAAGGAAGTTGACTATTTGAGATGCGTTTCATGCTGTAATTGTATTGAAAAATGCCCCAAAAAAGCGATAACGTTTGCTTTACACAATCCATTCGGAGCAAAAAGCGTGAAAAACATGAAAAATGATTCCGACAAGCTGACAAATGACGGCGCTGCCCGCCGCGGGGTGATTTCTACCGCAGCCATTCTCGCGCTCGGTTTTATTACCCGTCCGTTTGCCGCCATATATCAGTTCGACGGCGGTCTTGCTCCGCTTGAGAATAAAAAGGCTTCAAACAGAAAAACGCCTGTAATTCCCGCAGGCTCAGGCAGCATGAGACATTTCAGCAGACACTGTACCGCTTGTCAACTATGCGTTTCAGCCTGCACGAATCAGGTTTTGCGCCCGTCAAAAAATTTACAGCCGCACATGTCTTTTGAGCGCGGTTATTGCCGCCCTGAATGCGTAAAGTGTTCGCAGGTTTGTCCGACAAAAGCGATACGCCCTATCACCATTGCCGAAAAATCGGCGACCCAGATAGGTTACGCAGTTTGGCGGATGGATTTGTGCGTGAACATCACCGGCAGCGTAAGCTGCGATTTATGCTCATACAAATGTCCGTCAGGCGCGATAACACTGATACATCAAAGCTCCGCCGACCTCTCTTCGCCAAAAATCCCGATGATAGACACAAACCGCTGCACAGGCTGCGGCGCGTGTGAGAATTTGTGTCCGGTTCGACCGCAAAGCGCAATTTATGTTGAAGGGGTTGACACTCACAGAACTGTATAAAAAATCGATTAACATTTATCCTTTAACTTACAGGACGGTGTAAAATGAAAAAACAGGCATTCTTAACATTTATCTTTATCCTGTTAGCTGTACATACAGGTTTACACGCACAAACGAAGAACGACAAAATTCTTGTCGCGTATTTTTCGTGGAGCGGAAACGCTAAGGCGCTCGCCGGACAAATAGCGCAGAAAACCGGCGGCAATCTGTTCGAGATTAAAACCATAAAGCCTTATCCAGCGGTTTACGATGAATGCACAAAAACAGCCAGACGGGAATTAGATGAAAACGCCCGCCCCGCTATTTCGGGAAGCGTCGCCGATATGAAACAATACGAAACTGTATTCCTGTGCTATCCGAACTGGTGGGGAACAATGCCGATGGCGCTTTTTACCTTTCTTGAATCCTACGATTTTTCGGGCAAAACGATTTATCCTTTAGTTACTCATGGAGGCGGCAGCTTCGGGCGCAGTCTTGACGATATACGAAAGTCAGCTCCAAAAGCTGTCATCGGCGAGGGACTTTCCATAAGCGCAATGTCCAGAAACCACGAAGGCCCCGCTGTAGTAAAAATACCGAATGACAACGTTGCTTCCTGGCTCCGTAAGATTGGAATGTAATCATTCAAGCAGACATTCTACCCGCTGACAAATAGGAATTTGTCAGCTTAAAATTTCTATCGCTAATTCAAAAGCGGCAACCACCCTCTCTACAATCATTTTTTTCCGCTTTTTCAGTTATGGGATAAAAAAAATTGCTCGCCTTTCCTTTACTTGTGCGCCATCAGGGCATAGATACGAAAAACCTGCCCGGCGGGTTAAATATTGTCAATCATTTTATTAAAAGACAACCATCAAGCAAACACTGGCATACACACTGATGTTAGCGCTGTTAGCTTTATTTCTCAGTTTTATTCTTACATCTGTAATTTCCAAGTCAAACGCCTTACGTTTAAAACAACAGAGTTAATCATAAAATATGGCTTAAAATGAACTTCAATTAAAGTAACATGGTGATAGTGTTTTTGAAGAAATTTTCTGGAAAAAATGAATTTTTATGATATAATAAAACGCATGGACATCAAACCAATACGTCCGGAAGCGCCCAGAATCGAACTGATGAAGCTTTTGAATACGCTTGCGGAAAAACGGGTCATTTACATACACGCGCCTGCGGGGTACGGAAAAACTTTTTCAGTAAAGCTGTGGCTCAGGCAGAAGGGGGCTTTAAACGCGTGGATAGCGCTTGGGGATAAGCAGATCAACAGGCAGGGGGGCTTTTATAAAATAGGCACCCTGGCGCTTTTAATGCTTCAACCGGAAAACAGCGCATTAAAGGAGATATATGAACATCCCTCGTTCAACAGCGCGCCTTATGAGTTTGCGGCGCGCGCCGTCAAAAATTTAAAAGCGGGAAAAAGAGAACGTTTTATCGTATTGGATGATCTTCATTTAATACGCGAAGAGGAAAATCTGAAAACATTGCCAACATTTATCAATCTGCTTCCGAAAGGTTTTACAGTATTCGTTTTAAGCCGCTCCGCCCCTCCCGACAGCTTTTCCGAGCTTGTCATAAAAGACCGCGCCGCCATTGTTGACAACGAAGCGCTGAAGTTTACACATGATGAAATCAAAGAGTATTTCAAAGAGTGCGGGCGGCCCCTGTCGCAAACCGAAGCGTTAGGGATTTATTCCCGCACAGGCGGTTGGGCGATCGGCATAAACGCGCTGCTTATGGCAAACACTACAGCAATTCATAAAAAAATCACGGAACGCCATTTTAACGTCTTTTTAAGAGATAAGGTCTGGGCGCTATGGGATAAGCCGCTTCAGGATTTTATGATGAAAACATCGGTTGTGCCTGAACTTACCCCAAAATGCGCCGCCGCGCTTACAGGCGCGCAGAACAGCAAAAAAATACTTGAAGAACTTTTATGGGAAAACGCTTTTGTAAATATTGACGCTTCGGGAGTGTACAGGTTTCATGATCTGTTTCGTGATTTTTTGTTAGGTATGTTAAGTGACACAGGGGAATCTGTTGTAAATAAGCAGTTTAAAAAGTGCGCAGATTGGTTTTACGAGCAGAAGGATTATTATAGGGCGGTCGAATACTATGTAAAGTGCAAAGATCACAGCGGCATATCCAAGGGGCTTTTGTCTTTATATTATTATAATTCGTTTAACACCTCCCTCGAAAATATGCTCTCTATTATCCGTTTGTCAGTTGACGATACGATAGTCGAAAAATACCCTTTTCTATTGGAGCTTCAGGCGTGGGCCGTGTTTGTAGAGGGACGCGCCGGCGAGTTTGAAAAATATGTGGACCAGTATTACAAAATGTATCCTCAAATTGTGCTGCAAAATCCGGTATCGGAAGCGATGTTTATACTTATCCGTCGCGCGGATTACCGTCATAATTATTTTCAGGATACAAAGACCTATCACAAAGCTCCTTTTAAAAGATTTGGAAAGATACCCGCTTCGATGATCTCGCTCAACATGCCGTTTTATCACAGAACATCCCGCGATGATTCCGAATACGCTTTTGAAAATGACAAAGGTAATGAACTGCTCGACAAAAGTATCGGCGTACTTATGGATGCTGAGTTTGTCATTATCAAAAACTGTATTCTCGCGGGAATTCAATATGAAAAAGGTTATTTGACAGAAGCGTATAAGTTCGCGCTTGCCGCCAATTCAAATATACGTGATGAGTTCTCCCCTGAACTTAAATTTTGCGCAAAAATGATCTTAGCGAGCGTTTACGCAGGCCTGAAGCAGCTACCGGACGCCGAAAAAATTTTAGACAGCGTAACTGAGATGATAGAGCGGGATAAAGCCTATTATCTGACCGTTAATTTTGAAGCGTATAATTACCGCCTCCGGCTTCAGGACGGCGATGAGGAGGCGGCAGCCGAGTGGCTTGAGAAAGCGCCCAACGCTCTCGCCGAACAGATCAAACTTTACAGACTGTACTGCTGTCTCACTACCGCGCGCGCCCAGATTTGCATCGGCGAATACAACAGCGCGATGTTATTTTTACAAAAGATATTAGCTTTGGTTGAGGCGTACAGGTGGCCGATTGACATTATCGAAACACATATTTTGCTTGCGGTTACCTGCTGGAAAAAAGGCAGAGGGCATCAAAAAGACGCGATAGAATTTTTAGAGAAGGCGGTTGCCGTGGCGCAAGGTTACGGCTATACGCAAGTTTTTGTCAATGAGAGCGCTGATATTGCCAATATGATGCAGAAGATACAGTTCCGGCGCCTGCAAAAAAATTACGAAGGCCCGCTTTCAAGAGCGTTTGTCAAACATCTGCACTTAGCAGTGTTGGTTGAGGCGAAACGGTTTAAGGGGCTTACAGGCGGCAAAGTTTCCAAGAATCTTAAATTCACAGCCCAGCAGCTTAATGTAATGAGGCATTTAGCCAGCGGCCACAGTTATAACGAAATCGCGCAAATAATGGGAATCACATACAACGGAATTAGAGCGCACATGAAGTTTATCTGTAAAAAACTTGACGCTCCAAGCAGCTTTGAAGCTGTTGTAAAGATAAAGGAACTGAGGATATTTGACAAGTGAAATAAAAATTCAACTTTAAAATAGTAATGAGGAATGCATTCATAATCTCTTGTTTTTGATGTTGATAGAACGATACTGTTTGCTAAGTTGCTGTATTTTGGTGAGTATCACTGTGTTAATAAGGCAATTCAATTAGTACGGTATATTATTTTGAAATTGAACCAGTATCCCCGCACTGCTTGTCCGTACAATTTCCCCTTTGAGGGCAGCAGGCGCAGCCGTCTTCGCCGCGCCTTTTTTTCCGAACTATGCATACAACAGCGCATATAACAGCTACAGCAATTCCGAAAAGAGCAAGATAATCCACAAAGCTCATACTATAACCCTAACAGCCGTCCGGTTTGATACACTGTAAACGCGGCAAGCCAGGCAAATCCGGTTTGATAAAGAATAACCAAAATAGTTCCTTTCAGACTGCCAAGTTCACGATTTACCGTTGCGACTGCCGCTACGCATGGCGTATATAACAATGTAAACACTAAGAAACTTAACGCGCTCAATGGCGTAAACAATGTGTGCAGAATTTTGCCAAGTTCAGCCCCGCTCGCTCCGGTAAGCACCGCCAATGTACTTATGACCGCTTCTTTCGCCATAAACCCTGTAATAAGCCCTGTCGAAACACGCCAGTCTGAAAACCCAAGCGGAGCAAATATCACGTTTATTCCCTGACCTATGGCGGCAAGCATACTGCTTGCGCTGTCGTCAACATAATTTAATCCGGTATCAAAGGAGTGTAAAAACCATATTACAATAGTTGCCAGAAAAATAACAGTAAACGCTCTCTGGACAAAATCCTTCGCTTTGTCCCACATAAAACGGAACACTGTTTTGGTAGACGGGAATCTGTAATTTGGAAGCTCCATGACAAAAGGAACAGGCGCGCCCCTAAAAACCATCATATTCATAATAAATCCGGTGAGGACAGCCGATAGAATTCCGATTACATACAGACCGATCATAACAGGAACCATGTGTTTCGGAAAAAGCGCGGCGGCAAAGAGCGCATAGACCGGAAGTTTTGCGCTGCAGCTCATAAACGGGGTAAGTAAAAGGGTCATTTTTTTGTCCCGCTCACTCGCAAGTGTGCGCGTAGCCATTAACGCAGGTACGGTACAACCAAAACCCATCAGCATGGGAACAAAGCTGCGTCCCGAAAGACCGATCTTGCGCATCGGTTTGTCCATGACAAACGCTACCCTTGCCATATACCCGCTGTCTTCAAGAATAGACAAGAAGAAAAACAGCGTTACTATAATAGGTACAAAGATTATAACAGCGCCAACTCCGGCAAAAATGCCGTCAATAATTAACGACTGTATTACCGGATTTAATCCTGAAGCTGAAAGGGCGGCTTGCGCAATCCCCCCAATACTTTCTATTCCATCCTCCAACAGCCCGCTGAGCGGAACGCCAATCACGCCAAAAGTAAATCCGAAAACCGCAAGCATAATGCCTAAAAAAGCAGGTATAGCCCAGATCTTATGTGTCAATAAACTGTCAAGTTTGACGCTGCGCCGGTATTCGCGGCTTTCCTTGACTTTAACGACACAACCTGCGCAAACTTCTTCAATGTACTGATAGCGCATATCAGCCAGAGCCGCTTCCCTGTCGGTATTAAGCGCGGTCTCCATCTCTTTTACAGCGTGTTCGATAGTTTCCGTTTCGTTTTGGTCAAACCGTAAAATTTCAAGCAGCGGCTCATCGCTTTCGACAAGCCTTGTTGCGGCAAAGCGCGTAGGGATGTCCTGTTTTTGAGCGTGATCTTCGATAAGGTGCGCGACAGCGTGAATTGTTCTGTGTACCGCGCCGGAGCAGAAATCTATACGCTCAGGTTTTTTACATTTTTTAGCGGTATCTACCGCCTGCTGCACAAGTTCGGACAAGCCCTCTTTTTTCTTCGCCGACACTGGTACAACGGGTATACCCAAAGCTTCCCTCATACGCGCAATATCAATGCTTCCGTTGTTGGCTAATACTTCATCCATCATATTAAGCGCCAGTATCATTGGGATCTGCAATTCGATAAGCTGCAGGGTGAGGTAGAGGTTGCGCTCAATATTCATCGCGTCTACAATATTGATAATTGCGTCAGGTTTCTGTTTGAGCAGAAAATCACGAGTTATCATCTCTTCGCTTGTGTATGGCGACAAAGAATAAATGCCTGGCAGGTCAACGATAGAAACATCTTTACGGCCAATAATTTTTCCAATCTTACGGTCAACCGTCACGCCGGGGAAGTTGCCTACATGTTGGTTTGAACCTGTAAGCTGATTGAACAGCGTGGTCTTGCCGCAGTTTTGATTTCCCGCAAGCGCAAATATCATACAGATGTCTCCGCCATTTCCGCAACTTCCTCTATGATGATTTTTTCAGCGTCCGCAAGCCGCAATGTAAGAACATATCCCCGCAAGAGCAATTCGATGGGATCACCCATCGGCGCTCTTTTTTTGACAGTTATGGTGGTGCGCGGCGTGATCCCCATATCCAAAAGCCGCCGTCTGAGTACCTTTTCGCCACCCACAGTTACAACGCGCCCGCTTTTGCCGACGCTTAAGTCTTTCAAGGTCACTCTATCCTCCCAAAATCTCAATTATATGTCAATTATAGTCATTCCGCTTAAAAAACTTTATTAACGCGGAGATGATTAATCTTTCTTTTTTGCATTCTGAATCATTATTTTGAATTATTATGTTTCCGGCAATTTATAACTTAGTACGGGCTAAGTTACATATTGTTAGAATTAACTAACATTATAAATTATTATAGACTAACACCTAATGTCAATAGCTTTATAAGAATTTTCATTTTTCCGTTAATTATTGATTTAACAATACTAATATGATATTATTTGAGAGTGAAAATAACAATATAGGGAGACTGCTTTGAAATCTCATGAATCAGCGGAAAACTATTTAGAAACCATTCTGATGCTGAGTCATAGCGGGCAGCCGATACGCTCTGTTGATATAGCAAAGGAACTCAACTATTCAAGGCCGAGCGTAAGTATAGCTATGAAAAATTTACGCGCGGACGGGTATATCACCATAGATGAAAGTAGTTATATCAAACTAACTGAAAGCGGCCGGGAGATAGCGCAGCGTATGTACGACCGCCACATGCTGATCTCAGATTGGTTGATTTTTTTAGGTGTGGACAGAGAAACCGCCGTAAATGACGCATGCAGGATGGAGCATACCATGAGCGAGCAAAGCTTTACAGCTATACAAAAACACATAGAAAATTGGAAACGAAGTATCTACAATCAGAAGCCGGAAAAATAAGAATCAAAATCAACAATAATAATAACTGACTTTTAAACGTTCATAATTTGTTGTACAGCATAATTGCGGATTAATTTCCGTTACTTTACAGAGAGCAAAGCAGACTCAGACTTTTGAAAAAATACGGCGTTCATTCATGGAATGAACTCAGCTTCATATTACAGCAATTTACTCTTTTGTAGTCTGCAAACCATAATAAAGAATGTACATTTTCAAAATAAAATCTGATTATATTTTGTGGTTATGGACTACAAAAAGCGAAATTGCTATAAGTCAACGCTGGAGAAACCGCGCCCTGCGGCGGGTGCTGTCCCGATTTAATCAGGTTTTCCGCCAAGTGTAAATATCGCCGCGAGAGTTATTCCCAGATTATAAAGAAGGAAAAAAAGCGAAAAAACATAAATAAGTTTAAATTGGAGCTAATATGGGGAATATGAGAATTAACAGGATAAAAAATCATTTTGAAGAAGAAGCGGAAGAGTACGACATAATTATTCAAAAGCTTATTCCTTATTACAATCAAATGGTTGACGCTTTGGTTTCCGTTATTCCTTTTTCAGAGGAAAGTGTTTTCTCAACAATTGATTTAGGTTGTGGAACGGGTACAATATCCAAATCACTAAAAAATAAGTTTCCTAACGCAGGTATTACCTGCGTGGATATTTCGGTAAATATGTTAGAAATAGCAAAAAATAAAATAGGTGGGAATGTAAACTGTATTCAGGCAGACTTTAACGGTTTCGATTTTCCACAAAAGTATGATTTGATTGTATCATCATTAGCTTTGCATCATTTAGAGAATGATAACGATAAACTGGAATTTTACAAAAAAATCAATTTGTCATTAAATCAAGATGGAGTATTTATCAACATTGATGTTGTTCTGGGTAACGACGGTTTTATGCAAGAGTTATATATGAAAAAATGGCAAGAATTTATGGAAAAAAATGTTTCAGTCGAGGAAATTGACAGGAAATGGATACCTAATTATTATGCGGAAGATAGACCGGCAAAATTGATTACCCATTTGGATATGTTAAGAGAGAGCGGTTTTACTGATATTGATGTAATATATAAATTTTATAATTTTACTGTTTATACCGCAAAAAAGTAACAATATGTAACTACTTGAATAACAAACAAAAACATTACACACAATTTGCGCAGACGTTGTACAATCGATAAACCTAAAACGATACAATTTGTGCGAATAGATTCCTATCTGTCCACAGATAAAATGTTAGCTCGAAAAACTCCTGCAGTTGATTTTTGTATTAAGAACGACACAGCTTTGCGGGCAGTTTCTTATCTGTTTACAGATAAAATGCTTGTTTGAAAGCCTCTTGTTTTTATCTCATCTAAAGTGGCAAAGTATTTGCTGTACTAACTACCTGCCACTAATTCACAAGACGCTCCGAAAATATCCATTCAAATTCGTAAAAATTTTCAAAACACTATCACCCTGTTACTTTTATCATATTTTGTTTTATACTATATTTTAAGGCTGTTTCTCTTTGAAATGCATAGAAAACAACGGCAGCCGTAACTGGCTGTAATTATTTATTCTTAAATTCTCTCAGGAGGTTGTATGGAGTTAACATTATTATATGCGGTGTTAGGCACAGGTGTCGCCGCTCTGCTGTTTGCCTTGTACAAGAACATATGGGTTAACAAACAGGACGCCGGAACCGACAGGATGAAAGAGATCGGCGCGGCTATCAGAGAGGGCTCCATGGCGTTTTTGATCCGCGAGTACAAATATTTAGCCGTATTTATAGCGGCAGTCGGTATCCTTATCGCTGTTGGAAACCTGAGCGAAAAAAAACTTATGCTTACCGCTGTCTCTTTTGTGGTTGGTTCGGTCTGCTCGCTACTTCCCGGGCTTTTTGGGATGCGCGCCGCCACCTCCGCCAACATGCGTACAGCAAACGCAGCCCGCAAGGGACTTGCGCAGGCGCTTAATGTAGCGTTTGCAGGCGGTACGGTTATGGGTATGTATGTAGTGGGATTTGGCGTAGTAGGTATCGGTGTTCTGTTTTTGGGTTACTGGTTTGGCTTTGGCGGCCCCGCTCTTGGAGCCGGCGCCGAATCTACCGCGCTGCTGAAAGAAACAGTTCTTCCTATCCTGAGCGGTTTCATGATGGGCGCTTCCTCGATCGCTCTTTTTGCACGTGTGGGCGGCGGTATCTATACAAAAGCCGCTGACGTAGGCGCTGACCTTGTAGGTAAGGTTGAAGCTGGAATCCCTGAAGACGATCCGCGCAACCCTGCCACTATCGCCGACAACGTAGGCGACAACGTAGGCGACGTTGCCGGTATGGGCGCTGACCTTTTTGAATCCTATGTTTGCGCGATAATCGGATCAATGGTTATCGGCGGCGCTATGGGCAACCCAAACTTGGTAATCCTGCCTTTAGTTTTGGCAGGGGCCGGTATTATAATTTCAATCCTTGGAACTTTCTTAGTACGCACCAAAGAGGGCGGCAATCCTCAGACCGCTCTTAACAAAGGTACAATGGGAGCCGGTATCGTAATGGCCGCGCTCACCTATCCTATCGCTAAATACCTGGTGCCGAATGAAGCGAACGGCATCTTTATCGCGACTATCGCGGGTTTGGCCGCTGGTATTGTAATAGGTATGATAACAGAATACTACACCGCTGAGAGCAAAAAGCCTGTCGCGAAAATCGCCAACGCTTCTCTCACAGGCCCCGCAACAAACATACTCTCCGGCCTCAGCACCGGAATGGTGTCTACCGCTTTGCCAACTATTGTTATCGGTATCACTATTTTTGGCGCGTACAAGGCTGCCGGACTCTACGGTATCGGTATAGCCGCTGTCGGTATGCTTGCGACAATGGGTATTCAGCTTGCGGTTGACGCTTACGGCCCCATAGCCGATAACGCGGGCGGTCTTGCTGAAATGGCCGGACTTGACAAAGAGGTGCGCAAACGTACAGATAAGCTCGACGCTGTCGGAAATACCACTGCCGCTATTGGTAAAGGTTTCACCATCAGTTCAGCGGCTCTTACAGCTATAGTTCTGTTCTCAGCTTTCCGCGAAAGCTACATGGCACTGAGTGGTAAAGAACTCAATATTGGCGTTACGGGCGAAACGGGACCCTATGTAATGATCGGCCTTTTCTTGGGCGCGATGCTTCCGTTCCTCATCTCATCCTATGTTATCGGCGCTGTAGGCCGCGCCGCTTTCTCAATGATCGAGGAAGTGCGCCGTCAGTTCAAAACTATCCCCGGCCTTCTTGAGGGCACAGGCAAAGCCGACTACGCGCGCTGCGTTGATATTTCAACCGCCGCGGCTCTCAAGGAGATGATCGTTCCCGGAATGATCGCGGTAGTCACACCAGTTGCCGTAGGTCTTTTGGGCGGCGCTGAAATGCTCGGCGGCGTTCTTGTCGGTACAACAGTTTCCGGCGTTATGATGGCTCTTTTTATGGCCAACTCAGGCGGCGCGTGGGACAACGCCAAGAAGCACATCGAAGGCGGAGCTCACGGCGGTAAGGGTACCGAAGCTCACAAAGCCGCTGTTGTAGGCGACACTGTCGGCGATCCTTTCAAGGATTCAGCAGGCCCCGCGCTCAACAACATCATGAAGCTGCTTGCTAACGTGGCATTGGTAATTACGCCTCTGCTTGTTGCGTTAGGTAAGTAAGTGGCCAAGACGGCGAACACTTGGGTTTGCATATTCATGCATGCCCATATGGATTAGGCAGGATAGAAAAGCGTAGGAGGGAAATCTCTTGCGCTTTTTTATATGATATGGGGATAAATTATAATTCCTATCACGTCACCATTATGAAAGTGAGGACTGTTGCTCTTTCTTTTGGATTGGGAACAGGAACCAGAGCAATGAAGCGAGGTAATGAGTTTCCTGTGCAATTAGATTGTTCACAAATAAAAAACAATTATATCCTTTAATCAATGCCCCATTTTCTTCGCAGAGCTAACTCTCCCGTAAGCAAAAGCAGCATTGCCGCAAGCAGCAGCCAGGAACGGCTGATGCGAATAGTCTCCGTAACGGTGTTTTTTTCGGAACTTCCCAGATTCCACACGGTAAATAAAGCATGCATGGCCGCGCTGTCTTTGAAGTCAAGCGGGCGGGCGAATTCACGCAGGTATTGCGTATTTTGTGCAAGTACGGAAAGTTCACTAATATCGAGGTTTACAGTGAAGTTATCGCTGAAAAGAGCTTTTGTGCCGCTAATGTTAAGCTCTGAGGAGATGCTGTATTTACCTGGAGGCAGAGCTTGAAGTGAGAGAGGCTGCTTGTTCAAACCACTTGGGTAATAATTTAACACAGTATCTATGCTGATCTCTGCATTTTCAATTTTTAAAGATAATTTAATTGGCTCGAATACAGGTACGCCGGATGGAAAAGAGATTAAAAATCTGGCCGAATCAGTTTCATAGAGAGTCTGCGAAGGGTACAGGATCAATTGATCCGAAATGTTTTCAAACAAAAGTTCCTTCGCCGCAGAGAGCAGTATATTGGAAAAGCCAAAAAGCTCACTTTCCGCTCTGTCTGAAGACATAGGCCAGAAATCCCACCTCCAGATCCCTTTTACGGGGCAGAATAGTGATTGTATTCCTCTAAACCGGCCTGAGAATAGGAGCGGTATGGTCTGAGGGTTAGCTGCGCCTGAACTTATGGCTCCGTCAATAATGGTTGTTCTTCCATTTAATGAAAATTGTTTGCAGTTGATTATTTCCTGCGGCGGGGGTAGCGCGCGTAAATCAAGATTACTGGTTGAAATACGTTTGTCAACCTGTCTGCCTGAAACTGAAGGCCCGTATTGGGCTATTGAACTGCATGGGAGAGTGCCTGAAAATACTATAACTGCATGGCGGGGGAGTTCGCGTATCAGCCTGATTGCTGTACTATCCCAATCGAATAAAAAAAGAATATCGGGCGAGAATGATTTTTCTTTGAAAGAGCTGTTGGATATAAGAGCCGAAGATATATATCTGCGGTCAAGAGTAGGTTTAGCGCTATATATTGAATATGTTAAATGCTGCGGTATCGTCTGATGTACGAAGCTTGAAACAAAGGGCGGTGTCGCGCTGTCAAGCAGCGCTTCAACGGTGTAAAGCTCTTTTCCCGGACGCGGATTGCTTGTTTTGAATTGAACCGTGCGGGTAAAGTAGCCTATGTCAATTTTTTCGGTTTCGGTTTTTACAATACGGTCCTTTTTCTTTAACAATAGTGTCAGATTTCCGCTGGATTGAGCGTACCCGCTTGCATCTATGTTGATTGTAAATAAAGAATCACAAGATGAGGTTTCGGGAGCGGTAATGGTTGTTTTTACAAATGAATTCGGAACGGCATCGGGCAGTGTAAGAAAGTGGATAAAGCTGGTTGGGAAAATGTCGCTGCTTCTGCGCGGATTTGTCCAGTGCCCATCACTTATGATAATCATATCGCGGAAAAAACCTCTTTCTCTACTTTCAATGGTTGATGGAAATACGCTTCTTGAATCTGAAAAAGAGATATGAGCTGATTGCTCGCGTAAACGCGTTGAATCACCGAAAAAAAAATATTCAAAATTGATGCTCCCTTTCAAATGTTTTTCCATAAAGGAGAGCGTGTCAAGAAACGGCAGAACTGAAGACTCTGTAGAAAAATTTTGCATGCTTAGCGATGCGTCTATAAGCACAGGTATCTTAAGTTTGCCTGATTCAAACCGTTCAAACTGGATTACAGGCTCTAAGAAAGCGAGTAACAGCCCAAGTATCCAGCCGGTTCTCAAAGCGATCAGCATACTTTTTTTTGCCAGCGGAAGCACGCCTCGCACATAACGCAGCATTGAAATCAAAATCCCCGCACCCAAAAGCAAGCTGACTAAAAAAGTTGGTTGCATGTCATTAGACCAGTTGTGTGAGGAGCCTTGCGGCGGTTAGAGATTACGGTATTCTTTTTCCAGCTGCGATCGTTTTGATTAGGATAATCGGTTGTGTAGTGCAACCCACGGCTTTCTTTACGTTTGAGAGCGGAGGTGATAATGAGCTTTGCGGTTGTCACTATGTTTCTCAACTCAAGAAGCTGAGGGGTGATTTTGGTGCGTTTGTAAAAATCCTCGATCTCTCTTTCGAGGAGATTTATTCTTCGTAGCGCCCTTGTAAGCCTCAAGTTAGAGCGGACTATGCCAACGTAATCCCACATAACGCTCTGAATCTCCTGTTGATTATGCAAGAGCAGAATCCATTCTTCAAAATCATTTGTGCCGCTGTCATCCCATTGCGGAATCTCTTCCATGTTTACGCTGCGGCATTTATTAATTCTTTCAGAAGCATTGGCTACTGCTCTGTATGAAAACACAAGCGCTTCCAGTAAGGAGTTTGAAGCAAGCCTGTTTGCTCCATGTACTCCAGTGCATGCGGTTTCGCCACATGCGTAAAGATTTGTTATGTCAGTATTTCCCCAATAATCAACCAAAACTCCGCCGCATATATAATGAGCTGCAGGTACAACCGGAACTAAATCTCTAGTAATATCTATACCAAACTTTATACACTGGTTATAGATATTTGGAAAGTGCGCAATAGTGGTTTGAGCGTTTTTGTGCCTTACATCAAGATATACGCATGGCAGTCCGAAAACTTTCATCTCATTGTCAATTGCTCTGGCTACAATGTCTCTTGGTGCAAGTGATCCTTGGGGATGATATCTTTGCATGAATTCCTGTCCAAGAGCGTTACGCAGCACAGCCCCGTAGCCCCGCAGGGCTTCAGAGATAAGGAAGGAGTCCGCTCTTTCATGGAAGAGCGTTGTCGGGTGAAATTGAATAAATTCCATGTTTGCAACTTTGGCGCCCGCTCTGTAAGCCATCGCTACGCCGTCTCCGGTGGCGATTGACGGATTAGTGGAGTGAAGGTATACCCGCCCGGCTCCGCCGCTTGCAAGGCATGTTATTTTTGCCTTAATTGAGAAAATTGATCTGTTGACAGAATCAAGAACATAGGCCCCAAAGCACTCGTACTGGTTTGGCGCATTCTTTACATGATGACCAGTGATGAGTTCTATCGCGCAATGATTCTCTAAGATAGAAACGTTTTTCAGACCCCGCAGCTTTCTTAAGAGTGTCATCTCAAGTTCTCTGCCAGTGAGGTCTTTTGCGTGTACTATCCTATTGGCGCGGTGTCCGCCCTCTCTGCCAAGATGAAGTTTGTATGGATTGGCGGTAGACTTCTCATCAATAGAAAACTGCGCTCCGTAGTCAAGCAGCTCATGTATCCTTGCGGGTCCCTCCTCAACCATAATTTTTACGGCTTTCTGGTCGCAAAGTCCGGCTCCTGCCACTGTGGTATCGTCTATGTGGCTTTCAAAACTATCATTGTTATTAAGAACGCAGGCAACGCCGCCCTGAGCGTAGTTGGTATTGGAGTCGCTGTCCTGTTTTTTGGTAATTAACACAACAGAACCATGTTTTGCTGCATGTATGGCAAAGGATATTCCCGCTATTCCGCTTCCAATGACCAAAAAGTCGCACGTTCTGTTCATCTAACTAATTCCTGTTTAAATAATAATTCAAAGTCAAGAGTGCCGGAATAAAACCAGATGCTTATTTCTATACATATGCTGCTTGTTTTATTTCTGCATACTGAATTATTATTTCTGCATTGCTTCAAGAGGTCCCCTGGCCATCTGCCCTAAGTATCCTCCATGGTGGCGTAAACCATACTGTTCACGTGTGATGCCCTTTTTTTCCATTAAAACAAGAGTAAGCGAATCACCTATGGCCATCATCACCTGAGTGCTTGAGGTAGGGGTAAGCCCAAGGCAGCAAGGCTCTTTTATTTCTCCCATGTTTATTACAACGCTGCATAACTCACGTATTGCCGAATCTGGATGACTGGTGATCCCTATTATGTGGCCGATACCAAAATGATGCGCAAGCTCGAGCATCTCTATTATCTCACGAGTTTTACCGCTTGTAGAGAGCGCAATAATACAGTCGCCGCAAGATAAAATACCTAAATCTCCGTGCGCTGCTTCTCCTGGGTGCAGATAAGTTGCCGGAGTGCCGGTCGAACAGAGTGTTCCAGCTAACTTGACAGCCATATTTCCGGCTTTCCCCATTCCGGTAGTGATGACTTTCCCCTTGCAGTTGTATAGAATATCTACAGCCTTTTCAAAGTTATGATCAAGCGGAATGTTTTTTATCGCCTGAGCTTCAGCTTCTATAATCTCTTTTGCTCTGGAAAGAATAGCGCTCACGTATGCGCTCCTTTTTTATTAAGATATTTTATCTATCAGTATATCAACAGATATGATTGTATCAATAAAATATACAATAATACAAGGCGGGAGTTGCCGCTTTTTGCACACCTTTGGCGAATGCAGTAAACATGGCATTAAAGTAATCATTTACTTTTATTCGATGTCACTGCTTGCAGGCGGCAGATTAAAATTTTTATTTTCGAGTATATTTTTTATTTCAGTTATAGACCGGCTTAATTCTTTTTCCACTCCAACTATTCTTCCTTCTAACTGTCCAAGCCTGTAAGCGATGTCAGCTGACAGGAAAATATTAGATGGCGGCGCTTCAGTTGTATCACCAAAAAACCATGATATATTTCTCCCCGAGATGCGGGCAATTTTTTGAATCTGAAGAACATCAGGATTTCTCTCCCTCCTGAGCCAGTCTTTAATGATATCCTCCGTGACACCTATCATATCAGCAAGCTTAGCATTGCTGTTGCCGCGCGCCTTTAATTCGTTGAGAGCCTGTTCTGCACGGTCGAGCACAAGGCCGCTGTAATCTATGTGTACTGATTCAGGTGCGATTTTTTTAACATCCGCTACCGATTCGGGTACTATTTCGGGAGACTCGTAATTTCCTTCTGCCAGAGGTGATCCGATTCCATTTTGCAAATATTCAACGTTGACATTATATACAGCGGCGATTTTTTGAATATCCGTTAATGTTGGCTTGTAGCCCTTCCGTTTAGGATTGCACCACTCCGCAACAAGTTTTCCATCGCGCCCGATTTTTGCCCCAAAACGTCCTTTCGCTTTAGAATCAGAACCTTCTACAGTACGGACAATTTTAGCAATCCTTTGTTTTAATAAAAGATTCTCGTTTGATTTCGTCATAATTTTCCCTATTCATAAAAAAATCGTAATTATACGAAAAATACTTGCACATGCTTACGAAAATTCGTATATTATAACTAAGATAGCTCACAAAGCTTTCGAAGCTTGGAAAGCTATCTGTTAAAGAATATAAAACAATTAAAAGGAAAGGTGGTATATGGTAATTCACGAAACTGTACCGGATGAGTTCGGTCAACGTAAGCATAATCTTGGACGCACGTATAACGGCGAGAAAATTACTTGGTTGATGATCATCACCGAGGGGATGAAATCAATGGAAAAACTGGTAGGGGTGCAGGTTGCCGGGAAGGGAGAGGATAAATGACGCTGGAAGAATGGCTCCAGGCTCATGAGGATTATATCTATAGCAGACAAAGGGTATCGCTCTTGAGAGACATTTTGCATGAATTCTCGCCTTATCGGGCAGAACTGATGGACGAATTGGAATTATTCAAAAAATTCGGTATCGAAGATGTTTATTGGTGCGTAAAAGGAGAAAGCAATGAGTAAAGAGATCATCACCATCCTTTCCGCTTTTGAAGCTATGGATCGTATAGGAGAAGTTCTCAGTGGATATGCCTGCCGTGCTGAGACTGCGGAGCGTGAGGTAGGCTACCTCAAAGAGCATTCTGCTGAGTTGGCGCAGAAAATCAAAAATCTCGAGGGAAAACTTGACCGCGCAGAGCATGGCCTCAGTGTGACCCACAAGGAAAATGCGGAACTTACAGGGTGTAACATGGAACTTCACAAACAGAACATGCAGCTGCAGGATCAACTCCGGCATGCCCAAGTAAACAATAATTTATGCGGAGAAACGGATATGCCCGAATGTTCTTCAGAAGAGATGTGCGTTGGTTCAGAATGAGATCAAAACCGAAAAGGCAGTTGTTGGGGTGCGGATTAATCGCACCCCACAGATTAATCAATAAGTTATATATATGGACGCTGCAGGTAGTTCCTTACATGAATGCGGACATATTATACAGATCCGTAAGCTGTACACGGTTTTGTGCCTGATCATGAATATTTTTACACATGCAAAACGCAAGATTGAGGTTCATTAGATTTTTAGTAATTTTGTCTGTATCAAGCGTAAGTTCTGCAGAGAACTCATCGGGCCGCAACGATGGAAAATTATAAGGACAGCTTGATGCATGCGAATTCACAAATTCATTGGAACGTAAGACAAGACCGTGAGTGCGGCAGATAAGCGGCCGCGCTTCATAAATCAGACAAACCTGCTCTCGCAAAAACGGACATTTTGAGTTATATTCTGTATCTTGATTTTTGATAAAAAAAGAATCTTTCTTTTGAAGATAAAGGCGGATAATATACGCTTCCAGCTGATTTACGCTTTGAAGTTCGCAGCAGATATCGCACCCTTTCCTGCAAGCGATCTCCTGTGAATAAGATTTATGTACCCGATTCCATATCTGATCACAAAAATCGCAGAGTTTGTGGTAGCTATCTTGTATTGTTTGAAAATGATTTGTATGCATACATTTTACTGTTGTCATGTGCGATATGTAAACTTGCAATTTACCAAAACCTGTTGAGACGCAATTAATCGCGTCTTTGCTATAAATAAACTTTAATTTATCAATCCAGTCCGATTGTTATTTTGCCATCCATGATGACAAGGCCTTTGAAAAATTCACCAGTCATGCCTGTTGTCTTGAATTGCCGGGGCCCTTTACCGCCTCCAATATAAAAACCCACGCTGTAGACAACGTTGCCGACAGGAGCTTTTGAAGGCTCTACATGTACGGCTAACATGTCAAGACGGCAGTTTTTCCAGTAGGGGGGGGCATTGCGGTCTGCCCCGGGGAGATAGTAGAGGGTGTTATTTTTACCCCAAACAAACTGAAACAGCAGCTCATTTTCGATGCTTGCCCATGGCGCCGGGCAGCTTACTTCGCGGTATTTGCGCTGTTCAAACAGAAAGGTCTCTCTTAATGATCCGCTGGAAAATTCCAGCTTGTCTGAAGTCCAATGATCATTAACAAGGTAAACCGGAGAAAGATATTGGTCTAAAATGTCGAGATCTGCATTCGCTTTAATCTGATCCAGAACTAAAAGCCCATCTTCACCCCATGTAAGGATTCTTGTATCGCGGGTAAGAACCTGCCGTCCGCTTGCTCCATAGTATGCTATGCGTCCAGAGGTATCGAATCCGTTTTTTTGATAATTGTCATGATGGAACACCACTTCCCAGCTTTTTACGGCGTCATTAACAGAAGGTATTCCAAACATTGCGGCTTTAAATGGGGCAAGCATTTCAGGTCTACTGTGTATGTTTAGTCCAATCATAGGGTGAGAGCCTATCGCTTTCCATGCCATTGAACGTGTGGATCGTACATTTCTCCTGTAACATACTTCTATATATGGATAAATATGTCGGGTGTCAATAGCATTTTCCATCTGTCCGGCGGAGAAAAACCGCTCCTCTTTTGGAAATGGCAAACTGGCAAGCAGCGCGAGTTCAATTCCTACCTGGCTTTGGAAAAAAAGTTCCCATCCTTCAAGTGTCTGTTCGAAGCCGAATACCCATGGCCCCTCGTTTTTTTTGTCTGATATAAGAGTTGTGTCTATCCAGGAGAGAAGCTTGCCGGTCATATGCATAGCTTTGGGATCGCTGTGCCACAGTCCCCAAGCAAGAGCAAAAGGGTGCGGTGTAAAAAGTGGTATATCATGCCCCCCGGGCGCAAAAATCATCCCGTTAGGCAGAGTGAAGCGCATGAGAATATCGTAGGTGCGCTGATGATTTTTGCGGTCAAGATAAGATGGGCGTTCATGTTTGTGAAATGCATAAGCTGCTGTTGCAAGTACAATCCACATCCCGTAGGAGAGTATCTCCGGGTGAAAAAATCCGTGATTTTCTGCGGTAAAGTCGTAAAACAGATTATTTGTGCTTACAGTGCGTGAGACTGAGCTTCCGAAATATTCGGAGTGGTCAGCGCTGTCATGAGCGCTTGAGGCGATGTTGGGCGCCCAGATTTTAAGCGACTCCTCCCAATTTTTCAAATTAGGGTGATGCGGATTCATATTTATCGCCCATGCCATAACCATTGCGTCCTGAGCGTTTTCTTCAAGTTTGGTATCTACATAACAGCCGCTTGGCGGCAAAACACCGGTAAAACGATCTGCTTCATGTGCGATAATCTCACGGATTCGTTTATGCGTATTTTTATCAAAAACACTTTCGCCCAAAACCGCTGTTACACCAAGAAGCGACGCCCATACGCTGCTTCTCCAGTTCTCTCCCCATCTTCTGCGCTCCAGAAACGCATCTACATCAAGGGCGCCGGTAATATGAGTATCGCATACCCACGTCACACCTTTTTTCAAATGGCTGGCAAGTTTATCTTTACTGATAATGGTTTTCAAGAGGTCGGTCTGATTAAGATAGATGTAGCTGCTCAGAAGGCAGAGAATATTTATGTGCGGCCGCAACACATATTCTATAACAGGGGATGATGAACCCACGGAGCGCATGTTATAACTTCTAGGATCAAGCGAACCAAAAAGTCCCCGCTGATCATCTATATCGCACCACGATTTAATATAATAGGGAACAGCTCTTGAGAGGAGTTGCAAGATTTTTTGCGGTTCAATTTTCTCAGTAAAGTTGAGCATTTTTAGTTAGATTTGCCTGTTTTTAGGGGACGTTCCATCGGGTAAATTATTACTCCGTTTTCCTGATCTGCGTCGATACACTTTTTGGCAAATTCGCGGGCGGTGTTGGAATCGTAGAGTACCAGAAATGAATCCCCAAAAAACCTTGGAAGCCTGTCGCCCTTGAGCCACTCAAGATTTTCATTAACCAGATCCGTGAGAAACGTCTTTTTTGTGCCGGAGTATCCAATACCCAAATATGCCATTGTTAACCGTTTTTTTAAGTTTTAGGCTGCTGTCGGCAGTTTTATACGCAAGATTATAAAATCTACATTATGTGAAGCAAAGTAACTGCCATTTAAAAATTAATTAATTGAACCTGCTTTTCAAAGAGCTTTCCGCTTAAAAATGATTGTGCATCAGTTTGGCTTTTGATTATTTTTATTTCTCGTGATATATTTTCAAGGGTCCGATAGATCTGAGAGTGTGATAAATCGGTCCCATACTTATGTATAAATTCAGCGCAGACGATAAATCGTTACAGAATTGTACCAAAGATGTTTGCTAAATTTAGATATCAATCTATCACAGCGGTAATCATTATTAAAAGGGGTAGTAGCTCAGTTGGGAGAGCGCGGCGTTCGCAATGCCGAGGTCAGGGGTTCGATCCCCCTCTGCTCCAAATCTTTCATAAAATGCTTTTTATAAGTTAGCTCCCATCTTAGCGGCAACTTTGGTAGCCAAATCCTCGAAATCCGGTTTGGTATATTGCATTATCTTAAAATAAGTCCTCACACTTGAAAGCTCCGCACGGCAAACAGTAATTTTATATAGTTACAATAACGGTTGCAAAAAGCCCTGATTCCGGGCAGATCCGGTGAAAAGATATGTCTAACAGACGATTTAAGTTAAATTTTGTTGATAGAAGAATTCTTCTTTTAGCGCTTTGTTTCTGTGTTTATACACAGGCTTCTTCAGGGCCTATTATTAACTACAGTCCTACTATTACGGTGAATAGTTTTTTAACAACCGGAGATACTGTATGGGCCGCTTCAAGCGGGGGGCTTGTAATTCATGATTTAAGAACTGGAAATAATCAGCTTTTATCCAACTCAAAAATATTCCCCGATCCTTATCTTACCGCGATCTGCCGGGATGCAAACGGCAATTTATGGATAGGATCGCAAAAGGGGTATCTTTACAAGAGGACGCCAAAGGGGCAGTTCAGTGTTTATTCTAACTATAAACACGCTGATTGGAGCGTCCTTTGTTTGTATACCTATAAAGAATTAATTATAGTGGGATCAAATAAAGGAGTAAGCCTTTTTGATCCTCAAAATGGGGTTGCTTTAAGAAACGCTACAGCTATCGGCAGCTTTTCAAATCCTAAAGTCAACAGCATCACAACATTTAAAGACACTTTGTTTCTGGGATGCGATGAGGGCGTGGCGTATCTTGACAGCCTTAATTTTGTACCGCTGAATCAGAGGAACTTTTATTATTCCGGTATATGGAAAACCTTTCCGCAAAGCCGCCCTGTGATATCTTTTGTAAATGTTGACGATTATGCCATATTTTTGCCGACTCCCTCTGCTATGTTTCGCGGACATGTATTTACCGCCGACAGCGCCGGGTGGATTCTTAATAACGGTGAGAGGTGGTCTCATGTAGCGACATCAGGAAAAATCGTCACTATGTACAATGAGAATGACAGACGGTTATGGATTGGGACTGATGAAAGGCACTACTTTTCTTATGATGGGAACAGTCCGCCCCTGCAACATAAGATAGATGGACTTGCGTTGCGCAGAGGAACGCGTGTTTTTGCTAACTCAAACGGTGATGTCTGGGTTTTGCCTATGCTTGACTATCGGACAACGTCGTGGCATCACGCCATATACAGATATGACGGACAAAGCTGGCTCCATTACAACCAATACACGCATGGAGACAGGTTCGGATATCTCGGTGACGGTAACGCTTACGGCATAGCGGCCGGTTCCGGAGGGACCGTGTGGGTTGGGACATGGGGTGGTAACGTGAAACATATTAATCCCGCCGCGAACTCCGTTGCGCAGTTAGTTATCGGTGACCGCGGTTTTCTTGATATCGGCTATTATACCGGTGGGGTAGCAAATAACAATTGGGGTAAGGTTGACGCGCTTGCCGTGGATTCATCCGGATATTTGTGGGCATCAGCTTATGATCACTATTCCGGAAGCCTCATTTGCTATAACCCGCGCACCCGTCCAAACTCGTCTGAGTTAGATCCCGTCAAAGCCGGCTACAGGTGGTTCTTCAACGAGCATCCGTACAGGACTGAGAATATAACGGAGTTGAGCGTTGATATCGACAACAGGATATTCGTGTTTGACCCTTCGCAGAATCGACTTACGGTCTTCAGCCATGACGGCGAACCGCTGAGGAACGGTATCAGGATCGACACAAGCTATGCGCAGTTTGGCGCGGTATCGACGATCAGGAGCGCCTCTGACGGCACAACGTATATCGTTGTTGCCGGTGCGGTGCTGAAAATCGAACGCGGGTCGCTCAAGGTGGAAACCGTCGCAAGCGATATCCCGGGACTCTCAAGTTTGGCCGTTCAAGAGGGTGTCTTGTGGTTAGGCTCTGTGACAAACGGGGTTATGCGCTATAACCTTGACAATGGTGAGACGAAATGGATAGGCGAGGCGCAGGGGCTGCCGTCAAATGAGGTGATCTCTCTTGCGGTTGACAGCAGGAACGGCTGTCTCTGGATAGTAACCGATGTTTCCGTGTCGCGCCTTGATATTGGACGGCAGGCGGCGGTAAGGAAGAAGGAAGATATGCGCGTGTTCCCAAACGTCTTTTCCATAAGCAGAAGGGATCAGGGCGCATCGGCGGTGACCTTCGCCCGTCTTGAACCGAACTCTGTCGTATCCGTGTTCTCCGTGAACGGGGCGCTTATTGCGAAGGTAAACGCCGAATCCTTCTCGGCCAACGAATGGAGAGCCGCGTGGACGCCCGGACGGAATCTCGTGCCGGGCGCCTACATTGCGGTTGCGAAACCCTCCGGGAAAAAAGCGAAGATACTCCTGAAACCGTAAATGAGATCCTATTTTTTTGACGGAGAGAACATGATCAGGCAAATTATGTCAAAAATAGCAATAGAAAGAAATAAGAACTTTCGAAGCGCTGTTCTGTTTCCAGTTTATGACACATTCAAATCGCTGATGTCAAAAAAAATTCCAATACCTCCAATAAATACGGATAATCTTACATCCTACGACGTTGACGTCCGAAAGGAAACTGAAAATCCGTTAGTCCGAGTTTACGTACTGACTTATAACAACGCGAAATTCGCCGGATATAATTTAAACGGGATTTTGATGCAAAAGACCGATTTCCCTTTTGAAATATATGTATATGACGACTGTTCCACCGATGGGACTTCGGATATAATACGCTGGTACGCTCAAAAATATCCGAATATAACCGCCGATATATCACCGGTGAATTATTATAGTAAGGACAGAAAGCTATGGGATAAAAAACAGGCGGCGATTGAAAAAAATCATAATTGTAAATACTTCGCCATAGCGGATGGAGACGATTACTGGATAGATCCATACAAATTGCAATATCAAGTAGGTTTTTTGGAAAAAAACAGCGATTTCAGTTTATGCAGCGGCGGCTATTTGACTAATAATATTTTTAACGGGAAGCAGGCCTTAACATTAGGGCTTACAGGAACCGCGGACGTAGGGATTGGATACTCGTTTGAGGTAAAAGCGATGTTAACGGCAAATTTTACCCGCGTATACAGAACTGCTTCGCTGCCGGAGTGTGAAGTCGTTGAGAAATATGATTACTGGAGAGACCTGCACGAATTGTATTATGCCTTGCTGAGCGGTAAAGGGTGTTTTATTCCAAGAGTATTCGGAGTTTACAACCAGCATCAAGGCGGAATTATGGGTGGATTGCCGCTTAAACGCCAGCTTGAAGTTTCTCTCAAAGTGCTTGAGGAACTTTACAGAGAAACTGGGGACGAAAGAATCAAAAAGCAGTGCCTTATCCATTTGAAACGGATAAGGGAAGTTTCAAAGAATGCGGAGTAAACTCTCAAGCTCTTTTTTTTGGAAATATTTAGAGCGCAGCGGCTCGCAGGCGTCGCAATTCGCGGTTTCTATTGTCTTGGCGCGTTTACTCGCGCCTAACGACTTCGGCGTACTCGCGTTAGTTATGGCGTTTATCTCCGTTGCCAATATTTTTGTGGAGAGCGGGCTTAGAAACGCGTTAGTGCAGAAAAAAGATGCGAATGATTCGGACTTCTCCACGGCGTTTTGGTTTTCGCTTTTGATCGCCGTTATCGTTTACGCGGTATTGTATTTTTCCGCGCCGCCCATAGCTGCGTTTTATAAAAACGAGGGCTTGACGTCTGTCATACGGGTTTTAGGGATAACCCTGTTCCTGGGCGTATTAGGTTCTGTTCAGGAAGCGTATATCATGAAGAATTTTTTGTTTAAAAAATTATTCTTCAGAAGCTTAGCCGCGGTTATCCCAAGCGGGATTCTCGGCATAACGCTTGCGCATTCCGGCTTTGGAATTTGGGCGCTGGTTTGGCAGCAGCTGGCAAACGCTTTTTTAACGTGCGTTTTTATGCTGTTCATGGTTCCCTGGAAGCCAGCTCTTGTTTTTTCCGTTATTAGCGCGCGAAAGCTCTTTAACTTCGGTTATAAACTTTTATTTTCCTCGTTATTTGGCGTGACGTGCGTTAATTTGACAAATTTGCTGATAGGAAAATTCTTTACTCCAGCTATGCTCGGATTTTACAATAGAGGGGAGCAGTTTCCCAAGCATATTGTATTGAATGTCAACGAATCCATAAACGCGGTATTATTTCCGCTTCTCGCGAACTCTCAAGACAATATTGAGCAGTTCAGGCAGATCATGAGAAGATGCGTAAAGGCTTCGTCTTTCATCATATTTCCGTTGATGGCGCTTTTGGCAAGTTCCGCAAAGCCTACGGTCGCTTTCGTTTTTGGGGAAAAATGGCTGCCTTGCGCCGCGTTTTTACAAGTCAACTGCCTGATTTTAGCGTTTTGGCCATTGCACAGCGCAAACCGGATTGCCATGAACTCACTTGGCAGAAGCGATATGTTTTTAAAATGCGAAATAGCGGGTAACATAATAGGAGTTTCCGCCATGGCATTAGCTCTTTACTTTTTTAAAACTCCTTTCGCCGTTATTTTATCGCAGGCGGCTATTATACCAATCGGATGCTGGATAAACTCTATTCCGAATAAAGAACTTTTGAACTATGGATTTTCAGATCAGATAAAAGATGTTTTGCCGATGCTGTTTTGTTCGCTTGCCGCCGGCCTTGCTGTTTTCCCGCTTTCACTTTTAGACGCACCGAATTTTGTGATAATACCTTTACAGGTTATTCCCGGTCTGTCGATTTATTTGTTTTTGGCAAGAGTGTTTAAGATGGAAAGTTTGTATTATTTGACCGGTATTTTAAAGACGTCTCTAAAATATCGGGGAGCAATGTGAAAGGGATATATTCTTCAATCAATAAAAAACATCGAAAAAACCGCATTCTCAGAGCGGCATACTGGACGGTGAGAAACGCGGCTGTTTCAACCGCTAACGCGTTTTGGTATTTGTATGAAATACCTGGTTCTCTGTTTGATGAATCGGTACGCATCCGTTTTGCGGGCAATTGGTGGCCCGGCGCCGCTAATCCTAAAGTTGATTGGTTAGGTATTTTCGGCGTACTTGACGGACAGCGGCAAAAATACCGTGTCGTAAAGAGTTACGCGCCTGCGATTGAGATTTTTTCAACGTATTCAGACAGGAAAATATTAGAAAACTCCAAGGCGAAATGCAAGATTTTCTATACAGGAGAGAATGTTCATTCCGCCTGTGATAGATCCTTTTACGCTCAATACGCGGATAATTGCGTCAATGATGTTGATCTGTCTTTGGGATTTGACAATATCAGCGCTGAAAATTACATACGGTACCCAAACTGGGCGCCGCGCTTTTTTCCGTTAAACAGTTCAAAAGATAAAATAAAAACGATCTTGGACGATTTCAAGAAGAAACACCGCAAAACCAAATTTTGTTCACTTGTATCAAGCCACGACAAAAGCGGACTCAGAACAAAAATCTACAACGAAATATCCCAAATCGCCCCAATCGACTGCCCGGGAAAATTATTGCGCAACGATGATACCTTGCGCGATATATACAACAACAACAAAAATGCGTATTTACAGCAATACAAATTCAACATCTGTCCCGAGAATACCATAAGCGAAGGCTATTGTACGGAAAAAATATTCGAGTGCCTGTATTCGGGTTGCATTCCGGTGTATAACGGCGGGAGCAGAGATCCCGAGCCCGGCATTATCAATTCAAATATTATTTTATGGTACGATTATTTTGATGAGGAAAGCAACAGGAGTACTTTTAATGAGATTAAAAAACTGCACTCGGATGATTTGCGATACCGGTCGTTTATGGAACAGCCGTTTTTTTGCGACGCTGCGGTTGACAAAATATATGATATGCTTCAGCGGCTCAACAATAAACTGCGATGTGTCTGCTCACCGCAGTTTTTGTACCCAACTCATGATATGAAAGAACCTTATTTGCGAAAAGCGGTGTTACGGCAAAAACAAAGAGAGGAACGAATAAGATAGCGTGAGAATAAAACTTTTTTTCCGGAAAGTTCACATAAAAATATTCCATAAATGTAGGTTTTTAAAATTTTTGTCAAAGTATTTTGTTAAATATGATATGATGGAGAATGAACACATAAAACATTTTGGTGAAAATTATCCTGATAATACTTTTTATGTTATTCGCAGAAAACCGCTCGGCGCGGGATTGTTGTCCAATGTTAATTGGGTATTGAGTCATGTAAATTATGCTGTTCTCAAAGGGTATATTCCGGTTGTCAATATGAAGGATTACAAAACATTATACAATGAAAACGTTCCGATTAAAATAGGAGCCGGAGAAACATCAAACGCTTGGGAATACTTTTTTGAACAACCGTGCGGATATTCGCTTGAAAATATAAAAAATGCCAAAAATGTAATATTGGGTAGTTCCGAAAATCATTATATTGATGAGCTTCCAAATCCAATTGACGAAAATGAAGACATATCAAAATACTATGATCTTATTTCAAAATATTGCAAATTTAATTTTGAAACTATTTCGGAAATTGAAAGTAAAAAAAGGCGCTTTTTCGGAAAAAACATACTCGGAGTTCTATATAGAGGAACAGATTATAAAACAGCCAAAGAACATTATACTCCGCCATCTATTGAATTGATGATTCAAAAAACACGAGACGTTTTTCAACAGGAAAAATTCGACCATATTTTTATCTGCACGGAAGATCAAAGCGCGGTAAATGAATTTTGCAAAGTATTTACCAAAGAAAGAATTATCGTTTCCGAATCCAAACGGTTAAAAGAATATCATACCGGAAGGGTTCCCGAGATTATTTTAAAAAACTCTTCCAGCGCTTATAAGGCTGGGCTTGATTATCTTACAGATATATATTTATTATCACAGTGTGACGGGATAGTTGCTTGTAAATGTAATGGGACGTCGTTTGCTTTGGCGCTTAATAACAATAAGTATAGGTTTTCATATTTCTTCGATTTAGGTGTTAACTCTTAAGCGGTAGATTGTATGAATAAAAGAGGTGTAAATCCCCGCAAAAATAACGATGACGCGCATATTATGCGCGTTTCAAAATAAAAAATTGACATTTGGCAAGGCATTTTGCAAGGCATATAGTATTTTAATCCTAAAAAAGGAATTTTTGCGGTTCCATGAATTTTACATCAGGTATTTGAAATGACGGCTAAAGCATTCATTAAAAAAGTCATAAAATCCTTACTGCCTGTCGGCGTTTTTGTTTATTGGAGCGGATATAAATCGTCGTGTTTCTTCAAAAAAAACAGAAAAAGAGTTGAAGCTGTCGCAAAATCATTTGCGGATGAACGCAGCAGGGAAGTTTACTTTGGGATTATCCGGGCCAGATGCGGAGAGGGTGAATTCGCCGATTTCTACACGAAGCAGACGCAATATTTTGAGAATGAATTCTTTGTATATGGCGATGATGAGTTTTTGATCGATTGCGGGGCGTTTATAGGCGATACTATAGACGACTTTATAAAGTTCGTTCCCAATTACAGGGGCGTAATATCGTTTGAGGCATCTCCCAGATCTTTTGAAATTTTAAAAAACAGGTATGGAGATAACCCTAAAATCCAATTGATAAATAAGGCCGTTTGGAGTGGGATTGCGGAAGTAAATTTTACCGATTCGTCCGATTATGACGGAGCGGGGAACAGAATCGGTATCAAGGGCGAACAAAATGTAATAAATGTTAAAACCACCTCTATAGACGCTCTGGAATTGCGGGAAAAGGTTACTTTTATAAAAATGGATATAGAGGGCGCGGAGATGGAAGCGTTAAAAGGCGCTAAGAACACTATTTTACGGGATAGGCCGCGATTAGCCATCTGCATATACCATTCGGACGAAGAGATGATCGCAATAGCAGAGTGGATCCGCAAGCTTATGCCGGAGTATAAACTTTACGTGAGGCACCACTGGCATAACATTTGGGAAACGACTCTTTACGGGGTTATATAAAATGAAAACAAACGATATTACCGTTCTTATAATAAATTACCAAACGCCCGATTTGCTGAGCGTCGCGGTAAACTCTTTTGTGAGTTTTTATCCTAATGCCGAAATCATAATTTTTGACAACGGAAGCAAGGACGGGTCGATAGATTTGATAAAAGAAATTTCTGAAAAGCGCCCCAATATACGCCCATACTTCAGCGGCAAAAATATTTTTCACGGCCCGGCGATGGACTTTGCCCTGCGGCGTCCGGTAAAGACAAAATATTGTTTTATTTTAGACAGCGATACGCAAACCGTTAAAGGCGGATTTCTCGAAGAGATGCGGGATATTTTGGAAGAACGCGAAGAAAATTACGCTATAGATCGCAAGGGTATGTAAATAAAAGAGGACTCATTGACCCAAACGGAAAAATCAGGATAATTTTTATGCCGTTTATGCTTGTAAAAAGGGAAGTATATCTAAAATTTCATCCATTTACTCATCACGGATTGTCGGTGATGTTTAATTATTGCGAGGCGGCAAAAGGTGGATACAAAATTTTAAATTATCCTGTAGATAATTACATAGGCTATTGCGGCGATGGAACCGCCTCAAGATTCGGATATGGGTTGGGAATAAAAAGCAAAATTATAGAAAAGTTGTATCGTTTGCGGGGTACGCGTTGAAAATAACAATATTGATTATTACGCGTATTGTAAAAAAACTGATGAGGAAGATTCTTCCCGAAAAACTTCTGACACCGCTCGTTGAGATAAACGGTAAAAAAAATGAGTGGCGTTACAAAAAAAGGAGAGGGGAAAAGGGAGTTTTATGCCTTTGCTGCGGAAAAACATTCGGGTCGTTTATGGATTTTGACATTGGCGCGGTATATGACGCGGAGCGGTATGCGAAAACGTACAGGAACAAAATATGCCCCTATTGCGGTTCGTTTCCTCGCCATAGAATTATTTGTTACTATTTCAATAAAAATAAAACGGCGCTGCCTGAAAAGGGGATAGTGATGTTCGGAGCGGAACGTTCGATAAAAAAATGGTTTGATCGAAACGGCTGTCGCTATACCACGGTAGATTTATTCGATCGTACCGCCGACGTGAAAGTTGACATACAAAACATGCAATTCCCCGATAAAACTTGGGGATTAATCATTTGTAATCATGTACTTGAGCATGTTCCGGATTATAAAATCGCGTTGCGGGAATTAAAGCGCGTATTAAAGGACGATGGTATTTTGGAATTAACGGTTCCTACGGATAAAAACTTGGAAACTGTTTATGAGGATTCAAGTATCGTTAAGAAAAAAGATAAAATAAAGCATTTCGGGCAAAGCGATCACGTAAGAATGTTCGGTAATGATTTTGAGAAGATATTAATAGAAAGCGGTTTTTCCGTAGAAATTGTAAACGGGGATAATTTACCGGATGAAACAGCGGGAATTGTCGGTCCGGCAGATTATGACGACAATAGAGTTTATATATGCAGAACAGGGAATATTCAAAATGATGGGGGCAGCAGGTGTTGAAAATAACAGCCGCGATTACCACCCATAACCGCCTGGAACGGTTGAAAAAGGCGATAAAATCGGTGGAAAGTCAGACGCTTTTACCCGATGAGCTGGTTATCATTGATGACAATTCAAGCGACGGCACAAAAGAATTTTGCGAAAGTCTGACGCTGGCTTTCAAATTGACATATATCAGAAACGACGAAAACAGGGGCGCCGGTTTTTGCAGGAACAAAGCTATTGAGACTGCAAGCGGCGAGTATATTGCGTTTTTGGATGATGATGACGAATGGGAGCGCGAAAAATTGCGAGTACAGCGCGAAGCCGCGGAAAAAGAAAACGCAGATTTGATTTATACCGCGGTAAAATCATTCTCCGGCAATAGCCGTAAATTTCATTTTCACAGCCCCTTTCCCTTTCCGGCAAAAATCGCGATAACGCTTGGAAATTTCGCGGGAATTACTTCTACGATGATGATAAGATCGGAAATTTTACAAAAAATCGGCGGATTCGACCTTATTCTTCCCGCATTGGAAGATTATGAGTTAGTGATCAGAATGATAAACGCCGGCGGGAAAATCAAAGGGATAAAAGTACCATTGGTAAAATATCAGCCGTCAAACAACGGAAACGTTTCCGGGTCTCCCAGGAATTTTTTCGCCGCGTCAAAAATTATCATGTCGAAAACTTCCGCTTTGGCAAAGCCGCTGCAGTTTATCGGCTTGACAAGGATTTTTGCGGAAAGATCTCTTAAATCGGAAGAATTCCGCAAAAAAATATTAAGAGGAGAAAACCAGTGACCTCCCCCTGTCAACAGATTCACGTAACCTCCCCGCTGCTTCCCTCTCTTGAGGAGCTCATCCCCTGTTTGCGGGATATTTGGGAGAGAAAATGGCTCACGAATAACGGTCATTATCATCAACTGTTAGAAAAGGCGCTTGGGGAGTATCTGGGCGTAGAGCACTTGAGTCTTTTCACAAACGGAACTCTGACCCTTACGACCGCCTTGCAGGCGATGCAAATTAAAGGCGAAGTAATTACCACCCCGTACAGTTTCGTTGCGACCGCCCATTCGATCCGGTGGAACGGATTAACGCCGGTTTTCGTGGATATCGAAGAGAAAAGCTGCAATATAGATCCTGAGCAGATCGAGCGGGCGATAACGCCGCTGACAACCGCGATAATGCCCGTACACGTTTACGGCAATCCATGCGATATCGAAGCTATTCAAAGTATCGCGAATCGCTATGGCCTGGCGGTTATTTACGATTCCGCCCACGCGTTTGGGGTTAAAGTGAACGGCGGGAGCATCCTTAATTTCGGTGACATGAACTCGTTAAGCTTTCACGCTACCAAAGTTTATAACACTCTTGAGGGCGGAGCGCTGGTGTTGAAAGACCATCACACAAAGGAATGCATCGATTATTTGAAGAATTTTGGTTTTGAAGATGAGGTAACGGTAGTTATGTCCGGCATAAATTCCAAAATGGATGAGATGCGCGCGGCTTACGGCTTGCTGAATTTGAAGGGGGCGGACGACGCGATAACAAAAAGAAAGCGGATCGCCGAAACGTACAGAACTCTTTTGCGCGATGTGAAAGGCATTTCGTATTTTGATGATCTCCCAGGCGTTATCCATAACTATTCTTATTTCCCAGTTTTCGTGAATGAAAAGGAATATGGGATGAGCAGAGACGGCCTCTACGAAAAATTACAGCGAAACGGCATTTTCGGCCGCCGTTATTTTTATCCGCTCATCAGCGATTTTTCCGTGTATAGAGAACTGCCGAGCTCCGCGCCGGAGCGTTTGCCGGTCGCCCGAAAAATGTCGAAACAAGTAATTTGTTTGCCTATTTATGCGGATTTGAAGATTGAGGAAGCGGAGAGAGTAGCGGGGTTATGCTTGAAGAACTTAAAAAAATGAGGCAAAAGCAATGAAACTCGGAATTATGCAGCCGTATTTTTTACCGTATATAGGCTATTTCAGTTTGATAAAGCATGTCGACAATTTTATCCTTTTTGATACCGTTCAATTTATACGACATGGCTGGATAGAACGTAATAGAATTTTAAAGCCGAATAAAGGGTGGCAGTATATTCAAGTTCCTCTTATTAAAAAAGATGGTAGAAATACTTTGATTAAAGATGTTGAGATAAATAACAACGAAAACTGGCAAAACAAAATTCTGGCTCAGCTTAAACATTACAAGAAAAAAGCGCCGAATTATTTTAAAGTCATTTCATTATTGGATGACATTTTTTCGCAACGATATGAGGATATTGTTAGCTTAAATAAGGTATCTTTGGAAAAAATACTTTTGTATTTGGGTATAGAAAAAAAAATAAAAGTGTTTTCTAAAATGGATTTACAAATAGATGAAGTAAATGCTCCCGATGAGTGGGCCTTAAATGTTTGTAAGGCGATAGAAGGAGTAAATGAATACTGTAACCCGCCGGGCGGACAAGGTTTTTTTGATAAATCGAAATATGATAAAAGTGGTATAAAATTAAAATTCCAAAAAGTAACCTTAACCGAATATAGCCAAAATAGAGATAAATTTGAAGCGGGATTATCCATATTGGACGTTATGATGTTTAATTCCGCGGATGTAATATGTGAGATGTTGCAAGAGTTTGAACTGGTATGATAAATATTGCGAGCAATATTGATAAAACCTTTTTGGATTCGTAGCGGCGAACATCGTTTGCTCCTGCGGAGTACCCGGCATGGGAGATGATTGAAAAAATGGACAGCATGCAATCCTATGTTAGCGTGATACTGGAAAAGGATGGTATGTTAGATAAAAAATGATGTAAAAAAACCTTGCTATGATCAACGCCAATTAATTATATTACTGTATCTTAACTCGTTTATTATGCATGGAGGTTTGTTGTACTGGCCTCCGGCAACTCAATCTAAATAAAAAGTACTGGTCAGTAGCTCAGTCGGCAGAGCAAGTGGCTGTTAACCACTGGGTCGGGGGTTCAAGTCCCTCCTGACCAGCCATTACTTTCGTAACCCTCTAAGAATCAATGTCTTAGGGGGTTTTTAAATTTACAAAGAGCAGCCGTTTTTGGTACTTTTGCGTACCCTTGTGTATCCTTGATATCCCGCGAAATTCACGCAGAAACGCCACTTTGCAAAATCAATCACGCGGAGGGTCACGCAAAAGTCACGCAGAAATTTTGCTAACCGAGAGCTTGATTCTGATAGTAAGTAGTCGTCCCTTAAAAATATGTTTTTATTAATAATGTGAACAAAAAAGTGAAATAATTGTTTTAAAAATCCGCCGTTAAAGACTTATTTTATCTAAAAAACTTGCATATAATTTCTTTAATAGGTGCGTAAAAATGGTTGGTAATAACGTAGATAAAACCCAGCATAAACTTTTTTCTACCCTTGATGAACTTCTCAATCCCAAGCATCCTTTGTTTGCGTTGAGTAATCGGATTGACTGGTCAGAGTTTGATTCATGCTTTAAGGATTATTATTCGACTAAAGGTAGACCAGCTAAATCGATTCGTCTTATTGTCTCACTTTAATGTTAGGTGCTTTATGAAAAAGTAAATTCATTTTTCCCTTGATTTCCTATAAATCATATAGTATTTTAGGGATTAAAGAAAAACACAGAGGTAAACCTTATGAAAATATCAACAAAAGGCAGATATGCACTTAGAATGATGATTGACATTGCGGAAAACATGGGAGATGGGCGGATTCCGCTTAAAGATGTATCGGAACGACAGGGAATATCGGTCAAATATTTAGAGCAGATTGTAACAAATTTAACAAGAACGGGACTTCTGCGGAGCGGACGCGGAACAGGCGGCGGGTATACACTAACCAAAGCCCCCGAAAAGTATACTGTGGGTGAAATTCTTCGCGCAATTGAGGGAAACCTCGCCCCTGTCGCTTGTTTAGAGGATGAAGTGAACGGCTGCGAACGCAAAGCCGAGTGCAGAACGCTTACATTTTGGGAGGGTCTGCATAAAACGGTCAATGAATATGTTGATTCGTATACCCTGCGTGATTTTATGAAAAACACCGCTGCAGAATGTGATTTTAATATATAACTGATGTTACGCAACCCCAGCCCGCAGGGGCGTAATACGCGAACATAGGGTGCAGCCCTATGTATACGAACACGAACGTGTACACCCCC
>JAIRVB010000033.1 GCA_031254105.1 Chitinispirillales bacterium
CCCCCCCCGCCCCCCCCCCCCCCCCCCCCCCCCCCCCCCCCCCCCCCCCCCCCAAGGATTATGTGCAAAGGAATGTTTGGTTTATTCGGTACGGAAAATTTCGGATATGCCATTTACAGTTTACAGTCCAGTCTGTGAGTGATTCAGTGATAATCGAATGTTATAAATATAAACAAATCGGCAAGCAATCACAAGAAGATATTGAATACTTTTTGCGACTGACAGACATTTCTTAATTGGTTACCTCTTTTTGACTCCCCGCGCTATCAACACTGTCAGGCAAACCAAAAGCGTAAGTAAACTTAACAACGCTCCAACGTTAAAGAGCGTTGAACTAAAATGGAATATGACTTTGGATTCCCCGGCGGGTACGCTGACAGCCCTGAAACTGTAGTTCGCTCTGTAAACATCAGTTTTCTTTCCGTTGACTGCCGCTTTCCAGGCGGGATACCAGATGTCACTCAGCCAAAGAATAGCTTCCCGGTCGGTTTTAACGTCAATCTTAATCCGGTTGAATTTATATTCGGTAATTTCGGCTTTCCCGTTTCCTGTTTGTCCTGAAAGAACAGCGGGCGGCTTACCCTTACCCTCTGAGATCACAACTTCATTATGATGATCGTATTGCGGACTGTTCATGTAATTCAATACAAGCGAATCATCCCCGGAGATAATTTTTGATTTGTAAAATAGTTTCGCGCGCGGCAGATACGTTGTGTTGTGAAGCACCACATTCTGTTCATCTTTTTTGAGATATGGATTAACGTAATACTTGACATTTAACAAGTCAAGCACAGTGCCGAACTTTTCAGCGTCAAGTGTCGGCATATAATGTTTTAAAAGCAGCGGAGTATACCCTTCGGTAATATGAATACCGCTTACGGTACCCTGATTCTTATTCATGAGCATGAGCGGTGACTGTTTACTTATCTCACTTCCGGAGGTAACGATAAACTGACGGGAATTGAACCGGAAGATCTCCTTATCCGACTGCCCCTTTATCCAGTCAACGGATGCTTTAGCGCGGTTGAACTCCTGCGGAGCTCCGCCACCCCCCGATACAACATGTTGACCTGCGGCAAATATAAGCATGTCAACTGCCAGACAGCCGGCGATAAGAACTTTCGCGGTTTTGATTTTTATTACATCTTTAAAAAACATAATAAGAACCGCCGCCATAAACCCCGCGTTAAGCAGCAGGATCAATCCCTGCTCAGACACATACTGCGCTCTTGCTTCAACCACGTTCATTAAAGGAAATATCGACTTAAGGCCGCCTGCCGCCGTAAAAATTCCAAGAGCCATTGCCGCAAAGCAAATAGAGAGAGAGGCGGTCTTCAGCTTTTTTGACTTTAGCTCATCTAACGAATCAAGTACGATGGCGGCGATAAACGGAAACAAAAAGTTCCATGTGAAAAGGATTCTGGCCACATGACGGAATCCCGTAAAACCTGGTACCCCTAAAGAGAACAGCGTTCTGAAAACGAAAAAATTCCCGCCTAAAGCAATTGCAAAACTCCCCAGTATCCACAGGGTGACAAACAATACAGAGCGCTTTGTTTTGATTTTGCGGAACCAGAAACAGGAGAGAATAAGCGTAGATACCCCAAAGTAAAAACATGTTTCCCAGTAATTATAGTATCCATGTCTGAAAGAATCTTCAAGCCAGAATGGGGGAATACCCGTGCTGCCCGTATACGCTCCGAAAACCTTGGGCATAAGGGCTGTGAGCAGTTGGACAAACTGCAATGAACCTTCGCTTGCGTCGTTTATTGTGTAGTCGGCCCGAAGCGTTAAACCGCTGAGTTCAACAGACGGCAGATACTGAACAAGAGACAAACCAGCGGCAATCGAAAAAAACGCTGTAATAACAGTGATACGCTTGACAAGCCGCTCTCTTATCTGAAATAAAAGAAACGCGCTGACCGCAAAAAGAAAAATAAACTCGTAAAATGTAAACTGCGGATGTCCGGCAAGCATCGTAAGCCCAAGCAGCAGTCCGCCCTGCACCGCGTGAGTAAACTTAATTTCACGAATTGATTTTTCTAGGAAAAGCAGCACAAGCGGAAACCACGCTAATATGTAAACCATCATAGTATGAACAAGATGGGTGATCAGAAACCCGCCGAACATGAACGCTGCGGCGCCGAAAACGGACGCGGTATAGGATCTTTTCTTAAAACGCAGATACACAAGCATCGTTACGCCCGCGATTAAAATATGAAAAGCTATACCCGCTTGTAAAAGGCGCCAGAAAACCTCATCGCTCACCGGAAGCAGCGAAAGTAAAACGTTGAAAGGATAGAGCACTCCCGGAACCTGCGCGGCAAAAAAAGGCACTCCGTTAAAAGCAAAAGGATTCCAGTGAGGAAACTCGAATTGATAAAAGGCGGCACGGGAAAATATGCGTACAGGAAAATCCTGCAATACGATATCTTCCCAAAAATGTACATTCCCAACAAGAAGCGAATAAAATTGGATGAGCCAAAGAACTGCAAGAACGCCGATTGACACAACAAAACTGCGGCGCAGGGTAAAGAAAGGTTCAGCCATAGGTTTTAGTAAATTTTGATCAGGTATTTTTCGCGCTTTTTGATTAGGTTTTTTCTTTTTTGACATTTACTTTTGTTCCATATTTAAATAATACTCGATTAAGTTTTGCGTCTGAGGATCAGCTGGATTTATTAATGAGTACTGCCTTACGACATGAATAGCACTGTCATACATACCGGCAGCTTCAAAATTTTTTGCTATCGCTAAATATACAAGCTGCAAATCAATACCGCTTGTCTGAAGCATCCGCAGCGCATCGTTGGCTTCCGCGTATCTTCCCTGACTGCCAAGGGCGGCGGCAAGCATCTGCTTATAACGGTGTTCCTGAGGATTAAATCTTATAGCTTCGCGCGCGTACTTTTCCGCTTCTTCAAACTGCTCATTCTCCATAAGCACTTCATGCCGGATGTAGCGCAAACGCCAGTCGGAGGGCATGAATTTTACACACTGAGATAATTTTAGATGGGCGGTGTTTATGTTGTCCGCTATCTGCGCTTTAAGCAGCGCGGCTTCCTCTTTGTCCTCTATACCGGAAAGCAGCTGTTTTTGATTGTTGACTTTCTCATTTAACGCAAGAGCAAGCTGTATAAAGGTGTTTGCGTAATTATACACCATCTTCTGTGAAGTTTCATCAAAATGATCCCGTCCCGTAGCGGCGCTTCTGAACTTAAAAACGCTGTCGATAAGATACACTGTTTTGTCAATATCAACCTTTTCACTGATTGACACTTCATAAGGCATGATCCTGCACGCGAGGCCTTCAAGCCGCGTATACGGCTCAAGCCCCGCCTTGTGCATATCAGGAACAGCGGAAGCGAAGTAAATCGGTTTTGACCAGTTGGTCGTCCTTAAAATATCAATAACCATCTGGTCCTGAATCTTGAAAAAAGGCTGCTCCTTTTTCGGAGGAATTACAACATCCACACCTGCAATCTCCATCCGCGCGGCGTTCTCATACGGATTGACTACAGCTCTCAACCTTGTGTCAATCTCATTTTCCGTATAGGAAACAGGCACCTTCGGCGAAAGCGTTTTAAGCTGCTTTATATACCACTCTTTATTCAGAAGAGTCAAGTTTACCACTCTTACATCTTTACGGATGCCATAAGCTTCCTGAAGCGCCCACAACGGAAAAGTCTCGTTATCACCGCTTGTAAACAGAATCGCGTCTTTTTCACATGACATCAGCAGATTATACGAATGATCATAAGCTAAAAAATCGTTTGAACGGTTATTGATCTGCCAGTTTTGAGTAAGCGGCAGCGCCGGAGAAAACGCGAATAAAACAGCGGCGGCGGGAGCCATTCCCTGTCTAAAAAATTTGCGGCGGTTTGTAAACAGAGCGTTAAGAATAATACTTGCGCCAATACCAATCCACATCCCCAAGTGCATATAAGCCGCGCTGAAAGCGTAGTCCCGAATCCTGACCTCTCTTTGAGCAAGCGGCATCTCTATAACTCTTCCCGTATGCACCCAATATTCGTAATCGATCTTTTCCGGCCTTGTGCCATCCGCAAAATTCATATAGTATACGAGAAATACCGAGGTCAAAAGAAAAATAGATATGAGTAAAAGCGCATAGACGTTTTCTTTTTTGTAAACATACCGCCAAGCATAAAGCATAAGCGCTGTAGGAATCAGATAGATGAATAATTTTACAAAACCGCCTGTTATACCATTGCTGAATAAACTTCTTTTGAAATCCTGTTCGCTGAATCTAAAAAATTGTGTGATATGATGCCCGCCGTATCCTATATGCCCCTCTATTCCGAACTGGTTAGAAAAAGAACCTCTGGGCCATAACATCCTTACAAACATATTCTCTTCCCCATACGGTTTTTCTCCCAAGTAATTTTTTAACGCTTCATACGTTGACGGTTGTCCCACGTTTACCAAAGGCTGCGTTGACGAACGAACGGGCAGATAAAAATTTGTTGAAAGACCGATTAAAGCAAAACTTATCAGAAGGGTGCCAAAACGCCAGTTTTTCAGCTTGCTTCCATCTGTCAAAATAACAAAAAGCAGCATTGGGGCAAGTACGATCAGGGAATAAATCTGCATCCCAATACCCGCAAAACAAATAAATACAGCCAAAAGGATAAGCCTGTCACGCAGCGCACTCTTACTTTGCGCCCATACTAAAGTTATCCAACAGCAAACAGCGATTACAAACATAAAAAAATTGATTTTACTTGCTTCACCCGCGCTAAACCAGAATGTTTTGCCGAATACGGAGGAAAAACCCGCTGTCAAACCGCCAACATAAACAGTAATCCTTCTCCGAAAAGAGTCTGGCACGCCAAAAAGCGCGATGATAATACGTATTGCAATCAAATAAATGAAAACAGCCGCAAGAGCGCTAACAACCGCGGCCATAATGTTCATTCTGAAACCGGTATCATCAACAAAAAATAAAAACAAAGTTGACACACGCAGCATCATCGTAAAAAGAGGATTAGCGGGCGGATGTCCAATTCCAAGAGAGTGGCCGATTGCCGCGTTTTCCCCGCACTCCCAAAAAGCAACCGTAGGAGCCGCCGTAAGAAGGAACGCTGTTAGTGAGAAACTAAATATAAAAATCGCGCACAATTTATTTACACGGGCGTGAAGCTTATCCATAGGCCTGTATGCGGTTTCACTCCTTAGGCTTCTGCTGCCGGTTTTGGGAAAAGTTTTTTGCGGACAGAGTCAAGGACGCCATTTACAAATTTACCGGAAGCATCCGTACCGTAAGTTTTGGCTATCTCTACAGCCTCATCAATTACCACTTTAAAAGGGACTGTGTCTTTAAAGTAAATAAGTTCTGCGACAGCCAGCCTTAGCACGTTTCTGTCAATCGCCGCCATTCTGCGCAGTTCCCAGTTTGCCGCTTTCATGGCAAGCAGGGAATCTATATGCTCCATATTTTCAATAGCCGCACGAACCAGATCCCGCGCATATATTTTTGTGTTTGAACCAAGCTGCTCATTTTCAGCTATAGTTTCAAGCATCGGTTCCCATTGGCCTCCATTGTCAGCTTCACACGCGTACAACGTATGAAGAGCCAGTTCACGGCTCTTATGCCTGCTTTTGGCCATTTCACTTCCGGAATATTTTTTCTCAGACATTTTTGGTTAGTCCACTTCGTGATATTGATGCTTTAATTTTTGTGCGCAGCAAAAAAATTTTCTGCTGACGCACGTCACCCTCGCAAAGGCAAGGATCTATTGTTCCTGGTTGATATTGCGGAACGATGGCTGATCGTTCCCTACGGAACAAATAACGTCATTCATACTTAAATTTTTGTAAACAGATCCGCCATTTCAAGGGCGCCGAGCGCCGCATCCCATCCCTTGTTACCCGCTTTTGTTCCCGCCCGCTCTACCGCCTGTTCTATACTGTCGGTTGTAAGGACTCCAAAAATAACCGGCAGGCTTTCATCGAGACTTACCTTGGCGATTCCCTTGGAGACCTCAGAGGCGACGTAATCAAAATGCGGCGTAGATCCGCGAATAACCGTGCCAAGACAGATAACAGCGTCATGTTTTTTTGAACGCGCCATCCGTTGAGCTGCAACGGGAATCTCAAAAGCGCCCGGAACCCAGCATACCGTTATATCATTTGCGTTAACTCCGTGACGCTCAAGACAATCAAGCGCTCCATCCAGTAATTTACTTGTAATAAGCTCGTTAAACCTGCCGGCTATAATTCCAAAACTTTTGCCGCTGCCGCTGAGCATTCCCTGTACTACGGTTGACATATGCCGCTCCCTTCAAAAAGATGACCCATTTTCTGTTTCTTGGTGTCGAGGTATTTTTCATTTTCATCACACGGACTTATTTCAACAGGAACCCGCTCAACCACCTCAAGGCCATATCCCTCAAGTCCGATAATCTTGCGCGGATTGTTTGTCATGAGGCGGATTTTACGTATTCCAAGATCAGCCAGAATCTGAGCTCCGATGCCGTAATCGCGCAAATCGGGGCCAAACCCCAAATGTTCGTTTGCTTCCACTGTGTCCATGCCGCTGTCCTGCAGCTCGTAGGCCCGCATCTTGTTGACAAGGCCTATTCCCCTGCCTTCCTGGCGTAAATAAAGAATAATTCCGCCATGGGCCGAAACCTGCCGCATAGCTGTCTGAAGCTGTTCCCCGCAATCGCAGCGTTTTGATCCCAGAAGATCACCCGTAAAACATTCCGAATGAACCCGTACGAGTATCGGCTCATTGGGGTCTAAAGAACCCGCCTGCAATACGATATGAACCGCGTTTGATAAAACTTCTTCATATGCTATCATTTGAAAAGTGCCATGCGGAGTGGGAAGTCTTGTCTGAGCGGCGCGCCGGATAAATTTTTCATGCGCTCTGCGGTAACGGATGAGATCCGCTACAGATATAATCTTCATATCGTGCCGCTTACCGATCTCAATTAGTTGGGGCATACGCGCCATACTGCCGTCTTCATTCATTATCTCACAAATCACACCTGATGGAGTCAGCCCCGCAAGACGCGCCATATCGACCGACGCTTCTGTCTGGCCGCTGCGTACAAGCACCCCGCCGTCACGCGCCCTTATGGGAAACATGTGTCCGGGCATAACAAAGTCAGACGGTTTGCTTTGCGGGTCGGCAAGTTTTAGAACCGTTATTGACCTGTCAGAGGCGGATATTCCTGTTGTCGTACCCTCTTTGGCTTCAACCGAAATAGTAAACGCTGTCTCAAAGCGCGAAGTGTTTGAGGGTACCATAAGCGGAATCTGCAGTTCATCAAGCCGCTTGCCCTCCATCGACACACAGATAAGCCCGCGTCCGTATTTGGCCATGAAGTTGATTTTCTCAGGCGTACATTTTTCAGACGCGAAAGCGAAATCACCCTCATTCTCGCGATCCTCATCATCCACTATGATAACGATCTTACCATTTCGGTAATCGTCAATAACCTCTTCTATCTCTTTAAAACTTTTCAAAACCCTAACCTTTCCATTTTTGTCAGGAGCGATTCCACGTTTTCCGGCTTGTTTTGGGATGGGGAAGCGGAAGCGGGCGGCCAATGGCCGCCCCTACGGTGTATCATATTGTAAATGTATCTTGCGAGGACGTCGCATTCTATATTGACAAATTCGCCTGGCTTCTTGATAAACATTGTTGTTTTCGCCGCTGTCGCCGGAATAATTGATAATAATATTGTATTTCCGGCATTTTTCGCTATTGTCAAACTTATGCCGTCAATTGCCACAGAACCCTTTTCCGCCATGAATATCTCAAGCTCCGGGGGTATCTTTATAGTACGCACAACGCTTATCCCAACATGCTCATCACTAAGTATCTTGCCCCTGCCGTCTACATGACCCAAAACAAAGTGCCCGTCAAGCCGTCCATCCGCCCGCATAGCCCGCTCAAGATTAACCCTGCGGCCAACGCTGGGTTTTGCAAGAGTAGTACGTGAGAGCGTTTCGGACACAGCAGTGAAAAACAGCTCGCCGCCGCCGCCATGTTTCTCAAGAGTAAGGCATACTCCGTCAATAGAAACAGAGGCGCCTGTATCTACCGCAAAACCGGGCATATCCGGCCTTACGCAAAGTTCAACACTTTTTCCGTAAGAGCGGGCGCCGACAACTGCGCCCATTGTTTCAATGAGTCCGGTAAACATTTTCTATTAAATTAACTCCCTTGCTGCCGCGCAAAGAGTGCACGCAAACCATCAGGCAGAACAACCAATAAAAATACTTCAGGCCAAATGGGGAAATATAATTACGATTGGGTATAACCAAAAACGCGGGAGGAGGAAAGCTTGTACAAACCGGTTATTTAGTGTATAATATTATAAATCTTAATCTTAACATTCAAACGCACACTATCGGGAGAGACTCAGGTGGGACATATTCCAAGTCCGGTTGCGCGTCATGGACAACTCAGGGTTGAAGGCAGCAGGGTGCTTGATGCGCATGGCAAAGCGGTGCAATTGCGGGGCATGAGCTTTTACTGGAGCTGCTTAAAAGGGGGTTGGGAGTTCTGGAACGCCGATGTGGTGAATTGGTTAGCCGATGACTGGCAGATAAGTATTGTAAGAGCGGCAATGGGTGTGGAAGATTTTGGCGGATATTTGGACGGCGACACCCCCGGCAGCGGAAGGTCAAACAAAGATCATCTTTTTGATCTGGTGGACGCGGCTATTGCCAAAGGGATTTATGTTATTATTGACTGGCACTCCCACAACGCGCATTTATATACAAATGAGGCAAAAGCGTTTTTTGAGGAGATGGCGCTAAAGTATAAAAGCGTTCCAAATGTTCTTTATGGAATTTACAATGAGCCGCTTGGGCCGTTGGAAGAGTCGCCCGGATACGCGTGGGATACTGATATTAAACCTTATTCGCAAACAATTGTTGACGCGATAAGAGCGATTGACCCCGATAATATCATCATCGTAGGTACGCCGTGCTGGAGTCAGGCCGTTGATACCGCAACGGATGATCCTGTAGAAGGTAAAAATTTGATGTACGCTCTGCATTTTTACGCGGCTTCCGAATTTCACAAACAAGAGCTGCGGGATAAAGGAATAGCCGCGCTTAACAACGGCAAAGCGGTTATTGTTTCGGAATTTGGCACATGTAACCATGACGGAGATGTTCCGTACGATTTCGATGAAGCGGATATCTGGCTTGATTTTCTTGACCAAAACAAGATAAGCTGGTGCAACTGGTCGGTACATGACTTATCCGAGGCGGCATCCATACTTATGCCGGGGGCGAGTAAAAATGGGAACTGGACAGATGAAGATCTTACTGAATCCGGCAGATATATTCGTAACAGGTTGATTACCTATTCACCAATCGGCTTCTGCGCCCGATAACTCTCATACAAGTACTGCGGGTTTTCAAAGTACATGCTGCTGTTGTAATCATCTATTTTCGCGCTTATCCATGAGCCGTAAACTTCTTTGAGCGCATCGGCGGCAGAAATTCCCTTTGCGCCGCTCACTGCCCAAATCAGTCGTTTGTATACTTTCGCGATGTCAAAATGCGTGGGGACGTTGTATTCACATTTCGCCACGTTGTCGAAATCGCCCTTTGTAATATGGTATTTTTCAATCAATCCGTCACCTGTATTTTCAACCGGTTCGCAGTGAAGCACATCCGCAAGTTCTAATGTGCGGGCGATCTCTTTGCCGCCGATTTTTTCAACTACGGCGGAACGCCGGTTTTTGGTTTTTCTCCCGATATATTCAATTACACTGCATACGAAAAACAGATCATTTTCGTCCTTGCTCTCTCTGCCCAGCTCATTCATCTTTGACCTCATAACTTTTCACAAACTTTAGCATCTCAAGACTGGCGGAGTTGCATAAAGCAATTTGATGTGTCGGATGTTTGAATTTTGCCAGTACCCAAAACTGTTCTCTCGTCAGCACTCCGGCGATGTAATCGGCAACATAGTTCCAAACTTGATCATTGGCCATCGCGCCTGTTACAATATCATAATTATGCGGCTTGCCCGCGCGGCAGTCTGCGATAAAATCAAGCCATTCCTCCGTCATATCGTCAAACAGCAGAATGTTGAGATCGTTTTTTTCGGTATATTCATAAACGCTGATAACAGGCGTGTCAAACCGCTTTGCCCACCGCTCAGCTTGCGTTTGTAACTCGGTACAGTAAAATCCCTGCCCGAAGTCTTTGTTGTTTTGTGAGGGGCGGATTTCCGGGGTTGTGATTTTACAGAATCCGCCGTGGTAGATTATCATTTTTGCTTTCCTGTTTTGTATCAAACGTAATATTTATTGTAATTGTTCCGCATGTACCGCCAATTTTACGATAAATTCGTTTTTCGTCTTTGCACTTCTATATGTTATTATATTCTTTTCTTTAATAAGAACTTTTAGGAAGTTCTCAACGGATTCAGACTTCTCAATTCTTATCTCTTCTTTTTTATCAAAAAGTGAAGTATAAGGTTCTCCAAATGACTTTACAAATTCTATTATGTTCGGAGTGTCACTACCCTTGATTACGTAGCTACAAGCCTCGAAAATTGCCATTTTATAGTTTATGGAAATATTAGAAGATGTGAATTGCCATAGTATTCCTGGAGTGATTAATATTTCCCTTTTTATGATATTATCGGCATATATCATTTCATGCCCAGCTATTTGAATTATTGACCAGCACTTTTCTACCAACGTTTTCTTTATTTTAATATCTATACCTGAACAAGCAATAACCGCTGCAATTATTGTGTTTGCGTTAGGTTTTTCAGAGTATATTATTTGCTGTTTATTAACGTATTGATGATTTTTAACTACTCGAATAGTTTTTTCTGTTTTTTGTGGTAAAACACAATCAAAAAAGTCATCAAAATTATTAAGTATATGGTTTACGTGAAATTTTAAGTACGCGCAAAGACTCTTTGGCTTGTTATATAACAACGGTAAATCACAACCATTATATACCACGGAATGATCTTTACCAATGTAAATACTTAAATTATCATCATCTATGCCCTCAATCTCCAATTCTGTAATCGAATGTAGGAACACAGTTGGTAATACGATTTTTTCCAACTCAACCGCTGTAACACCACGCAAGAGTTCTTTGCAGAAATTTAATATTCTTTCTTCATCTTTCTTTTTTTCGCTAAAAAGTACTTTGCTCCCTTCTAGTTTTAATTTTTGTACCAAGTAAGCTTTTATACACTCGAATCCTTTTTTCTCGAATGCTAACAAAATGTTCGACCATGTTGGTTGTATGGCATCGTTATCTATTAGTGCGGAGAAAAGTTCTACGTCGAAATCGGTTATGTTTTCAACCTTAATATTGCTTTTAACGATTATACCTTTCTTTACTTCAAGTTCTATATTTGGTGATTTTATTAAAAACTCTACTCGTTCTTGTGGCTCTTTACAAAGCGTTATCCTGTCGTTTAAAAGAACCTCTTTCACATATGTGTTTAATTTTCCGTTTATATATTCTACTATGGATGAAATTGTGTCAGAACCTTTCGCAGTACTTATATAGTCGTAGTTTTTTGTGTAAAAGTCAACGTTTTTGTCGGTTTTATCTGCTATATTAAAGATTGTTTCCAAATTTTCCAAAGTAAGCGTATATTTATTATTTACTATTATATAATGTTGTATTTCTCCTTCTAAATCATTATTACTTATCTGCTTGAAACATGGTGAAATTTCATCAATAAATTTTATCACCTTTTTGTTGTCACCTACACTAATTAACAAATTCAAATAATCATCATGTGCATTAATATAATTAACAAGCTGATTTTCACTATTCGCTAATTTGTAATCAGTTGCATGCCAAAGAATGTTGGCAAAAACTATATCAAGTTTTTCAATTGTTAAATTACCTGCCAATAACAATTCTGCAAAGATGACTTGTCTTGTTGGTATTATTTCCTTTAACAAAATGTCGCAGTCATTTTTTTCGGATATAATTATAAATTTTTCTATAGCCTCAAATGTACTTTCTTCTGTCGTATTCGAAAGCAATACCAACAGGTTATTATATTTTTTCGATTTTTCGGTATGCGAGACTGTTTTGACTGTTTCTATACAGGAGAGTAATTTTCTGTTTAATATCGCGGTGTGCTTAAAGTCATTTTCGTCTAATCTCGTTATTACTGCGTCTATATCGTCTTGAATACACTCGAAGTCCTGCTCGTGCCGCTGAAGTGATAGAATAAACTTCACATCTTTAGGCGATATCAACTGTGCTTTATAGTTTGATGTATATTCAATATAATGTTCATCTATATATTCTTGAGCCACAAGGAAACGTAAAAAATTGAGCTGCTCCTTAATTTGTTTTTCGTTGAATTCAACTCCATATTGTTTGTATTGTTCTATTGTATCTTTTAGAAAACAAAAAGGTACACCATGTTTGGTTATAATTTTAGCGAAAGTATATTTGAGAATAGTCTGTTTTTCTTTTTCTAATTCGGCAATTTTCGCATTTTTCTTTTCGATGCCGTTATTGCATTTATCAGTAATCATTCGCTCTTTATCTTCGTAACGTTCACCACTTGGTGTAAGGATTTCGGTTTGCCCGTTTTGTAATATCCCATATTTATAACCGTTATGAAATGGATGTAATATTCTGGCAAAATTAAGTTTATCAAATGTTTCAATCTCTAATGCATTAATTACAGGATTATCGTATATTTGACGTGAACGTGAGAGTTGCAATTGAGTAATCTGCCCAATAAACTGTGCTTTTAACTCTTCGAAAGACGTAAGTTTCTCTGATTTAAGAGTTTCAATCCATGCTTTTGTTTCTTCAATTTGGGTGTTTATTTTTTTTACGGATAGTGCTCGCAATCTCTTAATATCAACTACAATCGGAATTAAACCTTTGTTATTTTCAAGCAAAGCATAATCATAAGGAAATAGGTTTTTATATAGGCAAAGCGCGAAAAGTTTCTCGGTACTTAAATATTCAGGTTTAGCATTTTTGTCTTCAAAAATTTTATGAAACATTATGATATAATCGTTAAAAGTGTTCTTTAAAACGCGCATATCGGGTATATATCCTGCTATGCCTTTTATGAATCTGTCATGTAATTTCATTTTAGAGTTTTTGTTAATCAAATTTTCAAGTTTATTGCGTAATTCCTCCTCTGTTGTAACAGGATTTATTACCGGAACTACCGGCAAAATGAATTCAAAAAATTTTGCTCGTTCTTCTTCCGTTTTGAAGAGGTCATCTTTTACGGCGTATAGAAAAGTAACTTCACCCCTATTATGATCTCTGCTTCCGTTTATTATCGTATTTAGTTCGCGAAGTTTGACGAAAATATCAGTTTTATATAAACGATCTAAATCTTCAAATATTACGAGATTAATATCCACGCACTCGAAAAAGTATAAAACTTCATCAATAAATTTGTTTATCAAACTTGTAACTTGTTCTGAACTTCGGGTGTCATCATTCGCACGAATATCAGCCTCAAAGTCTTTGATTTTTATTCGTTTTAATTGTTGGTAGTGGATCAGTTCGTATATAATTGCACAAAGCAAGATTGCTGCAAAAGACAAAAGAATAAATTCAATTCCTTCTACTCTGATCCCGTTAATATGAAATAAATGCGTACCGCTTATCTCAATACCGAACAATGTTATTGTGACGAAAAAAAGTGCAATAACCAATCCTGCACCAAGCGAAACCCATTTGGACGTTTTATTAGTTCTTTTTATCTCTGAATTAGGAAGTTTCGTATGTTTACGACTATATAAAAGTTGTTGCAAAATACTTCTTTCGATTGCAGAATCATCGTATTTAGCCTCGTTGAATGTCGAAAGCGTAATGCGTGTATATTTATTCTTAGCAGGATTACTACCCTTTTTGTTTCTGTATTTTTTGAGATATGTGTTTATAACGCTGCTTTTACCCGCACCGTATTTTGCGACTACTGCGATATTACGGACACTCAGATTTTTATCTATCTGCTTATGAAGGATTTCTGCTTCACCGTTATATTCTTTATATGCTTGCGGTGCGTTATCGGTAAGTAAATCAAGATATGCGAAACACTTACCTTCTTTTTTTTCAGGTGGCGGCGTCAACAAATTTTCGGACGTAGAATTCTGAAAACGATTCTTTAAGAAGGATGAAAATTTTTCGAAAGCGGTCATTTAGACACTACCTTAACTTATTGTGAAAGTCTTTCAAAACGTTTAATTAATATAAATCAATGTTACAGATCGAAAACATATCACTGCTTTAAACAGTACTTCACAAAGTGAACGCAACTCGTTCACAATTTCGATAGCTGAGCAAAATTTGCAGCTTTTTTCTTTCAATTACCCCGAATTCGAGGGAATTGACCAAAATAATAAAATCCCACAAACAACCCGGTTTACAAGACTCTATTACTTATGTACTATCAAGAAGCAGAAACTTCCGAAACCTTAGGCAAAGCAAGCAACTTATCATGCCTTATTCTCGCATTCATAAGCGATTCAAGCTGCTTGCGCGCTGCTTTATTCAACAGTATGATCCGCTCTTTTTGCGGTAATCCCTGCTCAATCAAAGCTGCGTTGCAGCTCTCTATATTAGTCAGTACTAACAACTGTTCAACGCTTGCGTAGTCGCGCATATTACCTGGTTTATCGGGATTTTCTGTCCGCCATTGCCCCGCTCTTTTGCCGAAAAGTGCGACATTTAACATATCCGCTTCGGTGGCGCATACAAAAGAGGTTTGCTTCGGTGTAAGTTCAGGTACTATCAAATTATCTTTTATTGCATCTGTGTGTATGCGGTAATTAACTTTGACGAGTTCCCGTTTTGCCGTCCATTCAAGAGTTTTCTGCTCATCTTCTTTAAGTCGCATAAACTCTTTTATTATATAGAGTTCAAACTCAACCGCACTACGGTTACGCATCCAGTTTTGCATGGTATCGCTTGAGTAATCGGCGTTTCTGTATCGTGATATGTCCGTAAGTGAAATGTAATCGTTTTCGTTCACTCGTTTGTAATGTACGTCTATCCCCTGCACGGTCATTTTTTGGGCTGTCATCTATCTCCTCCGTTTTCTTTTAATTCCATCGAATTCGAGGGAAATGAATTCCCCCTGAAGCAGAGCTTCGGGGAATTAGACCATCCTGAGATTAACCAAAATAAAAAAGTCTCGCAAACAACCCGGTTTACGAAACTCTATAATTTATATACCATTCAGACGTTCTAAAACCCTCGCGAATGGCGCATGTTTTCTAAATGCCGGTCAAATACAGTCATAAATTACATTATGGTTTCGCAGACCTTCAAAAGATTACTTTCTCACCCGCACTCCGCCTTTCCTCCCGCACCTCCACGCGCTATTACCCTGTCAAAGTACCGTAAGCAACCCTCAAAATCAATGCGTTGTAGTGCCGTTTTAACCGGTACACAAAATATTGTGGCCGGAATCAATTTTTGATTTGACTTAGACCGTATGTTTTCCTATATTTAATCGTCTTCCCGAAACGACTTTAATTGATGTGCGTCGAAATATATTCCATCTATAATATGTGATTTAAAAAGAAAGTGATTGAGTAAAATGGTTTCCAAAGCAGGGGTTGAAAGTTTGAGTAAAACTGTAAAATCAGCGGTTTCAAAAACTGCCGCCGGTAAGGAGAAAGAGCAGGATTCACGTTTGAAAGACCATCTCATTCAAAAGAAGACCGCAATCAGCGATAACGCGAGAGTCGTACTTGAGAAACGTTATTTGGTTAAGGATGATAACGGCAATGTGGCTGAGACGCCCGAAGACCTCTTTTTCAGGGTCGCGGAGAATATCGCGTCCGCGGAAAAGTGTTTCAGCGATGAAGCCAATACCGATTTATGGACAGAAAAGTTTTATAATCTGATGGTAGATATGGAATTTCTTCCAAATTCACCTACGCTTATGAACGCGGGACGGGAGCTTCAGCAGCTCAGCGCCTGCTTTGTACTGCCGGTTGGCGATTCGATGGATGAGATTTTTACATCAATTAAAAATACCGCGCTTATCCATAAGAGCGGCGGCGGCACAGGGTTTTCTTTCTCGCATATCAGACCCAAAAACGACCGCGTGAGATCTACAAAAGGCATCTCAAGCGGCCCGCTTTCGTTTATGCGCGTGTTTGATATGGCAACGGAAACCGTAAAACAGGGCGGAACGCGCAGGGGCGCAAATATGGGAATTCTCTCATGCAGCCACCCTGAAATTATTGACTTTATTGAGCTTAAGGCAAAAGACGGGGTATTGTCAAATTTTAATATCTCCGTTGGGATTACAAAAGAGTTCATGGACGCTCTCAAAAGGGGTGAGGAGTACCCGCTTAGAAATCCCCGCAGCGGCGAGGAGATGGGGCGGCTTAAAGCGTCTCGCGTATTTGACAGAATTGTGGAACTCGCGTGGAAGAACGGCGAACCTGGAGTTGTGTTTTTAGACAGAATCAATGAGCATAATCCCACGCCTCATGTAGGGCGCATGGAGAGTACAAACCCTTGCGGCGAGCAGCCGCTTCTGCCGTACGAGTCCTGCAATTTGGGTTCAATTAATCTCGCGAAAATGATTTGTATAAAAGATGGTAAAAAGTATGTTGATTATGATAAGCTTGAAAGTGTAATTTGTACGGCGGTTCGTTTTTTAGACAATGTGATAGAGGTTAACCGCTACCCGCTGCCGGAAATTGATAAAATGACAAAAGCCAACCGCAAGATCGGACTTGGCGTTATGGGTTTTGCCGATATGCTTGTTGAGCTTGGGGTAGCGTATAACTCAAGCGCCGCGGCTGACATTGCGGAAGCTGTTATGAAGTTTATACAGGATGAGGGCCGCAAGGTAAGCGCGTACCTTGCGCGCGAGAGGGGAACATTTCCTAATTTTATAGGTTCAGTTTATGACAAAGAGGGTGGGTTGCAGCTGCGTAACGCCACTATTACAACAATCGCTCCCACAGGCACTATAAGCATGATTGCGGGCTGCTCAAGCGGCGTTGAACCGTTGTTTGCAATTGTTTACGAAAAGAATGTGCTTGACGGCAAGCGTTTTCTTGAGATTCACCCTGAGTTCAGACATACCGCTCAAGCCGAAGGGTTTTATTCCGATGAACTTATGAAGATGGTGGCGGAGTGCGGAAGCCTTGACAGGATTCACGGAATACCCAAGCGGATAAAAGATGTATTTGTAACCTCTCATGATATTGAACCGCGCTGGCATGTTACAATTCAGGCGGCGTTTCAGAAGTTTACAGATAACGCTGTTTCAAAAACAGTCAATTTCCGCAATGAAGCGACTATGCAGGAGGTGGATGAGGCGTTTCGCTATGCGTATGAACTTGGATGTAAGGGCATTACCGTTTACCGCGACGGCTCACGGCAAAATCAGGTGCTTACAAGCGGTAACAGCGGCGAGCATACTAACGGCGAGTTTCTTGTAGCGGGTTTCATACACCCAAGGCCAAGACCGGAGATCACAAGCGGCCGTACCTACAAGACAAAAACCGGATGCGGCAATCTATATGTGAATATCAATTCAGACGGCGTCGGCTTTTGCGAAGTGTTTACACAGATGGGAAAATCGGGCGGATGCGCCGCTTCTAACGCGGAGGCGGTGTCGAGATTGGTTTCTTTAGCTTTACGTTCGGGGATCGATCCCGGTTCTATCGTAGGCCAGCTGCGCGGGATCCGCTGTCCGATGACCGCGTGGCATGGGGGCGAAAATATTCTCTCATGCGCGGACGCTATAGGCCGGATTCTTGAAAAAGCGATAGGTGAAACTCACGGGAAAAATAAAACGCAAATCGCGTATACCGGACTTGACATCGGTTATTGCCCCCAGTGTCCCGATTGCGGCGGAATAATGGAACATGAGAGCGGCTGCGCGGTGTGTAAATCGTGCGGGTTTTCTAAATGCGGGTGATCTTTTGAAACATTAAATAATAATGCAGAATGCAGAATGCAGAAATAAAACTAAAAATTTTCCAGCCTCTTTTATTTCTGCATTCTGCATTATTATTTCTGCATTTTTCAGGACGCGCGGCGTATGCTTAAAGAGCTATTAACCCCCGAAATAAAGCAGCTAATCGGCGAGCGGCAGTGGGCGGATCTGCGTCAGGCCCTTATTATCTGGCCGCCTGTGGAGGTTGCGGATCTTATCCAGTCTCTTGACGAGCCGGAGCGCGTTCTTCTTCTGCGTTTTTTGCCCCGCCGGTATTCAGCCGATGTGTTCTCAGAGCTTAGTCCTGCCCTGCAGGATGATCTGCTCAGAGATTTAAATAATGAAGATATAAAACGGCTTTTGGCGGATTTAAGTCCGGACGACAGAACCGCTCTTATTGAGGAGATGCCCGCAGAGGTAACGCGCAAGCTCTTCGGTCTGCTTTCTGTTGAAGATCTTAAAGAAACCCGCCAGTTGCTTGGATACCCCGAAGGCAGCGTGGGCAGGGTAATGACGCCGAACTTCGTAGACATAAGGGCGGAGTGGACAGTTGAGAGAGCGCTTGAACATATCAGGCTAAATGGATGGAACAGTGAAACTATTAACATAGTTTATGTAATAGATGAATACGGAACGCTTTTAGATGATATAACCCTGCGTCACCTGATCCTGGCTTCTCCTGGAAAAACAGTTGAGTCGCTTATGGATAACAACTTTATCTCCCTGAGCGGATACAGCGATCAGGAGGAAGCTGTGGCGATGATAAAAAAGTATAACTACCTGGCTATTCCGGTGGTTGACTCGGCGGGAATACTTCTGGGTATTGTTACAATTGATGATATGATGGATGTGGCTGATGAGATCGTCACGGAGGATTTCCAGAAACTTGGCGGCGTGAGTATAGAATCCGGACGCAATAAAGGACCTATCGAAAGTATACGCGACGCTACGGTTTCTCTTCTTTTTCGCAGAAGAATCGTGTGGTTAGCCACACTTGTTTTTGTAAATATATTTTCAGGCGCCGGAATCGCTGCTTTTGAACAAACCATTATGTCTGCGGTTGCGCTTGTGTTTTTTTTACCGATGCTAATCAACAGCGGAGGCAACGCGGGAGCTCAGGCCTCCACTCTTATACTGCGCGCTCTTGCCACAGGCGACGTTAAAATGAGCGACTGGTGGCGCATGTTCGGAAAAGAACTTTTAGTGTCTTCAGCCCTTGGCTTGACAATGGGCGCCGCAGTTTATGCTATCGGTTTTTTCAGAGGGGGAACGCGGATCGGCCTTGTGGTGGCAACCGCAATGGTTTTAATAGTTGTAACAAGCAGCCTTGTAGGAATGCTTCTTCCCTTTATTCTTCAAAGGTTCGGCAAAGATCCCGCTACAGCAAGCGCTCCTCTGGTAACAAGTATCGCGGATATTTGCGGAGTGCTTATTTATTTTTCCATAGCATCCGTGATGATATAGTATAATGTATATTATAATATAAAAAAGGCGGAGATACAGGTTCGCCCATACAATGAATGAATATGAAGGTAGGGCAGACTTGTATGTCTGCCTCTATATCATGCATAATATGGTATATTTCGCAGGAGGGGGGTTATGAGATCTTTAGTTGCGGTGTTTGCCGCGGCATCGGTCTGCTTTGGCGCGTATTCCGATATGGCGTTTCATGATTTGAGGCTGTCGGAGGGACGGTCATTTTTTACAAACAACGAAGCTTACAATAGTTATTACCTGTATGGTTCGCCCCTTGGGATATTTGAGATTGATTCATCGCAGATGAGTCTTGAGCTTGGATACAAGCTTAAGAGTTTTAATCAAGCGATAGATAATTTGCCTAAACGTGATTTTGGGACACATGATTTAACTTTACCTGTTTTCAGAGTGGGGGAACCGGGACGCGCATTTTTTCAGGCTTTTTATATGCCGGATTTCAGGTGGAATAATATAGATTATCGTAATGGTTCCAGCAGCGCTCAAAATCTGCCGATACAGAGGTTTGGACTCTCCGTGGCAGGTCAGACGCAGTCCGGCTCTTTTGGCGGAGCGTTTACCGCGGATGGCTATTTAGGCTCTTCAAGCTTAGAGGAGAGCAATCAGGCCGATTTCCAAAAAACCACCAGAGAACTCCTGGGATTTGAAAAGCTCAGGCTTGACTTTAATTCTAAGGTACATCAGACGTTACGGATGGGAGCGTTTTTTCAAGTTACCGCTCATGTAGACACATTGTACTATGTGGTAAAGGAAGGCGAATACAGGAATGAAGACCGTTCTTTCCAAATGAACATTCCTTCCGTGGGAGGATATATAGATTTTGATGGAGGAGATCTGCTGCCCGTACCGGTACACAGTACCATATCTTTACAATATGCCTCAGGACGCTCTGTACATACGATAAAAGATGGCGTCAATTATCCTGATGTGGACGCCCTTGGCAACCGTGATGCCATAATTAATGACAGCCTCCGGTTTATGTGGATGGCGAAGGCCGCGGTACCGTTCAAAGGGCACACTTTTAAGCCTGGATTACTTTTGGGATACGCAAATGGTTCGGGAAAACTGCATGAACCTGATAAAGACAACAGTCCTTTTAAGATGGGCGGCATTTTGCCATTCTCTCATTACAATTTAGGGGAATTGCAGTTTGGCCTGGGAAGCGGATTCGAGTTTTTAAATTACTCGGATCTGTTTCTTGAGTATACAGTTACCGGAGCGACATTAAAATACGGATCGTTTTATTACAGGTATGAAAATGGCGACAGGGTTTCACAGGGGAATCGTCCCAATTTCCCTGAACAGGAGAGAAAGCGTACGCTCCACCGTATCTCTTTTGGAGCATCAACTCAACTGCACAACTATTTGGAGATGCCTGTAGAAATTACCCCGCGAATAGCGTACTTTGCCGATGGATTTACATCCGGGGCAGGAACAAATTACTGGGACATAGACGCGCAATTTGGCGGAGATCAGGATAAACGCTATAATCCTGAATACTATCTTGATCATTTCCAACGCACGGCAGGATTTACTTTAGGCGCTGATATATGTGCTCCTGAAAAAGGTCTGGGTGGCGCTGTTTACATGACATTTCTATCAATATCCGTCCCTGGAACCGATATTTCCGCCAGCGGATTTGAGTTGGGAATGGCTTTTACCTTAACGATTCCAGGAGCAGGCAGGTAGGTTGATTTTAATGTTATACATTATGTATCATTCCATAATAATGTCTCATGTTGTGTAGTATGAGGCCAATTTTGTAAAATTAGCTATTTAATCAAGATATAAACGGCGAAGTATAATGGAAAACAGCGGAAAAAAAGGTTCTCACGCAACAGACAGGCCCACACACTACAGTGATCCTACCTGGTCATATTTGAACAGTCTTGGTAAGGTTCCGCTCATGAGCCGGGGACAGGAGATACAGCAGGCGATCATTATGCGTTTTGCTCAGTATAAGCTCCTTGATATGGCTTTCAGAGAACCCTTTATATTAGATTCCCTCTACAGGATTTGCGGTCAGCTCAAAGAAGGCGCGCTTGAAACCACGGATGTTTTGAGGATAGAGGAGGGACAGGCTAAGGATCCTGTACAGATGGAAATGCTGCATAATGAATTTCTTGAGCTTATTGAATTGATCCGGAAACATGATGCCGAATTAAGAGAATTGAAAGCTATAGAAGGTAACTCAGGCGCGGAGGAGTTTAAGCAAAAGCTTTATGCTCTCGAAGACGCATGTGTTGACAAATGTCAGGAACTGCGGCTTAAATCCGGGCAGATAAAGGACATCCTTTTCAGATACAGGGAGTATTTACAGGAAAAAAATCTTGAGCTGCATCTTGAGAAACTTACCTATTGGGAAGGAATGCGCAATCAGGCCAAGTGTAACATTATTGAAGCCAACGTCCGGCTTGTGGTCAGCATCGCTAAACGTTATGTGCACAGGGGCATGGAGATAAGCGATCTGATTCAGGAGGGCAACAAAGGGCTTATAACTGCTGTAGATAATTTCGATTACCGTAAAGGTTACAAATTTTCAACCTATGCTATATGGTGGATCCGTCAGGCGATCTCACGAGCCATTCACGAAAAATCCAAAACTATTCATCTGCCCGCAAACACTTTTGATTTAGTAAATAAAGTGGAACGTTTCAGCAGAAAGTGGCAGCTGCAGTATGGCGAAACTCCCTCTGTAGAAATGATAGCGGATGAATTAAAATGTTCTGTAGAAAAGGTTGAAATGGCGATGGAGCACGCCGCAAATCCTGTCTCTCTTGACATGGAGATAGGCAATGACAGCGGGACTACAATTGGGGAGTACATAGAAGATACTCACAGTGAAGATCCTTTTAACCGTTTGTCATTAGATAGTCTCAGAGAGCATATTGATCTGGTTTTGGATACCCTTGACCCTAAAGAAAGAAAGACCGTTATAATGAGATTTGGACTCGATGACGGCAGAATAAAAACTTTAAATGAGATAGGTTCGGAGCTTAAACTTACAAATGAACGTGTTAGACAGATTGAGATTAAAGCTCTGCGAAAACTTAAGCAGTCAACCAAAGTACAGGAGGAGCTGGAGCCCTGGATAGAGGATGTCGGAAATATCATGGAAACAGAGTACTGACATAATTTGTACTACTGCGAAGCTAATCCATTATCATTACTGCGGGGAATGATCTTCGGTTGTTCCGCCATATCAGTTAAGAAACAATATATCCCTCTTCACGAGGCAAAGCATATGAAGTTTGTTACATCCCGGTACGCAATAATACCATATGTGAGACGAAATTTTTAGAGTTGATCGTCTCTTATATAATACTTATACCATGTTAATAGTTTTAACGTTTTAAAGGATATATAATTGAGTATAATATCTATGACAAGTAATAACAAACAAGAGTCTGGTGACAAGCGTGACTATAACGAAGATATTTCTGACACCAGTCTCAGTATTGAAGATATCTCTAACCTCAAGAAGCTTACTGATCAGAAGTTTATTGAGATGGCCAGCGGGGACATTGAGGAACATATTCAAAGCGATGAGCATCTGCTTGAAACTATTGGTAAGAAACCAGGAACCTACTACCGCGATCTGATTTTTGCTATTATCCAAATTCGTCTTCCTGAAGAGGAAGCGCGGCGGGACTGGAAAGAGATCCTTAAACATAAGTACACTATGAGCGAAAAGCTCAACAGAAATGTCGGTATTCATGTGGCGACGCTTGATTATTTTACGAATATCAAAAAGAAGCTTGTCAACCCTAAAATTGTTAATGTAAACGAGTATGTGGATACGGCAAGCCGCGCGCTGACGGATGAGCTTACCAAAGCTTATAACAGGCATTTTTTTGAATATGAGTTCCGTAAACTTTTTACTATGGCGCGTTCCACAGGCCGCGTCTTCTCTCTTGTAATGCTTGACCTCGACCATTTCAAAATGTTCAACGATTTAAACGGTCATATACAGGGTGACATCGCGTTAATAGAAACTGTGCGCATTCTTCACGCCGTTTGCTCTCAAGGTGATACTGTGAGCCGCTATGGCGGAGAGGAGTTTGCGATTCTCCTGCCGACGCAGCCTCTCAATCTTGCGGTACGCACAGCCGAAAACATCCGTCAGGCGATTTACGATTATCGTTTTGTTAATGAACAAACTTTGCCTTCCGGAAGACTTTCGGCATCGCTTGGAGTCACCTGCTACCGTGACGATGTGAGTTCGTTTCAAGATATGATCAAAGAGGCGGATACCGCGCTTTACAAAGCAAAGGACAGCGGGCGCAACAGGGTCAAAGCTTTTTTAAGCGACCAGGCGGCTTAAAATGGAATCTTTTATAACAGGCCGCACACAAACAATCTGCTTGCTGGGATTTCCGACCGCCCACTCGATCTCTCCGCAGATACATAATCACGCGTTCCGCAGCCTTGGGCTGCCATACGTCTACATCCCCCTTAATGTGGCTCCGCGCAATTTAGCAGCGGCTATTTTCACAATGCGTTGCGGCATGTCAGGAGCTAATGTTACTATTCCGCATAAGGAAGCTGCGCTTCATTACTGTGATGAGATTTCACCGCTCTCAGCTGTCACAGGAACGGTTAATACTTTGTACTTAAAGGACGGACGGCTTTGCGGGACTACAACTGACCCCGCAGGGTTTTACAAAGCGCTTGCCGCGGCAGGTCATGTTTTGGGAGATGACCATGTGGTGATTCTTGGGAATGGCGGTACGGCAAGGACTCTTGGCGCAAGCTTGCTTCTTGACAAAAAGTGCCGCTCGCTTGTTTTTGCAGCACGATCAGAAAAAAAGGCCGCTTTACTCGTCTCACAACTTAAAAAAGATGAAAACATTCCCGTTGACTACTGTGTGCTGAGATCCCCGGAGTCAGCCGAATTTTTTGACCGTTGTACTCTTCTTATAAATTGTACCAGTGTTGGGATGCACCCTCAAACAAAAGAGACCCCGCTGGACGCAAAGTTTTTTCATCCCGAAATGACAGTATTTGACGTAATATATAACCCAGGTATAACCCGTTTTTTAACTGAAGCCGCAGCTGCCGGCTGTAAAACACAAAACGGTCTGCTGATGCTTCTCTACCAGGGTTTGGAATCTTTCAGATATTGGACAGGTGTCAGCGCGCACGCCTCACTTTTTGATATCACAGAACTTCAGGCTTTGGCAGACAAAGGTAACCACTCTAAATGAAATGGATCATCCGCCCCTCAAAGTTGTCCGGCTCTATAGTCATTCCGCCTTCCAAATCACATACAATTCGCGCTCTTCTAATCGGTTCTCTTGCTAAAGGAGAGTCGGTTATAAGACGTCCGCTTATCAGTGGTGACGGCGCATCGGCTTTACGGGCCGCTGAATCGCTTGGAGCGTCTGTGGAGGTGCGGGATGAGGATGTGTATATAAAGGGTACGGGCGGTAATTTTAATTCAGGCTGTGATTTTATTGACATGGGCAACTCTGGAACCGGACTCAATTTATTTTGTTCCGTTGCCGCGCTTGGTTCAAAACCGCGCCGCTTCGACGGCGATGCTTCTTTACGTTCAAGACCAATGAAACCTGTCATGGACGCGTTAAGGCAATTGGGAGCGCATATTACCGTTGAAAGTAAGACGCAGGATTTACCTTTTATCATACAAGGCCCAATTAAAGGCGGTAACGTTTCTGTTGATGGAATCTCCTCACAGTTTGTCTCAAGCCTTCTGTTCGCTTCTCCTCTGGCTCCGCAAGATTCGCATATTACAGTGTACAATATCCATGAGCACCCTTATATCGGAATCACTTTATGGTGGCTTGAAAAACAGGGAATTAAACTTGAATACGTGAAAGATCTTACTGAGTATAAAATTTACGGATCTCAGAGTTACCATTCTTTCGATATGACTGTACCCGCTGATTTTTCATCTGCCGCCTTCTCCGCTGTCGGAGCTTGTTTAGGAAAACAGAGCGTCATACTTCGCGGACTTGATTTTTCTGATCCCCAGGGAGATAAGGGCATATTTGAGGTTCTTGCCTCTATGGGCGCAAAAATAACTCATGGTGACGGGGCAGTTCAGGTTTGCGCTGATAATTTACATGGTACAATCATTGATCTTAACAATATGCCTGACGCGCTCCCTGCTCTCTCTGTTGCCGCTGCCTGCGCCAAAGGCGAGACTGTATTTACAAATGTTGCGCAGGCGCGTATAAAAGAAACCGACCGCATCGCAGTCATGGCTTCTGAGCTTTCAAAAATGGGTATAAAAGTCAGGGAGCTTCCGGATGGTATGGCGGTACAGGGCGGAGTTCTCAAAGGAGCTCATGTGAATGGTCACAATGACCACCGGATTGTGATGGCGCTGGCCATTGCGGGTATGAACGCACAGGACGAAACTATAATTGATACTGCGGAAGCGGCAGAAGTAACATACCCGACGTTTGTGAATGATTTCAGGGAGCTTGGGGCTGATATAACGGAAGTGTGATCAAAACAAGCCCAGCTTTACTGCCGTCCCCACGAAGACGAGAAGCATTGCTCTTGTTTTAAATCCTAAAGATAATAACAATAGATCCCCACCTTCGCAGGATAATTTTAAGCAAATCTTTATCGATTAACCCGCCAAAAATGGCATATCCTTTGCCCTTAAACCTAAGTCAGTGCAGATTATGCAACCTGCAGCAAGTTTACTTAATTGTAAGGGGATCTCATGAAAAGGATTTATGGGGTATTTTGCGGTGCGGTTATTTTGTTCTCGGTTATTGCTATAAGCATTGGCTGCGCGTCCCTGCGAGCGGTAAATAACAGGGCGCTCTCTCCCGAATACATGTTTGCCTGGGATTTTTTGGATGTTTTTTTTCTTTTCAGAGATAACATCCCGCGTGACCCTTTCGCGTTTGCGTCTCCGGTAGAACTTTATGAGAGCGTTAATGAGCCTTTTACAAACTATTATACCCCCAATCAGGCGAGCCGTATATTAAACAGCCTTGGAACCTCTTCTGCGGGACTTGGGGTAAGACTTGACTCTGTGCAAAGCGGTTACGCTCTGCGTGAAGTGTTTCCGAATACGCCGGCTGAAAAAGCGGGACTTAAAAAGGGTGATACATTAACATCTATTAATGGGAAAAAAACAGCCGGATTATCCGCACGGAAAGTATCACAGCTTCTTAGCGGTAAGCGCGGAGAGCAAAAGGAACTTGAAATAGCGCGTGCCAATGATGAGCATTTTGCCATTACTGTGGCTATTGATGAGTTTCTGGCCCCATCTGTTTTCTCTGATAGCCTTACGCCTCAAATCGCATATATCTTTATCAGTTCATTTTTTACCCAGACTGCGGTACCGGGCGGCACTGCCGCGGAGTTTAAAAACGCTTTGCAGGAAACAGCCTGGGCAGATCAGACGATTCTTGATTTAAGAGATAACCCCGGCGGCGAAATAGGTCAGGCAGTGCAAGTTGTAAGCGAGTTTCTTGAGCCCCAAACTCCAATTGTAAAAGCGACTGAACGTACTTTAAACCCAAATACCGCTCAGGGTATCACAGTAGACACTACCTGGGTCTCTCTTGAAAACCACTCAAGCGCAGTCAACCGTACATTTTTTGTACTTATGAACCAGGCAACCGCAAGCGCATCGGAATTTCTTATAGCAAGTTTTAACGCTCACCGTTCCGACATCATTTCAATAGGTAGCAGGTCATACGGCAAGGCGCGCGGACAAGCGGTTGTCCTCACCCCTGACTCCGGATTGTCGGTTGTCACCTTTGCTCTCATTACTCCTATTGACGGTCCTAGTTATGATATGACCGGAATTGAACCTAATATAAAAATCGGAAGCCGCGAGGACGCTTTGGATAAAGCGCTGGAGATAGCGGAATCCAGATTAACAAAAGCATCTCTTGACTCACGTTCCGAGAACAACAAGGTTTCTCTCTTGCGCTACATGTATTCTTTGCAAAACCGTAAACCAATGGCAATAAGAGAATTTAACGCCAACGGAATCTTTTTACAATGAGTCCTGTTGCGTCAGGTAAAGTAAAACCTTCCCGTAAGGCTAAACGCTTTGCTTATGCGAGCCGTATTTTCTCTCCTTTACGGCTCAGCGTCCTAGCAGCCGCGGTTGTCGGTTTCAGCAAACCAAAAGGCAAAGAAGCCGGACTCCTTATGATACAGATTGACGGATTGTCAAGGCGCCAGTTAGAGAGAGCGCTTGAGAACGGTAAAATGCCTTTTATCTCTTCTCTTATAAGGCAAAAAAACTATAGTACCGGCTCATTCTACTCAGGACTGCCCTCAAGTACTCCAGGGGTTCAAGCAGAACTTTTTTATGGAGTAAAAAACGCGGTACCAGCTTTTGGATTTATGCACCGTCAAAGCGGCGAAGTGTGGACTATGCTTACCGCTAAAGCTTCATCATGGGTACAAAACAAACTCAAAAAGCAGTCAAACAGTATTTTAAAAGGCGGCAGCGCATATTCCGATATATACAATGAATCTGCGGCGGTTTCCGGATTTTGCTCACCCGACATGAGTATACGTTCTTACTTGCGCCCTTTTAATCCGCTGGGTGCTGTTTTACTCACTATTATTCACGCTCCGACCATTATCAGAACAGCTTGCTTATTAGTGATAGAACTTGTTGTCGCGCTTGTTGATCTTGCAAGAGGGCTTATTCAGAAAGAGAACATTTTGATGGAGCTTTCATTCATAGGCGCGCGCGTGGGACTTTGTGTTATACTGCGTGAAGCTATAACGTCAAGTGTATGCATAGACGCAAGCCGCGGACTGCCGATTATCCACTGCAATTTTTTGGGATACGACGAACAGGCGCACCGCCGCGGACCATCTTCCCGTTTTGCCCACTGGACTCTTAAAGGGATAGACTACGCCGTAAAGAGAATGTGTATGGCAGCTTCGCGGTCAAATAGGCGTGACTATCAGGTGTGGATATACTCAGATCACGGTCAGGAGAAAACACTGTCTTACTCCAGCGTTACCGGAACATCCGTACAAAAAGCAATTCGTGAATTGCTCAAAAAAGATGCCGGCGTTCCGAGAGTGGTATCTGTCGGGCCTGTAGGACATGTTTATTTTTGTAAATCTTATTCAAACGCGTATTTACAAAATACAGCGAAGCTACTTGTCGAAAAATGTTCAATACCTCTTGTAATGATGAAAGTGGATAGTAAAAAAGCAAAGGCATGGACTCGCCGTGGTGTGTTTATGCTGCCCCGCGACGCAGTTGATGTACTTGGGGACAATCATCCTTTTTTGCGGGAAGCGGCGCGCGACCTGGCTGCTCTGGTACACAATGAGGATTCGGGTGATCTTGTGATTTGCGGCTGGGAGCCGCAAGGGATACCGTTAAGTTTTCCGAAAGAAAACGGCGCTCATGCCGGGCCGGGCATAGAGGAAACTCATGGTTTTTATTTAGTGCCGCCTGCGGCAAATATCCCGCAAAAAAGTTACCTGCGCCCCTGTGACCTCAGAAATGTTGTTATCAAATATTTTAGTTAGCGGAGACCAACATAGGCGGCTTTAAAGAGAATATAAATGGTTTTCCGTAAGTTTGCTAATTACTGCGGAATGCAGACTGCGTTTATCGAAACATAAGCCGGATATTAAACCATTTAATAATACAGCAAAAAATTCTACCGCGTTTTAACTTTTTTATTTTTGCGTTCTGCATTATTCCCGCACCATGGGTACTAAAACTCAGCACTCCCCGGAAAACGAGGAAACGGAATAACTTCCCTTATATTCTGCAACCCTGTAACAAAAAGCAGAAGTCTCTCAAATCCCAAACCAAAACCCGCATGAGGAGCCCCCCCAAACTTGCGTAAATCAAGATACCACCAGTAATTACGCTCGTCAAGGCCGCACTCTTTTATTCTTGAGATGAGTACGTCCATACGCTCTTCACGCTCCGAACCGCCTATAAGTTCCCCGATTCCCGGCACTAAAATATCCATCGCCCTTACTGTTCTGCCGTCATCATTAAGCCGCATGTAAAAAGCTTTGATCGCCTTTGGGTAGTCATAGACGATCACAGGTTTTTTAAAAATGTGTTCTGTAAGAAACCGCTCATGTTCAGATTGAATATCAGCCCCCCATGATACGGGATACTCAAACGCGTGTCCACTTGACGAAAGCCTCTCAACCGCCTCCGTATAACTGATACGCTCAAACCCCTGTAGCGCCACGCTTTCCAAATTGGAAAGAACCGCCGGATTTACGCGGCTGTTAAAAAACTCTATATCTTCCCTGTTATGCTCAAGCACATAGGCGCAAAGATAACGTACAAACTCCTCGGCCAAATCCATATCCTGCTCAAGCCCGCAGAACGCCATCTCAGGCTCTATCATCCAGAATTCAGCAAGGTGACGCGAGGTATTGGAATTCTCAGCCCGAAAAGTCGGCCCAAATGTATAGATACGCCCCATAGCCATCGCGTAAGCCTCACCCTCAAGCTGACCGCTTACTGTAAGGCTTGCCGGTTTGCCGAAAAAATCTTTACTAAAGTCTATATGCCCCTGCTCTGTTTTAGGAAGCTTTTCCATATTAAGTGTTGACACTCTGAACATTTCGCCCGCGCCTTCGGCGTCGCTTGTCGTTATAATAGGGGTATGGACATAATAGAATCCGCGCTCCTGAAAAAATGTATGAACCGCAAATGAGAGCGAACTTCTCAAACGAGCCACCGCGGAAATTGTGTTGGTGCGCGGCCGCAGGTGCGCAATCTCCCGCAGATACTCAAACGAATGTTTCTTCTTTTGCAGGGGATAATCAGGCGGAGCGACATTATACACAGTTACCTCAGTGGCCTGAAGCTCATATTTTTGCCCCTTGCCTAAAGACTCTGTTAGTACCCCTTTCACCCGAACACTGCTGCCGGTTGTCACACGCGAAAGAAGCGTTTCAAAATCGGGAAGCGTGCCAGGAATAACAGCCTGTATCCCCGATAAACAGGAACCGTCATTAACCTCATAGAAGCAGAACCCCTTGCCGTCTCTGCGGGTTCTTACCCATCCGTCAATTACTACCTCCGCTCCGGCGCCCTGGAGCGCTAAAATTTCCTTTATCCTGCTTTGCATACTTCTTCACTGTTGTAATTTATAAGTGTCTTTGGATTGTAACGTCCGATTTTTTCCTCATAGTTAAGAAACGGCAACCCTATTATTGAAAAAATTCCTGCGACCCTGGCGCCTACACTCTCAACCATAGCTGCCACAGCCGCAAGCGTTCCTCCTGTAGCGATCAGATCGTCAATAATAAGCCAGCGTTTTCCTGGGATAAGATCCTCCTCATGAATCTCAAGAGTAGCGGAACCGTATTCCAGATCATAAGACATCTCAATGGTTTTGCATGGAAGCTTACCCTTTTTTCGCGCTAAAACCAAAGGGACATTTTTATGATAAGCAAAACATGAACCCAGCAGAAACCCACGGCTCTCAATAGAGATAACCCCATCCACACTCTTATCTTCATAAAACTCAAGCATGGAATCTACAACAAACCTAAAGGCAGGCGGGTTGGCGAAGATGCTTGTAATGTCATAAAAGAGAACTCCTGGTTTGGGAAAATCGGGTACCTTGCGAATTGCACTGTCGAGATCCATTGAATTAAGTCCTTCCGTTTACAAAATATTTGGCGTTATAGTGTTGATATTACGATAATAAGTAAACTGTCTATAAATATTTTTTGAGTACCTCATTCTTCAGTTTCGGAATTTCGGCTAATAATTTTTCAAAACCAACAATTTCCGTTTCAATTTTTTCGATTTCGGAAACGATTTTTTGTTGTTCGGGAAGAGGAGGAAGAGGAACAGGTAAAGATGATAATAAAGTTTGATTTAAACTTTTAATATTTGAGCCGCCACTATTTTTCGTCAGTTTTTCTCTAACCGTTTCTGTTCGTAAATAATAACAAAGATACTTTGAATTAACTTTTTCAAAATCAGGTCTAATTCTTATAGTAAAACCGGAAAAAGAAGTATTTGGCAATATTTTATCTATCAACAAAAATCGACCGACTAAATTTGCTGAACCATTAGAACGCACAACAAGCAAATCGTTAGGTTCTAATAAATAATCTTCTGTAAGTTTGCCGTCAATTTGTATTTGTTCTATCAAGTCCAAATTTGGAACAATATTATTTTGAAAATCACCAACACCAATAATATTTACTATATCTCCTGCACTTTTACGGTTATAATTTAAACCATTTTTCAAAGCAACAATATCCCTCAATTCAATAGTTTCAAATTTAAGGGTTTCAAATATGTGCCCTATTTCGTTATACAGTTTTTTTGTTTTTTCTTTTGCCTCCACCTCTTTATTTTCCAACACATCAATTTCCGCAACTATTTTCTGTTGTATTTCTTTTGGTGGGAGGGGAATTTGAATAGAATTAAATACGTCAACATCAATATTTTTTTGGGCAACACCTCTGCCACATAAATAAACCGTCTCTTGATTTAAAAATAGATAATAATCAAGAAATTTTTGATTCAATAATTTACTTGAACTATTTAATGTCATCCCTGAATCATTAAGGAAAAATTCTCCTGAAACAAATCTTACACACTCGGGAGACATTCCAAATCTCGAAATAATATAAGAATCTTTTCTATTGAATGAATTTGCCTTAAAAGTTTCTCCGCCGCCGCCAAATACAGGAAAAATAGTTCCTTCTTCTATTTTTCTTACTATTCTTGCGCCGTAATTAATTTGCGAAACATCGCCCAATTTTACAATTTCCCACTTACTCTCAATCTTCACTTTTTTTTTAACATTGGTCGAAATATTTTTAGCAAACCCCGCTCTGTCAAAAGTCAGCATATCCACCAGGCGAACACGAGAAATATTATTCTTCAAACATTCGTCAATCGGGAAATCATAATCACCTAAAAATGCTTTGTATATATATGTACTTGCTTTTTCTTTGTTGTCAAATCGTTCTTCATCAAAAAGTTTGGTGCATTCGGTAATTGTTTTTCCTCGCTGTATAGGGTGTATGCCTTCGCTGCCGCGCCGATTTGAAAATTCATAGCCGAGAAACCGTTTTTCTGCATCTTTTTCGCCCGTTTTTACGAGAACTACTTTTTGCGGGTATGCTAAAATAAAATAAAGCAATTTTTCTTTTTCGGTATTAATTACAAACTTCCAAAAATCTTTTTCATTTTTTGCTTTTATTTTTTTTCGGTATTCTTTGTAAATTTCGTGATTTTCAATATTGTCATTCGGTTGATTTTTGAGCATTGAAACATAATCATCAAAACTTATATTCTCCCAAACAAGATTCAGATATTCGGAAATCGGTTTTTCAATGCCGTTTATTGCGTTATCTCGATAATTATCTAAAGAATTTTTAAGATATTCATCAAAACGCTGAAAATCATAGTTATTTCTTCGGCGCAAAAACAAAACAACTGTATTTGTGCCTGTTGCCATAAATGTATTACTGCCTAATTCGGTAATCGCGACAATTTCAAAATATTTCAAAATTATTTCGCGGGATTTTGTGTAAATTCCTTCGTTACTTAAAATAGAACTCGGTAAAATTACACCAGCTATTCCGCCATCTTTTAATAATTGTTTTGTGCGTTCAACAAACAAACATTCTATTTCGCTGCTGTTGTCGGTTAAATTGCTGTAAAGGTCAAAATCGTTTTCAGTGTAATAATCTCGTGTGGTTTGTCTAAATGCAGAAACCGAATAAGGCGGGTTGCTCAGTAAAATATCAAATTGTTGATTATCTATTGAGGTGTCTCTGGCATCTTTTTTCAGTTTGTCTTTGTAATTTTTACACTTGTTGAAATTAGCAAGCCCATCGCTTAAAATTACATTTGCCAAACCATCTCCGTGAAGGTAACAACCAACTTTTCCTACTTTAACTAAACGATAATCTTTTTCAATCCCGTAAACATAATCAGGCGCCCAATCAAAATGGTTTTCTTTCCAATTTTTAATTTTTTTTGCAGTTTCGTCAATATAATCTGTAGGTTTTTCCAAAGAAATTAATCGTTGAACTTCGTGCATGTATTCAGTTATAAAATGTCCGCTTCCGGCAGCATAATCAATCATATATGGTAACACATCACCATCTTTTTGTTTCAGTTTTTCAGAAACAATTATATCAAGAGGCAAACTTTTTATAATAAATTGTGCTACCGGAACAGGAGTAAAAAACTGTCCGGATTCTTGTTTCAAGCCTGTTGTTAGAAGTAACTCAAAAAAATCGGAAAGATATTGCTGTCTTTTATTATAACGAATTCTATAATTTTGAATAAGTTCGACTATTTCTTTAACAACTTTTGCATTCTCTAAAAACGATTGATTGTCAAACACTTCCTTAACTGCAAATTCATTGTTTTTTTCCAAGCGAAGCCTGATAATCTCTTGAAGCAAATCTTTTTTCACACTCTCATCAAGTGTTCCATATCTGTCATTAAACGCTTTTTCTGAAAAATCACTTACAGTTCGTTCTAAAAATTTTTGCATTCCTTTGCAGTAAAGGTCTGTTAGGCGTAATTGAAAATCAACATGGTTATCAACTCCTTCTCGCCACTGAAATTCTAATTCTTCATTTTCATTTTTTGTTGTTTCATCATACACTTTACATAAAAACAAAGTGAAAATTTTATTAAAAGCGTTGCCTTTGTCAGAAACAACATTATGTCGAAGTATTTCCAAAAAACGATTGAAAATAAAACTTGAATCTTCCGAGCGTATTTCTTTAAGTTGTCTTTTTATTATAGCCTTACTTTGAAAATTATACGGCTTTAGCCAATCTTCAAAAATGCCGTTATCTTTCGTGAGTTTATTCCATTTCTCATAGAAATCTTTTACATCTCCCGTGCGGTAATCGTCTTCTATTTTTACAATTTCATTGCGATAAATTATTTCTTTGCCCTTGAGTTCAGAGGCGTAAAGCATTATTACATCAGCTTTGTTACTAAATTTGAAGTAAGTAAAAAGTTGTCCACCGTCTTTTTTCATGCGGGTAACCGCTTTTTCAAATTCTTTACCGAATGTCTTACATTCTATAAGCAAATACTCTGAACCATTGTCACGAGTTACGCAAATATCCAAACGTCCCGAAGTACCATGTCCGGCAGGATAAGTCTTTTCTAAAACAATATTTTCTGGTTTGTACCCTTTTTCAAGTAAACGATCCACACACTCAAGCACAACAAAATTTTCGGGTTGGGAAAAGTTTTGCGTCGTTTTGCTTTCACACAGAATTTTATCACCATAGTTGATTGCTTTTTTATCAAAATCAACCTCAATAACGTAACCGTTCTCATATATCTTCTCAAAAATACCGAGAGAACCCTCTTGGGGCTTAAATCCTAATATCTGTATTAGACCCTTGATCTGTTTTTCATCGTCCATTACAGAAGCCTTTCAAAGTGAAAATAAACGTGTCCGTATCCTACTGTTATACTGTCTCCATAAAATAATTCTTGCTGATAGAGTTTCGTACTGTGGATGTAGTATTTTTAATATATAAAATTATGAACAGAACCGATAAAGCGATAGTATAAGTATATTTAACAGCGGAGATAATTGCAGCCAAAGTGTAGTCATGGCCTATTGCGATCTATTTGGTTTAAATATAAAAAAAGTCCGGCTATTGCCGCGGGTTATGGCGGAGAGATTGCCGGTATGCGGCAGATGTGCGGCGTCATAAACGCAATGATAATTCTTGCCGGGCTGAAATTTTGCGGCGAAGGCACGGATAAGAAACGGCTTAATGAAACCATCGTAACCACGGTCAGTGAATTCCAGTTAACGGCAAGCTCCGATAACTGCAAAATTCTTCTCTCAAAAGTTGCCGGTTTTGATGATATGATTTTATTGGTATAGAGTAAATAATGGACAAAAAGGAAACAAAGAGTTTTTAATACAAGATCCTGATGGATATTTATTAAGATTTTCAGAAAATATGTCATAATGCGAAAATTATACTTCGCGTAACAAACAATATACGCTTCACCACTTTTGGCGGCTCCGCGGGGTTACGTTAGTCGAAATAATTTTTGAATTGGCCGGTGGCGTAATATAAGATTTTTGCTAATCTAAAAAATATGGAGGATATAGTGGATTTTTATGATGTTGTAAAATCAAGAAGGACTATTCGTGAATTTTGTGATAAAAAAGTGGATAAAGAAATAATTGAAAGGATTTTATCCGCAGGATTAATGGCGCCAACAAATGATCATTTAAGAAATTGGGAATTTGTGGTTATTTTGGAAAAAGAGATAATTGAAAAAATAATTAGTCCTTTACCAAAAACTATTTCCAAAAAAGAACTTGATTCTGTAATTGAAACATGGGAAGTCGGAGCGCCTTTTCAAAAAGAAATGTATGAAAACGCAATACCGAAGCAATACAAAATGCTGATCCAATCCGAGTGTTTGATATTGCCGTTCTTTAAGCAAGAGAGTCCATTGCTGAAACCAGAAAATTTGAGCGCGCTAAATAATTTTGCTTCAATTTGGTGTTGTTTGGAGAATATTATGCTCGCGGCAACAGTAGAAAATTTAGGTTGTGCAATGCGAATACCTTTTGAGAAAGAAACAGAACATATATTTGAAACAATAAAACATCCAAAAGAATATTTTATGCCATGCTACTTGGCCATTGGATATCCTTTATCAAATAATAGAACTCCTGAACAAATTAAGCAAAATATAAAGGAAAAAATCCACTATAATAAATGGTAAAATAATAAAAACAAATATTACTTTGCCTAACAACCGGGACACACTTTGTTTTCTTCAGCCACCAGGCTTCCGCAAAACCGCAGTGCGGATATGCCAGGGTTGTTTGTTCCTAAAACCGGAACCGCTATTTAAAATGATGCTGTCTTTATTCCGCTTTAGTTTTTGTAAATTATGATTATCATCTTAAATACTCATCTGCATCCGCTTATTATAAAGCGTCTTATACCCAAAATAAAGTGAACAAAACACTGATAAACATGTTACCGCACAAATGGCGATAATAATTGCGATTTGATAGAGTATCGCTGTCGCAGGCAGAGTGCCGGAAAGTATCTGCCCTGTCATCATACCCGGCAATGAGATAATCCCCATACCGATCATGGAATAAAGCGTAGGCAGCAGCGCGGTTTCCACGGCTTGATTAACAAAGGGAATTAAAATTTTTTGCGGTGTTACGCCGATATTTAAAAGCGAATCAATGCGAAGCTGCTTAGATTTTATATTTTCGTTAAACACCCGCAAGCCAAGACTCACCCCTGTCATGGCATTGCCTATTATCATTCCGCTGATAGGGATAGTATACTGCGGATTAAATATATTTACGCCAACTACTGCCATAATAAAAAAACAAACGATACTGAGTCCGGTAAGCGCTAAAGAAAATCCCACAATTATTTTGAACTTTTTGTTGATGCTTTTATTACGCGACAATGTAACATATATGGCAAATCCGGTCATTAATAACAGGTAAGCGAGCGTGAATACAGGATGTGGATTCTTTAAAATATATGTCAATACTAACCCGGCTAACGCTAATTGCGCTGTCATGCGAAAACTTGCCGCAACTAACAGTTTTGTTTGGTTGATTTTGCACTTTTTCATAATGAGAAGCACGATAATCAACAACAGATATATCAGCGCGAATTGCCATATGTTTAATGAGACAATTTCACTCATGCCTGATACCTCCCGCAAGCATGATGGTATTATCCGCATAAGCCTGCGCAAGCGCTCTATTATGTGAAACCACAATCAGCGTTATATTATTTTCATTGCAGAATGCCTTGATGTTTGACATCATTGTATTTGCGGTCATATCATCAAGCGCGCTTGTAGGTTCGTCAAGTAAGAAAACTTTTGGACGCAGTGAAAGGCAAATAGCCGTAAACACCCTCTGTCTTTCGCCGCCCGACATTGTAACGCATAAAGCATCCAATCGAAAATTTGCCGCGCATATCTTCAGATATGTATTTATTTTATCTTGATTTATTGGATGTAAATCACGATATTTATAATACTCTATAAAATTTTCCTGAACACTTTTATCAAAAAGAAAAGTAGATTGTCCGCACAGTAAAACATCCCGGCGAAGCGTAACCGGATCATAATCCTCAATATGCCTGCCAGAATACAGAACCTCCCCTGTCTCAGCCGAAACTATGCCGTTAAGGAGTTTTAACAGTGTGCTTTTACCGCTGCCGCTTTCACCGCAAATGAATGTGGCGGCGCCCTGGGGTATTTCCATATCGGGGTAATGGATTATATCTTTGAAACGAACATTTTTTAGGGAAAATAATGACGGCATGAACGCTTCACCTTATTGTTTATACACTCTATGCTTTTTACTTAAGAGCTCATCGGCTTTTTGGAATTTTTCAACAGGTGTCATCAGCTAACCTTTATCAGGTGTAAACAGCAAAATTTGTCAGCGCTTGCTTAATACCGGAGAGGCAGGGATTCGAACCCTGGGTACCCATAAGGTACAACGGTTTTCGAGACCGCCCCCTTCAACCGCTCGGGCACCTCTCCAAAAATAGTCGCGAGCTGCGCTCTCGCTGTAATTTTATAAAATAATTGGAGCCTACTGAACCCATACCCTATTTTTGATTATTATCTTATCCTGTTCCAGACAGCATCCCGATATGATCCAAGCTAAAAATAGCCCAAGAACCTTTCTCAGGTTCAGCACCAGTATTGACATTGCCACGCGAAGAATGAGGTTTCTTTTAGTCGAGTTGTAATCAACCCCAACCCACATTTTCGTTTTGCTAAACTAAAGCGCCGTTCAACTTCTATACATTCGCAGGCATCTTGATAGGCCAGTTTTTTATCAGTAACGCCGCTTTATCTTCTTAGGCCGTCCCAACGCAGGGCCTGACAAACGGATATTTCTCTCTTTGCAGTATTTCAGATTGTCCATGTTTCGATATATTTTGTCTGCCTGCACAGTTTGCGGATAATGCCCTGTGCGCTCTTTAAACCTTTCTATTTAGACGAAGACTTACTCGACTGGGGCGATGGGGGGCGAAGGGTTTTTTTATTACGAATATATAACCAAGCTCGAAAAAGACGCCGTCATCTCAGGATGCGGAGATATGTGCTGACATTTATTATATTTACCAAAATCGGCTCGCCTCCATGCCTCAGTTCGCCAAGGTTTGCGGTTGCTGGTCTTGCTGCGCAAGCCCTTATACGCACCCCAAACCGGAATATGCAGCAGGAATATTAGACATGAGCGGATGACAGCGCGTTGGACAATGAAATGGAAAATTAAAAATAAATAAAGTATAAACCGTCTGAAAGGGACATAAAAGTAAATCAAAATGAATAAATTTTTTAAAAGAATTTTGATAGCCGCAGGTGTTATCATAGCCGTATGTGTATTGGCATTTGCCGGAATGTTGTTGAAATTGAAATTCGAAATGAAAGAATTTGCTCCTATGGAAACAGGACAGGTTGTTGATAATATTTTCGTTGTAAAAGATGATTTCGCCAATATTTTTATTATACAAGACAGCGCACAATATATTGTTATCGACTGCGCAAACAATCCTGCAATAGTGAAAAAAGAAATGGAAAAGTTGGGAATAAATCCCGACAATATTGTGGCGGTATTCTTAACCCATACTGACGGCGACCACGTTGGCGCATTGAATTTGTTTGATAAGGCAAAACTTTATATGTCAAGAGAAGAAGCAAAGATGATAGACGGCACGACAGCGAAATTTCTGTGGTTTGGCAATTCGCTTTCCCGCACCGACTATATTTTGTTGGCTGACCGCGAGGTGGTTCAGATCGGAAATTTGAAAATAGAGGCGATTCTCGCACCCGGACACACAAGCGGAACGACGGCTTATCTTGTGAATAATAAATATTTATTCACAGGTGACATCGCAAGTCTGAAAAACAGCAAAATTGCACCCATCCCCGCGTTCTTCGATATGAATACCGAACAAGCAGTAAAATCGCACGAAATAATCCGCCATATATCAACTGCCGAATATATTTTCACAGGACATTGGGGATATACAAACGATTATCAAAAAGCAATAGAAATGGATTGACAAAATACCGAACGCCTAACCGGCATAGCCGTTGCCTAACTTTCTCATTCTCAATTTTCAAACGAATTGTTCGACAGGTACGGGCGGTTTGGCGTCAGGAAGGGTGCGGCTCACCCGACAGTTTTATGGGACTTTAAAACTTCGGCTGCCCATCCGAGTGTGGCACACCCGCCAAGCCGCCAACATGTTAAGCGTAAGAGGGCGGCAGTTCAGCAGGACAATGAAACTCAAAAATGAATATTAATAATCTGTGAGAAATGAAAATAATAACGGAAATTCGTCAAGTATTGCAAAATTGCGTTGATGAGAAAATACTTAAATCTTCAAGCCGCTTTTTCAAAGAAGGAGAGAGGGCTTTGGTTCACGGTGTTGGTATGAAAGAAGTCGGCAGAATAGGGAAAGAATTTTACACGCAAATACAAGATAACCCGAAAAGAGAAATTTTTGATATTTGCGAAGAACTCTGGAAATCAAAATACCTTGAGGAAGCAGTTATTGCTTGCATATTTTCGGAATCATTGCATAAAAAATATGAGCCTTCCGACTTTAAAGTTTTTGAACATTGGGTTAAGGAATATGTAAACAACTGGGCAGACTGTGATACCTTATGCAACCATACAATAGGGACATTTGTGACGGTGCATCCTGAATATGTAAGTGAGTTGAAAGATTGGGCAAAATCACCTGATCGTTGGGTTAGAAGGGCTTCCGCAGCGTCGTTGATTATACCCGCGCGAAAAGGGATGTTTTTAAAAGATATTTTTGAAATCGCTGATATTCTTCTTCTTGACAAAGATGATATGGTGCAAAAAGGTTACGGCTGGATGTTGAAAGCCGCAGGCGAAGCGTACCAAAAGAAAGTTTTTGATTATGTGATGTCCAAGAAAAAAGTAATGCCGCGTACGGCATTACGTTATGCAATCGAAAAAATGCCGCAGGAGTTAAAGACAGAAGCAATGAAAAAATGAAATGCCAGAGCTTAACTGGCATGCCTTACGCACAAAAGAAGAGTGTGGATAAATTATAGTAAAATAATGAAATACGGGCAAACGGCATATACAGCCGGAGCGTTGTATACAATGCGGGCGGACACCTCAAACGAAATAAGAATATGCCTGGGTTTTAGATCTCAAAAACGATAAATTAAGAACTAAGCTCCGCCATTGTTAATTACAAGAAACAGCCCCCTGCCATAAATTTAAACCGGCTTCCCCTGTCCTGATATATTTTTAATGTGAAAGGTTTTGGTTTTTACTTTTGGGGGAGATAAATGAATAAAATTCTTAAAGCAATTATCGAGCAGAAACATCATGAAATACGGCTGCTCAAAGATATCAAAAATACGTTTACAAAGCGAAGCGATCCGAAACGCCCGTTTGCCGCCGCGCTTGATAAGCCCCCTGAACTTGCGCTGATTGCGGAGGTCAAAAAAGCCTCTCCATCAAAAGGTGTGATAAGAGCGGATTTTGATCCTGTGAAAATTGCCGCCGAATACGAAAACAACGGCGCGGCGGCAGTATCTGTTCTTACTGATGAAAAGTTTTTTCAAGGCCATATAGATTATCTTAAAGCAGTGCGGGAAAACATCTCTCTCGCGGTGCTGCGCAAGGATTTTATTATAGACATATTACAGGTGCGGCACACCGCGTCAATGAACGCGGACGCAATGCTCCTCATCGCGGCGGCGCTTGACGACAGTCAGCTCAAAGACCTCTTTCAAACCGCCTGTGAACTTGAGATAGAACCGTTAATTGAGATTCACAACACTGTCGAGCTTGACCGGGTAATGAAACTTGAGCCCCAGCTAATCGGCATCAATAACCGTAACCTGGATACATTTGTTACCGATATAAATATTACTGTCGAATTAGTAAAGCATATTCCGCGTAGTGTAACCGTTATTTCAGAAAGCGGAGTCTCGAACGGTTCCGAAGCGAAGCGGCTTGCGGCCAGTGGGGTAAGAGCGCTTCTTGTCGGTGAGTCACTCATGCGCGCCGCTGATACCGGCGGCCTTATGAGGGAACTGAGACTCAGCGCCGCAAAAGCGGAAGGTGAAACGTGAGAATAAAAATTTGCGGCATCACCCGGTATGAGGATGCGCGGATAGCGGCGAATTTGGGAGTGGACGCGCTTGGGTTTATCTTTTATCCGCAAAGTTCAAGATATATTTCCCCTGTAAACGCGGCGGAGATTATAAAAAAGCTTCCTCCTTTCATCTCCAGAACGGGCGTTTTTGTAGATGAAGACCCAAACCGCGTCGTTGAAATTACCGCGCTCGCCGGACTTGACACCGTGCAGCTTCACGGAAATGAATCACCTGAGTATTGCGCCGCAATGCCTGTACCGGTAATTAAAGTTTTCTCCATCCATGACAAATCCGATATTTCAAAATTGTCGGATTACAAGGTCAGCGGCTACCTCCTTGACACATGGAGTCCTGATCGCAAAGGCGGAACCGGTAAAATTTTTGACTGGTCTGTGGCCGCGAAAGCATGTTCAATTTATAATACGGTAATTCTTTCAGGCGGCCTGGGACCGTCAAATCTTCAGGAAGCAATGGAAACAGTGCGCCCGTTCGCCGTAGATGTAAACAGCGGGGTTGAGATTAGTCCGGGAGTCAAAAGCCCTCCGAAGATGAAGGACGCTATTTCAATTGTCAAAAGCTTTCAATAACGCGGAAATTTCTGTCAGGCAGCCCCCATTTTCAGAAATATATATTGATGGATACTCTTGAAATCAAAAGTTAAATTAGTCCGCTTTTTTTAACGGAAAAAGGTAATACGTTAATAAGATGGACAGAACTCGTGTCTTCATAAGCAGCGTGCAGGATGAGTTTGTGCGTGAACGGTCTATGCTGTTTGATTATTTGCGGCAGGACGCTCTTCTTGGACAACTGTTTGAGCCCTTTATATTTGAGCGTACTGAGGCATGGGATAAATCCGCGCAAGATGTTTATTTGAGTCAGGTGCGAATGTGCGATATTTATATCGGGCTTTTTGGTGAAAAGTACGGATACGAAGATGCAAAAGGCATTTCGCCTACTGAAAGAGAGTATGATTCAGCGGCTCAATTACATAAAACACGGCTGATTTATGTTAAGCGTACCGTAAACCGTGATAAAAAAGAAACAGCGTTAATAAGTAAGATCGAAAAAGATGTGGTGCGGAAATCATTTGCTGATGAGAATGAGTTGAAAGCCGAAGTTTACGCTTCTTTGATACGGTATCTTGAAGAAAAAGAGATCTTACGTTTGTTTCCGTTCGACGCTTCATTTAGCAGAGCCGCGATATTGGATGATATTGACGAACAAAAAATCAAAAATTTTGTCGCGAGAGCAAGAATAAAACGTAATTTCCCATTCGATGAGAGCGCTGATTACAGGACGGTATTATCGCACCTGAACTTAGTTGCGGGCGGAAAAGTAACAAACGCGGCGGTTCTGTTGTTTGGTAAGAGACCGCAGAAATTTTTGATTAACTCTTCCGTGAAATGCTGCCAGTTTTACGGAAACATAATAGAAAAACCGATACCGTCATATCATATTTACGAAGGTGATGTATTTGAACTTATTGATCAGGCGGTAAGTTTTGTCATGTCGCGTATTAACGCTAAAGTAGGTGACAGGGATAAAAGCGTATTGGCCGACGTAGAACCGGAACTACCGCTGCCGGCGGTAACGGAAGCGATTGTGAATGCTGTCTGTCATCGTGACTACACAAGTAACGCGAGCGTGCAGGTCATGCTTTTTAAAGACCGGCTTGAAATCTGGAATCCGGGACAGCTTCCATATGGTTTGACGACAGAGATGTTGAAAACTCATCACAGATCCCAGCCCGCAAATCTGCTGCTGGCTGTTCCGATGTATCTTTACGGTTCTATTGAGCAAATGGGTACGGGTACGGAGATGATAGTGAGAATGTGCCGTGAACACGGGCTGCCGACACCGGAATTTCAGCAAAGTGAGATTTTTCAGCTCACTTTTTGGCGTCATGGAGCTAAATCAGGTCGTAAGAAAAGCGTGAAAACAGCCACAGAAAACGGCCACAGAAGCCACAGAAAAATTAACCGCCAATCAGCAGCTAATATTGGATAATATCTTAAAAACTCCCACAATTAAAACCGATGAACTGTCTTCAATTATTGGAATAAGAGCGGATAGCATTCGCAGGATTCTGTCCAAACTCAAAGCTAATGGGTTGATTGAGCGTATTGGTTCGGACAGGGAGGGGTATTGGAAAGTGTTGTGAGTATGCGCCAATTTGTGAAATGGCGTGAAACATTATGTATTTTAGCATCCTAGTGATATTATAGTAACATCATTTTATAACTATTGTTTTATAACGAATTACGTTCATCAACAACTAATTTTTCGTTATATTTGCTGATGGAACGACCTTCTTAAAGGTTCCGGTTATATATGTCCCCAGATAATTTTCTTTCTATATACATTCATATACCCTTCTGTATCCGTAAATGCCGGTACTGCGATTTTTACTCAATACCGTTTGATGTTTCTCTGGTATACCGATACATAGAAGCATTGGGTAAGGAGTGGGAGATGTATGAAAGTAACCCGCTTATCAAAGAAAAAACGGTGTATACAATTTACATAGGAGGCGGTACGCCCTCTATTCTTGATATACAAATGTGGAAGAAACTTGATGAGGCGCTTTTTTCTAAAATAAACATGTCGGATGTCAAAGAGTGGTCGCTTGAGTGCAACCCCGAATCATTCAGTATAGAAAAAGGAGAAATGTATGCCGATACAGGCGTAACGCGCCTGACTTTTGGCGTACAGTCACTAAACAGGCGCGAACTTTCTATTTGCGGCAGAGCGCATAGCGCGGATAGGGCGCTTGAGACGCTTAATGACAGCGGGCTTGACGGGTTATTCAATTCTATCGGGGTTGATTTGATTTACAGCCTGCCTGGTCAAACTCCTGAAACGCTTGACAATACACTATCAAAAGTTTTTTCCGTACCAATAATAAAACACCTGTCCGCGTATGAGTTGACCATTGCGCAAGACACCACTTTTGGACGTCACAGTAAGAGACTTCCTGTCCCTTCCGAAGAGTTATCAGTTCAAATGTATGAACTTATCGGAAAACGGTGTAACCGACGCGGGATGCGTCAGTATGAAATTTCCAACTACGCGATGCCAGGCTATGAATCTCTCCACAATAAAGCGTACTGGTCTCATAAACCGTACATAGGACTTGGGGCCTCAGCCCACTCCTACATTCACCCAAAGCGCTGGAGTAACGCGGCGGATGCGGAAAGCTATATATCAAAAATATTCGATGGCAGGAGCGCGGTAAATTTTGAAGAAACTTTGGGCCCCCTTGAGATCGCGGCGGAGATGATTTTTTTAGGATTGCGCAGTGAAGGCGGTATAAATGAAAAAGAGTTTGCCGCCCATACCGGAATAGAGTTTTACGCGGACGGCAGAGAGAAAATGCTTGACGAATACAGCAGCTCGGGATTTCTTGAAAAGAGGGACGGGATTTGGATACCATCTCCTAAAGGGATGCTTTTTGCCGATATGATGGCAAGAGGTCTGATACCGCGCAAAAAAAATCATACCGCATAACTACATTGTTTGTCCTGAAAATCAAAAAATTGAAGCATTCCCCGCAGGGAAATTATTAGTTTTATATATTATAGTTGATCTATCTTGAAAAACAGTCTGATTACCGGATAAAGTATTTTCAAGCGTCACCCCCGCGAAAGCGGGATTATGTTTACCGGGGCGTAAGCAAATCCCATTGTTCTTACTGCAGGGAACGATTTGTGACCTTTGCGCCGTATCACCTGAGAACATAGACCGCTGCCAATGAGCGGGTGACGTAAAAACAACAGACCTTTTATCAACTATACGCGGTATATTCGTAAAAAAAACAAGGAGCGGAAAAGTATGATACGTAAAACAGTATCTGTGTTGCTTTTGGCTGCAGGACTTGCGGTTAGCGTTGCGACTCCCAGAATTGAGGTTGATAACACCACCTTTAACTGCGGCAAGGTCGTTGAGGGCAAAGACTCAAGCGTAAAGGCTAAATTCGTGCTTAAAAACACCGGAACATCACCGTTAAAGATCTCAAACGTTCGGGTAAGCTGCGGCTGTACGGTGCTCAAGTATGATACAATCATTGATCCCGGTAAAACCAGCATCATTGAACCTGTGGTGAATATTGAGGGCTTCAGAGCGGGCTTCATGAGCAAGTCCATTACAATTATCTCAAACGCCCAAAATAATCAGGCGCTGAACCTCATCATCGAAGCTGATATAGCGCCGGCTATCGAAATATCCGAAACTTACCTTACTTTCGAAAATGTCAAATCAAAAACGCTCTATCTCGCATCAGCAAAAAAGGATCTTAAAGTAAGCGGCATCGTTTTCAAGCCTCAGGCGCAGGGAAACCAGGGGTGGGCGGCCAGCGTTCCCTTGAATCTCAAGTATAAGTTTACAGCGCTGGACAGCACCCGCGCCGATGGTTTCAGGGTATACAGGCTTGATATCAATTCGCCGGGCGCGGACAAGGAACCGCTCCTTGGTGAATTCCACTTAACAACGAATCATCCGGATAAGCAGGAAGCGCAGCTGCGGGGCAGGATTAATAATCAGTAGTTTTTGTTATATTTACAAACATAACATTACGCCGCTCGAATTTATGAAAGGATCTTTACGGTTATGATGATTAAAAAATTCGCTTTGATGATTGCGCTTGCCGCGGCAGTTTCAAGCTTTGCGGCTAAACCCGGTTCAACGATGAGTTTGACGCTGGAGGATGGCGAGGAGGTGGTTTTGCAGCCTGACAGCACATGGGACTACGTTAAGCGAAGCATTCTTGCGAAAAAACAGGATGATGTATACATCACCCTGAGCGACAACAGAGTTCTCTGGCTTAAATCAGACTATACGTGGACATTTACAAAAGAGCAGCCGAAGTCAAATAAGCCAAAAGAATACCCCGCGATTGCGGTAGTTGGAACCGCTACCAGACCCGCGCTTGACATAGCGGTCAACGCGGCAACCGAAGACGCTTTCACCAAAGCTGTAGCAGCGCTGCGCCGTCACGCGCCAGCAACAAAAAAGAATATTCAGCCGTTTCTGCTGGCTTGTCTGAAAAATGAAACCGGCGCACATGGTGTAGAAACCGCTTTCAACTCAGGAAAAGCGCCGTTTAAAGCTGACGCCAAAATCAGCCTCACTCCCCAGCAGGTTTTTAAAATTATGGATTGTTTGGAAGTTCAATTAGAATAATAGTGTCTAGCCGGATAAATTTCAGATATTATTTTGTCGATAATTTTACATTTTTCCTGATATTTTTCAATACTATACATAAATTTATACTTACGCGATCAGGCAATAGTTTTTCAGTTACCGGAAAAACAAAGAAACATGAGCGGCTGATAAAAATGAAATATATAGGTCCGCATGTATCCGCTTCCGGCGGAGTGCATAACGCTCCGCTTAATGCGAAAAAGCTCAATGCTACCGGATTTGGTCTTTTTACAAAAAACCAGAGACGCTGGGAGTCTAAACCACTTGCCGCGGCAGAGATAGACAGCTTCAAAAAAAACATGGAACTTTGCGGATACCCGCCGCAGTCAGTACTCGCTCATGACAGTTACCTGATTAATATCGCTAACCCGAATCCGGATATAAGAAAAAAATCCACTAACGCGTTAATTGACGAGGCGCAAAGATGCTCGGTCTTAGGATTGCCGCTGCTTAACATCCACCCCGGCAGCCATCTGGACGCAACTCTTGAAGAGGGTCTTTCACATATCGCCGAATCTGTCAATAATGTTCTTAATATAACAAATGGAGTGACAATTGTCCTTGAAGCTATGGCCGGACAAGGAACAAATATCGGCGGGCGTTTTGAACACTTAGCCGCCGTTATTGATAAAGTTGAAGACAAAACCCGCGTTGGGATATGCCTTGACACCTGCCACATATTCGCGGCAGGCTACGATATCAGAGATACGGAAAGCTACGCTGAAACGATGCGTGAGTTCGGCCGTGTAATAGGTTTTAATTATTTGCGCGGCCTGCACCTTAACGATGCCAAAGCAAAGCTTGCAAGTCACCTTGACCGCCACGAAAGTATCGGAAAAGGAACTCTGGGAACAGAGGCGTTCCGGCTGTTTCTGCAGGATACCCGATTTGACAAAATACCATGCGTACTTGAAACCCCAGGCGAGGAACTCTGGCCTGCCGAAGTGGAACTGCTTAAGAGCTTGGAAATGAGATAAGTTTCCAGTTGTTAATTTACAGTTACCAGTTATAAGAAAAACAAGGAAAAGTGATTCTGTTTTTAAAACTGGTAACCGGTAACTGGAAACTAAAATCCTTAAACTGGAGACTGGAAACTCTATCAAAAAAGTATTAATCGCAATGAGCGGCGGCGTAGATTCATCCGTTGCGGCCGCGCTTCTTAAAGAACAGGGTTTTGAGGTTAGCGGCGTAACCATGCGGCTGTTTGACGGTAAGGAAAACGCGGCTGTCACAGACGCTAAACTTGCGGCAAACGCTTTGTCCATACCTCATTATACAGTAGACGCTGCTGACCTTTTTGAGCAGATTGTCATCAATAACTTTATAAATGAATACAAATCAGGCCGTACTCCCAATCCATGCGTAAAATGTAATCACCGTTTGAAATTTGGTTTGCTTATGGATAAAGCCGATGAGCTTGATTGCGGTTATCTGGCAACAGGCCATTACGCGGTTATTGAAAATGGGAATTTACGGCGGGGGGTTGATAATCACAAAGACCAGTCTTATTTTTTATATCCGGTTTTTGCGTCTTCTGTTGACAGAATTTTATTTCCCATGGGCAGACTCACTAAAGAGCGGGTAAGAACCATTGCCGCCGGGTTTAACCTGCCCGCTGTCGGCAAAAAAGAGAGTCAGGATATCTGTTTCATCCCATCCGGCAATTATCTTGATTTTCTGAAATCAAGAGGTATGGAAAACAGCTCTTCCGGCCCGATTGTGGATATAAATGGGAATAAGCTTGGAACTCACAGCGGTGTTCACAACTTCACAATCGGTCAGAGAAAAGGATTAGGCGCGCTTGGAAAACGGATGTACGTCAAACAAATTATTGCTGATACTCACACTGTCATCGCGGCAGATGAGCATCAGCTCGAATCCAGCGCCATTAAAGTACAGGATGTGCTGTGTTGTAAAAATGGATTGAAATCAGGTGACCGTTTTCAGGTACAGATAAGATACCGAAGCAAACCAACTTTGGCGACAGTAACAGATTTTAATGATGGTACACTTTCTCTTCTGTTCGATGAACCTGTAAGAGCCGCCGCATCGGGCCAATCAGCAGTGCTTTACGATGGAGATACCGTAGCTGCCGGAGGGATAATATCTTAAAAACACTGATACTATTTGTAAGGACGGCAGCCTGCCGTCCGCAAAAAAAAGAGGTGCCGCCTCGCAGAATCGAACTGCGGACACAGGGATTTTCAGTCCCTTGCTCTACCGGCTGAGCTAAAGCGGCACACATCCTGTAAGGCGAATCTATGTGTTCGCCCTCTCTTATAAAAAGAACAGTGTACTAATATAAATAATAGAACAGCCGCAATCAAGAACCTTTTACTCTTTTGATAAAACTTATGTCGGTTTCAAAGCAATCAACCGAATCAAAGAATGAGTTAACGTTCATAACATCAAAGAAATCATCAAGTGTGTCATTGGGCTGCTTGCTCATAAGCCCTATTTTAATCATATTATAAACGATGTATCCAAAATCATCTGTAACGCTGATTCCCCAGTGCGCAAGGACACTTCCGGCCATCAGCCCATATTGTTTATGCGCAAACGCCAGAAGCCCCATAGAAAGTTCCTGGCCGGTTACATGGCGCTTTTCACCGATTTTCGTAATGTAGAAATCCAGACCATTAAGAACAAATTCGTAAGCGCCGGTTTTATAACGGTCATCAAGGCCGCTTTCGATGATCTCTGCTCTTATTTTTTCAGTGATCCGAACAGGAATAGACATTTTTAGTTATATTTCGATTGACAATTGTAAAAAAATGGCAGACTTCAGGTTTGAAAATCTGCCATTTTGATTGTATTTGGCCGATACCTACCTTAGATTGACAAACCGGGTCGGATTCTTGCCCGGCGTGAATGTCATAGATTCGGTCTTCTCTAAGCCGTCTTTTACAAATCTAACTTGATGAGTACCTACAGGTACCTGCAGTTCCGCATCGTTTGATTTTCCGATAAGCCTCCCGCCAATGAAGATATCCGCGTGAGAAGGCAGGGTCGCGATAAAAATGCTCGCCCCGGCCGCGGCTGGCGGAGGAGGAGGCGGCGCGACCGCTGCAGGTGGTGGAGGCGGCGGCGCTGCCACGGCTGGTGGTGGTGGAGGAGGCGCTGCCGGAGCCGGAGGCGGCGGGGGCGGCGCGGCAGCGGCAGCCTGCAGAGTAAACGCATGGGTTTGTGAGCCGCCGGTATAATCTATAGTTTTTGACGCTGTAGTAAATCCGCTCCTTGAAACTGAGATAATCATGTCACCAAAGAATGGCGTACTCCACGTAAAAGGAGTGACCCCTTTTCTTTCACCGTCGATTTCGACAGTTGCGCCGCTCGGGATAGATGTTATAACTATTTGATTTCGCTCAGCAGGTTTGGGCGGCGGCTCAGCTGCTTTGGCGGCGGCAGGCGCGGGTGTCGGCGCCGGAACAGGCGCAGCTTTTGCGGCTGGCGCCGGCGCAGTTTTGGCGGCGGGCGCCGGTCTTGGCGCAGGGGCCGGAGGAGCTTTGGCAACATGAGCCGGCGGCGTACTGACAGGTACTGTTCTTGGCGACTCGACCGTTGCTATGGGAATCTCTTCTTCTTTAGGAGCAGGAGGCGCTTCTTCTACAGGTTTTTCTTCGACCGCAGGTTTAGCCGGAGCCGCAGCAACAGGAGCGGCGGGCGCGTCATCCGGTTTCCCCGTAAACAGGAAGATGCCCGCGATGCCAAGCGCCACAACAACAGCAGCGGCAACCGCAATAACCGGAAACCCTTTTTTGGGCTTTTTAAATTCATCATCAAAATCTTCTAAGCCGCTGATATCTTTTTCCGCAACAGGAGCTTTAGGTTTAACCGGAGCTTCGGGATATTGCACGCTCGGCTGACTTGGCGGCGGTATCGGAGCAATGGACGGCGCAGCGTCTGTTCTGGGCGGCGGCGGCGGAAACGCGGGAGCCTTGGGCAGTGGCGGCGGAAGCGGCGCAACAGGCGGCGCGGGCAGCTCCTCCTGGAAAATATCAAACTCCTGAGAAGGAGGCGCAACGGGAAGTTCCGCAGACACTCTTTGCAAACCGCCATCTCCAAATGCCGAACCTATTTCCGTGCGCAGGCTCTCAAATTCCGATTGCGGCGCCTGATGTTTTTTAATCTCATCGGACAGCGCCATAAGCTCGCTCTCAGTTTTGAGAACCCCGATAATACTGGGGATCTCCATTCTCTGGAGAAGCCCCGCCACTTTGGGCTGCGGGGAGAGCATCGTGAACGTCCCGTTCAGCCCAAGAACTCTCTTGTTAAGCTCTCTGAAAGCGTTGTTGTCACCGGAGGAAAAATCATCCAGCGGTGAAATATCAATAGCGAAATTGCGCTTACCAGCCGAAATCATCTGCTCGATAAACTCTTTGAGCATGCTGGAATTGAAGACTATATCATCCTCTTCAAAAACCGGCTGCACAACATCGAAAATTCCGAGTGTCCTAGTACGGAAGTTAATAGTAACCTCCTTGAATAATATTTCTGTTTAGTTTAGTTATATGTGTTAGTTTATATCTCTTTTTTTACCGCTTATTACCATAAAAAACACGTACTGCCATATGTCCGGCGTATCAACGGTCACCATCAAAAATGCCATTGCGCCAAGCTTTTCTATGAACATCGCCAAAAAATACGCCAGACAGGATTCGAACCTGTGGCCTTCGGCTCCGGAGGCCGACGCTCTATCCAGCTGAGCTACTGGCGCGAGACTTCATAATGTATAAATATAATAACTGGGAAAGAGAAGGTAAAAATAAAGAATAGTATACCGAAATAGCGTAACCTTACATCCATCATCCACGCAAAAGAGGGGAATTCAGAAATAGCAAAAAAATCCCTGTCATCAGTAACCCTTTATACCCGCGAATGCGGGGATCCAATGCCGCGCTCTTCTCTGTGAAAACAAAAATAACAGGTTCCCGCCTTCGCGGAAATGACATGTTCGGGCAGACTTTTTTCAAGTTAAATTACTGTATTTGTATTTTTTCTATCTAATTCCGTAATAATTATGGGTGTAACTTTTTTGATATATTTCTCGATAACAGTATAAGCCGCACGAAAATCTTCATCCGTACCGCCGTATGGGTCCCAAATCTCACCTTTGCCGCTCTCTTTGCCCGGCCAGGAACCAAGTAAAAAAGTCCGGCTTCCGATTTTAGGGAAAATTCCTTTTAAAAAGTCGCGCTGCCATAAATCCATAGTGAAAATAAAATCCGCCTCATGGAGCTCCTCAGGTATTAACGGACGTGAACGGTGAGCGGACAGATCAATGCCATGCGAGTTGCAAACCCGCACAGCCTCCCGCGCCGCCGGCCATGAGGGAAGCCCCTTAACCCCCATTGACGTAACTTGTATCCCGCCTCTCGAAACAGACGTTAGACGCGCTTTCAACACTCCTTCGGCCATTGGGCTGCGGCAGATGTTTCCGGTACATATAAATATGATACGCTGCATAATATTAGTTGTTAGTTAAAGATTAAGATAATATGAGCCGCAACAAAAACAGAAATAAAATGGCGGAACGCGGAAATATTAAAAACGACAAAAAGAATCAATCATATCTTAATCTTAGCTGGGTCTGATTCCCTGGAGCTAGTTTCGTTTACAGAGGATTTAGTTCCATCAGATACATCGAATCTCAGCTTCGTGTCAGTTCATTTTTTTATTTCCGCGTTCCGCCATTTTATTTCCGTGTTGATCAACGAAATTATAGCGACTCTTAACATGACATTGACATGTTTTCTGCGTTAAATATTCGCAAGAAATGATATTTTGAGCGGTTTTTCAATCTATAAACATGTCAATACATAATCACATTGTTATATATAGATCATTTACACGCTCGACAATACCGTTTATAGAAATTTATAGACAGCAATAACTATACAAATTATGATAAAAATGAAATTTTCCCTGGAAAATATATAGATCGGCCTGCTATTCGATAGACTAATCACCAGCCGCCATCCACTAACCACTGTTAATCACAAGCCGCGAAATATATTTTTATATTCAAATTAATACAGGAGAATGCGTAATGTCTTTGACGAATGAAGAGAAGGGTTTGATTGAGGAAGCTCTTTCCGTTTATCTGCAGTTAGTCGCCCGGCAGGTTCCTCCTCAGCAAGTTCAGCAGATTGCCGCGGCGGCTCAGGGAATTGTTAAAAAGCTTGATCGCATTGGCGGCGCTCAGACTGATGGCAGCAACAAACCTGCCGGAATTTCTGATGAATGGTATAAAAATGTATGCCTGTCCTGCGACAAACTCGACCCTGGCGGCTGCATGGATAAAGTCACGGAAAAATATCCCGGCAAATGCGATCCTATCCTGCATTACGAGAGAGGAAAGTTACTGACGCAATAAGATATCCGTCCTCTCGTAAAAATGGAAACCCATTGTTCTTACTCTTAAATTTTCAGAGTAAGAACAATAGACCTCCGCCTTCACGGAGGCAACGGATAAGAAGTCTGCCCCGGTTACGCAACACTAAATATGAAGTAGCCTTTTTTCCCCTTCTGAAACAGCAAATATTTGCTGTTAAGAAGCATGTCCGAAGTGATCCGTAAAGCTGGATCATCAATCTTTATCTTATTAACCGAAAGCCCTCCCTGAGAGATCATACGGCGCGCTTCGCCCTTCGTAGGAAAAAAGTTACTCTTTTCCGAAACCAGATCAAGAGCCTGTATTCCTGAATCCAGTTCCGATTTAGACACTTGCGCCTGAGGAACGCCTTCAAATACCGAAAGAAAATCGCTCTCGGAGAGGGACAGAAGCGCTTCCGTGGAACCTTTGCCGAAAAGTATTTCGGACGCGTCAATTGCTTTTTGGCATTCCTCAACAGAATGAACGCGAATTGTTACATCTTTCGCGAGCGCCTTTTGCATTATGCGTTCATGAGGAGCCTGCGCGTGCCGCTTTTCAAGTTCCAAAATCTCTTCCCGGCTTAAAAGCGTAAAGAAGCGCAGCAGTTTTGGAGAGTCTTCATCGGTACAGTTCAGCCAATATTGGTAAAATTTATAGGGACTTGTCATCTGCGGATCAAGCCACACCGATTCTCCGCCCTCTGACTTGCCGAATTTCTTTCCGTCCGAACGTTTGAGAAGCGGACATGTAAGAGCAAAAGCATCGCCGCTTACTTTACGTCTTATAAGCTCCGTACCGCTTGTAATATTACCCCACTGATCCGATCCGCCCATCTGAAGGACACAGTTTTTATTTTCGTTGAGCCAGTAAAAATCGTAAGCCTGCAAGAGCTGGTAACTGAATTCTGTAAAAGAAATCCCCTGCTCCAGGCGGTCTTTCACAGAGTCTTTAGCGAGCATATAGTTTACTGTAAGGTATCTTCCCGCTTCACGCAAAAAATCAAGAAATTTTATATCTTTGAACCAATCGTAGTTGTTGACCATCTCCGCGCTGTTAGCTTCACCGCTGAACCGCATAAATTTCTCAAGCTGCCGGCGGATAGATTTTACATTAAAAACAACTTCCTCCGCAGACAGCATATTACGCTCCGTAGACCTCCCCGAAGGATCCCCAATCATCCCTGTAGCCCCGCCAACAAGCGCGACAGGTTTATGCCCGCAGCGCTGAAGGTGTGTCAGAAGCATAATCGGTATCATGTGTCCTATATGCAAAGACTTACCGGTAGGGTCAAAACCCACATACCCAGAAACCATAGCGCTCGAAAGTTTCTCCTCAAGACCCGGAGTAATATCATGAATCATTCCCCGCCAGCGCAGCTCTTCTACGAAATCCATCCTTAAGTAATCCTTAGTAAAAGTAAAAATATCTGTAAAAACAATTCTAAAATAGCAGGTTTTTCAAATGCCTGTTTATCAGGCGCTTACAATGAAAATAATAAATTCAAGCTAAAAAAGCATTTGGAATATGATCTATTTTACCCATAAAAACAGAAATGACATCCACGCGCCGGGGATGGGAATGCAGTTTGCGCTCGTACATGTAGCGCTGCGCGAGGCGGATAATGTTTTTTTGCTTTGCGGGCGTGATTCGATACAAGGGGTTGCCGCATCCGCGATTTTGCGCGGCTTTAACTTCTACGAAAACAAAAGTTCCTTCCGGCGATTTGGCTATAATGTCAATTTCGCCATGCTTGGTTCTGTAATTTCTGGTTTCGATTGTGTATCCTTTTGAGAGCAGGTATTCGGCTGCCGCGCCTTCTCCCTGTTTGCCTTTTTCGCATGTATTCACAGGCATTCTCCATTATTCCGGGGGTAATAAGTATATGAAAAGTAAATGGAAGATTCGAGAAGTATTGGGAATAATACCGGTTTGGATGGAGAGAATTTACGCGGCTTTCTTCCTGTATATTACTTTCCCGACTCTGTCGATATGTTCTTTCAGGTCTTGATTATCAATTTTGTCGTATTGTGAGATGTCAACAAGATACGGAATGTCCGAATCGTTAAAATCTCCCGCGACGCGTAAGAGATGGGTATGGGTAAATGTATCGTCGGTTCGCAAGGCTATGTCAATATCCGAGCCATTACGGTAATTTCCTTTTGCCCTGCTTCCGTAAAGAACAACCTGTTCTATATTTTCGTATTTATGGAATATTTTTTCCATAGAATTCATAGTTCTTTGCGATAAGCCGTAATTCATATAAGGCTCTCCATTTTTTCACGGAACCTCGTAAATAACGAATAATAAATTCCAACAATATCACGAACTAATAATTCAGCAGTCTTTTCATCGTATGTGTGAGAAATAATATTTCTACCCTCAATCATGTCAAGCCACGTCTGCCCATCATCAATAAGTCCGCGGTTAAAAGAGTTTCTTACCGCGTCTCTGGAGCCGCTTATGTTTTTAACGCCGTCATCGTGAAGATAATCTTTCATAACATTCCAGGCAAGCTCTATCGTAAATTCAAAACACTGTATTAAACCCTCATATGAAATCTCGCTTATTGTCTCGTTAAATAAATTCTTATCATCACTGACAAACTCGACCGCGTTAGACAACTTATTTAACGCTTTCTTGTAGTTGTTAAACCTTTGACGCCATCTTATATCTTTTTTCATTTATGAAAAATATCTCCGGTTATAATTACAATTATCTTTGCCTCTGTATGATAAAATATAACAGGATGATACCTGAATGTGACTTTTTATAAAGATCGGCTGGCGGAGTTTTCAACTGTCGCAAATTTTGCGGCAGTTGCCGCCAACGGCAAAGCCTGTCAGATGAAATATCATTTTCGTAAACTCATGAAGATGATAATGCGCATTGATTTTTTAAATGAATTACAGGAATTGGACGTTTGAAACGGGCAAAGAAAAAACTTGCCTTTTGTCCGCACTGATTTTGTAAATTTGTAACAACGGAAATAGAAAATTATGTGAGAATTTCAGAAATAAATGAGAAGAAATTTCTACTGTATACTAGATAATATAAATCTTTTATTCAGAAAATGAGACTGTTTTTTAGAGATTCGGCGAACAGTGTTCGCCGAATCGCGTGTAGTCACCCGCTATTCTTCAAATGTAAAACCAACGCCGCCCCCAATCCCGCAATAGCAAGCCAGGAAACCCACTGCGTCTTAACCATCATCTTCCAATACCTGAGACTGCAAAAAGGCGCCTCAACAAATGAAACCGTCTGCCGCCGGTCTGTAATCCTGCGGTCATCCGCTTCGGTTTGTTTTGTTGTTTTACCGGAACCGCCCCTGGTAACAGGGTTAAACCGGACAGTCGGGCGGTCGGCAAGTTCATTGGGATCTACCGAATCAAGATGCTCAAGGAGTTCCTCTACGGATTCGTAGCGCTCATGCTTCTCTTTTTTGAGAGCTTTTAAGATGATGAGTTCAAGACGTTTCGGGGTATCTTTACGCTTCACAGAGGGAGGCACAGGCTGCTCATGAACCTGTTTGTAGGCTACGGCCATAGAGTTATTAGCTGTAAACGGGGGCTTTCGGGTCAGCATCTCGTACATCAGGATACCAAGGGAGTAGATATCGGTCTGCGCGTCAAGTTTCTTACCCTGAGCCTGTTCGGGCGACATATATTCGGGAGTGCCTACGGCTGATCCGGTCATAGTTATGTCAATGCTGGAAAACATCTTCGCGATTCCAAAATCGCTTATGTGAACAACCTTATTTTTGTCAAGAAGAATATTTTGCGGTTTTATATCACGGTGAATGATATTACGGTTATGCGCATAACGCAGACCGCGGCAGATCTGTTTTGAAAAATCGATTATCTCCGGAACAGCTACAACGCGGTTCTCGTTAATGTAACAGCCAAGATCCATTCCGTCAACAAACTGCATGGCAAAGAAACGGTACCCGTCCTCTTCGCCGTATTCGTATATGCTTACAATGTTCTGATGTTCCATCAGTGAGATCGCTTTGGCCTCAATCTCAAACCTTTTTGCAAACTCCTCATCTCTTGAGAGTTGGGGCGGCAGCACTTTTAAGGCCACTACGCGGTTAAGGGGCTCCTGTACAGCTTTGTAAATATCACCCATACCGCCTTTACCTAATTTACCAATGATCTTGTAATTACCGATAAATGAGGGTTCTAAATCTACAAACTTGTTTTTTAACATCTGCTTCATAGCTCCTATGCGCCTGCTCCGTGACGGTCCGCCCGCGCTCCCTTGAGCGCAGCCCAGAATAAAATAATTAATCCTGCGCAAAGCAAAAACAATTCTGTCCATTCCCGATGCCAGAACAGAGTCTCCTCACGCAGAAATACACCTTTCATTCTTCCGAAAATTGGCCGCGAAATAGTCAGATGAGAGAGCTTTTCTCCCCATTTGGACATGTGTTCAAACGGCACCAATATCCCCGAAAAGAAAATTTGCGGTATAAGAATGATGGGCAGCGTACTTATGGCGCGCCCTACGTTACTGCTCCACGCGCTGACCGCAAGCCCTAACAGATTACCGGAAAATATAGCGGTAAACAGGAGTATGAGCAGTTCCATGGAAAATGTGATATGATTAAATATAATGACGGTAAATATAGTAAAGAACAGCGATTGAACAGCGCTGAGGACAGCCGCTGTAATTACGCGGGCAATAATATAAGAAAAACGGTTCATGCCGCACTTAGCTTCACGGTTAAGCAGATGCCGCTCTCTCGCAACTTCGCGGACAGCGTCAAGCCCTCCAACCCAGATACCGGTAACTGTCAAACAAAAATACAGTCCGGTTTCAAACAGTGCGATCGACGCTTTTTCATACACTAATCCAAGCAAAACTGTGATTAGCGGCGTTTGAAGGAGAAGCAAAGAGATGTTGCGGTGATCTCTGATGTAAATATTTGTATACCGGGAAGTCATCGCCGATATTTGACGCGTGAAAAATGAGATTTTTTTTAACGGGTGCCGGAATTTGGCAGACCATTCGACGTGAGAGATATTCTGTCCGGAGTGCTGCGGGGCGATCTGTTCGGTATGCACCTGACGGTTTTGGGATGCTGTTTCGCTGCTTGCGGCTTTTTCATAAACTTCAGAAAGATTAGATACTCCAAAATGAACGCAAAGCTGCTGAGGGGGGCCGCAAAACCGTACCTTTCCCATCTGCATGAACACCGCGCGGTCGCAGAGTTCAAGCTGTTCAAGCGTGTGAGTCACTAAAATCAACGTATGCCCTTTGTCGCATATGCGCCTGAAGAGCTGCATGAATTTACCTATAAGACCGGGATCAAGCCCGGCAAGCGGTTCATCAAGAATGAGCGCTGCGGGAGAAGCTAAAAGTTCAACGCCCACATGCAGCCGTCTTGCTTCCCCGCCGGAAAGATTTGCGACACGGTGATTTCTGAGGCGTTTGAGCTCCATCAGCTCAAGCACCTCTTCCGCCCGCATAAGGCGTTCATTTGCGGTACTGTCTCCGGGAAGTCTGATTAAACTTTGATCTGTCAGTGTTTCCCATACTGTTAACTCGGGACGCAAAAGAACCTGCTGGGAAACGTAACCGATACCTCTGGTAAAAGCCGCTCCGAATTTGTCAACAGGAAAACCGTTCATGAAAAGCCGGCCTGAAGTGGGAGCAACCTGTCCGGAAAGAACCCGCGAAAGCGTTGACTTGCCCGCGCCGCTTGCTCCGAGAAGCGCAACAAACGCGCCGGGTTCTATAACAAGACTTACGTCATCAAGAAGCTTTTTTCCTTTAATACGCAACCCAAGAGCGCAGCCCTCTATTTTGATTTTATTAAGATCATCAGCCCTTAAAAATTTTCCGCCGCTTACATAGAATCTGAAAGGGCCGATATGCACCGCATCCCCTTCGCCGAGCGCCGCTGTTCTTACAGCGCGGCCATTGACATAAGTGGAATTGGAACTGCCCTGGTCAACAATTATTAATCCGTTTTGATTGGTTCTTACAATCGCGTGAAAGCGGGAAACAAGCGGGTGAGGCAGACAGATATCGTTTGCCGTGTCCCTTCCTATTCTCCAAATACCTTTGTTTTCGTACTGAGATGAAACATCGCCGCTCTCTTTTTCGAGAACGGTTAAATTAATATATCCATCTCTTATATCAATACGAAGAACCTGAATGCCGATAGTCAGGATTGAACCGTTTAAAAGCCCGCCTGTCTTTACAGGCGTGTCATTAATGCGTATCCCGAAAGTGCTGTCCGAATCGGTAACAGAGGGAGAAACGCCGTCACAGCGGATTACCGCATGATGCCGTGAAACCCCTACTCCCGCAAGACATATATCACACGCGGGATCCCGGCCTATCCGGCGTTCGCTGCCGTCAAGAGGAAAACTAAACTTTGTTCGCGCCGCTGTTTTTACAGAGTCTACGGATATCATCCGTTAATAATCGTCCTTGTTAATTTCGAAATTTTTTCTTTCGCGCGTTCAAGATCATCATTTACAATTGTGTACTCATACTTTCCTTCGCCCGCCGCAAATTCCATCTCTGTTCTCGCGTTTTCTAACCTTACCAAAATAGTCGATTCATCGTCGGTTTTTCTTAGCCGCAAACGTTTTTCAAGCTCCTCTATTGAAGGAGGGGTTATAAGTATGCCGACAGCCTCAGGAAATACACAGTCCAATTTCTTTTTTCCGAAAACATCGATATCCATAACTATACTGGCGCCTCTTGACACTACAGATTCAACGAACAAACGGGGAGTGCCGTAGTAGTTTCCATGAACCAGCTCCCATTCGGCGAACTCATCATTTGCGGCCCTTTGCCGAAATTCCTCCTCGCTGAGAAAGAAGTAATGCTTTCCATTAACCTCACCCTGCCGCGGTTTACGGGTCGTAGCGGAAACAGAATACACAAGCCCGGGTACAGTCTCTAAAAGGTAGGAGAGCAGGGTTGTTTTTCCGGCTCCTGAGGGCGCGGAGAAAACTAATATTTTCCCTCTATTTTTTATCATCGTCGTCATCATTTTCTTCCGCTTTTTTCTTTTCTTCTACTTTTTGTTTCTCTTCAAAAAATTGCGAGTGCTCCTTGCCGCTAACATCAAGCCTGTATTTCAGCTTAATAGCTTCTACCTTGATCTCATACTCTTTACGCAGCAGGTATTCTAATTTATAAAGCACATTATCAATATTACCTGTTGTCTGGCTAATCACCAAAAACAAAATAAAAAGAGCTACTACAGTAAATATTGCAATAATAATCTGAGCTGTCATTTTTCTCTCTCTTATGCAAAAAGATACCCTGTTTAATATACAATCTTTCAACTACTAACTAATAGTTAATGCAGAAATAATAATGCGGAATGCAGAAATGAAACCACAGATATACAACCTGGCTTTTCTTTGTATTTCTAAGTATGTTTGATATTTCCGCATTGTATCTCTATCCCTAAAACACAAACATCGCAGTTAAAGCCGCCCCCGCCCCATCGGGCGCTATTCTCATATTAAAATTGCCGACATACCTGTAAGGAGCAAAAAAAGCCTTATATGAGGCGTTAACTAAAAAAGTACCGATCAGCGCGCCCGCAAGTATATCTGTGGGATAGTGTTTGGCGCCTTCCACACGGCCCCAGGCTGTGGCTAAAGTAAGGGCTGTCAGAGTGCCGTAGACTGGGTAACTATATGTTTTTGGAAGAGACATGCCGCTTATTGTTCTTATAGAATAACCATTTGCTGCCGCTGCCGCTGCGGTATGAGCGGAAGGAAAAGAGAGAGTGTTTGTCGAATCGGGCCGTAGTCGCCTTGTCGTTCTTTTCAAAACTTCTGTAGTTCCTAATGTCAATGCGCCGGATACAACAGCGGCTTCCGCGGCGGCAACCGGAGCATAGAGATTGGGCGGAATCCCAAATTCAGTTTGCAGAGGACAACCTCGGTCAGCCGCTTCATCTAAAGGAAAGTACTTCACAAAATAAGCAGCCGCCGCTATTCCGGCAGACGTAACTACAAAAATATCGCTGGCGGTTCTGGCATTTTCAATTGAACCAAAAACAGGTGTACTTTTCGTTGCGCGGGAGGAGATTTGTTTGTCCTTTCCCGATGCCGCAACAGCAATAAGCGCTGCTGTTGTGATCCCTATATAAGGATCAAAAAGCGCGTCCTTGAGCGACGCTCCAATTCTTGATTTTTCCGGTAATACTTTTGGGTCTTCAAACCCATTAGCCTTGAATACTCTGCTTGAGCAGCCGCCAAAAAAACAGCAAGACAAACTCACGCAAAGTAAAACGGCTCTCTTAAAAATATCTCTCACCACTCACCTTCAACTTTAACTATTTCTGTATTTTCGTAAGAAGCTTTCCCCACCACTCCTTATTTTCAAGATACCACTTTATAGTGGTACGTATTCCGGTTTCAAAGTCCATTGACGGCGACCAGCCCAGTTCCCGTTCAATTTTTGAAGCGTCAATAGCGTATCTGCGGTCATGACCGGGACGATCCTTAACGAATGTGATGAGGCTTTCCGGTTTTCCCAACTCAGCGAGAATGATCTTTACAATGTCAATATTGCATTTTTCATTATTACCGCCGATATTGTAAACCTCACCCGGAATGCCCTTAAAGAGAACCGTTTCTACCGCGCCGCAGTGATCACATACGTAAAGCCAGTCCCTTACGTTCATTCCGTCGCCATATACCGGAAGCGGTTTATCATTCAGCGCGTTTGTAATCATAAGAGGAATGAGTTTTTCGGGAAACTGAAAAGGACCGTAGTTATTGGAACACCGGGTAATAAGAGTTGGAAAACCAAACGTTTCAAAGTACGAACGCGCCAGAAGGTCGCTGCCAGCTTTTGAAGCGGAATAAGGACTGTTCGGAGCAAGCGGAGTGGACTCTGTAAAATAGCCGGTTTTGCCCAAAGTTCCATATACTTCATCTGTAGACACATGAACAAAACGTTTGGAGCTGTAATCGCCGCCCCATGCCTCTTTTGCGGCTTGCAGCAGCGTCTGAGTACCCAATACATTTGTAATGACAAACCGCGCCGGACCCGTTATGCTTTTGTCAACATGGCTTTCCGCGGCGAAATGCACAACCGCGTCAAACGTGTTTTTGTCGAAAACTTCCTTCACAGCAGCGGTATCGCAAATGTCACCCTTTACAAATGTATAACGCGAATCACCGCTGATCTCGTTAAGATTATCCGAATTGCCCGCGTAGGTAAGCAGATCATAGTTGACGATAGAACAATTTTTTCCGCTCTTAAGCATATGAATAATAAAATTTGATCCTATGAATCCCGCGCCCCCGGTAACTAAAATTCTTTTCATTCTACTTACCCCCTCTATTGTTCTCAATTGAAATAAACTCTTTGAATCCTGAGCGCCAATCGGGCATGATGTTAACGCCCATCGCTTTAAACCGCGCATTTTCCAGAACGCTGTAAGCGGGTCTTGGCGCCGGGCGGGGAAACTCCTCTGTGGTACATGGATTTACATCAACATTTATACCTGAGGCGGTAACAACCGCTTTAGCGAAATCAAACCAGCTGCACTCTCCCTCACTTGTGCAGTGAAATATACCACGATCATCCTTATCAAGAACAGAAAGAATCTGCCTGCATACGCTTACCGTCCATGTGGGAGTACCGAACTGATCATTTACAACTTTGAGCGGCCTGCCCTCTTTAAACGCCGCGTCCGCAAATTTGCGTATATTTTTTACGAAGTTATTGCCGTGCATACCATACAGCCACGCAATTCTGAAAATCATATAATCTGGACAGTTTTCGGCAATTATCTCCTCACCCCTGAGTTTGGATCTTCCGTAAACGCTCTGCGGATTTGTGCGGCTCTGTTCCGTATAGGGAACCGATGCTTTTCCGTCAAAAACATAATCTGTGCTGAAATGTATGAGAAGCGCGTTGGTTTCACGAGCTGTTAAAGCCAGGGCGGCACAAGCCGCCGCATTGACCCTAAAAGCCTCCTCCGGCTGTTCTTCGCACAAGTCAACAGCGGTAAAGGCGGCGCAATTTACTATAATATCAGGATTGATATCATTTACACATCTGTCAACAGATATTTTATCAGTAATGTTAATTTGAGGATAATCAACACCGAAAACAGAATGCCCCGCAATCTCAGCCTGTTCAACAAAGTCATATCCCAGCTGCCCGCCGGATCCTATCGCCAATATTTTCATCTCTTCTCCGTAAATTTAACGCAGCAGCGCGGTAAGGTTCCTGGCGATAGCCATGAAGCACTCCGTTGCTTTAGGGTTATTCTGAAGAACCACCGGCCCAAGAGTGCGCAGCGATTCACGTATCTCCGGTGTGTAAATAAGATAGCCGATATAGCGAAGCCGCACTGAAAGGTATTTTTGTACAATTGCGGTAAATCCCTCGCCAACTCTGATCTCATCGGGGCCTCTTACCATATTGAGAATAAGAAATGACTTACGGTTATTAAGCCACTCTTCCATTTGTTCAGCTTCCTGAGGATACTTCGCGTTCATTTGCGCAAGCATACTGTCTATCGTTGGAGCCCGCTGACCGCTTTTGTCGGCGGTAAAATCCTTTATAAATTTCTGAATCTCATTTCTGCCTGGAAAAAGGCGGACGAGACCCCGGTAGATACCGCTTTTAAGAAATCCATAAGCATTTTCTACAGATGTAGGCAGACAATCGGTTACTGTAATACTATTTGGAAAGGCAGCAAAAAAATCGGAAACGATGTTGCTGCTGCCCGCTCCCAAATCAACAATTATATAATCCGCTTTAAGATTTTTTATCCCGCTGAGTATCTTCTGTTTTTGGCCGAAATTAGGATTGGCAAGCTCTAAAAAATCCCCCGCGCCGGAAATAAGCCAGCTTTGAGGGATGGGAGTTTTTACCGCGACTTCGGAGAGCGATTTGCACTGCCCCGTCAAAAAATGCTGAAGTGTAGCGGGAGGACGTCTCATTCCAAGACAGGTATGAAGATTCGCGCCCCCAAGGTCAGCGTCTATATATCCTACCGAAAACCCGCTGCGTACTAAAGAAGCGCCCAAATTGATGCTTATTGTGCTCTTGCCAACTCCGCCCTTGCCGCCGCCCACAGAAATTATTATCGGATCACTCATCGCTGCCAACCGGCTCCGGTACTATATCTATGTTTATCTTCTGAGGCGGGGTTGTCATGTGATCAGTTTCTATCGCGGAATGGACAAGACCGCTTCTTTTCCAAAGTTCCTCTTTTATCATCGGGAAAGAGATTTTCAACTCCTTGTCAAACCGCTCAAAAGAGATAAAAAAAACCGATCCCGAAAAAAACAGAAAGGAGAGAACACCCGCGGCCACAAGCAACCACAGCGCTAAAATAAAAGGCGGTTTTCGATTTTTAATCTTCCTTTTTGAACCGTTATCATTGAGCCATTCACCATAACATCTTTGAAGCGCTGTGTTGAGCCGCTTTTCATAATCTCCAAGAGAGGCGGCGGCATCAATACCAACAGCGTTACCGGCATCAAAATTTTTGAGGCCGCATTTGGACACAACCCAACGCTGGGGGTTCCTCAGGCGCTTTCCGGTAAATTTTTGGTAAACGCGCAAAACTTTTTCCACAGCCATATCAGCCGCTTTCCCGTGCTCCTTATCGCCTGCCCTCAATGATATATACACATTGTTCAAATGATCACGGAACAGGGCGCAAAACGCCGCCGGATCACCGCAGCGGGCCAACTCTGTATAAAGCTGCTTTTGGGAGTCTATCGTTTTCATGTTTAAAAAATACTTATGGCTACATTGCGGGACAAACTTAGAGTGGTTATTTATTAGAAAATTTATCGCTGAAGATGGACGGCGTCCCGAAATTTCCCGCAAACAACTCCATGATTATATCCGCAAATGCTATCATGATTCTGAACTTTATCTGGTTATAACCGCAAAACTTCTTTTCAGAATCCCGATTTGATGGTATACGTATACTATGTCTAAAAAAGGAGTCTTTAAAATGGTACAAATAAAAATGTGAAGTTTGGGCAGTAAATGCAGACAATGGCAGAGAATTTCGTGTTAATAAACAAGGTAGTCGGATTGTAGACAGATTAATGATAAAAGTTTACAAAGAACACGTTTTTGATGAGTTTAACGTCTATACTGTTGGGAATGTTCAGACTCCAACAGCGTCAAATTGGGCGAATGGGTTTAATAGTATATTAAAACAGATGGTCGCAAGGGTGGAACCGAGTAAAGTGAATATTAAGCAGAGTAACACAGGGTGGGATGTGAATAATAATGGGATTTTGGATGTGATTGAGTTGTACGCGTTTGAGAATGAAGATTACTTCGATAGGTTTAAGTATGGTGATTTAGATTGGCAATCTGAAGCTGTCAAATTAGCAGATGTAAATCAAGAAATAAAAAAATCTGGTAAAAATACATCACATGCCCATTTTATCGTACCGGGAAAAATACGTACTCATTATATACTCACACAAGATTACCGTAAAGATGGGGTAAGTCCAAATGTTTTGTATTTACATAATACAGCTGGTATTGATGCCCATGCCATATATAGAATATCTAAGTTTTTTTATCCATCCAGTACGGATGAGGAGATTGAAATAATTGGAGTATCTAATGAAAATAAACGGGTCACGATTGCTACGCCATTAAGAAATGATTATAATAGAGCGGACTATATCACAATATATAGTGACAATGTACGCGGGTATGTGGAATCAAATTTTGAATTAGATAGTTTTGTTACCAGTTGCTCTTATTCCATAGAAACCAATAATTATGTCTTGTATGTGCATGAGTTTTTGCATCACTGGAAAAACGGTTTTTATCAGCACGTACTTACGTTGCCAACATCTGTAGCGCCATATTCCGCAAATCTTATGCGCGTTTATGGGTCTGGCGCAGAGCTAAGATACAGAATTTTAAAAATGCATCACAAAGAAGGTTCTTATTCACAGTGGTCTAAAATAAGGGAGGCAAGATGAAAAACAAAACGATGGGTTTTATAACCGCAATTTCTGTTATGCTGTTTTGTTACGCTACAATGGCTCACAGCGAATCTTCTGTGGAGACATTGTTTAAATATCGTGAATATATTAAACAATGGGTTGAAGGGTGTAGACCATCAGAATTCAGAGAGCAACGTCTTGCGGTGCTTAACGAATTAGACAAAAAAGAACTAAATTATTTTGGAAAAAATAAAAGCCAAATTATTACTGCGTTTACAGAATTGTGCCATTTACGAGTCAAAGGTAATCTTCCTTGTGCATCACATAGGAGTTATGGCCTTTTAGATTCGATACAAACGGATATTTTTGTCAATATTCTAAAAGATGTACCCCGTGAACAGGATAAGCTTATTGAGGATATATTAAAAAAGATACCGTATTCATATCTGCTTCAACATAGGGATATTATAATTAACATATTGAGAAGAGGCGATAATATCAATAGATTCACTTATTTGGGTGCCGTTATTAATCCCCCTGAAGATATAAAAAGAAAAGTGCTTGCTTCAGAGAAATTAAGTGATGGTTTAAGAGCGAGATTGGGCGATAAAGAGGTAGAGGATGAGTTAATACAAAGGGTAAACAATTATACACGTGAGAAAAACTTTTTACAATTAAGCAAAGATCTCTTTTTATGCGGAACCAATGAGTGTTTGAAAGCAGCGGTTGAATTATTCGCAAAATTTGAACCTGAAATGAACAAGACCAATGATTGTGCAGCACCTCTTGTGCCCGATAGAGGGGCGATGGGGGCGCCCACTCCGCGAATACGCTTAATTAAAAATTTCAGACTATATCATCCTGATTTACCTTTATTATTTTCAGACTTTTATGAATTAGAAATCAATCCCAATCGGACAGAGTACGGGATCGGCGTTAAATGGGATATGATAGTAGACTATATGGAAAAATTTGTCGCATGGGGAAATGCTGAATACGGCGCTAAAGCCAAACTTACAAATTGGTTTTTATTTGATGGACAGTGTAAACCTTTGGAAGCGCGTGAGAGAACGTTAAAAGAATGGAAAGCTCGTCCTGACCATGAGAAGTGGATGAGAGAAATTCCTGGTTATAAAAACGAGTTTTTTAGAATGGAAA
>JAIRVB010000010.1 GCA_031254105.1 Chitinispirillales bacterium
TTCCTCGCTTATATAATCTTTTGATAAAGCAAAAAAATTAAGATCATTATTTTCATAAAAAAGGACAATCATTTCGTCCAATTCATGGACTTCCATAGTGGGGATAATATTATTTGACAGAACGGAAAAAAAGTTTACCTTTTTATCATCATAAGACCGAAAAAATAATTCTCTTTTTTTCTCATAACTGGCTTCATCCACCGTAAGAAACTGTTTAGTATCTTACAAAACAAACCTAATGGTATATAATAGAAGAAAATACCAAGAGGGAAAACAAATGAGAAAAGCCTACCCAAGCGATGTAAACCGTGAACAATATGAAATAATAAGATATATATTTGAAAATGCTCGCAAAAAAACACGTCCCCGGGATTATGATATATACGATATCTTTTGTGCAATATTGTACGTTTTAAAAGAAGCGTGCAGATGGCGTTCTTTACCGCACGACTTCCCCAAATGGCAAAATGTCTACTACCACTTTAAAAATTGGTCAGTAAAAGGTGAAGACGGCAAGAGTTTATTAGACAAGGCAATGGAGGAACTTGTCTTATCCGAGCGAATAATAAGTGGAAGAAAATCTAAAACAACGATGTCAATATTGGATTCCAAAAGTGTTAAGAACGCCTTCACAGCCGAAGAAAAAGGCTATGATGGTGGAAAAAAAAATATCGGGGATTAAAATCCATATAGGGACAGATACAAACAGCCTGCCTAACGCAATACACGTAACAACTGCTAATGTAACCGACCGTGACGGTGCATTGGAAATGCTTGAAAGATATCAGCTTAACCTGTCAAATGTTTTAAAGATTTTATGTGACGGAGGTTATACTGGTGAAAATTTCTCAAACGCCGTTAATAAACTTATTGGCGCCGTAGTCGAAGTTGTAAAGCGTAACGAACTACATAAATTTGTGGTAATACCTAAGCGATGGGCTGTCGAAAGGGCTTTTGCATGGCTTGACCATTGCCGGAGGCTCTGGAAAAATTGTGAACGTAAATTACATACTACTCATCAAATGGTCACGCTTGCTTTCATTTCTGTGTTGTTAAAGAGATACTAAACAGTTTCTAATATTACAGTTGTATAATCAACAGCGTTGTCTATGCCAATGGTACCACATAGCAATAGTTTGATGATTGCGGCGCCATCGCACCCAGGAAAGCAAATAATCGAACGACCGAGCAAATGTATACGTTCTCCGGTAAAGAAAATCTATGATTTTTCGGATATCTTGCTTGCTCAAACGCGCAAATTGCGCCCCTTTTTAAAGGCTTCCAAACTCGTGGACCCGGGGTTGTGCTCTTGTATGCTTTTCGTGTCTAATGACTGGCTTGATAAAACCGTTAAAAACGCTAACGCTATGCAGGCTAACGTTATATGCTTATACCAACCATCGTAACTGCGCACTTCATATTGATCTAAACCTACCTCTGACTTGCTCTCTTTGAAACACGTTTCAATGGTCCACCGGGTTCCCGCTACTTCTGCGTACTTCTCTTTCAATGTATCTTCCGGTGCGAAGCATATATAGGCACGCAATTCATCCGGTGCGCTTTTACTGCGTCTAATCAACAATGTGCGTTTATATCCCGCTAATGAACCGGGGTTAATAGGTATCATCAGCCAGTCATATAATCGTTCACCCTTTGAACCGTCCCCGCAGCTCGCTTCAAACCATCCTTCCTCCGGTAGGCTCATCAAGATGCTCCCAATTGATTTTTGGCTATTCCCCTGCCAAACATAGGCTTTCCCGGATACGCTCATCACATAGCATTTTCCCTTACTCTCTAACCATTCCCTTATGGCGCTATAATCCCCGTATACGCAATCACCGCTTACCCATGTATAGGGTATTCCGGAATCGGTCGCATCCTGTATCATTTCCAACGCCATTTGTGGCTTCGTTTGAAACGTTAACTCTTCGGGTACCCCCGCCTTTTCTCGCCGCTCCGTATCATCTATCCACTCCTGCGGCATATATAACCGTCGGTCTATCGGATTGTGGCCTTTTGTGCCGGCGTACGTTAAAAATACCCCTATTTGACAATTTTCTACCCGGCCTGCCGTTCCGCTGTACTGACGCTTTACTCCGCAGGAACATTTTCCTTGTTTCAAAAAACCTGTTTCATCTATTATCAGGTGTCCTTCTGTTTCTCCTATATTTTCACTTGTGTATGTTATTAAACGGTCCCGCAATTCATCCGCGTTATATGCGCCTCTATACAAAAACTGTTGCAAGGTATACGGTGTTGTTTCTCCCAAATATTCTGACATTTGCCAACCATTTTTTCGTTCCACTGTCCCCAACAGACCGCGCAAATAATTTTGCATATTTTTTATTCCAGCTTCGCTTTTGAATACATCCGCCATTTTTTTTGTCAGGTTGTCAAATGCTTGATTATATTCGTCACCTTTTATTTCCATTCTCATCGCCCTTGCTTAGTATATCCTATCCATCAAGAGCTTACAACTGTAATACTAAGGGAAGGATTCGTTTTCGTCAATCGCTCAGATATTGTTAAAATTATAATTTTGGAAGGTAGAAGCTTTCATTAATTGGCTTTCGGTTCTGGCTTGCCCGGGAGGGGTTGACAGCCCGGTCGAATCGCTGTTGAAATAACAACCCACAATGTTTACCAATTCT
>JAIRVB010000013.1 GCA_031254105.1 Chitinispirillales bacterium
CTAAACATAGACACTCCTCTTTCAGGTTATATATGTATGATTTTCTGTTAGTATCAATAAATCAGATTATCCAAGATAAACGCACCGGCAGCGAAGAGGGCGAAAAACGTCCGCGGTAAAAGAGCTGGCTATTGCATACAAGATGTTTAACAGCTTATAAAAAACAGTTACTATAAACTATTCCATTTAATAAAACCGCGCCTGTGCAAATAGCGCCTCAATTTCTTTTTTGTGTGCGTAACCTTTTGGTGTCAATAGTAAAATATATTTTGGCGGTGCATACACAAATAGTTTTTTAAAATTATATTACTGTTATATTTGTTCCAATATAAATAAACAAACTGCCTTATGGTATTCGCCGCGTAATACCGGTATAACATATCTCACAATAACCACAACCAAAAAAGTATTTTACATGTTATGAATGAAGAGATAATAGCGTATGTGAGAAAGCACCCGGAAGGGATTTCGTCTGAATCGATCGCGATACAATTTTTGAAAATCAGAACACCGGACAAAAAGCTTGCTGAGGTTGCGGTAAAGGCGATTCTTTCTAAGGATGAGCGTGTGAACTGCGGCGAAAACGGACTCTGGAAACCTATGCTTCCATCTGCGGCACAGGGTGAAACCGGCATATCTGAGCTTGAGTGGGTTTCTGTTTACATTTTGACCGACACTTCCCGCAGGGCAATTTTGCATATTTCGCTTTGGACTCCTTTACCTGAGGTTGAATGCGTATGCAGCGTGTGGCTGAAAAATCCTGTCGGCCTCTCTGACGATGACAGGCGGCTTATGTGTGATCCGCGTGATCAACCGTTTGCGGAAGAAGCGCCTCAGGAAGCGGTTGGACAGATTATTTCTATGCTCAGGGGCAAAGCAGCCCTGTTTTTCTCTCAGCAGCAATTTTCGGTTTTTTCTCTCAGCGCGCAAAATTTTGGTATTGGCCTGGATGATTATTATATCATGAATCAACTGTTCAGAGCGGTAAAGGAACCGGAATGCAAACCGTTGTCATTAGAAAATGCCGCGGCCGCGCTTCTTGGCAAATTCAGAACAGCGGAAAGCGCGTATCGAAAAGGTGAACAATTTTGCAGGATAGCCGCCGCGCTAATCGCCAGATTAAAGGAAAAAGGTATAGAGAGCCGTGAGCGGTTAGATTCATCTCTTCAGGAACCTTTCAAATTTGAGTTTGACGAAAAAGATATCTCTCTTAAAAAAATAATGGAACTTCCGGCAAAAGCGGGTGTTTACGGATTTATGGATAAGTCAGGAACATATATTTACATAGGAAAAGCAGTTAATCTGCGCAGAAGAGTACAAAGCTATTTTCGTTTTAACAGCGAATCACCTGAAAAACTTGAACTGCTTCGCAAAACCGCTCATTCCTTTACAACCCATACCTGCGGCTCTGAACTTGAAGCGCTGATTTATGAGTACCGCCTCATCAAAAAGCATAGGCCGGCTCTCAACAGTCAAAGCGGTATTGCCGAGCGCAAAGGAAGTTATAAGGCGCTCGAAGACAGCGTAATCATCCTCCCGCACGCACAGGAAGGTTACCGAACATCTGTGTGGATTAAAAAAGAGCAAAAGATACGTCTCAAAGTTATCGACAGCCAATTCAGGGAAGAGCGGGAGCTGCGAAAGGAATTACGGGAGTATTTTTTTTCAGGAGAACTTCCGGCGTCTTCCCAGGATTTTCCCGAACTTGAAATTGTCACGCGCTGGGTAAAGCGTAACCGCGATTCGCTGATGATAGTTCCTGTTGGAAATTTAGTTGACGAACAGGAAATCGTATACGCAATTAAATCTATGACAGAACTCGAAATTTAAAATTACATTTGGCCCAATTTTTGCAGGATAAATACAGCGTATTTGCTGATTTTTCCCCTCAAAACTCAATTCATAGGAGGCTGTTAATGATGGGCCAGATGACCAAAATTATTGATTGCGATGCTTTGCAGTGTATTTACAACAAAGATAAACTATGCCACACCCTGGCCATCAATGTAGGAGATGATGAACCCATCTGTGACACGTTTATGAGCTCAAGCACTAATAAGGGCGGTTTTCAGGATGTGGTTGGCGGCGTAGGCTCCTGTAAAGTACAGGACTGCGAATACAACAAAAGTTTTGAATGTACAGCGGTTGGGATCCATGTGACTATGCAGCAGGGTCATCCGGACTGCGTAACTTATAAGCCCAGATAAACTATGAACTATGATATTCTGTACCCATTTCTCCGCACCCCTGAAAGGGGCATGGCCGCTTAGGCCATCTCTACAGCCCCGTGTTTTAACACGGAGCTTTAGAGAAAGCCTTCGGCTGCGCACCCTTTCAGGGTGCGGAAAAACATTACGCAAACATATACCTTAATAGAGACGGTAATTTGTTTATTTCCGCCTAACACATTGATTATTACTAGAATTGTGATTGCGAGGGGCCGGGAACCATTTTTATATAATGAATCAAATGGCTCACAGCCCGTTATCGTTTATTGCTCATTACACTTCATATGCGGTTAACAACTCCCTTAAACGAATGTTTTTGCTGATAGTTTTGGCAAGTTTTTGCGTATTTTCCACTACAATCGATACGCTTGCAATAACAGAAAACGACAGTACGGCCAAATTTGAGACCTCTTATGAAATTCTTCCAAAAATCTTCTCTTTGCATCAAAAGCAGTCTGTCAGCACACTAGCTATGATGCTGGCGGATACTTCCGGCGCAATCTCCGCCAAACCGCTTAATAACGATTACAGCAATCTTCACGTATCGGGATATAAATCTTTTGGTATGTCTGTGGGCACTCTTGGGGAGATGAATTTTGAGCAGGGACTTGAGGTGGTGATAGAGGGAGAGATTCGTCCGGGTACGCGGTTAAGCGCGTACCTGAGTGATGAAGGTTCCTCGCTTGACGGCTCGACAAGGGAGATAAGTGAGTTTGACCAGGTGCATATCACTCTTAAAAATCAAATTTTTGAGGTTACGGCGGGAGACCAGTTTGCGCTCTGGCCAATTGAGAATGGGATATTGTCAGGACAGAAAAAAATTATGGGAATATCCGCGGCGGTAACGCCTGAGAGAGCCTCTGTAAACGCGTTCGGGTCATTCTCAGGAGGCAATTACACAGTCCAAACTGTCAGAGGGCGTAATGGTGTGCAAGGACCCTATTACCTCACCGGTAAGGGTGAAGCCGGTTTTATCACCCCGATCAGCGGTACTGTAAAAATAAGGGTAAACGGAAATAATCTTGAGGAAGGTTTTGATAAAGATTTTACCGTAGATTATGATCTTGGGACTGTGACGTTTAATCCGCGTGTATTAATTCGTGAAGAAGATTTTATCAGAGTTGAGTATGAGTATAAATCGTTTGACTACCGCAGAACTTTCGCGGGAGGGGGAGGTTATTACTATTCGCCGGATAGCGTTTTGTCTATACGGGGAACGGTCTGGAGCGAAAGCGATGATAAAAATAATCCGATTGAGATGCAGCTAAGCAGCCGCGAGAGGGAGATTTTACGTAACAGCGGAAATAAGACTGGTTATGCCGCTCCAACAGCCCGTCCGGTTAATCCGCTTGACGTCGCAAGAATGAGCGCGTATTATCCTCTGTATAGAAAATTTTACGATTCCGCGGCACAGGATACAATTCTTGTGTACTCGCCCTATAACCCTTTAAAACCTGAGGATACGAAAGGCCGTTACACAGCGTGGTTTACCCCCATACAAAAAGGAGAACCAGGCGCTGATTATGTTGTTGACAGCACTGTACAACGCAATGATTTTGTTTACAAATACGCCGGAGCCGGTAAAGGGGATTTTACCGCGCTCGCTCCTCTGAGCGCCCCAATGAGAGAAAGCGCCGGAGAGCTGGAAGCGCGGCTGCAACTGCCATATTTTAAGACTTCTATTAATATCGCGGGAAAAGAGCTTGACCGTAATCTGTTTTCATCTCTCGATAAAGAAGGTAATCTCTCTTCCGCGGCCTTACTAAAAATGTTTATCGGAGAAAGGCGGATTGAACAACGCTCTTTATGGCTTGACCTTGATTACCGTTACCGTTCGCGCCAATTTACAAGTGAACTTTTTTCCGCGCATGAGCGCAGAGAAGGCTGGGATATGCGGGAACTTAATGAGAATTCCGACAAATACCGGTTTCAGGCTTGGGAATCAACGATAGGGGGTACGGCGGTAAAAGGCGTAGGCATGAGAGCAGGAATCGGGCAAACATGGATTGATTCTTTAGTGGAAGCTGAAAAACTCACCGGAGACGCTGAAGTTCATTTTGCGGAAGATAAGCTGGAACTCAATTTAGGGGCGGCGGTTTTCAGACATCACATCTCAGATACCCGTCTGAGTTACCGCAGATACGGCAAACTCCTTGCACAGCCCTCAAAGCAATGGAAAACGATGATTGGTTACAGCGATGAATGGCGCATCGATACTACGGAACAGGGCGGCGGTCATCTGTCCGGTTTGGCGGAAGTTTCCTACCTGCCCGCAAATTTGCGCCAAAACTTTACCATTACTCAATTTCGCGGCGGTGAAAGTTTTTCCGGTTCGTCAGATACAGGCTACGCTTTTATCTGGAACCAATCGGCTGCTTTCGCTCCGCTTAACGGGTGGAATTTAACCGGAGACAGCAGATGGCACAGGACACAACTTCACGGCAAAAGCCGTTCGTCAACTTTTCTGATGTCCGTTACCAGCGAGATAGAACCAACCTCCCGGGGATTCTCTTCACGCCAGGAATACCGTACAAATCAGGAGCTTGTCTCCCGTTTTGAACAGAAGATGTTTTACATCGGTAAAGGTCTTGGCACCCACGCCTATGATTCGTTAGCCAGAGAATTCCGTCCCAGTATAAATGGAGACCATATTGTTCAGGAGATCGAAATTTACGATAACACCTCATTGGCTACGGTACGTAAAACAAGTTTAAACGGAGACTGGTACTTTCGGCCCGTAAAAAAAATTGATGGCGTTTTAGGCAATCTCTCCTGGAGCGGCACGCTGCTCTCGGAAGAGCATGTAAACTCAAGAAACAGTAAAGCGGCATCGCGCATTCCCGGACTTTTGACACTTTTTTATTCGAATAACGCAGACAGCGCGGGAGCATCCGATATTCACTACGCCGATCTGTCCTATCGTCAGGAGGTGGAACATTACAGTCAAGGCAGCATTTACAAATCAAGATTGTATGCTATGCCCGGACTGCGGCTTCTGAGAAATTACAGGGAAAAAACGTTCGAAGCCGCTTTACGTATAGAAAGGAAACAAAACCGCCTGCTCCTGAGTCTTGAGCCGCGTTATCTTTTTGTAACCAGAGATGATTTATCGGCCGCGCAAACCGAATTGTATAGTAATTTCAACCTTCATGATATCAACGCGGAGTTTGTTCAAAGTATAGGACAAGCGGAAAAGTTTGAATTTTACGTGCGTGAGAAAATTGGAAATTTTCTCCGCTATGACCCTCATCTTACTTCCGCTCCCGCTGACAGCAGTATTTATCTGCAAATCAATCCGGGAATAATCTACCGCCCTCAAAAAGGGGGGATGGCCGAGCTTTCTTATACTTTATCTTACGTACCGTACAAGGGAGAGCTTGACTACCGCATGGCTGCGGGCTACTCTTCCGGCATCAGCCATATCCTCTCATTTCACAGCGATATACGGGTCGGGAACAATTTCAGTCTCTCAGGAATGTATCGCGGAGAAATTAGACGCGCTGCTTCCGAAAACGCTTATGCCCCTGCGCTGCATCTGTTTTCTCTTCAGGTAAAAGCGTTTTTGTAATCCGGCAGCCGTTACTCCCTTGAAAAATTATTCTTGCTCGATCCGCAAATCGGACATGAAAAATAATCACATTAATACATAATTAATAAATGTAAAATATTTTTTTCAATCGAGAATTAAAAAACAAGGAAATCCAAGTTTAGAGTTAAATTTATATCTGTACATCTGGGTGTCTTCGCTGATTTCAGATAAAAATATCCTTTTAACAAGCATTTCAGTCTTTTATACCACTTGGAAGGGGACGGTTTAACGCCCCCTTTAGGTTATTAACGGAAATCAGGCGGCTTTCTCACAGCTGGATTGCCGCAAATCAACCGATATCGATTCCCTGTTCTTTGCCCTGCTTATGCGCAGAGTGCGGCCGCCATAAATCGTATTCCCAAGTTCTGTAATCGCGGCTTCGGCGTTAGTCTTTTCCAGCTCAATAAAACCAAATCCGCGGGAGCGGCCTGTCTCCCGGTCAGCTATAAGCACCGTAGAGTAGATTGGCTCATATTTGGCAAACAGGGCACGTACATCATTTTCTGTAGTTCTGTAAGGCAGGTTACCGATATAAAGTTTCTGTGACATAAAGCATCTCCTAAAGAATAGTGAATGTGTAGTGTGGTGTAAAACAACTTATTTTCTTTACTTTTCAGCCAGAATCCATTAAATACATTTGTCAGTTCTCCCTTCTCTATTTGAGTACTATTTATCGATAATACTGTTTTTGTACTTCTCCCCCGTTAGATATTTACCTGTACAGTAGACACTGTATTTAAATATAATTAAACAACTGTAATATGGCAATACCAACACTTATACAAATATTTTAAAACCATAGTTATTTTGGAATCAGTAAATTTTATCTGTAAATTTATTTTTTAATTAACCCAAAATTAAATGCAGAATGCAGACCGCGTTTATCAAGGCGCAAGCTAAATATTAAAATCGTTCAATAATACAACAAAAACTCTATCTTATCTTCATTTTTATTTTTGCGTTCGGACATCTATTTTTGCGTTGATCAGCAAATTTACAAGCTCTAATTTTGAATCGTGAAGCGCTGCGAGATCCGGTACATTCACTTATCAATAAAAGCATCTCCCGCCTTAAACGCAACCGTTGTGTATTACATAGCGTGCCGCAAATCTTCTATTGACTCATTTGCCGCAAAAAATTATTTTAATAGGGATGCTGGTAATGGTTTTCTCACAAGGCGGCAGTGTTCACGCATGTACGCCTATTTTTCAAAGCATAATACCAAATGAATTTACGCTGTACCCAAATAAAATATCCTCCTCTATCTATAGGGGAGGTTTTTTTTTATCAGCCGGCAGCATTTTTAAATGGATTTTTTAAACTTTCCCCGTATTTATACTATATGACGGGCAAACATAATAAACATATACACAGATGCTTCCTGCCCCGCTTTATATCACAGATAAAAAGGCAGGGATCTAAATGATGACCAAAGCGATCGGATTCGATAATGAGCTCTACCTTGAGCGGCAGACAGCAGCGATCGCTCAGAGGGTAAACCAATTTCAAAATAAGCTTTATCTGGAATTTGGGGGGAAGCTTCTTTTTGATTATCACGCCTCACGGGTACTTCCCGGCTACGATCCTAACGTTAAAGTACGCCTTTTGCAGCAGCTCAAAGAGAACGCGGAAGTAATCCTGTGCATATACGCGGGCGACATAGAGCGTAAAAAGATCCGGGCTGATTTTGGGATCACTTACGATTCCGACGCCCTCAAGATGATAGACGATCTGGGCGAACGGGGGATAAAGGTTTCCGCTGTAGTGATCACGCGTTATGAAAATCAGGCCGCTTCCCGCGCCTTTAAGAGCAGGCTTGAACACAGGGGGATCAGTGTTTATACGCACGGATGCACTAAGGGGTATCCTACAGATGTAGATGTTATTGTTTCACAGGAGGGTTACGGCGCAAACGCGTATATCCCCACCACCCGTCCCATTGTAGTCGTGACCGGCCCAGGTCCCGGAAGCGGCAAGCTTGCCACATGTCTCTCTCAGCTCTATCACGATTACAAAAGAGGAATTCAATCCGATTACGCCAAATTTGAGACTTTTCCGGTCTGGAATTTGCCGTTGAGCCATGAAGTGAACCTTGCTTACGAAAGCGCCACCGCGGAACTAAAAGATTCCAATAAGATAGACCATTATCATCTCGATATTTATAATGAAGCGGCCGTAAGTTACAACCGTGACATTGATGCTTTTCCTTTGTTAAAAAGAATTCTTGAAAAAATAACCGGACGCGGTTCTGTTTACCGTTCACCTACGGAGATGGGCGTTAATCAGGCCGCATTTGGTATTGTAAACGATACTGTTGTCCGTGAAGCGGCCAGACAGGAGATATTGAGACGGTATTTCCGCTGCGCTTGCGAATACGCTATGGGGCTTATAGAAAAGGACGCTTTACACCGGGTAGAGCATTTGATTCAGGATCTGGGGATTAAGCCGGAAGGCAGGTGTGTTGTACTGCCCGCCCGCGAAGCCGCCGAGAGAGCTAAACGAAAAGGTAAAGGCAACGATGGCGTGTTCAGCGGAGCGTCTATAGCGCTTGGTAATGGAGAGGTAGTAACCGGATGCAATTCGCCGCTTATGCACGCGGCTTCAAGCATGGTGCTCAACGCGGTAAAAGTACTCGCGGGAATTCCCGATGAGATACCGCTTCTGCCAGGTAATATTATAGAATCTATCGGCAAGCTTAAAAAAGAAATTCTTCTTAATGGTAAAAATGTGAGTCTTAACCTTGAAGAAACGCTTATAGCTTTGGGGATAAGCGCGACCGCTAATCCAATGGCTGAAGTAGCTTTGAAAAAACTCAAGGAACTAAGAAACTGCGAAGTACACACGACTCATATACCAACGCCGGGCGATGAAGCTGGTTTAAGGAAGCTTGGCGTTAATTTAACAAGCGACGCTGACTTTTCAGCAAAGTCATTGTTTATAAGCTAAGAGAAAGGTAATGCAGAAATATTAAAACCTCTTACAGTACAAAGATAAATCCGTATATCTGTTGTTTTATTTCTGCATTCTGCATTATTATTTCTGCATTACTAAGGGAGGCGCTAAAAAATGGGTGGATTTTTCGGGGTAGTATCCGACAAAAATGAAGAGTGCGCGATGCACCTGTTTTACGGTACCGACTATCACTGTCATCTTGGCACACGCCGGGGCGGTTTGGTTGTTTCCGACGGTACGTGTTTTTCACGTGTTATTCATGATATTTCAAATACCCAGTTCAGAAGCAAATTTGACGGAGATCTTGTCAAGCTCAACGGCAATTGCGGCATTGGAGTCATAAGCGACTCCGAGGATCAGCCGCTTATTATTGGCTCTCATCTGGGCAGTTACGCCATAGTGACGGTAGGAGCGATAAGAAACGCCGGGGTTTTGGCAGAGAAAGCTTTCCGGAAGCGCACTGTTCATTTCTCTGAAATGAGCGGAAGCGAACTTAACTCAACAGAACTCACCGCGTCTCTGATAAATCAGGGTGAAAGTTTTGAAGAGGGTATAAAAATCTCCCAGGAGCAAATTGAGGGTTCCTCTTCCATGCTTATACTTACTAAAGAGGGCATTTACGCGGTGAGAGACAAACTTGGCAGAGTCTCGGTTACAATTGGGAAAAGCGATAAAGGGTACGCGGTTACAATGGAAACATGCGCCTTTTATAATCTTGGTTATGAAGTAGAACGCGAACTTGGTCCCGGAGAGGTCGTTTTTATCTCACAGAACGGTATCGAACAATGCTCTCCGCCGGGAGACCGCACACAAATATGTTCTTTTTTGTGGATATACTATGGATATCCCGCTTCAGACTATGAAGGCGTAAACGTCGAACATTCCCGCTACTGCTGCGGCGCCAAGCTCGCCATGAGGGACATTGATGAGGGTATGGGTGAGGGAGCGTTCGATTTCGCGGCTGGCATCCCCGACTCAGGCATTGCCCACGCTCTTGGCTACGCCCAGAAAAAGCGGCTCCAGTACAGCCGTCCATTTGTAAAGTATACGCCGACATGGGCCAGATCTTTTCTGCCGCAGAACCAGACCGCGCGGGAGCTTGTCGCCAAAATGAAGCTCATTCCTATAAAACGGTTGACTTTGGGGCATCGTATTCTTTTTTGCGATGATTCTATTGTACGCGGAACACAATTAAAAGATACCTTACAACGAATTTACGCTTACGGCGCTAAGGAGATTCATATGCGCCTTGCGTGTCCGCCGCTTTTTTTCGGATGTAATTACCTTACTTTCTCCCGCTCAAAATCCGAAACGGACCTGGCGACAAGAAAAGCGATCGTAGAGCTTGAGGGAAGCGACAGATACAATATCGAAGATTATATTGACGAAAAATCAGACAAACATATTGCTTTACTGGAGCATATACGTTTTAAAATGGGTTTGACCAGTTTAAAATTCCAGCGTCTCAAAGATATGACGGACGCGTTGGGTGTACCGGCGGAAAAACTGTGTACCTACTGCTGGACAGGCTGCGAAAGCGAAAAATCCTGCGGTATAAATAAGATAACAGAGAAGAAAAATTTAGAGACAGTGCTTTCCACATGAAAGGAAGTAACTAATATGCCAAAACGCGATGATGTTCACAAAATAATGATTATCGGTTCAGGGCCTATCATTATTGGGCAGGCCTGCGAGTTTGACTACTCCGGTACTCAGGCTTGTAAAGCGCTGCGAGAGCTTGGCTATCAGATTGTTCTTGTCAATTCAAATCCAGCTACAATCATGACCGATCCTGAGATCGCCGATATCACCTATATTGAGCCGCTTAACGTAGCGACGCTTACCCGCATTATCGAAAAAGAGAGGCCTCACGCGCTGCTTCCAAACCTCGGAGGCCAGAACGGTCTTAATCTTTCGATTCAACTTGCGAAAGAGGGTGTGCTTGAAAAATACGCGGTAAAACTTATTGGCGTTGACATCGAAGCGATTGAGCGTGGTGAAGACCGCATCCTCTTTAAGGAAGCGATGAACGCTATCGGTATTGATATGGCCAAAAGCGAAGCTGTCTATACAATAGAAGACGCGGAAAAAGCGGCCGCAAATCTTGGATATCCCGTGGTTGTGCGTCCCGCCTATACGATGGGCGGAACGGGCGGCGGACTTGTTTATAATGTTGAAGAGCTGCGTACCATTGCGGGCAGAGGATTGGCCGCAAGTCTCATAAACCAGGTGCTTATAGAGGAATCTGTGCTTGGATGGGAGGAGCTTGAGCTTGAGATCGTGCGCGACTCAACCGGACATATGATTACCGTTTGTTTTATTGAAAACGTTGATCCTGTCGGAGTTCATACCGGCGACTCTTTCTGCACCGCGCCAATGCTCACAATCTCCGAAGAATTACAGAAGCGCTTACAGAACCAGGCCTATGCCATTGTTGAGTCTGTTAAAATTATCGGCGGCTGCAATGTGCAGTTTGCTTATGATCCCAAAAGCGACCGCATCGTAGTTATTGAAATTAATCCCCGTACATCACGTTCTTCCGCTCTTGCGTCAAAAGCTACAGGTTTTCCGATTGCGCTTGTATCCGCAAAACTCGCTTCAGGCGTAACTCTTAAGGAAATTCCTTACTGGAGAGACGGAACCCTTGATAAATATACTCCGTCAGGAGATTATGTTGTCGTAAAGTTTCCCCGCTGGGCTTTTGAAAAGTTTAAAGGTTCTCAGGACAAACTCGGCACCCAGATGAGAGCTGTGGGCGAGGTGATGAGTATCGGCAAAAGCTACAAGGAAGCGATGCAAAAAGCGGTGCGCTCTCTTGAAATTGGACGCAGCGGGTTTGGGTTCGCCAAAAATTTTAACACATTGCCGCTTGATACGCTCCTTGACATGCTAAAAGAAGCGGCAAGCGAACGCCACTTTATTGTTTACGAAGCGCTCAGAAAAGGCGCCGCAATCGAGAAGATCCACGAGATTACAAAGATCAAGCACTGGTTCCTCAAAGAGATGAAAGACCTTGTTGATTTTGAGGAGCAGATTATCACGCATAAAGATAAAGATGATCTTCCAAATGATATTCTCGAAAAAGCCAAAAAATGGGGTTTTGCGGACAGTTATCTGGCGATGCTGCTTGGCATAACAGAAACAGTAATCAGGAAAAAAAGAATCTCCATAGGACTTATTGAGGGATGGGAAAAACTCCCTGTAAGCGGGGTAGAAAACGCGTTCTACTATTATTCAACATTCAACAGCTCAAATAAGATAAATACCGAAAGCGGCAAACGTAAAGTGATGATTCTTGGCGGCGGGCCAAACCGTATCGGTCAGGGGATTGAATTTGACTACTGCTGCGTACACGCGGCTTTCGCGCTCAGAGATATGGGCATCGAAACCATTATGGTAAACTGTAATCCATCAACTGTGTCAACTGATTACGACACATCCGACCGGCTGTATTTTGAACCGCTTACACGTGAGAATGTTCTCAGTATTTACGAAATGGAAAAACCGGAAGGCGTAGTCGTGCAGTTTGGCGGTCAGACTCCGCTTAATCTCGCAAATCAACTCTCCTCGGCGGGTGTAAAGATTCTTGGCACTACGCCTGACGTGATAGACTTGGCCGAAGACCGCGACCGCTTTAATTACATGATGGAAAAACTTGAGATCCCGATGCCCCCATCCGGTATGGCGGTTACTTATGAAGAAGCTCTGAACGTTGCCGCAAAAATCGGGTACCCCGTTATGGTGCGGCCCTCTTATGTACTTGGCGGCAGAGGCATGGAAGTGGTTCACGATGGCCAAATGCTAAAAACCTACATGAATCTGGCGGTTGATGTAACGCCGGAAAGACCTGTACTTATCGACAAGTTTCTCGAAAACGCCATAGAAGCTGAAGCTGACGCGTTAAGCGACGGTACGCAGGTTTTTATTCCTGCCGTTATGGAGCATATTGAACAGGCGGGAATTCACTCAGGCGACAGCGCGTGCGTTATACCTCCTGTCACGATTCCTCCTCAGCATGTAGAGACCATCTACACATATACAAGTAAAATCGCCTCAGAGCTCGGTGTAGTCGGACTTATGAACATGCAGTACGCGATTGCCGGAGATATTGTTTACGTACTTGAAGCCAACCCGCGCGCTTCGCGCACAGTTCCCATTGTGTCAAAAGTGTGCAATATCCGCATGGCAAGAATCGCAACTGAGGTAATGATGGGGAAAACATTGGCCGAACTTGATCTGCGCAGAAATAAACTCACTCACTACGGCGTAAAAGAAGCGGTATTCCCATTTACAATGTTTCCGGAAGTCGATCCCGTACTCGGCCCTGAAATGCGCTCCACAGGAGAGGTGCTTGGGATAGCTCAGGAGTATGGTTTAGCGTTCTTTAAAGCGGAGGAAGCAGCTAACTCTATTCTTCCTCTTTCAGGCAATGTCCTTATCAGCGTTTCAAAGTCCGAAGGCATAGTAGCGGAAATCGGCAAAAAATTTATAGAACTCGGTTTTGGAATCTACGCAACGGAAGGCACTCACGAATTTCTTAAAAAGCACGGCATCGAAAGTAAAATGGTCTATAAGCTTCACGAAGTCGATAGACCAAATATTCTTGACCTGGTTACCAATAAAGATATCCAACTGATAATCAACACTCCCATAGGTAAAAAGAGCCAGCATGACGATTCTTACATCCGTAAAGCCGCCATCAAGCACAAGCTGCCTTATATCACAACGCTTGCGGCTGCCAGAGCCGCGGCAAACGGTGTAGCCGACCGTAAAAGTAAAGAGGTCACAACCCATTCACTTCAGGAATACCACGCGGCGATAGAGAAAGCGGTGCTTGAGGCAGCGGTGGGTTGATTTTTTACGTTTGCGTTTTTCGCGGCTGCGGGCGGCCAACGGCCGCCCGTATATCACACATTCATGCAATACATTCTTATAACATCCCCATGTAGGGCGAACCTGCGTGTTCGTCCTATCTTTTGTATACATGCCAAACATAGACATATAAAAAACAGGCGTATAATATCCGGATTGTATGCGCCGCGTGTTATTTACGGACGCGCGGCTGCGGGCGACCGATGGCCGCCCCTACGGGTGTTTGGGTTTGTTGGGTATATCTTTGAAAACGATATGGTCGAAAATTACCCTGCCAAATCAATCGTCTCGCCTAACATATCATTCTTCGCCGCGATCATTTTGAGATTTGCGCCGTAGACATTCTTATCTGATACAAGGCTTGTCATATCGGCAGCCAAATCCTGCGCGTTGTAACCAACCGCTGAGATGGAAACTGTATCTTTAGCGGCGCCTTCAGACTGCAACAGTCTTTGTGATTGAAAATTTTCGGTATTTGCGTTGGCTACGGAGTGAGCGGTGTTATCAATTCTTGTGGCAGCAGCCCGCATTCCGCTTACGGATGGGTTGAAAGACAGTTCCATTACACTCTCCTTTTTTATACAATTCTACTATTTTAATATAATAAAAAAATGAGGATTTTTCAAGAGGCTTGATTAATTTGACAATTAGAGCTTATATGCTTATATTATAGATGTAGCGAAGCTTTCACGTAAGATGCTTTTATGCGTTATACTTAACTTATCCAGGAAAGGGACGCGCAGTGAAAAAAATTTTATTTGCCGCTCTCGGTATTATTATGTCCGCTGTCTGCGTTTGGACGCAGGCGCAGGAGGTGTTTCAGGCCCGCCCCAGTAACGTGAATAACGACCACCCGTGGACCAGTTTCATTCACTCAAACCGGTTTACTATTTGGTATAGCACGAATGCCGGCGATTGCGCCAATCTTACCACCGCGCAGGCTAATACCGCGCTAAACGAACTTGAGTTGATCTACGAAACGTTTATCCATCGCGATAGTTTTCCGGCTCCTTATGCCGTAAACGCGACGAAATACAAAATGGGCGTTTGGGTGCTGCGCAACGGCAGTAATTGCAGCAACACTGTCGGTACAAGGTTCTGCGGCGGCACTTCTACATGCAGTGAAGGACACGCTTTCGGCGGAACCATAGGCAACCCCCGCGGCCCAGGTATGTGGCTTTCAAGCAGCGCAGTGGGTGATAAATGGGCGCTTGCTCATGAGCTTATGCATGGTTTGCAGGGGATGACAGGTGGGATGTCGGGCGGCAATACGAACCAGGGCGCCAACTTTAGCGGTTGGTTCTGGGAATCCCACGCCAACCTCACGCCGCACCAGGTTTACCCCAGCGCGAATGATATTCACTACTGTTCGGAGATGTATTTGCGCCAATCAAACCGTTATTTAGGCAGTACGCGCAACCGCTATTGCAACTGGTTGTTTTTTGAATACATTCAGGATACGCTTGGTCTTGGAGTTGTTAACAATATTTGGGCAAAATCAAGTGGTCAGTCCCAAGCCGATCCGATGTCTGAGATTATGCGTCAGAACAACATAAGCCAAACGCAGTTTAATAACTACTTTGGCGACTTCGCAAGAAAAGCGGTAATTTATGACTTTAAACGAGGCGCAGGTTTCCGCAGCAGGTACAATGCCGGCAGCGTATCCGAAAGATTCAAATACTCACGCTACACGCGTCTCGAACCGCTTGACACAGCCAACAACCGTTATGTGTCGGCGTTTCATACCTCGCCTCAGCGTTACGCGTATAACATAATCCGCCTTTATCCGGATGCGGGCGGCAATTTCAGCGCAGGTACAACAGTGACCGTGAAGTTCAGGGGCGATGTGCAAACGGCAAACAATATAACCAATTATACCAGAACGAATAATACCCCGGAACCAACAGCCGCGAATCTTCCCAATAATCCGGGTTCCGACTGGCGTTACAGCCTCGTAGCAGTCACCGGCGACGCCGCGTCAACTTCCGCGAGTGTTGCCGCGCGTTACAGCGACCTCAACAGTACGGCAAACGGAATCGGCAATGATATTACTATGACCATGCAAAACGGGGAAACCCAGTTGTATTTAGTCGTTGCGGCTACACCGGCCATTCATCACAGAATAAACTGGGATCAGCCCTATTTTACTATTTACAGATTTCCATATATGGTGGAGATCAACGGCGCGAAGCCGGAAGGATTTCAAACTAAGAGTACCACGAACATGACACAACATGCCAATGGCGGCGGGTGGCGGGCAAACACGGCGACAGTCGCCTCAACCGCTTATATCGGCCCCTATGCGCGTGTTGAAAGCGGAACTGTCAGCGGCAACGCCCGTATTGAGGATCGCGCGGTTGTAAGGGGCAGCTCTACGGTCAGCGGCAACGCTATCGTTAGAGGTAACGCGTTAGTAGTCGGCGGTACGGTCACAGACAGCGCTATTATCTCCGAAAACGCGTCCGTTTGGTCAGGGCGGTATTCAGGCGGCGCGCGTATTGACGGCGGAGTAAACATTCACCTCAGCAACAGCGCCGGGGTATCCGGCAGCGGACGCATCGGCGGCGGGGACTCGTGGACGGAAGGAAACAATGTCGCCCTTAATGTCTCAGGCACAGCGCAGATTGTTGGCGATGGCGAACTCTACGGCATAACCATATCAAGCGGCGTAAAATACGGCATTGTAGATAACGCCACCGCAAATAAGTCAAGCCTCCCAACAGAAGTCACCAAACCCCGTTCCATGCAGTGGTACGATGGAACTGTTAGCGCAGCCCAAGCTCCCAAAATCAAAACAGCGAAACGTTTCACATTCGATAACCGCGGCGTTCTTCACTACAACCTCGGCGGCCCGGACGCTTCCGCAAAGCTGACGTTTTTTGATATTCGCGGAAGAGTACTGAACAGTGTGCCGCTTAATGGACAGCAGGGAAAGATTGATGCGCGTGTCAATATGGGTTCGCAGGTTATGTTTTGGAAAATTGAGAATGACGGCGGGGTGGTTGGTCAGGGTAAGATCGGGGTAGTGAGGTAAGATATGGGAAAGGCGGCCCTTAGTGTCCGCCCTTTAATTTAATCTACCCTTTGACTTTCGCAGCCGATGGTAAATCAACTGCGCGAAGTGTCTTTCCTAAAGAAAATAAAACTTTCATTATATAGTAATTCAACTTCAAAATAGATGTCCGAATCCAGAAATAGAAGATCAAATCACCTCATTTCTGCATTCTGCATTATTATTTCTGCATTAATAAAACCCTATTTGGTTCCCATCTGTCTTTTACAGGACATTATTCTTACATTTTCAATATTTTAGTTTTAACAATTACCTTTTGCCCTGACGTACTTTTGTATTTTGCTTCAACGGACCTCTGTATGGAACTATTTCTAACGTATAACCTAACGGCCTCAATACCTTAAAAAGCGTATTTATCTGCGGGGCCGCTTTCATACTTTCCATTCCTGCGATAGCAGATTGTTTTATCCCTGCTTTATCCGCAAGCTCCTTTTGAGTAAATCCCTTCGTTTCCCTTGCTTCAATCAACTTTCCAATAAGAGAGACTTCAAAGTTTATGCTGTTTTTTTCATCTTCCGTGAGTAATTCTGAGTCATTCCAGAGATCATCAAATATACATTTTAATAGAAATAATAGCCAAGCGGCGTAACATCTATAAAGTTCATTCCATCAGCGAGTTCTATTCTACCGCTGCCGCCTCCTCCGGGAGCGCAAGGGGAGGGGGGACACGGATTCGGAGCATGGAGAGGGCAATCCGTTGTTACGGTGCGCAAACCGGCAAAATTGTTGAGAACATCGTCCCCGCATCCTTTGCGTTCAATCGGTACCGCATTATTTGTGCCGCCATTCCATCGAAAGCGATTACTTGAATGGTTATGAACAGCTCCCTCAATTTTTCCTCCCGCCCTCCAATTAAAAGAACTCGAGTTTTCGTTTGTAGTAGCGCCTGTAGTATTGTCGTGAGCAATATATACCAAACCGCGGAAAAGATTATCCGTTCCGAATTGATCTAGCGCCGCCTTGCCTCTTCCCACATATATCAGCGTGCTTGCGGTATCCGCGCTTCTGTAAAAGTCTTGGCCAACGTTAAGCGTTGCACCTTCAGCTATTATTATTATTATTTTTTCTTTAAACACGGTTCCGGTACGAAGCCCTGAGCCCATGTTAACAGATTCGTTTCTTCTGTGTACAACCACAAGATGGCCGTTCCAAAAAAGGTGCTTGTTCTTTTCTTCCCAAGCCTTGTGCAGGTTGTCAACTGTAATATTACCGCCGTTGCCGAATGAAGATAGAGATTTGGCCGTACTTGTGTCGCCCACTCTGGTTATATCAATCCGCGGATCTCTACAGAATGGTTGAAGTCTTGTTATTTGCGTTGAATCAACCGCTCTAACAAAGTGGGGCAATGATATCTGTTCTTTGTCCGGATTAACAGGGACTCCGTTTCTTGTTACACCGGTAACGCGACTGTCTGCCAGAGATGTGGTAATTGCCGTAGTATACCTGAATGTATTGGGCGTATAGTCATACAAGCTTGTACCGGAATTAAACACGCTGTCCGGAAACATTACCATATTGAGATTCGTCTCTATAGCGCCCCCGATGTAAACATCGCCGCCCGCGTTAACAGCGTTGGTGCCAGTTGTTCCAAACCTTCCGTAAATACTAATATTATCCAAAAAAGGCCTGTGGGACGCACTCTGGTTTTGTATGGACAGCGTGTCTCCAACGTGAGTCCTGTTAAATTGTAACCGGGATACGTTATCAATCCGCAGAGTTCCGCCAAAATAAGCGTCATCATTAAAAACCAAGTTGTCGGATGAGACAGTGCCTATGGAAGCTCTGCTCTTAACGTAGCATTTGCCGTTGAACTGGGTGCCCCCGGCGTTGCTTGCTATCTCCATTGTGCTGTCGATATATACATCTTTGTCAAAATCGCTTTTATTGACTATTTGAGCGCGTCCCTTTATGTAAACGTTCCCGCCAAAACGGTTACCGGGGTTGTTAAATTCAACATTGCTGCCAAAATAAACATCCCCGGTAAAAATACCCGGTGAGTTCTGAAATTTCGCGGGTCCGTCAAATGTGGCTCTCCCGTTAACATGCATTCCATTATCGCCGTTAGACAGGTCACCTCCCATATATATGGCGTTACTTCCGCCAAACACCTCGTCAACAGACACTCTCCTTAAGTTTCCCAACCTGTAAAAAGCTGTCATCCTTTTGGGGTTATTTCCGTTTTGTTTATTTCCCACGTCAATCTCAAACATCGACAGAAGAAAACTGCTGTCGGGGTTATCACTAAGATGGGTGCCATTAGTATCGGCAAGCGTACTGTTAAAGTATTGTCTGTTTCCACTTGCAAGCTTTGGGTTTCCATTAACGAACGTGCGCTGTTGTCCGAAAGGAGAAAGCGTATCGTTAAGTCTTTCAAGCAGCGTTTCCGCGTTATTCGGATTAGAAAAAAAAGACTCCGTGGCAACGGCTCCGCTCATTGCGGTTATTCCTGTAGACACGTATCCCGCATACCCTCTGCTTGACGCCGACTGGCTCGCCGTGTTTTTGACCATCGTAGTGGCTACTATGCCGGTAAATACCATTGCCACTATCACGCCTACCAAAGTGGAACCGTTTCTGGCGGAGATCGCACTGATGAGATTTCTGATATTTTTCATTAGGTTACCCTCCACATTCTGTTAATCAGGGTATCGGCGGCACCAGCCCATTATTCGGAACTGGTACGACTATTTCGTATCTTTCGCGCAAAACAGGAGCGCCCGCAGCCGGAACAGTATGATCCGCAATCGTAAACGACGGCGGGTTTTTTACCGCGCCCGCTCTGCTGTTATCCTGCAAAACGAGAAATATCTTTATGAATTTAACGTTTCCTTTTGCCAAAACGGCAGGTTCATCCACCCAGTTTACCAAATCCGCAGAATATCTGAACTGCAAAGCTTCTATGTTCCGGGCAATAACGAGCGTCGTATCTAAAGCGTCTCCCGCCACTGTCATAAAACTAGCGGTACGTATGAGCTGTCTGTCTGCGTCTACCGAGTAGGCAACTCTGTTATATCCATTCCACGCCCCGATATTACTCAATACGCCTCTTATAATCGTTATACTGTCATGAGCGCAGCCGCTTAGGCAGTTTCCGGCGATAAATGACGAGATGTCTGTGTTCGGCGCAGCCAACGCGGGGGCGATCATAACCGCGTTTTCAACACCAATGTTTATGTCTATTATCTTGAAACCGGTATTTTTCAGATCATCGTACATGATGTTAAGTATGTCGCGCCCCGATATGTGCATATCCGTTTTTTTTGTGTCGCGCGCCATGTTAAGCGATGAGTTGTGGATAAGCATAACAACAGGCGCGAGCAGTAACGCGGCAAGCGCCAAATATACGAGCAGTTCGAGTAATGTCATCCCTTTTTTGTTAATTATATTCATCGCACCGCTCCTGTGACTCTGATTTCGTGGTCTTTGCCGGATTTACTCCACTTAACGGTTACTGTCGCGGTACTGAAAGGAAGGGAAGGGCCGCACTCTAAATCACTTGTCACATTATACGTAACCGCGCCAAAAGACACATTAGCATATTGGGCCATGAACTCATCGGCGCCGTTAATAGTACCGCCACCGTCTAAACAGCCGCCGCCCGGCCTGGAGGAAAGCATCTGCAGCCCCTCAATCACCTCAGCCGCAATTATCCTTGCCTGATCAACCTCATATATGTTCTTGCGGTGAGCGGTCATTCTGGGAAATACAGCCGCTACCGCCATAAGCAAAATCGCCACGATCATCATGCTGATCATGATCTCAATGATTGAGGCTCCAGCGGTCTTTATATTCTTCTCCATACGTCCGATCCTGATTTTTTGTACAAATGCGGTTTTATATCATTACCGGTTTTCATTATGCAAAACGAATTCTTTGAGTTGTTTTCGATAACTATATAACCATTGGCGTACGCGTCTAAGTTACTGGAAGTTACGGTGATAGTTCCTCCGCCCCAGGCATTATCGGCGGGAACATCCGGCAAATCGCCGGATTGCGTAACTGCTGCGTCTGTTATCGTTACATTGTTAATCAGATCAACGGGTCTATTGATAGCCGGAAATTCATCATCCTCAACCGCCGTTATTGTATATCCTCCGGCCGTATAGGTAATAGTAACGTTATCCCCTCTCTCAAGCGCAACCGCTTTCATAGCTAAAATCTGCTTATGAAAATTGCCCGCCTCCTGCCGCAGATCCTGATAGTTCTTAAAGCCGGCCCAACTCACGATGGCGGCAGCCGAAATAATGCCGAACACCGCAATCACCACTATGAGTTCTAACATAGAGAACCCCGCGCGGTTGTTTTGGAAGCGGTATTTTGAAGCGACACCGAAAACGGCACTTTTCCATCTCATAGCGCGATCCGATGTTTGAGTTAGGGGAAACCTGAAAATATTTTCCGTTATTATATATGGGCAGCCCTCGCGGCTGTCATCCCTTACAGTCTTTATTATAACACAGAATCAGCGGATGCGCAAGGGGAAATAATTTGGGCGGCGCGGAAAATGGCGTGTTACCATATTATTAAGACGCGAAAATGTCCCTCAAATTGATTTCACATCCGGGTAGTACATTGACTTGCGCGGTACCGGTATCACCATAGACTTTGTGGACATAGTCTTCATCATTGTCTTTAAGCAGATAAGAGTCAATGATTTTTTCATCAGGATCAACAATCCAGTATTCCCGCACTTTGGCATTTTTGTAGAGATTATATTTTACCCAACGGTCGTGTCTTTTACTTGAGGGTGAAAGAATTTCAATGATAAAATCCGGAACCCCTTTATAACCCTTTTCGTCTATTTTTGATCTGTCGCATACAACTACTAAATCAGGTTGAACAACGGTATCATCTTCACCATCAACGTTAAGACGCACATCAAAAGGCGCGTAAAAAAGCTTGCGGGGTTTACCTTTTAAATATGTTGTAAGCTGCCATGCGAGTTCCCTGCTTATATCCTGATGTTCAGGAGAAGGAGCCGGAGACATTGCGTACGCTACGCCGCCTATAAGCTCCCAACGTTTACCATCATCCCATGTGCGGTAATCTGCGTATGTGTAGTGTTCTTTTTTTTGTGGTGACAGCATAATCATTCCTTTTTCATCAACAATTCATATATAATATAATACTTTGGAACAATTCCCGCTCCGTTTTTTATGGCATATCACTTGCTTTACTTATTCACATGGTACGGGCAGCTCTTGCGGCAGTTTTCTTCTTCAATTTGCGTGAAAGCGTTTAAGGAAAGAAAAGAACAACAGATTGCCTTACGGCTCAATAAACACGTTCCCGCCTTCGCGGGAATGGCGGAGGGAGAGGGAAGGAACAATTGAACAAACGCGACTTTATGTCAATGCTTTCTCATTTAGTCGATGAATCGCACGCCGCGGTGCTGGCTTCTGTAGACAGTTCCGGCAGACCGCATATACGCTGGATAGTTCCGGGATTTTTATCCGATAAAAACGGCGCTGTATATACGGTAAGCGTGTCAAGTTATCCGAAAATTGAACAACTTCTCAACAACCCTCACGCGGAGATGATGCTTCAGACGCCGGGACTAAATAAAATCATAAATTTGCGGGGTATAGTGAACATTCTTGACAATCCCTCAATCAGATCCGAAGTTCTTGAGTGTCTGGGGGAGCGGCTGCACGCTTTCTGGAGAAGCGCAATGCCCCGGGATGATCTTGTGGTTCTTGAGTTCGTTCTACAGGAAGCAACTTACTATGTACCAATGAACAACTCACGGCTGACTCTGGACTTAAGTTAACGCAGAAACAAAAACATCCGTTGTAAGGGCGGCAGCCTGCCGCCAGCAGTACCACTGGGATAGATACTCTTTGTTAAGGGCTGCCCTGGCGGCCGCCCGCAGAAACACACTCTTTGTAAGGGCGGCAGCCTGCCGCCCGCCATAGGATATACCAAAAATGCAAGACACCGAAAACAAAACCCTGCAAATACGTCTGCTAAAGAGAATGCTCCTCATCCGCCGTTTTGAAGAAGCCGCGGCGCGAATGTATGGTCTGCGCAAGATTGGCGGCTTTTGTCATTTATATATTGGGCAGGAAGCAGCGGCGGTTGGGGTGATAGAGACACTTGATATGAAAAAGGATTACGTACTTACAGCTTACAGAGATCATGGTACGGCAATCGCCTGCGGTATGGAGTGCGGGCCCTTAATGGCGGAACTTTACGGTAAAGAGAGCGGCTGTTCAAGGGGCAAAGGCGGCTCCATGCATTTTTTTGACAGAAAACGGCACTTTTTCGGCGGAAACGGAATTGTAGGCGCTCACATCCCTCTTGCGGCAGGGGTAGGAATGGCTGTGCGGCATCGTAAAAGCGGCGGCTGCGCAGTCTGCTTTTTCGGAGACGGCGCGATTCATCAGGGTTCTTTTCATGAAACGCTTAATATGGCTAAAATCTGGAACCTGCCTGTTCTCTACATTTGCGAAAACAACCGCTATGGCATGGGTACCGACTACCGCAGAGTAAGCAGCGTAACGGATTTTAAAGCTGCCGGAGCCTCTTATGGAATCGAAAGCTTCAGCGCAAACGGCATGGACGTACTTGAAGTTTGCGGTATCACCGCCGGAATTATTAAAAAAATGCGCAGCGAGAATACTCCGGCGTTTCTGGAACTTAAAACCTACCGCTACAAAGGGCACTCAATGAGCGATCCGGCCCGCTACCGCAGCCGCGAGGAGCTTGATCATTTCAGAGACCAGGATCCCATTGTTATGCTGCGCGCAAGCATGGAAAAGGATGGATATATCAATGAGGAACAGTTTAAAAAGATAGACGCGGAAGTTAAAAAAGTGGTAGATGACTCTCTGGCGTTTGCCGAAGAAAGCGCTCAGCCGTCTCCCGGGAGTCTCTACGAAGATATACTGGCATAATATTACCGTAAGGGCGGCAACCTGCCGCCGGCTATATCGCGGACAGATACTTTATCTGACAAAGGAACCTAACCAAAAATGGCTGTTATCACTTTCAGAGAAGCGCTGCGCCAGGCGATTGATGAAGAGATGGAACGGGATGGTGACGTCATAATTTTAGGGGAAGAGGTGGCGCAGTACAATGGAGCTTATAAAGTCACTCAGGGGCTGCTTGAAAAATATGGGGAGAAGCGGGTAATCGACACTCCCATATCTGAGGAGGGGTTCACCGGAATTGGCATAGGCGCGGCCATGGCGGGTTTAAGACCTGTAGTAGAATGGATGACATTCAATTTTTCTCTTCAAGCGCTTGACCAGGTGTATAACAACGCCGCCAAGATGCGTTATATGTCAGGCGGTCAGTTCAGCGTACCTGTGGTATTCAGAGGACCAAACGGGCCTGCGGAATTTTTAGCCGCTCAGCACTCACAGGCGCTTCAGTCTATCTATTGTCACTGTCCCGGCCTCTTAGTCATGGCTCCTTCCACTCCGGCAGACGCTAAAGGAATGCTCAAAACAGCGATCCGTAATAATAATCCTGTCGTATTTTTAGAAAGCGAACTTATGTATGGATTGAGAGGAGAAGTACCGGAAAAAGAGTACCTTATCCCTTTCGGCAGCGCGGATATCAAGCGTTACGGAACCGATGTAACAATAATCACATTTTCAAAACCTGTGAAAATGGCGCTTGACGCGGCAACCGAACTCAGCAAAAACGGCATAGAAGCGGAAGTGATTGATCTGCGCTCCCTGCGGCCTCTTGATGAACAGACTATTTACAATTCGGTCAAAAAAACCAACCGCTGCGTTGTGGTAGACGAGGCATGGCCTTACGCAAGCGTGGGGAGTCATGTTGCTTTTCTTGTGTCAAGTATTTGTTTTGACTATATGGACGCTCCCATACAGCTTGTCTGCGGCGAAGACGTTCCCATGCCCTACAATCATGAACTTGAGCTGGCCGCTCAACCCTCGGCGGCTAAGATTGTTGAAGCGGTACGCGGGATAGTGAGTAATTAATGCAGAAATAATAATGCGGAACGCAGAAATAAAAAATTGCCAAAATACAATCTTTCATTTCTCTTGTTTTGTTTCTGAATTTTGCATTATTATTTCTGAATTATTTTTTGAAAGGAACCTAACCAAAAATGGCTGAAAAAATCCTTATGCTTGCGCTCTCGCCTACTATGGAGACGGGTACCATTACAAAATGGAGCAAAAAAGAGGGTGAAAAAATATCAGACGGGGATCTGCTTTGTGAAGTTGAAACAGACAAGGCAGCCATGGATTATGAATCGCAGAACAGCGGTTTTCTCCTTAAAATTTTAACGCCTGAGGGAACGCGCGTTAAAGTAGGTGAACCTGTCGCGATTATAGGCGATGAGGGTGAAGACTTTTCCGCTTTGTTAAAAGCGCCGTCTCAAAAATCCGCTCCCTCACCGGATGTAAAGGCGCAGCAGCATTTTGCGGAGCCTGAAAAAAAGCAAACGCCGGTGACAACTCAGGAGAAGCGCGTAATTTCATCTGAACCTAACCAGAAAAAGCTGCCTGGCGGGGTAAGAGCGTCTCCGCTTGCCAGAGAGACGGCAAAAAAACTTGGCGTAGATCTGAGTTCCGTTGAAGGCAGCGGTCCGGAAGGCCGTATCATCAAAGAAGATGTTGAACAAAGAGCTAAGGCGGCCGCGGAATTTAAAAATATCTACGAAGAAACAAAAGAGACCGGTGTAGCGGGAAAAGAGATACCTTTGACTCACATACGTAAAATAATAGCCAGCCGTATGTCAAAATCCATGGCCTCGGCTCCTCATTTTTATTTGTCGGTACCTGTACGCATGGACTCTATCATAAGCGCGCGAAATTCACTTAACAGCAAACGTGAAAAAAGAGTATCCCTAAACGCGTTTCTGATAAAATTCGCGTCTGAAGCGCTCGCGCGTCATCCGGAAATAAACTCTTCCTGGCAAGAAACCAGCGTAATGCGTTTTTCAAGCGTTAACATAGGATTAGCCGTTGCGCTCCGTGACGGCCTTATCACACCCATAATAAAAAACTGCGAAACAAAGGGTATTATAAAAATTGATGAGGAACTGACTATTCTAATTCAAAAAGCAAAATCAGGCCGGCTTGCGCCGGAAGAATATTCCGGCGCAACGTTTACAATAAGTAACTTAGGCGCCTGGGGAGTACGTCAATTCACAGCGATCATAAATCCTCCCGCGTCAGCAATACTAGCAGTGGGAGAAATTTTTAAAGAACCTGTAGTAAATGAAAGCGGAAATATAGCGGTACAATCAAGCATGATGCTAACCCTCTCAAGCGATCACCGTGTGATAGATGGAGCGGAAGCCGCACAGTTCGTCTCAGATTTACGAAAGATAATGGAGGATCCGGTATCGGCATTATTTTAGTAGGGAACGGTCAGCGACCGTTCCGCCACCCTCCCTTCCGTCATCCTCCCTTCCGTCATCCTGTTAAGAGGAGAATGGAACAATAGATTCCCACCATCGCGGGAGAACGGGACAGTTACTCCCTAACCCAAATTCCGCTCAATTTACCATTGTAAAGCTTAACATCATCCCTCAAAAGAAGATAATTATTCATAGAAAATAGAGGAATCTCTTTATTTTCACGCAATCTAAGCTGCAAATCCATCTCATCGGAAAACCACATCGTCGCTAAATGCAGCTGTTCCGCCGGATTGTTTAAAATTGTTTCCGAAACCCATCCTACCGCGCAATCGTACTCTTTACGTACAAGCATCCTTTCGTAACCTTCACCGGTTTCACCTTTCAATTCGGTTTCCAAACCTTTTTGGTCAAAATCCTCAGAAAGTTTTTCCGCGATGATTTTTGAGACCGGATCATCGATGCGGTAAGCGATTCTCAGAGGCGCGGAGGCCTGGGGGGTCTGCCGCGCGCTTCGATTTGGTTTGTCAAGATTATCTTTTTGTGTTGATACGCTGTATATCTCTTTGCCCTCAGCTTTCACAATGTTTCGCAGCAGCTCTTCGCCATTTACAACACTTCGCACAAAGGCGCGTACTTGGGGATCCTCGGATATACACGATAAAAAGTAGCGGTCTGAGGGAAGTTCGTGAAGTGTTGTTTTTTCGTTAAGCCGCGTTCTCGCAATCTCCAAATCCGCCTGCTGATAAATTATCATAGCGCCGTACATGCCTAAGGAAAAAGACTGCGTTATGTCAGAGTCCCCGCCAAGCTGAATACCCCATTCCCGCAGATACGGCCTCTGCGAAATGCTGTTTTCATTCGGCAAAAGTTTTATATGATTGTCTTTTATATCAGTGAAATAATACCCTCCCAACATAAAAGAACCCAGAACCAATTTTGATGAATTCAGCCGTTTGAAAAGATACGGATCCGGTCTTTCTAAACGGATACGGATCGTTTGTTCATCAAAAGCGTTAAATCCCTTTACAAGCGGTTCCTTGCCGTCTATAAACGCCTGCACCCCATGAACATTACGAAAAAGCGCCAGCCCCTGCGCCGGATTATTTTTCAAAAGATTTGACCAGTGTTCTATAAAATCAAGCGATGTTATCCGCTTACCATTCGCGCGCACCGTTCTTTCTGTCAATTTAAGTTCAATTCTTCTATGCGTGGAATCTGTCACAACAAACAGCGCTCTTTCCTGATCCCCTCCGCCGAAGGGACTCAAGCGCACCATTTGCGAAACGGTTTCATCCAAAAATCCCCGGTAAGTATACATGTTTACCCTGCCGCCAAAAACAGGCGTCAGCTCAGGCTCAGTTTTTTCCTCAAAAAGATCCTCAAACGAACTTTCATCTTCCGGCTCAGGAATTTTTGTAAGACTGTCCGCGGGCTCTACCGCTTTTTCAGCAGATTCAACACGCTCCGCAGCATCCTGCTTTGCGGGAGGTTCTTTTTCTAAAGGAGCGTCATGGCGGATACGCGACATATTGGGCGCGCAAGATACAGCGAACCACAGGCATATGCTTGCGGTTATAAACAAACTAAAAATTTTTCTCATTTTTCTAAATCCGGTGTTTTGAATTCTGAGCTCTGAGTTCCGAACTCTTTTTCATTGCTGATTCAGTTCGGCGCTCTTCCTGCAAATTTCCTGAGCGTCTTCACACTGCTGGACGTAGGCGTTCAGGATGATTTTCGCATCCGCTTTCTCTTCGCCGCTCATAGACAGAAATTGGCTTTGAAAGCTTTCCGCTTCCTTGCAAACATCTTTCATGTGTTGGCAGTGAAAAGTATCGGGAACATTACTGAAGTCTACTACAAGAGCGGTCTTGGGGCTGCAGGCGCTCACGACAAGGCCGCAGAATCCGGCTGTTAGAAGTAATTTTATTTTCATCATACTATAAATATAATTAAATAATAATGCAGAATGCAGAATGCAGAAATAATTAAAGAACAAAATAATATTTTATCAAATTTTTATTTCTGCATTCTGCATTATTATTTCTGCATTAATTATCAAAAGACCGTATTGTTATTATGTCCTTTGCGCTTTTCAGCCTGTTTAACGCTTTTGACTTTATCTGGCGAACCCGCTCGCGCGTAATTTTAAACTTCCGTCCGATCTCATCGAGTGTGTAGGCCGCGTCATTATCTATACCAAAATATAATTTAATTATCTCCCGCTCTCTCTCCGTCAACATATCAAGCAGCTGACTTATCTCCTCATGCTGCGACATTGTTTGAATATTGTCGTCTGCGCCGCTGCCGGTCTGGGTGTTGCCGATAAAATCAATAAGCGAAGATCCGCTGTTATCCTTTACCGGAGCGTCAAGAGAAACGTAACTGTTAGAGATAGAAATTGTTTCCTGAACAACGCTTTCCGACATCGACAGCTCGTGAGCGATCTCAGATGTGTCCGGAGGACGGTTAAAACGCTGCTCAAGTTCTATCTGTGTTTTATTTATCTTGTGGATCGCGCCCGCACGGTTCAGGGGAAGACGCATAATACGGGACTGTTCAGCCAATGCCTGTAAAATCGCCTGTCTTATCCACCAAACCGCGTACGAGATAAAACGAAAATTTTTCTTTTCATCAAAGCGCCGGGCGGCTTTAACAAGCCCCATGTTGCCTTCATTTATCAGATCACAAAGTGAAAGCCCCTGGTTCTGATAGTTTCTGGCAACGCTTACAACGAAACGCAAATTGGCTTTAACCAGAATATCAAGGGACTTCCTGTCACCAGCCTTTATTTTGGCCGCAAGTTCCGCTTCACGTTCTGAGGGCAGAGGCTGAAGCTTGCTTATCTCTTTAAGATAAAGCGCAAGGCTTCCTTCTTCAGCAATAGGGAGAATCGCTTTGTTCACAACTGTCTCTTTGTGTAAAATAGGGCTGCCTTCACCGGGCAAAATAGACGGGCTGCGTCTTCTGCGCTCCGAGAAAGTACAGGGTACAATATAGGTCTCCCCTTGAAAAAAAACAACACATTTATTAAGGAGCTCTGATATTTTTTTTTCTGATGAAAATTATTTGCCTTTTTTGACGGGTGAAGAAGACGGGGGAGACCGGGGTTTGCTTTGTTTTCGAATCTACTTTCCCGCCGGCGCTTTTTTCCGATTGTTGACATAACCGTTTTGTACGGCAGTAAGATTCAAAATGCGCTGTTTGAGCAGGAGTTTTTATAGTCTTTATGCCCGATGAGCGCAATATGTTGTCAAGCCGGGTTTTGTGGGGAGATACAGCCCCTGACATAATAAGCCTTTTATATTAAATTTGACCACAATATTTTCTTACGACAAACTAATTTATCAATGATTTCCCTCTAAATAAAAACTCTCATTAAATTGGTCATTTTTTGTTCAAAATTAAATTGCTTTGGTTAGTATTAGGAATGATATACTCTTTTAATTCTACAACAATTCTTGCTCAACAGCATCCGGCGGCGGAAGCTGATAATATCCGTCCGGTATACACCGCCAGCTCACAAAGCATTCGGGTAATGAGCTTTAATATCCGCTATGGCAGCGCAAAAGACGGCAAAAACAGCTGGCAGCACAGGCACAGTCAGGTGATCGGTGTCCTAAAGGATTACAAAGCCGACATTATCGGTCTGCAGGAGGCGCTTCGGTTTCAGCTTGAAGAGATAAAAACAGAAATGAGCGGTTACGCGCAGATCGGCGTAGGCCGTGATGACGGCGACACCAGCGGTGAATATTCACCGATTCTATACAAAAGAGATCGTTTTACAATCGGCGAATCGGGTACGCTTTGGTTCTCGGAGACCCCCCTTATTCCCGGATCAAAGCACTGGGGCAACAAATATCCGAGAATATTTACTTTTGTCTCTTTGACAGATAGAACCAGCGGAAAAAAAATTCTTGTTTATAATCTTCATCTTGACCACGCCAATTTAAATTCAAGATGGAAAAGCGTATCTCTTATTAACCGTCATATCGCCGAAAACAAAACAGAAAACAGTTCCGTTATTTTACTTGGTGATTTTAACTCAGGGGAGAACAGCGCGGTTATAAAATATATTCTTGGAAAAGAAAATTTTCTCAAAAGCAAAGATACTTGCCGTAAAAATCCTCTGCCTATGAAAGATTCATTCCGCTCTATTCATCCAAAAGACAGAGGAGGGACATTCCATATGTTCTGGGGCAAAAATTTCGGGCCGAAGTTTGACTATATTTTTGTTTCACCGGATATTAGCGTAAAGGAAGCGGCGATAATCCGCTCAAACATTAAAGGAAGATTTCCTTCAGATCATTTTCCCATTACAGCGGATATTGAGATTTCTGAACATGTAAATGATTTTATGTAACTTTGTTGACAGGCGTATTGGAAGGATTATCTTCTTAAAGGCACTGCTCTGCTCTCACAAATATTTTTTCTCTTATCATTGATAATCAACTGGGCATTAACAACCTTGTCCTTTACAATAGACCCTTTTTGATCTAATCCATCCCACTCAATTGATCCCGGAACGACATTTCCGCCTGAAAATGTTCTCACCTCTCTGCTTTTAGAGTCTTCAATCTTAAGAACCCATGACTCTATCCCATCTCCGCCGCAATCAAGTTTGAAAACTATTCCGCCGTTGTCTGTTTCGGTATATCTGAGGTTTGCGTAAAGATCGTTATCAAAGTTGTCTCCAAATGAGTTGTATAAAAGAACCCCATAAATATGGTCTCCTTCAACTCCCGCGAAAGCCGCCGCTAAAGAGGGTCTGCTGAGGAATACAGCGCCAAAATTTAAAAATATTTTATCATCTGAACTTTTTTCACCTATGGTAAATCCCGCTGACGCGCTCACCGAAAATTTTGATCTGTTTTTCATTACAAACGGCGTAAGATCGAAATTAACTGACGCCGTAGTTTCCATACGGTCAATACCATCGTGATCGATGTAAATTAAATAAAGAAGACTGATCTGCATAAATATAAGAGACCGGTGTAGACTGCCCCCAAATCCAAGACCCAATCCCGGCAAAGTTTCTTTTCTTCTGTCATTCACCACAACATTGCGGGCTGTGAGAGATAAAACTTTGTATTCCATTACCTCTCTGCTTACACCTAAATTTACAGACAAGTCATTATCCTCATTGTCAAACGGAGATGATGTTACGTCAAAAGACGCGCCTGCCTGAAGGAATCTTGTAAAAGTACTGAACCCCGCGCTTATTCTATAATTATCATAACTGTCATACATTACACCAAATGAAACCGCGTTTTTACTGTAACGGACTAACCAGTCATCTCTTCTGTAATCTTTTGATCCTAAATAATCTTCACTTCTTACCTTACCAAGAGGTATAACCGCGGCGCCTCTAAAAATGTGATCATCTTCATCTTTATACTTTGTATCAAGACCCAAAGTATAACCGGAGTTGCCATATATAAGCGCGGGATTATAAAAAACCGCAAATGGCAGACCCGTATGACTGTATTGTAAATCAAAAAATCTGCCGGAATAACCGGAAAAACATAACAAAATAATAAATAGAAAAGTATATTTGATTTTGTAATCCATATTTCCTCTGCGCGCCAAATATTGAGTGAACACGCGGATTCACTCTCGCGATGCTATAGCTGTAAATTGTATGGGAACGATTTATCGCGCCCAATTTATTAAAAGAGCAGCCGCAGACCGTTCCCCGCAAACACATATTTATCTACGGACATCGTACGGGAGCGCCCCGAGCGTTCGCTAATTCCCGCACATCAAATATTCCCTTCCCGCCAAACAAAATCAAACCTCATCCATTATCCTAAGCGGCATTATCAAAAACAGATCCTCACTTTTCTTATCTTTTTCATCCTCATAAACAGGAAATACAAGACACGCGCTGATCTGAGTATTCATCTCAAGACGCACATTTTTAGTTTTTATTATGTCAAGAATATCCGTAAAATACATACCGTTAAAACCAACTGTATGTTCATCTCCGTCATACTGAATGTTAACAGATTCCTTAGCCTCTCCGCCAATATCTCTGTTCATAACAACCGCGTCCATGACAGAGGGTTTAAAAATAAGTCTTACAAGATGATTTTTGTTACTTGACAGCACAGATACGCGCCTTACGGCTTCAAGCAGACTGAGTCTGTCCGCCGCTATTATCTTAGGATTGTTTCTCGGTATAACTTTTGTATAATCAGGATATTGTCCTTCTACAAGTCTCGATACCATATTAAAAGAGGATGTACTGAAAGAAACATACTTTTCACCGAGAACTACCCTTACAACATCATCCTGGTTTTTCGGATCGGTGATTCTTACCAAAGTAGAAACACCTTTCTGTGATATTATTTTACTAATGCTCTCAATCACGGGAAACGGAGTATCTATAAATGAACTTCCAAGCCTGTGACCGTCAGTCGCAACCATACCTGTGCGGTCAGGAGCCACTTCCCACAATATTCCGCAGAGCGCGGCTCTCGATTCATCCCTCGAAACCGCAAACCCGCTCTTACGTACCATCTCATGAAATGTAGAAGCATGAATATCAAATTCAGCTCCGCTGCCAATCTCAGGAAACCCGGGGAAATCTTCACTGCCGGCTCCGGCTATCTTACAGCTGAATCCTTTTTCTGATTCCATAAGAAGCACAGTTCCGTCCAGATCAAGAGTTACGCCTCCTTCAGGAAGTTCTCTGACAATTTCAAAAATCTTGCGGGCGTTTACAGTAACATCAAATACACCCGAACCCTGAGCCCCAATAATTACACGCAGCGAGTGATCGGCATCCGTCGCGGCTACCTCAAACACCGAATTACTATAACTCAGTTTGAAATTTGATAATATCTGCAGAGAACTTTTCGAGGGGATAACGGGAAAAGCTTTCTGCACCGCTTCCAACAAATCTTTCTTCTGAACGAGAACAGCCATAATTTCACTCTCCGAAATGTTTTATTAAGGGTTTCCACATTTTTTTCTGTACTTAATAAACAACAATATAAATTCCGATAAAGGTCAACTACAAAGGTCTTCCGGCTGCCTCTGCGTTTGTCCGCGATTACCAACTAAAAAACTTATCAACTCAGATTCTTTTCTATTAACCAGTTTAATATAAATAAAAGTGTATATGATAGAAATGTTGATATTCATTAATATCTGATATACCGTTGATTTCTATAGAGAAAAAATGTGAATATTTATAGTGGTAAATCCTTGTTTCTGTTTTGATAACATGTTAATAAGCGCCAAAAAACGAAACAAACATCTTATCAACATTTTTGGTTGTGATTATCTTAATGCAAGTATTCTCATTTGCGCTCTTCCCGGAGTGCGGAGAAGAGCGGTTGTTGTCCTGTTCTGATGAACAATTCTATTTCAACTGACAACTGCTGTAAAATCAGGCGCTCCTGTAATTACTTTAGAGAAGAGATAATATAATCAATATCCTTTGCTATACTTTGATCTTTTTTTATTAACTCTTCAATTTGCTGTATGGCATGAATCACAGTACTGTGGTCTCTGCCGCCAAAATTTAAACCGATTGTTTTAAGGCTGTTGTTTGTAATGGTTTTAGAAACATACATTGCTACCTGACGGCAAAACGCTACCTCTTTGCGCCGGTTTTTTTCACGAATATTATTTACCGGAACTTTATAGAATGTAGCCGTCTTTTCTATTATGTCATCTATTGAGATTTTTGTTTTTTCTGTTTTAACTGCGTTTTTTAGAAGATCTTTAACAAGATCAAGAGTTATATCTCTGCGCACAATAGAAGCAAACGCAAGAAGGCGTATTACGACGCCTTCCAATTCTCTTATATTTGATGATACGTTTTCCGCGATATGGTATAGAATTTCAGGCGCAAGGCTTAAGTTATTTTCTTCGGCGAATTTTTTCTTTAAAATAGCAACACGGGTTTCTAAATCAGGCGGTTGAATGTCTACGGATAATCCCCACTGAAAACGGGATATAAGGCGGTCCTGTAAACCCTTTAAAGAAGCGGGAGGGAGATCGGAAGTGAGAACTATCTGTTTTCTATTTTGATGAAGAGTATTAAAAATGTGAAAAAATTCTTCTTGAGTGCTCTCCTTACCAACGAAAAATTGAATATCATCCATAAGAAGAATATCGCTTGTACGAAATTTCGTAGTGAATTTTTGAGTATTGTTGTTTTTAATTGCGTCTATAAAATTAAGGTAAAATTCTTCGGATGTTATATAAGTTACAATACTTTGCGGATTGACTGCGATTATGTAATTGCCTATTGATTGAAGCAGGTGGGTTTTTCCAAGTCCGACGCCCCCATAAATAAGCAGAGGATTAAAACGTGTTGATCCAGGCGACTCAGCTACCGCGACAGCTGCGCTTCTGGCGAATTTGTTGTTTGATCCTACAACGAAAGTATCTAATGTGAAACGTTTATTCAGTTGAGGATAACCCCTTTCCTGAAAATCCTTTTGTTGAATTTTAATATTTTGTATTGACGAAATTGAATTAACATTAGGTTGTACCGGGAAAACTATCGTATCCTCTTTTACTGTAAAAACGACGGAAGAAATTTGCGGTGAGAATTGTTTCGCTGTGGATAAAATAGTTTTTTTATAATGGCGGTCAACAAAATCCGCTATAAATTTACTTGGTGCGTTTATAACTAAAATTGCGGGGTCATCATTATAGCAAACAGTTAGCGGTCTGAACCAGGTTTCAAAATTGTGAGCGTCAATTGAATGCTGTATATGAGATATTATAGAATTCCAAATTTTCAGGTTGTGATTGTTTGTTTGCATGATTTTTTTTGAGAAGATTATTTTACTCAATGTTTCGTTATATATACTAAAAATATATTTATACTGTCCGCTCTTTTTTAATAATAATATAAATAAAAGCGCCGGTTATCCTAAATGTTTTAGTAACGATTGTTGACGCGGGTGTAATTGTACGATTATTCCGTTTGAAAACAGTCTGATTGCAGCTTCCGCGCGGCGGCGTAAGACAAACTTTTCTCAAGTAGATTAATTTATAATACCAACTGATAACACAGATGAAACAAGTGTATTGATAATCATTATTAAAAAATATTGACACTCCTTAATGGAAATATATATATTTGGTGATTCTTAAATAAGGAGTAAAGATGAAGAGAACATTTCAGCCGTCAAACAGAAAAAAAGCTAACAAACACGGTTTCAGGGCAAGAATGGCGGATGCCAATGGACGCAAGGTGCTTAGTTCAAGAAGAGCTAAGGGCAGAAAGCGTCTTACTGTTTCAGATTCAATGTAATGTGAAGTAAGCCGCTGTAAGTTTGCGCTGATTATATTGAAAGTGTTTGTATCTGAAAAAATTTCTGTTAGGCCGTACCAGGAAAATTAAGAGTAAACAAGAGATATCCAGTCTGTTTAAAACGGGAAAATTCTGGACATGCTCTTGTTTTGTCATTATTTATAAGTGTAATGACTTACAGCACGACAGACTTGGGGTCATCGTTTCCAGGAAAATCGGAAATGCAGTTGAGCGTAACAGGGCAAAAAGGGTTTTCAGAGAACTCTTTCGCTGCAACATAGAAAACAATCCTCCCTTTTTCGATCTCCTTATTAAGCCTCGACCCGGATCTGATTTCAGAGACACAATTGTTATAAAGGAATTTTTTAATAAATGGCAGAAAGAAGCAAAGATTTCGTCTCGAAAACCGTATACTCCTTAATACAGAGTTTTAAGACGCTCTTTTTAATGCAGGACGCGGTATGCAAATTCGAACCCTCCTGTTCGCGTTATGCACAGGAAGCGGTAAAAGAGCTGCCTGCACACATAGCGGTAATGAAAATAATATGGAGAGTTCTCCGGTGCAATCCATTTTCAAAAGGCGGTTTTGATCCGGTGATTCGGGATGGGGCATTGTAGAGGGTATAAGATAGGGCGCCCGCAAGGGGCGCCCGTACAACGGATTAAGCAGCCAAATGGAAAAATCCGCGATAAGGGCGCCCACAAGGGACGCCTGTACAACGGATTAAGCAGCCAAATGGAAAAATCCACGGTAGGGGCGCCCACAAGGGACGCCTGTACAACGGATTAAGCAGCCAAATGGAAAAATCCATGGTAGGGGCGCCCGCAAGGGACGCCTGTACAACGGATTAGGCAGCCAAATGGAAAAATCCACGGTAGGGGCGCCCGCAAGGGACGCCTGTACAACGGATTAATCAGCCAAATGGAAAAATCCACGGTAGGGGCGCCCACAAGGGACGCCTGTACAACGGATTAGGCAGCCAAATGGAAAAATCCGCGGTAGGGGCGCCCCTCGCGGGCGCCCTGAATCTTGCGCCCCAAATATGTATGTATGGAATAATACCCATCCACACAAAAAAACACAGAAAACGTGCGTGAAAATAAAATAAGGCACCCGCAAGGGGAGCCCGTACAGGGAACGGCGATCTTCCGTTTCGCATAATTATTGTATCGAAAAAATGAAAGGTGCATTAGCGTGAACAAGAATTCGGTTCTTGCGTTTTTATTAATAGCAGCTTCTGTTGTATTCTTCAACAGTGATCTGTGGAACAACTTCTGGTATGGAACAATTCTTAGGAAGCCGGTTCCAACATACACACGCCCGGCTCCAAAGCCAGCGGCAGAACAACAGGAAACTACACAGAAAGCTGCGGCGGCGGAGAAGAGAGTTTCCCCGCAGGAATCGACATTAGGTGAATCCGCTGAAGCTGAGACCGGGCATGAGGAAAGCGTCTCCGCTGAAACTGCGTTAACAACAGTTGAAGATACTATCATAATTGAAACCGACAGAATTATCGCTGAAGTAAGTACCAAAGGCGGCCGTATTGTTTCTCTGAGGATGAAGGATTTCTATTATACAACAGGAGACCGCAAAGGTGAGATGATTGACCTGCTTCCCGCCGGCAGCGAGGGCGGAGCACAGCTTTCTATTAATAACGAATCTTTTGATGAAAAATTTTTCAGTAGTAGTCATACCTCCTCAGACGCTCCTATTGTAGTTGGAGATGAGCCGTTTGAACTTGTTCTTGAAACAAAATCGAGCCGCGGAAAAACTATCCAAAAAGTATTTACCTTTTCTAACGAAACATACAAGATTGGTTACACTGTTCGCGGGGATGGTCTTGCGGATCAGAAAGTAACTCTTGGCTGGAAGGGCGGAATAGAGGAATCTGAGAAAAGCCAGGGCGGTATGTTTGATCAAACAGAAAGAAGACGCGCTCATTATTCCGACGGCCGTTCCGCCAATCATATTGAAATGAGCAAAAAAGGAACGGAAGAACCCAGCGGAGCGTATCGTTGGGTGGGAATGAGTTCCAAATACTTTTTTGTAAGTGTCGTAGCGGACAAAATTTACGATGCCGACATCAGGATTGAGGGAAGAAACGTTTCCAAAAATCCTTATGATAAAAATTCTGAAATAAATTACGCAATCTTTTTACAGAAACAAGCGACTTCAAATGAGATAAATGCTTCAATTTACGCCGGGCCCAACAAAATTCAAGAATTGTCACAGCACAATCTTGGTTTTGAAAAAACAATGTTCCCGGTACTGAGCTTTGCCCGTCATATTTTCTGGGCAGACCGGTGGTTTCCGCCTATCGCGGAGATTGTTCTCAGGGTTCTTCTGTTCTTCTACGCGATTGTTAAGGATTATGGGATAGCGATTTTCCTTTTAACGCTGCTTACCAAACTGATCACCTATCCGATGACCGCAAGCAGCATGAAATCTATGAATAAAATGAAGGATCTTCAGCCCAAACTTACGGCTCTGCGCAGCAAGTATAAGAGCAATCCTCAGAAGATGAACGCGGAGATAATGGCGCTCTACAAGGCCGAAGGGATTAATCCGTTGAATCCGGGCTGTCTGCCGATGTTCTTGCAGATGCCTATCTTTATTGCGCTCTTTGTCGTCTTGAGAAAAGCGGTGGAACTCAGAGGAGCTTCATCAGCGATACTTCCATGGATAAGTGACCTTTCTCATCCGGAAGTACTTTTCTCGCTGCCATTTTCGATTCCTATCTACGGATCAAATGTGGCTCTGCTGCCGATCTTAATGGCCGCGGTTACATTCTATCAGCAGAAGATGACCATCACAGATCCGAATCAAAAGATGATTGTCTACATGATGCCGATTCTGATGCTTGTTATGTTCAACGGCTTTCCCGCGGGAGTAGTATTTTACTGGACGCTCTCAAGCGCATTCGGTCTTCTGCAGCAAATGTGGATGAACAAAAAGAACAAAGTAACGCCTGCGGCCGCGACAGTTTCCGGAACACCGGTTAAAAAAGGTCCCCCAGCCAAGAAGGCAGCGTCAAGAAGATAATAAGCGAAATGTTTCACATGAAACAAAACGCATATAACAACGTAAATTTTCCTGTAGGGGCGGCTATCAGCCGCCCGCATCTTCGCCAAAACGAAACACATGATATACAAAATACACATGCATATATACCCCCCAATGCGTTATGGAACGAAATGATAAATGTATGTTATATGTGGGATGTGCGGGCGACCAGTGGCCGCCTCTACATGGATACATGGGGTGATGCGGATGTTTCACGTGAAACATATTTTTAATATCATATGAACATGTCCACTCAAACAATCGCCGCTCTCTCAACCCCCCCTGGCCGGGGAGCCCTTGCCGGCATTCGCGTAACCGGCGGTAACAGCCACACTCTTTTTTCATTGGTAATTAACGAAAAAGAAAAATTTAACAAAGAAGCCTGCCGCAAGATAGGAATTTATACAATTATTGGTGATGATGGAAATATCATAGACGAGGTAACCGCCATCAAATATGACGCACCGCGTTCTTTTACCGGTGAACATATGGTAGAGATTTTCTGCCATGGCAGTCCGATAATCACCGGAAGGATTTTAGACCGGTTATTTAACATAGGCGTTCATCCCGCAGCCAGAGGAGAATTTTCAAGACGGGCGCTGCTCAATGGCAAAATGGATCTGCTCAAAGCGGAGAGTATCGCTGGACTGATAGACAGCCAGACAGAGAAGCATCTTCAATCAGCATCAATGGGTTATCAGGGGAATCAGCGCAGCAGGATAGAAAATTATAAACGAAAGATAATAGGTCTCCTTTCAGACCTCGAAAGCCGCATAGAGTTTGGTGAAGAGGATGATGTAGCTCAGGCTCAGCTCAATACAAAAAACGATTTGGAACAGATGACCGCGGAACTCTCAGAGGAGCTCATCCGCAGCGAGAGAGTAAAAACTTTTGATGAAGGAATATTTGTTGCTTTAGCTGGGCCGGCAAACGCGGGAAAATCCAGCTTATTCAATGAAATTCTGGGATTTGATAGATCAATAATCCATGACAAACCAGGAACCACCCGCGACATTGTCTCTGAAAGAATTAGCTTTGAATCCATAACAATCAAACTTTTTGACTGCGCGGGGATCAGAGAGACCAATGATTGTATTGAACGCAAAGGGATTGAACGAAGCATATCTGCCCTCAAAGACGCGCATTTTGTTTTGTGGGTAACATCCGCGGATGAGAGTATGAAAGAAGATGAAGCGGACCAAATATTAGAATATAAAGAAAAAATTTTGCTGATAATAAACAAAATTGATATAATATCACCCATAAGGGCGGCCGCTGGCCATCCGTGTTCCTTGTACCCGCATAATACTGGAACGAATGATACCCACCCGCATTTCGAATTTAAAAAAGCTTTCTGCGCAAAAAACGATTTAAGATGCGTAGAAACCAGCATACGTGAAAAAATTAACCATAAAGAACTGTTTAATGCAATAAGCAGCGCAATTCATGGAGTCACAGAAGAGATCACCTTTCCAGAGATAATCCTCAACGACCGCCACCGCAGGATCATCACCGCCGTTCTCAACGAACTGCGCCATAGTATCGCCGAATTTAACAGAGAAGAGCTGTCCGCCCATTATCTGAGAAACGCGTTAAATCATCTGGCGGAATTTTCCGGCCATGTTACCAGCGATGAGGTATTAGATATGATTTTCGAGAAATTTTGTATAGGCAAATAATTTCATTCCCAAATACCATATTTATATGCAAAATATATCCGTTATCCATAATATGTATGAATGTATAATATCCATTCATATATGAATATAAAATGCAAGGCAACGGACGCAAATCAAATATCCGTTATCCATGCGTTATGTGTGTGTATTATAGGAGGGCAGCCGCAAGGGTTGCCCGTACAAGGAGAGGGAGAGGGAAAGCGTGCAGGTATATAAGATAGGGCGAGATTATTCAGCCCGTACAGGGAAAATTTTTTCATAGGGGCGTCAGGCTGCCGTCCGTATCTCCCGCGTCCGCAATATATATGAATGTATAATATCCATTCATATATGAATATAAAATGCAAGGCAACGAACGCAAATCAAATATCCGTATCCATGCGTTATGTGTGTGTATTATAGGAGGGCAACCGCAAGGGTTGCCCGGACAAGGAGAGGGATAGGGAAAGCGTGCAGGTGTACAAGATAGGGCGAGATTGTTCGCCCGCACTATGACATTAAATAAAATTTTCATCTGCCCAAAAATAAACAGAAATGTTTCACGTGAAACAAAGTATTTTTAATATATGAGATTCGATGTAGTAGTAATCGGCGGTGGACATGCCGGAATAGAAGCCGCCTGGATCGCGGCAAAGAGAAACGTTTCAGTTCTTCTTATCACCAGCCATATTGATTTTATCGGACAGATGCCCTGTAATCCTGCAATTGGCGGAGTAGCCAAGGGAAACATTGTCCGTGAAATCGGAGCGCTCGGCGGGCTGATGGCTTCCCTTATAGACAGGTCAGGGATACATTTCCGTCTTCTCAACAGAAGTAAGGGGACGGCAGTGTGGGGGCCGCGTGCTCAGGCAGATAAGGATCGGTATAAAAAATTTGCCCGCCATTCACTTGAAAATCATCCAAATATCACCATTTTACAGGCAATGGTGACAAAATTAAACGTTTTCGGAGAGCAAATTCGTGCCGTTATTTTGGACAATGGTCAAATAATTCATGCAGAAACGGTTATTTTAGCTGCCGGAACCTTCTTAAATGGTATAATTCATGTAGGATTGAACTCCTTTGGCGGAGGACGGGCAGGCGAACCTTCCTCTTCAGGTTTAACGGAAAATATCAGGCAGTTTGGTATCTCTTCAGGAAGACTCAGCACAGGAACCCCTCCTCGGATAGATTCCCGCACGATAGACTACTCAAAACTGATCCCTCAACATGGGGATGATGATCCCTGGCCGTTTTCATTTTTCACTAAGCAAAAACTTATCAACAGGATAACTTGTTGGACGGCAAAGACGAATAGAATTACCCATCAACATATTATTGAGAATAAAGGAAATACGTTCTTATACAGTGGAAAAACAGCCGGAGCCTACCCGCGCTACTGCCCTTCCATTGAGGATAAAGTAGTTAGGTTTGGAGAAAGGGATGGCCATACATTATTTTTAGAACCAGAGACCTTGGAGCATCAGGAAGTTTATATCAATGGGTTTTCAACATCTCTTCCTTTTGATATTCAGGAAAAGATGGTCAGAAGTATAGAAGGATTGGAAAATACCAAAATTCTGCGTCCGGGTTATGGAATTGAGTACGATTATTTCCAGCCTCTACAGCTTAAATCAACGCTTGAGTCAAAAGCGGTTAAGAACTTGTTTTTTGCGGGTCAGGTAAATGGAACTTCCGGATATGAAGAGGCTGCTTGTCAGGGTTTAATTGCGGGGATAAACGCTGTTCAAAATATTAAGGGTGATCCGCCTGTTGTTTTGAGCAGAGACAGCTCTTATACAGGTGTGTTGATAGATGATCTTGTCACAAAGGGTACAGATGAACCCTACAGGATGTTTACCTCAAGAGCGGAACATCGCCTTTTGCTAAGGCAGGATAATTGTGATGAACGTCTAATGCCGCTTGCTTATAAACTTGGTACAGTAACGCAGGGCGAGTATGATGAGCGGCAGCGGTTTTGGGATAAAAAGAGAAGTATAATAGAGTGGCTTTATAGTATTAAAATTTCACCTGAAGCGTTTTACATGGCAACGGGCGGCAATATACAAAAAAATGAAATTGCCGGTGATCTTTTAAAGCGTCCGGAAGTAGGGTTTGAGGAGATTTTGAAGGGTGTTGCGCGCAATGTTCCTGTTATCAACGAAGCAGAGGATATTCCTCAAACAGACAGGTTTCTTACACTCGGTATTGAATCTGATATAAAGTACGAAGGATTTGTAAGAAAGCAGTTCAATGAGATTGAGAAGCTGCGCAGGTTTGAGGATACAAAAATACCGGTTGGTTTCTGTTACGATGATATACCGGGGCTTCTTACTGAATCAAGAGAGAAGCTGATCAAAATAAGTCCGGATACGCTGGGTAAAGCATCAAGGATAGGAGGAGTGACGCCTGCGGATATCTCAGTGTTGGCGATGTATTTGATGAAGAAAAACTTGTAAGGGCGTTGCGCGCAACGGTACTTACAAAGGCCTCGAAAAGAGCGGGATACGCTGATGATGGGCGCGGCCCATCGTTTCACGTGAAACATACGAACCCGAGAGCAGCGGTAATTATCACTAAAAACAGGAAAACGAATGAACGCATTACTTACCTCCTTTATGGATCGTGCAAAAGAAAGTTATGAACTAAAGGAGCTGGAACGTCTTGGCCTCACACCAGATCTTGACCAGAGAAACCTGATTCTGAGATACATGAGTCTTGTGCTTGAGCACAACAAGGTTGCTGCCCTGATACCCAGTGTAGATGAGGATAATATTTTTTTGCGCCATTTTTGCGATTCTATTCAGCCGCTGCTTCTCTTTGGATTCAAAAAAGGAGCAGCAGTGCTTGATATAGGGGCTGGCGGCGGATTTCCCTCTATCCCAATCAGAATCTTCAGACCGGATTTGAATTTTTTGTTGGTAGATTCAAACCGCAAGAAAACAGCTTTTCTGAAAGAGGTAAAAACGCAACTTGCTCTTGAAAATGTAGAGATTCAATCAATAAAGGCTGAAAATATCATTTTGGAGAAAAAGGCGGATTATGTGATAGGCCGCGGGCTTGGAACATTGCAAAAGTTTTCACAGTTGGCAAAACCGCTGCTTAGTCCGGAAGGTCATATGTACACCTTTAAAACAAAACAGTTCGCTGACGAGTTAAATCTGATTACTGTCAATAAAGATGAAAGCGGAATAAAAATCAGCGAGATAGCCCAATATGATTTGGGAAGCCAAATTCAAGGGTTGAATTTGGTATCGTTGGAATTGGTATAAGGCGGCGGGGTTATAAGAGGGCAGCCGCAAGGGTTGCCCGTACAAAGGAGATGGGGAGTGTGCAAGTATACGAGGTAGGTCGAGATTGTTCGCCCACATATCTTGCGCCCCAAATGTGTTTTATATCGTTGAAATTGGTATAAGGCGGCGGGGCGGGGTTATAAGAGGGCAACCGCAAGGGTTGCCCGTACAAAGGGGAAGGGGAGTGTGCAAGTATACAAGGTAGGTCGAGATTTTTCGCCCACATATCTTGCGCCCCAAATATGTATGGATAATTTTTTATTTTTATGCGGAAATATCCGCTGCCAAAATGATATAATGAACTGTGGTTTAAGCGGTTAGCTAAGAAACAAAAGTACTATAAAAGCTAATCAAAAATGTTGATAACTTGTGCATAGTGTGCATTGTGAGGCTTTCGGTGGCAAAAATTATTGCGGTCTGTAATCAAAAAGGCGGTGTTGGAAAAACCACTACATCGATTAACCTGGCTGCGTGCCTTGCCGCCGCGGAACGTAAAACGCTGGTAGTTGATATGGATGCTCAATCAAACGCGACTACTGGGCTTGGCATCGACAAAAACGATATTGAATTGTCGATGTATGATGTTATTACCGAAAAAACACATAACGGAAAATCAGTCGGCATTCATGATATCCGCAGAACAATTGAGTTCATGAGTTTTTTAGATATCGCTCCCGCTACCCCTGATCTGGCAGGTGCCGAAATAGAGTTAGTCAACACGATGGCCAGAGAGAAGCGGCTTAAAACAGTGCTTGAAGCGGTTGAAAAAGATTACGATTATGTGATAATAGATTCACCCCCGTCGCTTGGTCTTCTGACGGTGAATGTACTCACTGCCGCAACATCTGTTTTAATTCCTGTTCAGTGTGAGTACTATGCGCTTGAGGGTTTAGCGGAGCTTCTCAATACGGTTCATTTGGTTCAGAAGAATCTCAACCCGAAACTTGTTATTGAGGGAGCTCTTCTGACCATGTATGACGGTAGGCTTAGTTTGTCAAGAGAGGTAGCGCAAGATGTACGAACCTGTTTTTCCGGAAGAGTATTTGAAGTGGCTATCTCCCGCAACGTCAAGCTCAGCGAGTCTCCCTCTTTTGGCAGACCAATTATTATGTATGATATTCTGTCAAGCGGCGCCAAGAATTATTTAACTTTAGCTAAGGAAATTATGAATAATGAATAAATCAGCTAATAAACCTAAGCGGCTTGGCAGAGGTATTACAAGCCTTATACCCACTCAACCTGTTCAGGAAGAGGGGAGCGGCGGCAGCAATATACAGTCTGTTGACATAAGCGCGATAGTTCCGAACCCTTTTCAGCCGCGTATTGATTTTGATGATGAAGAGATCGCGGGTCTTGCCCAGTCTATTGAGAATCAGGGACTCCTGCAGCCGGTTGTTATTCGCCAAAAGGGTGCGAACAAATATGAAATTATCTCCGGGGAAAGACGTTTCCGCGCGTTCAAATATCTCAAAAGAGACAGCGTTCCATGTATTGTTAAGACAGATGTTACAGACAGGGAGATGCTTGAGCTTGCGCTTGTGGAAAATATCCAGCGTGAACAGCTAAACGAGATAGAAAAAGCGGTCGCTTATCAGAAGCTCATACTTGAATTCAGTTACACGCATGAAGAGCTTTCAAAACAGGTTGGCAAGAGCAGAACAGTTATTACCAACAGTTTGAGGTTGTTGAATCTGCCTGATGAGATTCAGCAGATGGTTCGCAGGAACGAACTTACCATGGGTCACGCCAGAGCGCTTCTCTCTTTGGAAACAACGGAAGGACAGCTTGAAGCGGCCCGCAAAATTCTTGAAAGCAATTTAACAGTAAGAGACGTAGAAAATTTAGTCAACCAGACAAAAGAGAAGCCTTCAAAAACTTTACCGGAAAAGTCTGAAAAGATTTTGCAGCGGCAGGATCCTAATATTACTTTTCAACTGGAGAGACTGCAGTACAAATTCGGTACATCTGTAAAGCTTAAATCTACAGGTGAAAACAAGGGAAAATTAGAAATAGAGTATTATAGTGAAGAAGATCTTGTGAGGGTATTTGATTTATTATTGGTTGAATCGGGGGTGAATAATTATTCGACCATACATAAGAATCTGAATTCTGGCGGCGATGAACAGTAGAAATAAATATTTATTTGCCCATATGACAAACTTTGTTTGGTTGTATATGAGACACGCATAGCGGTAATCGTTAATAAAAAATGAAGAAAAAAAAAATAAATCACTATACAATGATGTTTTTTCCGGAAGGGAAAGGGGAACCTTTTACCCTGCGGATACATCGCCGTACACTAAGACTTGTAACAGCGTCACTTGTTTTATTTATTTTTGGTATAGCGGTTTTACTGTTTAAGGCGGGAGATATTGCGCTCAGGCTGCAACTTGTACATATGTTAAAAGAGGAGAACAAGAGTCTTAGGAGACATAATGAAAATTTGCAGATATCATCGGAGAAAATCGTAAGGATTGATAGTTTAACGGCGTACCTCCACAGGCTCGCGAATACTCCTCAGCTCAATGAAGCGCCCGCGGTAAATGTTCCGCGAAATGTTGTATCTGCCGGCCCCAGCCGTTTTGTTGAAGAGATAAAATCACGCCGTGATGAAGAAAAGACGGTACAGAAAAATGTTCTTATCAACAACGAACTGTATGCTGCCTCTGTACCCAGTATTCTACCGGTTAACGGGTGGATCACAAAGCATTTTTCAATAGATACATCGGACGCGCATCTGGCGACAGATTTTGCGGCGGCGGCAGGAACGCCAATAAGAGCTACCGCTATGGGTGTTGTGGAGGATGTGCGTAATGACAGGTATTTAGGTTTGATAGTGGAAATACGTCATGAATTTGGTTTTGTGACCCGCTACGGTCACTGCTCTCAGGTTCTTGTATCGCCACGTGATAAGGTAAACAGAGGGCAGACAGTCGCTTTGGTGGGAAACACCGGGCGTTCAACGGCGCCTCATTTACATTACGAAATTTTAAAAGACGGAAAACCTGTAAATCCAATGGATTATGTAACGGCGCATAAACATTGATTTTTTGATAATAATTATTGATATGCGCAATATGCGGGAAGTATAACAAATTCCCGCTTTGATCACCAAGCCGCCGGAATGTACGTCTTGATGATCACCAATAAAAAGCGATTAGTTGGGTGTGTGTAATATCACCGCGCTTAGCGGGCGGATATAACACATGTCTTGGTAATCGCAACCAACAAAGAAGGGTGGCGGAAGATGGACAAAAATGCTAAGGGATTACTGAACATTATCGGTCCGGGAAGTGCGTTTGAAGGAACGATTAACGTGCCTCACAGTATCCGTATTGATGGCTCGTTTAAAGGAAAGCTGATTACCGAGGAATCAATTACAATTGGCGACTCCGGTATGGTCGAAGCGGAGATTAAGGCTCAGAGCGCATTCATTTTTGGAAAAGTTATTGGCAATATGTATATTGAACACAGGGTTGAACTTCAGGCTTCCGCGACAGTAATAGGTGACCTGCACGCTAAAGAGCTCGTTATTAACGAGGGAGCTGTGTTTCACGGCAATTGCTCAATGCAAAAAACAAAAGAGTAATGATACCGAGGATAACATTTTATAGTTTGAATATCTGCTGTTATAATTAGCGGGTAATTAGCTGTTACAAAACGGTTGTTGGAGCGATTGATGTCTTTTTGGCGGTTTGAACACGAAAAATTTTTGTTTATTAAGTATAATCAGGAAACGGTTTCTGATCTGGAGAATCTGAAAAAAGAGCTGACAGCTGAATCTTTACGAAGCAGCTGCAGAGATATTGTATTGGATTGTTCAAAAGCTGGTTTTATCTCTTCTGTGGAAATAGGTATCATAATACAATTTCTTAAAACACTTCCCGGCACCGGGAGGTTTTTAAGACTTGTCGCCTCAAGTTACGTATGCGAACTGCTTATCGCAATGAACATCCACAGAATATCAAATATTATTATTTATAACAGTTTAGAGATGGTGCAGCAGCATTTTGGTCCAAGCGTTGATATCTCCGCTCTAAAACCCGCATAAAGTTAGCAGTACGTGTTGATAATTTGTGGATAACGCGTTAATTTATTGTTTTTGACATCAAAATCGCATCTTCTCCGTCTTGATAGTACCCAATTCTCAGCGCGTCCCTCATAAAACCACACTTTTCATAAACTCTTATGGCGCTGTGGTTTGAGACCCTGACTTCAAGAAGGATAAGTGTAACTTTTTTGGTAATGGCTTCACGTAAAAGATGATTTATCAGACTGCACCCCAGTCCTTTGTTTCTGTGAAATGGGTGAATCGCGACTTCAAGTATGTGTAACTCATTTAAAATCAATGTAGAACATAAAAAGCCAATAATCTCTTTTTGTCCATTTTCAAGGACTGTATTTACAGAAGAAATTTTTGAGAGTTCCTCAAAAAGAGAATTGCGGCTCCAGGAATTTTTATTACAAAGCTGCTCAAGAGAGTATATTTTATCCAGATCTTTTGGGATGGCGGATCTTAGATTCAAAGTATGAGGATCGTTCATATATGAATAACCGATGGTTTTTAAAGAGATAAAATAAAGCAAGAGGGCAGCCGCAAGGGTTGTACACACAGGGATTCCCTGTACGGGCGCGGTTTACCGCATCCACAGTCACATTGTTGATAAATTGTTGAAAAATCAGGTAGGGACGTTACGCGCAACGTCCCTCTTCCAATAAATATGCGCACCTGCCACCCATACGATAAAATAATAATAAAAATAGTGGTTTGGCGTGTAAAATCAAAGTAAATTATTATAATGATTATCAAAAATAAAAAAAAGCGTCACAAAGCAGTCAAAATCAGCATTCTATTCTTGATTACAGTGATTTCCGTATCTTATACGCAAGAGAATACTCAACCGCCGCAATCAACTGATGAGATACCTGTTATAAAAGCGCTGTCTGAGTCCGGTATATCTGGCAGCGTTATTAGTGATACCACTCCTGAACTTGATGAATCAACACATATAAACATAAATGAGTTTGAAATCGCGGCTTTATTGACAGAAAAAAATCCATTCAGCGCGGATATAGCGCCTGGTCAAAAAGTAATGGTAAAATTTGACCTCAATAGAAAATCTAAAATCGGTCTTTTCCTTGCGATGAAGAGAGAAACCGCGCATGCGGTACTTTTAGACGGTAAAGGAATCCGGATTGCCGAAGGTAAGCAGATATTTACAGAGCTTGAAAAAGGGACTTTTTATATAATGTTATCCGTACCGCCTTTTTTAAACGGTACAGATATAAAACTATATCTGTTTGGCCAGGATAACAGGCCTGTCTTTCCGCCGGATGAGCTTGTCAGGCGGATAATCCGGGGAGGTCAGGGGAAGAAACCGGTATCATTTTCTTCCGAAAATCTCCCATTTCGCCGTGTTCAGCAGTGCCTCGAGGTTTTGGAAAGAGATGACGACAGGGAATATCCATTTACAATAGAAAGAGCCGGCGCCGGTGAGAAAATGTATACGCTCGCTCCAGGCGGAGTTATATACGAACCATTTCAGGCGCTGAAACTTTGTGAAGACGGAACTTTTATATTAGAACTTTCCGCCGCGGTTCCAGACCCCGGTTTCTCTGCGGTAAGAAACATGATAAGTTTAGACCCTGCGCCCTCTGAATTCAAATACCGTATTGAAGACCGCAGAATCATTTTTAATTTTGGGATAGAACGGGAAAAACGTTACCGGATTACAATAAACCCTGTTCCGGTATATGACAGCGAATGCCGGGTTTTAATTAACAGAAATCCGTGTGTGCTCTTTGCCTATAAATCCAAAACCCCGCCTGCCGCTCAATGGGAACGCGGGTTTGCGGTAGTAGAGCGTTACGGGCCGCAGTACCTTGCGATAGACGCGCAGGGAGTTTCACAACTTGATTTCAGAGTTTACAAAATTGATCCCTTGCATAAAGTATTCGATCATTTACAACAACCGTCTGTTTTTGTTGCTGAAAACAGAGATTCATCCAATATTAGCAGTGAGCAAAAGCAAAATGAAACCGCTTTACTTTATGCTAATGAAATTGACGCGTATATAAAGACGCTGGGAGATCCCCATTATTCAAAAATATTAAACGTCAATCAAAAAAATATAGATCTTAAGCCTGTGTTTAATGCTGTGAGCGGTAAAGAGAGTCCGGGCGCGTATTTGGTTGGAATCAATCACCATAGAGATCCGGCGCGCTGGTCTTACGCAAGAGTGGATGTAACTGATTTATGTTTGAGTACTGTAGAAACGAAAACCAAAGCGCTGTTTGCGGTTACGAATTTTTCAAACAGAAAATCCGTATCTGACGCGACTGTAAAAATAGAGGGTATTGTAAACAATAAAATGTCGGTTCTTGCTGAAGGGAAAACGGGAGCGGACGGAATATTAACTCTTGAACACACTGCGCAGCTAAATCAAAAATTTAGAAACGCGCGGTTAAAAAGGATTGTGGTATCAAAAGGAGATGATCTCTTAATAGTTGATGCTAAGAAGTCGAATATTGTCCAGGTATTTGCGGCTGATCATTGGTATAAAGGGAGCCGTGATTGGTTCCGGTGGTTGTCATTTGAAAGGTATTCATTTGAACTTGACCGTAAATTACGCGGATTTATACGGACAGAACGTCCTGTCTACCGCGCTCAAGACAGTGTTTACATAAAAGGATATGTCCGGGAGACGTTTCAGGGTAAAATAAGTTTACCATCTGAAGAGGGAAATTATATTATTCGCGTAGAAACACCCTCACAAAAATATGTTGATTATCCGGTATCATTATCAGAAAATGGTTCTTTTGATTTAGGGATAGTTTCACATGACTCTTCGGCGGGACAATACAAAATATCGCTCCTCAGCGCCAACGAAAAACAGAACGTTCATGAGATAGCGCGGACAGATTACATAGTTGAAGATTACGCGTCCGCTCCTTTTGAGATAAAATTCAGCGGAGCGCAAAAATTTATAAATGACCATCCGGCGGCAATACTGTTTACAGCTTCTTATTATGACGGAACTAAAGCGGGGAATCAGGATCTTCTCTATAGAATAATGCCGCATAGTCACAGCTATTGGCCGCGCGGATACAGAAGTTACCTGTTGTCCAGTGATGAACGTTACGGGTCCGGAATTCATTATGAAAATGATCTACAGCAATCACTTATCCGAACTGATAAAAATGGAAACGCCGCCATAGTCATTCCTCAACAAACAGGAATTGGAAATCCGGTTAGGTATGTGGTTGAGATTAGCCGCAACGATACAAATAACAAACAAATCATTTTGGCTCAGCATACAGTGACCGCGCTTCCGCCATTTGTGCTTGGACTGCGGGCCCAGCGTCATATCACCTCCGGTTCAACAATCAGCGCGCGCGCGGCAGCAATAAAGGTCGGTAACGACTCTCTTCTTGCCGGACAGAAAGTAAACGTAAAACTAAGCAGGGTTGTGTGGAACTCATCTTTGGTTGATTCCGATTTTTCAAAAGGCAGCCCGCAGTATATTAACTCGGAATCAGTAGAAGTTGTTGGCGAAAAAAATATTATTACAGAGGAAAAACCGGTAACCGTAGATTTCAACAATCAACATCCTGGGATTTACATACTTGAATTGACTTCGCTGGATCATTTAAACCGTTCTCAGAGTGTCAGTATGGAGTTGTTTCTTGCTTCAAACAAACAGCAGCCTTTGATAAAACCTGATCCCGCAATATTTGAAGCGGTGACAGACAGGAATTCTTACGAGCCGGGACAACAGGCAAGAATTCTTTTAAAAAGCGCTTACCAGAGAGCGCTTGTTTTAGCTGTAGTGGAAAAGCCGAATGGAGAACCCGCGTACCGCTGGGTTGATATTCGTGACGGCAGGGCGACATTCACGCTTGACATTACCGCGCAAATGGCGCCTCAAATACCCGTAAGTTTTCTGCTTATGCGGCCGCGTGTGTCCAACGCGCGTTTGACTCCTGATGGTACGCTTGCGGATGAAGGTAAGCCGCATACAGTTTTTAATACCACATGGGTTACGGTAAATCCGGTCGCTAATATGCTTGATGTAAAATTGACACATAAGCCGGCAGTCAACGCGGACGGAACACTTAATGTAACAATTTCTCTTAAAGACAGTCAGGGCAGGGCACAGCCCGGGGAAGCAGCGTTATGGTTGGTTGACGAGGCGGTTTTATCACTTTATAAAGAGAAAAATTTAGATCCGCTTGAAACGTTTTTGGAACCGGTTTCTTCACATATAACAGTAAAGGACAGCAGAAATCTTTCGAGCGGCGGTTATCTTGGGCAAGATAACCGCGCAGCGAACAATTTTGAAGGAAAAGAAGCCGCGCAGCATGGAAAAATAACCGCTGCCAAAACAGTGCCTTATTGGAATCCGTTTATAAATATTGACAAAAATGGCAGTACGGTTATAAAAATACCAATGCCGCCGGAAGCCGGCAATTACTCATTGAGAGCTATAGCCGCGAGCGGTTCTGACAGGTTTGGAACCGCCAGAGCCAGAATATCCGTCCCCCAAAAATAAATTAACACATCATAAATCGTTTTCTAAAAAAAAACGGTTTTTTTGATACGTTCGGCCTCTTGCGGATTTAATTTTCGTACTACGGCTTTTGTTTCTATAACCAGACGTTCGCGGCTTTCGCGGCTTACGGCATGCCGTCCGCTTATGCTGTCGCCTTTGACCCGGAATTTATAGTAACTGGATTGATTGCTGTTGTCCCTGAGGACGAGAGTGTCGCTTATGATTTTTTCAACAGTCAGGCTCTCCTTAATCGGAATACCCCGCCACGCGCCGGCAAACGCGATACGGTTTTTTTCGGCAAAAATGTAAAGATGGTTATTGTTAAATCCTCTCGGCTTATCATTTTGGATAATAACCAGATTTACCACCTGATAATACCCATCAAGCAGGCTGCCGTTTGAAATGGAGAAACAGATGAAAATGATAGAAAAAAATTTTATGAATTTCAAAATTGATCCTCTTTTGCGAAAAGAAATATATTATTAAAATATACAATGATCACCGCTAAAAAAATTTTTTATTTCAACGCGCTGTTTGACATGGCTATGAGCGGATATACGCGCGGCGCCTTCAAAAGAGCGGCGGATGAGATGAGCGCTCTTATCATCCCCATGGGCTCGTCTGAAGATTTTTGCTTGGTAAAACCATCTCTTCCGGCTGATTATAGCAAATTTCTTGAAGATAGCGGCCTTGTTTTGCCAAAATTAGTTAAGACTGGCGAACGTCTTGATTCATCTGTAACCGCGGAACCCTGGGGGTGGGATGAAAATGCGCATACGACGTTCTTTAAAATGGGAGTAAATACATTTCACCCGGATTTTACTACTGTAAGAAAAATCAACAACAGACGGTTTTGCTCCTCATTCTCAGAGATTGAAGCCAGCGGCGTACCAAACTCCGCTTTACTGAGTTCACCGGAAGAACTTAAAAATTTTTTTACAAAGAGCCATGAGTATCCGCAGATTATAAAACCGGTTTATGGAAATTCAGGTATTGGTTTTCTCCGGTTAGATAAACCGCCGGGCGAAACAACAATAGCAAAAATACTTAATCTTATGAAGCAGCATGGAGCGGTTGCAGCGGAGCCCTGGCTTAAACGTGTGATGGATATTTCAAGCTCGCTTGACATATCCGCGGATGGTGAAAAAAGTTCCATCCGTCACTACCGCTGTCTTGTAGATTCCAGAGGAACTTTTTACGGAGTGTATCTTCCGCCGGATTCGGCGCGGCTTGAACCGTGGATCCCTGCTCTTGACAAACATGTAACCTCATGCGCCGGTTACATATACAAAAGCGGATATTTTGGGCCGGTTGGTTTTGATTCTTTTGTTTATTCAAAAAAAGACGGATCGGAAGCTTTGGCCCCTGTAATTGAAATAAACGCCCGCCACGTAATGAGTGATATCGCCAGAGCTTTGAAAAGTAAATTGGCAAATAATAAATATGTGTTTTACCGGTTATTAAGCGGTAAACGTGCGGCGCTTCCCGAAAACTATACGGAATTACGTCACATTCTTCGGGGGTATCTCTTTTCCCCCGCCGCGGGAACGGGAATTCTGCCTCTCACACCGCTGAGGAACACTACCGATATTACCTGTCAACCCTACAGAAACGCCTTTTTTATAAGCGCGGACAGCAAAGAGAAACTTTTTTGGTTAGATTCTTTTTTGACAAACACGCTTAGGACGTGTTGACGCTAACCGCCCGCTAAAGTCCCCTTTTAGCGTTCTTCAAAAGCGATTTAACCTGTTTGTCGGTCATTGTCTTGCTCTCTTTGTTTGCGGGCTCATAACGGTCGCAGATCATTCTCTGATCTCCTCCAAAAGAGACTACGCCGGTTATTCCGCCTGTCTTGCGGGCGGCAAACTCCCTGCATGTTGATTTCATCTTGCAATTAAAGCAGGAGCTCTCTTTCTGCTGCTTAAGAAAAGTGTAGCCCTTTTTCTCCATAGCCTCATCTTTGCGCTTTATATCTTCGGCGGACGCCAAAGATCTGTTCTTGGCCACAAAACGGTCATGATCCCCAAAACTCATCTCTCACCTCTTTTAGTAAGGTTTATTATTCATTGAGATGTACGCATTTGTACCGAAAAAGATTGTGTCTTTTTCTGAAAACGCAAACTTATTAAAAAATAATATATTTCAACAGCCGACACACATAAAACAAGTGCGGTAATATTTCAGATTATGTATATTGTTAGTGAAGAAAGAGGCCGCGGCAACTAAAAACAGGCGCGGTTGCGGGATATGGGCGAACACGCCGGTTCGCCCATACAACAGATAGATTATTTCTGCCTTGTCTTCCTCACACGTATATCCCTGCCGTTCTCATTTACATAAACTCCGGCGGCTCTGACTGAAGCGCCCCGTTTTGAGGAGGCTGACGCGGCTGTTATCCGCTTTCTTCCTTTTAAATCATAGAAAACAGAATTGGTATTTTTGATAACCTGACGGTTGCTGTTTGTAAAGCGCGGGTTTGTTTTCCAGGTGACAGAGATTGTGCCATGCTGTTCGGCGTGGAAGTTGTCAAACTCAATTTCCAGATTTCCATGACAGAAAATTCCAATGCCAACGATTTTATGGTTTCCAACAGGGTAATCGTTTGCGAGAGTAGTTCCGTTGACGATAAATTCATAGTTTGATGATCCAGCCTGTCTTTTGACTTCAATGGTATCAATAAATACCACACCTGTTGTTCCGGCAGAACCTTTAATTGCGGGATTAGATCTTATAATATTATCTTTATCGATATATGTTTGATTTCCAGCTATCCCGAAATATGCTACTGTAGAGATTTTTCCAGGTTCGGTTTCTCCTATTAAAACAATTCCGTATTGCGATGATTCTGAAGATGTGCTGCCGCTTTTATGTTGTACTTCCACACTGGCTGAGAAATCAGTTAAATTAATATCACCATACATACAGGATAACAAACTATCTCCTGTCTTCATCAATAAAACACCATTTTGAACATTAATTTCTGGCACTCTGTTTTTATTGGTCTCATCGTTGTAGAGATATTTCCAGTATTTAAGATTATTGTCGTTAAAGTTGTCGGAGAAAGAAGTTCTATGTTTCCCTTCCGTAAACTCATCGGTAATATGGACGGTGCCAAATTGCGCGGATACTCCTTTGTCAACCAAAAGTAAAACATCGCCGGTGTTAAACTCAGAATCAATAAATTCACCCTGAAACATGTCATTTACAAATACATGAAATATTGAGCCTTGTTTACTTATGGTGAATTTGTTATTTCCGGAGCTGTTTATATCCCCACTCTTTTGATAAAAGATGGAACTCCCTTCATTATTAACATATTTAAATACTATAACATTGTCATCAATAGTAGTGATCTGATAGCCGTTGTAGTTATTACCGCTTTGTCTGCAGAACATCGCCCCTATATCCTGTCTAGGCGCTGATTTCAAAACAAAGGAGAAAGTAAAAGTTGATGGCTTTGGCGTACTGAAAGTGTGCAAAAACCCGCCATCACGGTTACTTGTGTTGTTAATGACGCAATTGCCGCCGCCTACAGTTACATTGATTCCATCCACAGGAGGGAAAACAGTCCATTTACTGCGGGAAAAAGTGAAGTCGGTGAAATCATCTTTGAGTAACTCAGCTCCGCTTACAAGCGTGGCTGCCATAAACACCAAACCAAATACTGTAACTTTTAAAAAGTTTTTACCCATAGTCCCTCCAAAGCTCGCTCAAAAAGTTAAATACGATAATCGTCCGGTTATGTCATATATATTACAAAATATCATGATTAAGCGATAAAAACAAGTAAGAACTAACATAAGTGTACTCATATTGGATACACTGGTGTTAGTTGTTTGGTTATTTGTTGACAGTAACCAATTGTTAAGAAGAAAGGAGGCATATAAAAAAGAGTTCTATTCATTAAATTAGAGCGGACGTATATAGTACCCCCGCTCTATGTACTATAAAGTGCGGTAATGATTCTACCTGATGCCTAAAATCAGCGACACCCGCTCCCGTCTACCATCCGATCTCTTAATAACTCCCTTAACCAAATACGTTCCCTCAGACACTGGGCGGGCTTTGGAATCGCGCAAATCCCACGAACCAACAATGCGGCTGGTGAGCGTCTCGCCAAATGGAGTTGCGAACAATGCCCCTGCGCCGTTATCACGGATATTGATTTTGCGGACAGCATTACCCGACGCGTTGTAAATTGTCAATTTTGTGTTGTTGATATGTTTGCCTTGCCAAAAGAAATTAATAATACGGTCGGATTTTGCAACAGGGTTAGGACCCGCTGTAAACCCGCGGTGCGCGTCCGGTTCTATATTGAATGTTACATCGCGCTCCGGAATTACTACATGTTCCCGCTCCGGATTACGAATTGAGGTAGTAGCGCCGTACTGCGCTGCAATAATCAAATCTTGGGTTATATTACTAAAGTCAGCGTTCCATCCTGTAAATCTATAACCTTCACGTTCCGGCGGAATCGGAACAATAGCATTTTCTCCGTAAGGCACAGTTTGAATATCTCCTATCAGCAAATACTCCCAATCTACAAACGCTACCTGAAAAATATGCGGCTCGTATTCTACTGTAACATTGGCAGCGCCTTTAAGAGAAGGGAAAACCAAAGTATTGCCGCTGACAAACGCGTCTATATTAGAGGTTTTTGTATTGTTCGGCCAAATGGGAGAAGCGGAGGCTGAAAGAATTGGAAAACCGATTTCACTGTTTTGCGTCTCAACGCTTGGAAACAATGTGTTAGCAGGCGCTGCATAAACGACTTCGCCGTTCACCTTCCACTCTTTAACACGATGCCCATACGCGGGTTGGGCGGTGACTATTACCGATTGGCCGCTGAATAACGGTTCACCCTCTTCAATTACAGTACCGTCCGGAGAAGCAGCGCGGGCAACCCCTTCGCCAACGTTGTTAATATTTATTATGGCAGGATCACTTCCTATCGCTACATCATCAAGGTGTACAGAGTAGACCGTGTTGGGTGTATTAACTACAAACTCTATTTTTATCTTACAAATCATGTTAGTATATTTTTTATCTACATCTATATTTACAGAATTAACAGATGGATAACCAGTTAAATTTGCTGAATTTGCTGGAATACGATGAACGGGCTCTCCCCAATTTAAACTGTCTGTTGCAATGTATACCCTGATTTCAAGTAAATCATTTAGTGGTGAAGCAATTTGACTGTTTATATATCCCCACCACTTAAACGATATTTTAGGATTGTCCCCCATATCAACCCATGGACTTATTGCTTCTGCGTTACGATCTATAGCCATAGCGGCGGTTATATGCGGTAACATCCAAACGGTAAAAAAATTGCCCTGTGGGCTAACCTCATAGTCTTTAAACTCAAAATTAGAACTGAATGACCATATAGGCACTCCTACGGGACGATGCCGCACATGAAGCTCCCCCCCTGTTTTCTCATTAATGACGTAAACAGATGCAAGTTGTAAACGTCTATTAACGTCAAAGCTTTCGTTTATATGTGATAAATAAGAAATCTGATCATAATAAAAAACAAGCACGCCACGTTCATAAAAAACCTCTTCCGTTTTCCAAACCATCATGTCATCTTCATCACGAACAATTGTACCATCGTAATAAGTAAGCACGCCGCCTTCATAAACCATCATGCCATCTTCATAAACAGATTTGCCATTTTCATAAACAAGTACGTTATCGGGAAAACCAATTACTCCGCTATACGCAGGATTAGTTGGCATAAAGTTATTGTTGCATATCAACACCTTTACAGGCAGACCGGATACATCTATCGCTTTGAGTTTATTATTTCTACAATCTAAATTCTCTATTTGCGTACCGGATACATTAATCGTTGTCAAAACATTATAAGAACAGTTCAATGATACTAACTTACTATTTTTTGACAAATTCAATGAACTTAAGCGGTTACCTGAACAATCCAACTCCCGCAAGGATGTAAAATATTCGATTCCATTTAAACTCATTATACTTTTGTTTTGCACATTAAGTTTAGTGATGGTTTCGACATCCTCAAGATAAATACGGCCTCCCGCTGATTTGCCGGTGAGTTCCAGTACGGCTGCTCGGAAAGCGGTGTCTGTAAATTTTGGGGTAATGTCGTTAGGTTCCAAGACTATAACATTTGCGTAAGCAGGGCCTTTTCCAAATGGATGCCTCCTCACTAAATAATCCGGCGTACCTAACGCGGCGTTCCAATCGTTTAGAGCGGCTTCCCAGGAATTAACTCCTTCCGGCAAAAAAATGAATCTCAGTTTATATTTACCGGGGGCTATATTGTTTGGCACTCTGCAAGTCACCGTTGGATAGTTAGATTGCTGCCATAAATCAAGATGATTAGGATGGTTACTGACAGCGGCGGGTAACGCGGGGTAAAATGTTGAAATACCCATATCAGCCAAAATGGAAATAACCTCTTCGTTATCGTTAACTAATCCTATACCTAAATTGTTGCCCCTACGCTGGGCAAACGGATTTGAGTATGAAATGTTAATGGTTCTGATTTTGCTGACAACAAATGCTTCCAAACGCTGTACTTCTATCGTCTCGTAACCGGCAGTATCAAGCTGGACATTTCCGCCAATTCCAATCCCTATAGAAGGCCCTGTGCTTGAGGAACCGGTACCAAGGCTAAACGAAGCCAATAAATCGTAACGCTCATCATGTTCGCCTTCTTCAGAGGCCGGTTTAATATTTCCAATTATTATTTGTCTATCAGTATATACTCCAGCGTCACCCTGAGGATTTAACGCGGTAGTCAAAAACCACCCATTGTAAATACCTCCCCAGCCCCAGTTAAAGTGAAAATAGTCACTATTCTTATCGTACGCGTCGCACACGAACGCGTGGCCGTTGTTCATGCCGCTTTCTTCTCCATAGTACAATACAGGCATACCATTATCTATCTGATCTCTTAATACCGCGTTCCAATCAGATCCGGTTTTAAAATTTTCTCTGTAAAAAGATTCAATGTTTTTGTCATACCCCCAATAAGTGCGGAACGCCCCTATTGAGTTATACATATTAGCGGTACTTAGAGGCCCCCAAGCCATATCTACACTTATTCCCGCGTGATATATTAATGTTGCCGTAGCGTCTATTTCCGCGTCACCTGCGGAAACGATGGAATAGTCATCAAGCATATTGTCCCAATCATAATTAATGTTAAAATCTGTTCCGTTTCTCTTGCCAACACCTTGCTGCGGATGTTTATGTTTTTTCATGATTTGCGCCATTGCGGCCGCTACGCAGCCGGCAGCGTTTTTCCCGTCATATCCAACGCTTGGATTCCAAGTGTTCGTGGGGATAAACTTGTTATAAGGCGCTCCCTGCCCCCACTTCGTTTTTAACGTATCTCCCACGATTTGCGTTGGGATAAACGATGTGGCTGCCCATGCTTCCTGTACGGCTGTGCTTTGCGTTATACCCTCTTCTTTCGCCCAAGCGATTTGCCGCGACAGGTAATCGATCCAGTATGCGAAATTTGGCGGGAGATTCTCTTCGTTATAATTACCCGCTGCTGAGTAGCCCAACACCGGCATTACAACATCGCTGGCGGCAATAATCACGAAACCACCGCCATCAATATTATACGTGTAATAAAGCGTGTCTTCCGTTGCCGCCGTTTGGCCCAGCTGCGTTGCCTTGTTCATACCCGCGGCAGATTTCTGTTTTACGGCGGTATGTTTTAAACGCGCGTTTGTTTTAGAACTGTGCTTCAACCGCGTGAAACGTTGTGCGTACGCGTGTGCGTCTTCCTGTTTAACTTTTTTTGCCTGCAAAGCAAGCGGCATTATGAGGAGTGCGGTTAAAACCAATATTACTGCGCGTGAAAAGAGTTTGTTCATTTAGCCCTCGTTTTTGAGAAAATGATCCAGTAGATTTATCTGTTACATAATTAAAGTCTTCAAAACAAAGAAATAAATAATAATCAGCAAAATAATATAAGTTTACTGTTTACGCAAATATATTTAATATGTAGAAGAAAGGTTCAGGAACAGGGTAGAGGCGATTGCAGATCATTTTTAAACGAGTGTTAGATGCGGTTCACGCTATTTGCCCCAAATAGGAAAACACCTTTTGAATACATCAAGTATTAGCGGTTAGTTATTTTATCTTTAATTTTCTTCCTCATCCTTTGGCTCAAAAAAATAATCCAACTGCTTTTGAACTTTACTTTTCGGCAAACTCTTACGCCGCTCAAGCCGTTCCCGCGCTTCAATTAAAATAGTCTTAATTTTTGTCTCAAGTTTATTTTTTGGTAGTAAATCTGTCCAATATTCCGCAACGGCAATCCCTGTTTTATCCATTTCAAGAAGCTCTATTTTTTTACGGTTTGCGGTCGCGCAAAGAATAATACCAATCGGGGTCTCTTCTCCCTCCTCACGCTCATATCTATCAAGCCACTTCAAATAAAGCTCCATTTGCCCTTTATAAGCTGCTTTAAAAACTCCGACTTTTAATTCTACCGCAACAAGCCTTTTTAGTTTTCTATGATAAAACAGCAAATCAAGTACAATATCTTCATCGTCTATGATCATACGCTTTTGACGTTCCACAAAAGTAAACCCGTGACCAAATTCAAGAATGAACTTTTCAAGTTCCGTCAGAATTGCTTTTTCCAAATCTGCTTCGAGAAAGTTTTCCTTTAAATCTAATGTGTCAAGTAAATAAGGGTCTTTGAACACATTGAACGGAACAGATGAATCTTGCGACAAACGGGTATTAGCGATCTCCTGACGCTCATAAGCTTTGCGGGATATCTGATAACGAAGTTCCTTTGCGCCATATTTTCGCACGGCGGCATCGTTAGCGTAATACATACGCGCAGCATCTGTTTTAAGCGGCAGTAACTCGATAATATGCGACCAACTCAATTTTGCCGCCAGTGGCGGCAAAATCTCTTTGTCAGGAAAACGTTCCGCAAATAACGTCATCCTGTATAAATTACGTTCAGTAAAAGCCCTGCCATATTTGGCCGTCAATTGTAATCCCAGTGCCGACAAAATCCGCTTCCCATACTCAGCGCGTTGGCTTTCAAGCACGATCGTATTAATATACTGGCCAATTTCCCAATACATCAGCGTAATTTCTCTATTGGCATAAAAACCAGCGTGTGCTTTTCGGTTTTCTATAATTTCCGATACACGCTTAAAAAGCGTGTCTTCGTTTACTTGTACATTATTGGATATTGTGGTTTTTTTAACACTCATAGTGTCCCCAACCCTCTTTTTTGCGCGATTTTTGTAAGTTCGTTTATGTCCTTTATTGAGGGAATTCTTGCCTGACCTCGTGCGCTTTGCAGATTTCCGGTTGCCGGTATACGCCAAATAAATCGATATCCATGTTCCACTGTTTTATCGCTGTACGCATGACAACAGTATTGAAAACACAATGTCCAACCACTATTGCCATATGCCTTTTGAGCTTCATTCAGAACAACCATTCGTGCTTGACTCATAAGCACTATCTCCTTATTAATATAATTAGTGATCTTATCAGGTTTTTGTGTACTGTAAATACTGACGTGTATTTAATATAAATTGAACAACTCAAGCTATCAGCAATAAAATTTAAAAGGGAATTTTATTTTTCAGTACAAAACCCCGATATTGGTTCAGTATTTGCAGAAAGTAATAGAAACGGATCTATGGCTGCTGGCGGGCAGCCGTTCTCTTTTGTTTTCTGTGTATAGAGAAAAACTACCCCGAAACATAAAAAAGAACCTGATCAAAAGATGAAAACAGATATCACGGTCTGTATTTGTACCCTCAAAAGGACTCGGATGCTGCGCAATCTGCTCCTTAGCCTTAACGCGCATAGCGGCGGCGAATATACTTTCGATGTCAATGTGGTGGACAATGATAGTTGTCAGTCGGCAAAACAAATTGTAGACAGTGTAAAAAAAGAGCTTAAATACAATGTCAGGTACTTCTGTGAGCCTCAAAAGAATATAGCGAAAGCGCGCAACCGCGCGGTTCTTAACGCTTGCGGAGAGTATGTTGTTTTTATTGACGATGATGAATTTCCGGATCAGGGTTGGCTTTTTCAGTTAATTGACACATGCCGCAAACGTAAAGTTCATGGGGTGCTTGGGCCGGTTCTTCCTCATTATGACGGCAGCGCTCCCCGTTGGCTTAAAAAGAGCGGTTTATGTGACCGTAAACGGTTTAAGACATCTACGGTTCTTAGAAATCCGGCGCTTATGAGAACAGGCAATGTTTTGCTGCGCAGGGATATCTTCAGTCAAACTTTGCTTTTTAATGAGCGCTTTGGTCTGAGCGGGGGAGAAGACAGTGACTTCTTCAGAGAAGCTCTCGCGCGGGGATATTCCTTTGTATGGTGCGATGAGGCATGCGTTTATGAACATGTTCCTCCGGAGCGCTGCAATGGAAGTTATCATCTCAAGAGGGCGCTTCTGAGAGGGGCGGTAAACGCAAGGCGCGAAACGCGGCAATTTAACATACTTTTGGTTAAATCAGCCGCAGCTGTTTGCGCTTATACATTTGTACTGCCGCTTACATTTTTGGCAGGCAGGCATTTTTTTATGAAGTATCTGGTTAAAAACTGTGATCATCTCGGAAGGCTGCTTGGAGCGGTTGGAATAGAGCCGGTAAAAGACCGTTCCTTTATAAAAGAGGGTGAAACAGTCAAAAGTAAAAATCAGGAGACAACAGGAGCGGTATAATTACATGTGGGAACCAGAATTTGCGGACAGGAAAAAATGGCGTAAAGAGAGAGATCTGACGAAAAAATTTACAAGTTCTCTTAAGCCGCAAGATATAGAATGGGTGCAGCTTTTTTACTGGAGAGAACACTGCCTTGAGTGCGCTCCGCCGGAGTGTTACAAAAGCTGTACTTTTTTTGAGGCGCGGCGGGATAAGCGGTGTGTGAGAGCGGCCTATGGGATTTATCCTAACACTGCGCTTAAAGGTTATTTGGGGTTTGGCGCGGATGTGCGTTTTAAGAAGTGGGCCAAGCTTGGTACAAATCTTTACCCCGCGGTCTTTTCCCCCGTCCAGCTGCGTAAGTTTCAAAACATCGACCGGTTTACTTCAAAAATTATAAACACTGTCTTCCGCGTAACCAATTTTTTTAATCCGCTTGACAGGATGAATATAAAGTTTCATAACCCTCAGCGGCAGCTTTTCAAAATCCAAACGTATCTGAGAGAGAGGCTTTTGCGCAAAATTTCATCACCCTCCCCCGAAACTTTTTTGCCTGATTGTTTAGTTATTGAATGTTATTCATTTGAAGAGCTCTCTTTTAATCTGGTGATAGAGTATAACGGAGGAGAATTTATATACCGGGACTCTGTAAAGGTGTCGAAGGGGCATAATTATTTTGAGATATCCGCGGAGAAATTCTCAGGTATTAACAGCGGCGAAAGCAGCATGATAGTATATCCTGAAAATAACCTCGAGGCGCGGGTTGTTTTCACCTGGCTTGATTTTATAAAAAAACGCGAAACATCCGGCAAGTCGTCCCCGCCGGTAAAGCCGGCGTCTCAAAATGGCGCTGCCTCTAAAGTAAAATGCGTAGCGTGGGATCTTGACAATACAATGTGGAATGGAACACTTGTGGATTCATCAAGCCGCGAAATAAGTATCGGCGAAGACCGGGTCAAGCTTATAAAACAACTTGACGAAAGAGGTATAATTCAAACTGTGGTAAGTAAAAATGATTATCAGGAAGCATGGGCGGTTTTGGAAAAGCATGAAATTGCCGGTTACTTTGTTTACCCCGCAATAAATTGGGGGCCAAAAAGCGAGAATCTTCGTTCTTGCGCTCAGGCCATTAACATAAATTTGGATACCTTTGCCTTGATTGACGATTCGGCATTTGAACGGGCGGAGGTACAGTCTGCTCTGCCGCAAGTCAGGGTTTATACGGATGAACAAATTTCAGAACTTCTCAATTATCCGGAATTTGATGTGCCGGTTACAGAGGAAAGCAGAAACAGAAGAAAAAGCTACCTTGTACAAATGCAAAGGGAAAAGGTTCAGGAACAGCATAGAGGCGATTACAGATCATTTTTAAAAGAGTGCCGTATGCAGCTCACGTTGTTTTGTCCCAAAGAGGAAAAACACCTTTTACGCTGCCTCGAACTTATTCAGCGGTCAAATCAGCTTAATCTCTCCTGCCGGCGGTACTCTGAGAAGCAGTTTCGCGAGCTTATCTCCAGCAATGGAATTTTTTGTGTGGCGCTGCACTGTAAAGACAAATTCGGCGACTATGGAACAGTTGGATTTGCAAGCATAGATGAACGCGGCGCAGTACCAAAAATAACTGATTTGGTTATCTCCTGCCGGGCAGCTAAAAAATTAGTTGAACATACGTTTATAGAGTGGCTTGGCAAGAAAGAGAAGGCAAGGGGATGGCGCTGTCTTGAAACTACTTTTGTAAAAACAAAGAAAAACGGTCCTCTTGGCAAAGTCTTTGAAGAGATGCCGTTTGAGGCGTTTGATGAAGAGCGGGAAAATGTTGTTTACAGACTTGATTTTGAAAACTTAGGCGGCTGGAGCGGTGTAATTGATGTGATTGATCAAACAGGTGAATAATGCAGAAATAAAATGGCAGAATGCAGAAATAAAGCGACTAATATTATAGGATAGTTCTATTTTTGCATTCTGCATTATCTTTGTATGATTGAAAGATTAATTTTTACAGAAAAAATCTTACACGCTCTAAATTTTATTATAAAGGAGCGCATATGCTTATTATAAACGCTGATGACTGGGGCGCGTCACCTCTGACAACCTCCAAAATAGATGAGTGCATAAAGGACGGTGTAATACATACTGTCAGCGCGATGGTGTACATGCGGGATTCGAAAAGAGCTTGCGGTATAATCAAAAAGCGCGGAATAGACACAGCCCTACACCTTAATTTTACTACCCCGTTTGACAGCGGTACAGTTTCTTTACGTCTCCGCGAATCGCAAGCGAAGATCATCTCATATCTCAGAAGCAGCAAAGCGGCTCAGTTTGTTTATAACCCCATGCTTAGCCGTCATTTTGATTATGTTTACAAAGCTCAGTACGATGAGTACTGTGAATTATTCGAAACCGCCCCGCGGAGAATAGATGGACACAACCATATGCATATTTGCGCAAATATGCTGATTGGTAAGTTCATTCCTGAAAAAACAAAGGTACGCAGGAATATTCATTTTATCAATGAAAAAAAGAGCTTATTCAATCGTACATACCGCAGGGTTATCGATTCTGTTCTAACGAAACGCTATTATTGCACCGACTACTTTCTCCACATCCATCAGTTTATGTCAGAAAACAAAGAGGAAAGCGTCCGTAGATTAAATAATCTTGTGGAATTGTCAAAAAACGCGGATATTGAACTGCTTGTACATCCGCACCAGCGGCAGGATTATGAATTTGTAACGAGCAGGAAGTTTAGACAGGCAATACAGAACGCGGAAACATAGTCAACCCACTTGCTTCACGTAACCCTCGCGAAGACAGGGTTATTGTTCTTAATCCGCGGATTTAAAGCAGGGAGTAAGAACAATGGATTCCCACTTTTGCGGGAATGACGATGCGGTAAAACGCGCTCCCGCGCAATCAAATTATTTTCAAGTTAAATGATTATATCATTCTTTTTGTTTTAATTTTGCGTTGTTCAAAATATCCGAATAATACTTTTGATGCTTCGCCGCCAGATGTTCGATAGTAAAATTATTGACTACAAATTGCCTTCCGGTTTCTCCCATTGATTTTCTGAGAGATTCATTGGTCAAGAGTTTTTTAAGGGCGTCTTTAAGACCCTTTATATTTTTGAATTTACAAAGAAGTCCGCTTTCTCCGTGAATCATTGTTTGAGACACTCCTCCTACGTTGTAGGCTATAACCGGAGTACTCATTGCCTGAGCTTCAAGCAGTACTCTGGCAAACCCCTCGGAACGGCTGGGGAGCACTATTACGGAGCATTGTCCGTAAAGATTACGCAGTTGTTCCGCGCTGCGCTGACCGGCTAAAATAACATTATCTGACAGGCCATGTTTGTGAGTTATCGCGTGTATATGGGAGTATATCTTTTCGGAGTCATTTCTCCCGGCAAATACTATATTTATCTCCGTTCCCTCTTTTTTAAGCAGTGCGGCCGCTTCTAAGAGATCGGCGTGCCCTTTTCCAACACAGATTCTTGCCGGCAGCAATACAGTGTTATTTAAAGATATTTTTGAAAAGTGAGGGATCCGGTCTCTGGAAAAAAAGTTGACATCTATTCCATCATGTAAAGTTACAAATTTTTTTCGTATGTACTTGGGCAAAGCGCATGAGGAAACTCCTGCTACACCGCTTGCGTCTCTGAGTTGTTCACGTATACAAACATGTTTGAATTTGTCGTTGGCGTAATGATTCATGTAAGCGTAAGGAATATGGTGTTCTTTCGCTATTTCGATAATGCAGGCGGTGTCAAAGCCGCCAAGACAGTGAAACATTATCATATCAATCTTGAAATCTTTCAATAAATCGTTAAAAAGAGAGCTTGCTTCATCAGCTCCCATGCCTAACGGTTTTGCGGCTAAACATTTTCTGTATGTCAAAAAGAATTTTTCAAGTACAGGATTATACAGCAGCTTTTCCCGAAATATACTCCTGAAAAATCTTTTTAATAATCTGTCTTTGGGAGCCGTTCCGTTCCACTCCTGATGAGCGGGAATTGCCGGAGGTACGGCTACATAAACAATTTTTCCTTTTCCCCTGTCCACGGCCCGCCGCTCAGGAGTGCGCACCCCTTTTTTATAGTGAACTTGAATAATAGTCATGTTGTGGTTATCCAAAAGAGCGCTGTTTAAATCAGAAAGATATTGCTCGATACCTCCGCCGGAATCAAAAGCATAAGTAAATCTAAGAAGTGTAAGCCCATCTAAACAACCTCTCTTGTTTTGGGCGGCACCCATGCTATCCATAGTCTGTCTCCTTGCCTAATATCTAATTTGCAATATTCACTCCAAATTTAAAAAAATCGCGAAAATACTGGATTTATCTAAATCTATTGTAATATTTTATTTATATTCCTAAAATAGACCGGATTACGCGTTCTCAATCTATTAACCAAATGAAAGGAGTTGCCATGCTAAGACTTATACTTATGTCTTGTGCGGGACTCTGTTTTTTGATGATTGCTTCGTGTGGTGGCACTCGCCTGAATCAGCAGCAGCAGATCAGGGTTGCGACGGAAGCGGAACTTCTCAAAGCGGAGGCGGAGAAAAACAGCATTAAAGATGAAAACGTGACTATCGCCGATAGTCTCTTTGCCGTGGCCCAGGAAATTAGTAAAAGAAGCGTCATGTCGCATGATGTGGTATTTTACACAGACTTGGCTATTGCGCACTACAGGGTAGCTTTGGCGCGTCATTCTGTTATGACAAGCCATACCGCTAAAGACAACGCTTCTGAAGCGCTGAAAATCAGCGAGGAAAAAGTACACAGGTACAAGAACGTTCTTGCTGAAATCCGTACAGATGAAGACGTTGAAGTAAAATCTAAAGGAGGCGTCAGCAATGAGTAAGAGCAAAATCATAACAATCCTGCTATCTGCGTTTTTTGGAGCCGCTGCAACCGCTGTGGCGGAAACATACGACAAAATGACAGAAATTCAGGCGTTTGACAGTAAGCTTGACAGCATGTATTCCATTCTTCAAAAAGAGGATGTTGTTACCGCTACGCAAATTTACAGTCAAACCAAGGGACGGCTCAATGAGGCTAAAAAAGCGATTGAGAAGAACTCTCTCAATAAACCTTTAGGCAAAAACGCGCAGAATGTCTTTATGATATGTTCCGTTTCGGCAACAGCGGCGCTCCTGGAGTTTGAGCGGGAACTCAATATGGCGGAGGCGCGTAAAATGAGTGTAAAAAGAGATTCGCTTCTTATGGAACTTCATAATTTACATGAGACAATAAACCTTCTTGAGGGAAGCCGCGCGGCAAGGCTCTCATCTCAGCTGCAGGCTACAAAAGCGCAATCTTCACAACTTCAGGAAGATCTTGAGCGGGAACGGTTAGAAAAACAGCAAAGTGAAGCTGAGGCTGAAAGACTCAAAGGAGATCTTGAAGCGGAACGTGAACGCGCCCGTAAATTAATGGAAGACGCGCAAAAGCGTTTTGGAGAATTGCAAAGTACGCTCATTAAGGTAAGCAGAGATGTTCGCGGTACTATCATCTCTATGTCGGATATTCTTTTTGAGTCAGGCAAAGCGGAGCTTACCGCGGATCTTAAGACAAGCTTAGCCAAGATTGCCGGTATTCTTATTGTTTATAAAGACCCTAAAGTTGTGGTTGAAGGTCATACTGACAATACCGGCAGCAAAGAGCTGAATCAGAAACTTTCGGAACAACGCAGCGCGGCTGTGCTTAGTTTTCTTGTTGAGCAGGGCGTGACTGTAGAGCGTTTGACTTCAAAAGGTTACGGTTTCAGTAAACCGGTTGCCGACAACAAAACCTCAGAAGGACGCGCCAAGAACCGCCGTGTTGATCTTATTGTTCAGGATGCGCCGGTTGGGAGGAAGTAGATCGGGAAGGGCGCGGTTAATCGTGCCCGTACATTGTGTCTTATATTAATACAGGGGCGGGAGGCGGCATAGCCGCTTACGCGAGTAAAACCTCTCTGTAAGGGCGGCAGCCTGCCGCCCGCATTTTTATAAAATAAAAGTCCGCTCATCATACAGAAATACGCGGCGTTCCAAATAAAGCTTTACTGCGTTCAAAAGTGTGCGTTTTTCGACCTCTTTCCCGATTTGAATAAACTGCTCAATACTTCCGGTATCGGCGACCTGCTGAACGCTTTGCCATATTATTGGCCCCTGATCTAAATCCGCGGTGGCAAAATGGGCTGTAGCGCCTATCAGCTTAACACCTTTCGCCCAAGCCTGGTGATACGGTTTTGCGCCTTTAAAGGCGGGGAGGAACCCATGATGAATATTTATTATGCGGTACTTCCATTTATCCGTAAATTTTTCGCTCAAAATTTGCATGTATCTGGCAAGCACAACTCCTTCTGTTTGAGACGCCCGCAGAATATCGTTAAATTTCTCCTCCTGCAATGGTTTTGGAATGTCGCTGGGAACTAAGAAAAACGGCAGGTTGAAAGCTCTTGCTATAGGCTCTAAGGCAGTATGGTTAGAGACTATACAGGTAAATTCGCATGGCAGAACGCCGTCTTCATGCGATAGCAGAAGTTCATAAATACAGTGGTTTGTAGTTGAGCCAAAAAGAGCGAGTTTTGTTTTATGCTGAGCGTCATAAAGCTGCCATTGTAAAGACTTTTCATTCTCCATCCTGGAAAAGAGTTCTTTTATTTTTGGAACGGCGTCTGCTTCACACTCAACAAAGGCGCGCATAAAAAACTTGTTGATATCTTTTGCGGTGTGCTGGGTTAAATCTAAGATATTCGCGCCGCTTTGCGCTATGCCCTGCGTAAAAGCCGCTATAAGCCCGCTTTTGTCCGGACATGAGATTTGCAGAATAATTTTTTTCGAGCTCATAGAGGACAGTTTTTGTCAGTTGTTTTATTTGCTTTCGGCTGCTGCGTCTGGTTTATCAGCCTGTTTTTTTGATTTTTTGCTATTATCGTATCTAAACATGTCCGCTACAGACCGCGGACTCTGTTTTGGAGCTTTCTTGCCGGAATTAGTTCCCTCTTTTTCCGCCAGTTGTTTTTCAACTTCAAAAGCTTTCTTTTCCGCCTCAAAGGCGGCTTTTTCCGCTTCAAGAGTTTTCCTTTCCGCTTCGAGAACGCGTTTTTCCGCCTCAAGAATTTTGCGGTCAGCTTCAAGCAGATTTTTCTGAGCTTCAAAAGCCTTTGCCTGCCAGTCAATTTCTGTCTGCGAATTCACGCCTTTCGAGTCATCTATCTCTTGCGCGAGAATATTACCGCACATCAAAATCAACAATAAAATTAATCGTTTCACATCATGTCCCTTTTGGTTTGTTTCTAAAAATACATTTTCCCGGAAGGCGGTATTATTAAAAATAGTGTAAAAATAATAACGTAAAGCTTATTTATGGTAAATTAACTTTTTGTAGTCAACTTTTTAATAGTGAATTGATCTTTTGCATTAAAAGTCATAACTAAACTTCACCTTACATAACATGCGCGTTTTGTGTTGTCAGTTGAATATACGCAGGAATAGATACACGAAATGCATACGCGTACATACCTATAATTAGAGTTTTTTACGAAGATGGCGGTGTTATAGTGGATTTTTTACTATATTTGGGGAGGATGAGGGAAGTTGTGCTGCGTATATTGGGGTATTAACGGTAAACTATGGAACCTTTTAAAAACATTTACAACAAGCAGTTCTTCGATGGATTTACGAAAGCGATGGACTTGTTCGGTTTTGATGCTGTAAAAAATATCAGTATTCAGGATTTTCAGATATTAACCCCCAAAGTCAAAATTGGCGAGTCGTCAAAATTTTCTAGCGAAGTAAATAGAAATTCCAAAACGAGTGTTTATTTTTACAGCCGTAAGATTATTTGGAAGGGTTGCTATTGAAACAGAGGAAAACATAAAATATGAAAACAAAATTTAAAAATTATCAAGAGGCTGTTGATTATTTTAATCAGTTTAACAATGAAAAAAAAGCATTGTTTTACCAAAAGATGATTAATTCCCCGAACTTGAAATTTCATGGTCTTGATACTAAAACAATGATGGGTGTAATGAAAAATTACTCTTTAACGGAAGGTCCGTTAGACTATTCATACGAACTGACCTCACTGATATTCGCATCAAATATCGCGGAGATCAATGATGATAAAACACTGATAACCTATTTATTAAAGTTTATAAAACACGCTGACAACTGGGCGCATATCGATGCTATTTTCACTTATGATAAAGTCAAGCGCTTAGAATTTGAGGTGCTGTTTCCGCTTATTCAGCACACGCGAAATTCGGATTTGGAGTTTGTCAGCCGGTTTTATTACGTTGCCTTTATCATGTACAAAACACGGGTTGAATTGTACGATGATTTTTTAGCAAGCATTAAAGATAGCGAAAAATACTACACACAGATGGCGATAGCTTGGGTTATATCTGAAATGTTTCCCCAAAGTGACGATAAGATTTTAAGGTATTTGGAAAATTCTTCGCTGTCTAAAACAACGAAGCTCAAAACAGTCCGAAAAATCAAAGAAAGCCGAAAAACTACTGACGCTCAACGTGAAAAATTGGAGAATTTGAGGAATAAAATTAAGAGGATTTGTTTAAAATAAAAATTATTTGCTTGACAAATATCGAATATATATATAATACTATAAGTTATGAAAAAAGATTTTGAAATTAATTTAGGCATATTAAATTATAAATTTTCGGAAAAGCCGTTATTATTTGGCGGAAAAGCAATGGAATACTATGGTTTGCGCAAAGCAGGTTCGGATATAGATTTTGTAATAAATAATGAGGATCATATAAATTTAAAAAATATGTATCCCAATAATATGAAAAACTTATATGGAGATATTGGAATATGTGAGTTTGGTTTTGAGATGTGGAATCAAATATGTACATTTGATTATAATTATTTGAAGGAAAATGCTTTAGAGGAAAAAGAATACATAATAATATCACTGGAAAAATTATTGTTTTTAAAAGCGTTGGCAATGAAGATTCCAAAATATCATAAAGATTTGGAATTGATCGTAGAACTGGTATTAAAAAAAGCATACGGAAAAATTATTGCCTGTAACGAGGCTGTTTGGCGTAATGGCTGCATTATCCGATAGACAAGACAGTGCAAATTTGAAAGTCTATTCCCCGCTTACGAGCCTTGGGCAAATATTAAATTGAAAAACAGACGGGTAAACAGTATACTAATATAAATGGACCGCAGGCCTCAGGTTTATATCAACCAAACCTTTAACGCAACAGGACTCGTAATTATGCCAATGACAGGTGCCGAAATATTGAAAAATTGCATAGAACTCAATCTTTTCAAGTACCTTGCCTCGCATCTTTTAAGAATACGTTCCGAATATAAGATAATGGTAGCCAAAAGGGGACTTGAAGCGCTCTTCCCTTTCGTAAAGGAAGAATTGGAGAAAATGGAGCAGCGTGGAGTTAAAATATCCGTTGATGAAAAGATTTTGTATGCGGTTGAATACTACATGAGCAATAACCACTTCAACAAACCCATGGCAGCAAACTTTTTCGCTCCAATTCCGCGCGCCCTTGAGTTCATTGATGTGGTCAGGGAAAAAATGATATATCTTGGATGGGAGGAAACCAAGGATGGAAGCCTCGGCGCTCCTCCAAATGTAGTTATAAACAGATAGACTTTTACATGCAAAGTCCCGCGTATCACCACGGAAGCGTAGTGTTATAGGAGTTTCGGAGCCAGTTCTTGCATGTTTTATCTCAGCTTAAATCAATAAAAACGGGTGAAAGATGGCTTCTTGAAAGTGAAGGACATCAATGAAAATACGCATCACCGCAATTCTCGTCATTATTTCGGTAAATTTTCTTATTATACTGTTCAGTATTATGGCAGGGACCGTTCATGTACGGAAAAATATTACACAGTACATAGAAGCGGATATGCTTGCTGTGGCTGACATGGCGGACAGGTTCATAAGCAGTGAACTTGAGCTTTTGAGGATGAGAGCGAGGAATGTAGCTCACGAACTGACAGATTCCAAACAGGAAAAATGGGCGGAAATATTGACGGCGCAGGGGGAGCTCAACCCGCATTTTGCCGGATTGGCGGTTCTTGACAAAGATGGAAGCGTTGCCATTTCCTCCGGAAAGATACCCGCACATCCGGAGCTTTTAGGCAATAAGTATATCCAGAACGCTTTTTCAGGCAGGGAATCCTTTACTTCTACAATTCCCACAGAACATGGTGTGATGTTCTACTTAGCAGCTCCCATACCCAAAGAACAGAACCGTATTTTGGTACTGACAATTGACGGCCTGTACTTCAGCGAACTGACCGCAAAATATCATGTTTGGGAGACAGGGCATATTTTTATTGACGATAATGAGGGTTACATAATAGCAAATACCCGTCATCAATGGGTACAAAACCGGCAGAATTTTATAATCAGGGCGCAAAGCGAGCCGCAGTATGAGGAGCTGGCGGGTGTGATAACCAATCTCATCGGCGGCCAGAGAGGTGTTGGCTATTACGCTATTTCCGGTGTCCGCCGGATATGCGCCTACAGGCCGATCTCAGGATCTCCGGAGGGGTGGGTTCTTGGGATTGTGGCGCCGCTTACCGAAAGTCCGGTGCGGGATGTGGACAAAGGACTTCTTATAGTAGGGCTTATCAGTTTTCTTCTAAGCGTTATAGCCGCGGTTATCGCCTCAAATTTTATCAAAAAACCATTTGAGCAGGTGGTGGCGCTAAAGGAGGAGGCGCAGGCGCATTCGCGTTCAAAATCCGCGTTCCTTGCCAATATGAGCCATGAATTGCGAACCCCTTTAAATGTGATCATAGGCCTTACAGACCTTATGCTTGAGGAGAAAGATCTGCCTGAGTATGTAACGGAAAATCATTTGAGTATCAGCAACGCAGGCGGGACTCTTTTAAGCATAGTAAACGATATTCTTGACATCTCAAAAATCGAATCAGGTAAACTTTCACTTGTTCCCGTAGAGTATCATATACCAAGCCTGCTTAACGATACGGTTATATTGATCAGTACATATATAGGTGAGAAACCTGTTGATTTAAAGTTGAATATCAACGAAACCCTTCCGAGCATGCTTTACGGTGATGAGCTGCGCATTAAGCAGATCATGAACAATCTTCTCTCCAACGCTGTGAAATACACGAATGTCGGTACAGTTGAGTTAGGCGTGAGCTATGAGTGCAGCGGTGACGAAGTATGGCTTACTATAACCGTAAAAGATACGGGTATGGGTATAAAAGAGGCGGATATTAAGAATCTGTTTAAAGATTACTTTCAGATTGACAAGAAGGCAAACCGTAAAATAGAGGGGACCGGCCTTGGGTTGTCTATTACCCATCAGTTAGTTCACATGATGGGCGGTCACATAACCGTAGAAAGCGAGTATGGAAAGGGCAGTACGTTCACGGTAAAAATCAGGCAGGGTTTTATAAATGATACAATAATTGGTACAGATGTAGCCGAAAACCTGCGAAATTTTAACTACAGCTGCGCTAAACGCTCAACCTCCAACAGGCTCGTGAGGGTGGATCTGGGTCATGCCAGTGTGCTTGTTGTTGATGATATTCCAAACAATCTTGATGTAGCGGCCGGACTTATGCGAAAGTACAACATGACAGTCCACTGCGTTACAAGCGGCCAAATGGCTGTTGACATAATACGCAAAGGGACGCCCAGCTATGACGCCATATTTATGGATCACATGATGCCTGAGATGGACGGTATAGAGGCGGCTAAAGCGATCCGCGCTCTTGATACGGAATACAGCCGCAATATTCCAATCATCGCGCTTACGGCAAACGCCATATACGGCGCCGAACAACAGTTTTTTGACAACGGATTTCAGGATTTCTTATCTAAACCCATTGATATCATACAACTTGACGCAATTCTTAAAAAATGGGTGCGCAGTAAAACGCCTCAAAAAACAGATCAATCCACCCGCTCCTCCGAACAAAAAGAGAGAAATCATTTAAGTGTTGATATCAATATATCCGGTATTGACCCCCAAGAAGGGATCAGCCGCTACGGTAACGATACCGAAGTTTATCTCTCCATACTGCGTTCTTTTGCTGGCAAAACCCCTGCGCTTCTTGACAAACTGCGTGATGTCGGGCCGGAGACTCTGCGGGAGTGCGGAATAAACGCTCATGGTTTGAAGGGCAGCAGCGGCAATATAAGCGCGTTCGCTGTAAGCAAAGCGGCGGCTAGACTTGAGTCAGCGGCTAAAAACGGCGATTTCGATAAAATTAAATCGCTTACGGAACCGCTTTTGAAGGAAACGGAACTTCTTATTGCAAACATAAACGCCTGGTTTGAAGCGCATGACCGTAAGAAGACTCGTAAAAACGCTCCTGACCGCGAAGTCTTAGAAAGTTTGCTGCAGAGCTGCAAAGCGTATGATATGTCAGGTATTGACAACGCTATGGATAAATTAGAGGCTGTCAGTTATGACAGCGGCGCGGATCTTGTTGCGTGGCTGAGGGAAAAGATAGACATAATGGAACTTAATGATGTTATTGAGAGGCTTTCGAAAGAGTATTCGTAATACATTGCTTGTTTACATTTGCAAGCATGTTCGCTGCGGCGTGAATCAGTAAAAACAGGTCTGAAACAGGAGATATTTCTCTTATGACAAAGAAAAAAATTATCGTCGTAGATGATAATCCTGCTAATTTGAACGCCTGTAAAAAAACGCTTAAAGATTTATATGATGTTTTCCCCGCGCCAAGCGCTGAGAAGATGTTTGAAATAATGACACATATAATTCCGGATCTTATACTCCTTGACGTAGAGATGCCCGGTACAAATGGTTACGAAGCGATACGGGTATTAAAAAGCAATAACGCCTATAAAGAGATTCCTGTCATGTTCCTCTCCGCCATGGATGATGCGCAAAGTGAAATGGAGGGCCTTGATCTTGGAGCCGCGGATTACATACATAAACCTTTTGTCAGCGCTCTGCTTATAAAGAGAATTGAAACTCACATCTCTGTGATTGAAGGGAAAAAGGAACTTGTCAATCTCAACCGGTCGATAAAAGAACTGCTTACGCCAAAGATAAATGAAACAAAACCGCGGATTGAGGCTGAAGAGGAAGCGATAAAGGATTTATTGACAAAAGAAAGCATCATCTTCCGTATGGGACATGAAATAAGAGCCTCATTGAACAATATCGTTGAGATGATAGAACTGTCAATAAAATCAAATGATATTGATGTAATTAAGCAGTGTCTTGGTAAAGCGGATGTTGAAACCAGGCTTATACTTGAAATTATTAATGGCGTTCTTGACATGCCTGAAAATGGCGGGTAAGCATACTAATTCAACATCAAAATCATAATGTAGAATTCATAATGCAGAAATAAAAACATATAGAATTAACCATTTTTGCGTTAACAGGTTTCTTTTTCAAGTAGAATGGTTGCAGGCAGTAGTAAGGTTTCTCTTATGGACATTATTCTGATATGTGGAATTATATTAGTTATAAGCGCTCTTTCTTGCAAGACAGCGGGTAAAATAGGTCTGCCCACACTTGTTGGATTTATAATAATTGGTGTAATAATCGGCAACTGGTTTAAGTTTGAAGATATGGTCACTGTGGATCGCATCTGTAACTTTGCTCTGCTGCTTATAATTTTTACAGGCGGATTTCAGACCCATTTTAAAAAAGCAAAACCTGTACTTGCGCTCTCTTCGGTATTATCTGTGGGCGGGACCCTCTTAACAACTCTTTTTGCCGGAGTTTTTGCCCATTTTGTTTTGCGTCTTGATATTCTTCAGTCAATGCTGCTTGGCGCTGTTATCTCATCCACAGATGTTGCGTCTGTTTTTTCGGTGCTTCGCTCAAAACAGGTAGGATTGAAAAGCAACCTGAATTATGTTTTAGAAATCGAAAGCGGTTCAAACGAACCGTTTGCTCATATACTTACATTAGTGCTCATAGCGCTTGCCATAGGCTCTCAAAATGTGTCATTAATGCTTGTCCAGCAGATAGTTGTAGGCGTGATATCGGGAGTTGTTTTTGCAAAACTTGGACAGTTCCTCATCAACTGGCTCAATGTAGAGATTGATGGACTTTACGGAGCGCTTCTCTGCGGAACAGCTTTTCTAATTTTCGGCGCGGCTGAACAGTTTGGCGGAAGCGGATTTTTAGCGGTTTACATAGGCGGCATTATCATCGGAAACGGTAAGTTAGTGCATAAGGGTTCGCTTTCAAAGCTTTACAGCGCTATCTCCATGCTTATGCAGATCACACTGTTTATTATTTTGGGGATATTGTGCGTTCCTTCGGCGGTTGCGGCGGTTGCGGGAAACGCGTTTCTTTTCGCGTTGTTTTTGTTCTTTATCGCAAGACCTTTTGTTATGTTTATGCTGATGAAACCGTTTGGCCGCCCTCTAAATGAGATCGCGCTTGTATCCTGGGCAGGATTTCGCGGCGCTTCATCAATTGTGTTTGCTACGCATTTGTTAAGTGTAGGGCTGCCTTACGCGGAGTATGTCTTCAGTGTAACATTTTTTGTTTGTATGATGTCGGTTATATTGCAGAGTTCATTTATTATACCGATATCCAGAAAACTCAGGTTGAGTGATTAGAACCGTTCACACGTCACACCGAAAAGGTGAAAAAGCAAATACCTGTCATCAGCATAAATTATTTTGAAGCCAATGAAAAAAGATTTAAAATATATCACGGAAAAAAAACTTGCGGATTTCCCGATAACAATGATCACCGCCTACGATTTTCCAAGCGGCCAAGCTATGGATGAGGCGGGCATTGATTGCGTTTTGGTAGGTGATAGTGTCGGAACAAATTATCTTGGGCTTTCAAACGAGCGTGAAGTAACCATTGCGGATATGCTCCACCATACCTCTGCCGTGAGGAGAGGAGTCAGGAATGCATTTTTAATCGCTGATCTGCCCTTTGGATGCGCTGATACTGTTGAGAGCGCTCTCGCCAACTCGCGCTTTCTCATAGAAAAGGGTGCGGATTGTGTCAAGATTGAAGGATGGAGCGAGAAAGCCGAAATTGTTAATAATCTGGTTAATAATGGATGTGTTGTTTGCGCACACATCGGTTACAATCCACAAATTCATAATAAACCGGCTGTTTTTGGTAAGGATAAAGATCAGGCGGAAGATCTTCTTAACAGCGCTTCAGTTTTAGCTGAGGCCGGCGCTTCTCTCATCGTGCTTGAAAAGGTGCCCGCGGAGCTTGCGGAAAAAATCAGCAATAATTTAAAAATACCTACTATCGGAATAGGCAGCGGTAACGGTTGTGATGGGCAGGTTTTAGTAATTAATGATCTTTTGGGTTTGTCGCCAAAACTTTTTAAACATGTTCGCCGCTTTGCAAACTTGCGTCAGACAATGCTTGAGGCATTTAAGGAGTATAAACGAGCGGTGGAGAATCGGGAATTTCCCGCATAGGAAGCGCTTTATATATTGATATTTCTAATAAATCCATGTATAACACATCTCTTCATATCTTCATATTGCTCCGAATAATTAGCTCGGGTTCTAAAAATAGAGATTTTCCATTATACTTTTGATAATTTGGGCAGAAAGCGGTTTTTGAAAGAAAAAATCCACGCGCGCTGCCTTTGCTTTCTCTTTAAGGGAGTGGCCTTCAGAGCCTGTCCACAGAATTACTTTGGCATCCGGCTGCGTTGATTTAATATAGGCGCTTATCTCTATCCCCGCGTCCAGCACTGTTTCGCTGAAACAAAGATCTGTCAGAACAAGCTGATAGCAGTTGCTGTCAATTAGAAGCATTGCGCTCTCCAGGGAATCGCACGTATCCACTTCCACCTCAGGAGAATCAAAGAGTCTCTTTAAGGCAAAAAGTACAGCGTGATCATCATCAATAACTAATAAACGGCGCTGTGCGGTAGTTTGCGTAACCTGACAACCGACAGGATAGTTCTTAACAGAAGTAAGCATATACGCCCCCTTTATTATTGGCCCTTAGACAAACAGTTGCGTTTTTGAACGCTTAAGTTGTCAATTTATCAGACAGCAACCAGTGTGCCAAAAGGTCAATTTTTATATGCCAAGTAAATTTTTTGCTGCTCACCGCTATTCAACCAGTCAAAACAATTGGTATAACACGCTGATTTTACGATAATTACGTCTTTATACACAAGTGCCTTTACAGAATACTCTTCTCACTTTACATCGTCTATGGGAACACAAACAGTTCTTGTAATACCTTATTACCATTTCCTTTTTCGCAAATTCTTGTCATTTTCGAAGAAGTAAAACTGCTATGGGTTACAACATGCTTTCTCGTTTTCCGGCATAGTCGTTGCATTTTAAGAGAACTGTGCGTTGAAATGCAGAACAATGACAGGTAATAGATGGAGCGGAGCAAACAATGAGAAGGCAGTTAAAGTGTTTATGTAAGTGTGCGGCATTAACTTTGGTTATCTTTTCAGGCGGGTGTTCGGCGATATTTTCCGGCAGTGGTTTTGGAAATAGCAGCGCTGTTCAGCTTCAGGAGAGCAGTTACACCTATAGCGGGACAGCGGATACTTTTGTGGCTGGGGATGGACTTAGAATCACTATCCATCCGGATACCGCTCATTTTTTAAACGGCACGTATCCTATAGATTTGGGCGGATATGTGTTTTTACCTCTTGTAGGAAAGTTCCAGGTTACCGGTATGAGCGTATCTCAGTTCAGTGAGTTTCTGCAGGGTACCTTTGCCCAATACCTGCGCTTTCCTGAGATACAGGTTACCCCTCTTATAAGGGTAACCATGCTTGGGGGATTTGCAAGAGCGGGCCTGTACTACATTGAACCCGATCACTCTCTTTGGGAGCTTGTTTACATGGCAGGAGGGCCTTCTCATGAGGAGGGTTTGCGTAAAATGAAATGGGAGAGAGATAAGAATACTTTGGCGTCAAACCTCACTATTCATTGTCAGTCGGGACACTCCCTAAGGGCTCTTGGGATTAAATCGGGAGACAGGATCTCAACTCCCGCTGATCCAACGCGCACTTTCTGGTCAGGTTTTTTGCGGGATACACTAATACGGGATGTACTTCCTGTAGCTACATTTTTTCTTTCACTGTATGTAACAATGCTGCGATAAAGCGTCGCTTGCTAAAAGAGGCATATATGGCTAACAGTATTACAGAGACCGGCAAAAGACAGTGGGATCATTATGTACGGCTTATCATAAGAAAAGCTTGGTTTATTATCCCTGTGTCCGTGTTGTTTTTGTTTGTATGGTTTTTTTCGTTGACACATACCGGGCTCTTAAAACCTGCGCTCAGCGCTCAGTCCGTGCTGCGCTTTGATGATCCGGCAAACCTCAGCGCTGTTGACGAACGGGTAGCGGATGATCCTGAAAGCAGACTTGTTTTAATTCAAAGCCGTTTATTTATGGAAGATGTGGTAAGAAAGTTATCTTTGCAGCTTCAAACCGGCAAAATAGAACGTAAAGCCCTTTTTGATTCTATTGTTGTGCAAAGTGAGGCTCTTAACGGGTTATATGAGATAAAGTTTATCGAAAAGCAAAATAAGTATGTTATCCTTTTCAGCAATAAAAGTGCGGGTATAAAAGAATGTGAGGTCTATGCCGGTCAAATCGAAGAGCTTGACTCTATCAGACTTCCCGGGGTTTATCTGCGCTTTAGCAGCCAGTATCTTAAATCTCCATATCCGGCCAAATTCTCTGTGTGCCGGGTCAGAGACGCTGTGGATAATATCTTAAGTAATCTTTCCGTCAGGTTAAGCGAACCAAGCGGTACCATAATGACCATCACACTTGAAGGAAGAGATTACGGCCTTATAACAGAGGTCGTTAACACCATAGCGCAGGATTTTGTAGAAACAAACTCCTTTACAAAAGGTAGCCGCAAAAAAGAGATACTCGCCATTTTGGAAAAGCAGCTCAAAACCGCTGAAAAATCTATGAAGGAAGCGGAAACCAGTCTGCGCCACTTCAGGGATGAAAACCCAACAGTAGGTTTGCCCGATGCCATGCTTCCCCCAAATATGCTAAATGATCTGCGCGAGAGCGAGGCTGATCTTCGCTCCCATGTTTTGCAGGCGCGCGCGCTTCAGGAACGGTACAGGAGCGCTGAAAATAATAGTCTATTGCCTCTCATCAATGAGATGATCGCATTTCTTATGCGTCACTCAGCGCCAACAGCTTCGGGGCTGCACGCGGAATGTAACAGGCTCTCCGTACAGCAGCGCATGTACGACAGCGCTTACTCTCCTAATCACCCTCATGTGCAGGAAAATAGAAAACGGATTAGCGAACTTGGCGCTCAGGTTTCAAAAGCGCTCTCTACATTAACAAATGACCTTAAGCGCAGGGTGCAGGAGAATGAGGACAGAGTAAACAGCCTCCACCGCGATCTTGCGACCCTGCCGGCAAAGGAGATCCAGTATTCAAAGTTAAAACGCCAGTATGAGGTAAACGCCGAAATTTACGCGGGTGTACTCTCTCGCTACAATGAGGCGCTTGTCGCAAATTCCGTAGCTGCCACAGATGTCTACTTGGTAGATATAGCGGTAGAACCGGAAAGCGGCAGAGATATGCGCAGCCTTATTCTGGTTTTGGGAGCTGGGTTTTTCTTCAGTATGGCGGCGGGTTTCGGGCCTGTACTCGTACTTGATTATTTTGACAGACGCGCACGTACCGAAAAAGACCTTAGCCGCCTTACCCATTTCCTTCTTCTTGAGTCGATTCCCATAAAGGGGCGCTGGGATAAGCGTGTATTAAGCTCTTACAAAAGCGGAATTGACCCAAAGCTGGTAGCTGCCGACTACTCTCACAATTTTGTTGACGAAACTTACAGATCTCTGCGGGCAAAGATACTTTTGAGCCTTTTTGATCAGAAGAAAAAGCGAATTCTTGTAACAAGTTTAAATATGGGAGAAGGTAAATCCTTTACCGCTGCAAATATCGCAATTACCATGGCGCAGCAGGAACTTCGCACGGTTCTTATAGACGGCGACCTCAGGCGCGCGGTTCAGCACTGTACGTTTGGCATTGAAAAAAGACCGGGACTTTCAAATCTTCTCTCCGAACGCATAGGCTCCGTACAGCCTCAAAGTCTTGACAAAGTACTGCGGCGCACACATATATCAAATCTTTACCTATTACCAAGCGGCACTCCTGCGCTTAACTCAGCGGAACTTATAAACTCAAGCCGTTTCAGAGAGGCGCTTGAGATGCTTTGTGACCGTTTCGATGTTGTCATTATGGACACCCCTCCGCTTGCGGTCACAACCGACGCGGTAGGAATTCAGGACTCTTTTGAACGGTACATTATAGTAGCGAAAGCGAATTTTACAAACATAACCCATCTCAATAAAAAAATAGCGGAATTCCCGGGACTCAAAAAGAAAGTATTGGGTATAGTATTTAACGGCGCGCCTTACCGCAGACCTGAATATTATCAATACAACTCTTATAGGTATTAACCATTATGTGTTAAATAGCAGGAATGTTTAACAGTTCTCTAAACAATTCTTATAGGTGTTAACCATTATGTGTGGAATAGCAGGAATATTTAACAGTTCTCTGACATACGAAGCAAACCGTGCGCTCCTGTTTGAGATGACAGACGCTTTAGATCATCGCGGGCCGGATGAGACCCATATCTATTGTAAAGGCTCCGCAGGTCTTGGTCAGGTTGCGCTTTCAAACTGTGAAGAAAAAGATAAAAGACGGCTTAGAGAGATCAGGCAAAATGAAAACGTAATAACGGTTCTTGACGGAGAGATTTTTAACCGTAAAGAGATCGTTGCGCAGCTTGAGGCAAAGGATCACAATTTTCACGTCAGAAACGATGCGGAGCTGTTGTCATATCTCTATAAGCGGCGCGGTCTCGATTTTATTAACTGCTGCAATGGTCAATTCGCAATTGCTTTATTTGACGAAAATGAGAAAAAAATAATACTTGTAAGAGACCGGGTTGGAATACAACCTCTTTACTATACCACACTTAATGATGGTACGGTTTTGTTTGGCTCTGAGATAAAATCTCTTTTCTGTTCTCCGCAGGTAAAAAGACAGATCGATCTCATAGGGTTGGAACAGATACTTACGCTTTGGGCAACCGTTCCTCCGCGTACAGCATTCCGCTCCATAAATGAGCTTGCGCCCGGATGCATGGTAGTTATTGACAGTTCCGGCATAAAGACGCGAAGATATTGGAAGCATGTTTTTCCTGACAACTGTGATTATGAACAGAAACCGTTCACATACTATTCCGAACGTACAAGAGAGCTTCTTATCAACGCTGTAAGGCTGCGCCAAACAACAGAAGTATCCGTAGGCGCTTATCTTAGCGGCGGACTTGATTCTTCCATTATTGCCGCTATTGCTTCACGCAGTTCAGAAGTTCCTCTAAAAACATTTTCGGTTACCTTTGGTGAAAGCGCTTTTGATGAGAGCAAGTTCCAGCGAGCCGTTTCCAATACGCTTGGAACAAGGCATCACTCTGTTAACGTGCAAACACATGATATAAGCGTACTTCTGCCTCAAGTGCTCAGACACGCGGAGAGTCCGCTTGTGCGCACCGCGGCAGCCCCTCTTTTTGTCCTCTCAAAACTCGCGGCAGGTTCAGGTACAAAAATAGTTCTTACCGGCGAAGGATCCGATGAGATCTTCGGAGGGTACGACATCTTTAAAGAGAGCGCGATAAGGAGATTTTGGGCGCGGTTCCCGGACTCAAAAATCCGGCCTCAGCTTCTGCGGCGAACATATCCGTTTATTCAGGGAGCCGCCACTTCCGGCACTTTCTGGCAGCTGTTCTTTAAACAGGGACTTACGGAATTAAACGATCCGTTTTACTCGCATCGTTTACGCTGGAACAATACCGGGAGGGTAAAAAAGTTTTGCTCCGATGAACTTATCCAAAACTTTGATGAAGAAAATCATGTATACGGCGAGCTCAATGAGTATCTTGATCCCGAAATGAAACGCTGGGATCCGCTTTGTCAGGCGCAATACTTGGAGATAGTTCTTTTCATGTCGGGGGTTCTGCTCACAACTCAGGGTGACCGTATGCTTGCCAGCAACTCCATAAGCGGCCGCTTCCCTTTTCTTGACCATAGAGTAATAGAATTTGCCCATACCATACCTCCACGCTTCAAGCTCAACTTGCTAAATGAAAAATATATTCTAAAAGCCGCGTTTAATGACATACTGCCCAAAAGCATCTGTTCAAGAGTCAAGCAGCCATATCGCGCGCCGATTTCACGTTGCTTTACTAAAAATAACAACACACTTTCTTCATATATGCTCTCCGCCGAAAATCTGAGCCGTTCCCCGTTTTTTAACGCTGAAGCAGTAAACAATTTAATGAAAAAAGCGCAAAGGGGGGTACATATTGGAGAAGTCGAACAGATTGCAATAGCGGCAGTAGCTTCTACCGAGCTTCTGGAACACATCTTTGTCAAAAATAAAAGTTAAAACTCAGAGCTCAGAACTTAGAGTTGAGAATTCGGAATTTAGAAAAAACTATAGAAAAGATGAGCGCACGCACAATAATAACCACTACTAAAGGTGGCAGGTTTTTTGATTCATGTGATGTAAATAAAGCTAACCAAAAAAGGCGGAATGCATGGCAGCAGCCGTATCTATCTTTTTTCTTCTCTGTATAGCCGCGCTTCTTTATGTTTTTAACCGTATCCGGCGCAGTAGTACGGGACGCTGGCTTGTGTCTTATATAAAAAGGGAACGTAGAAAAAAATTTTGGATTGGCGATGAACCGGTACATCTACATGTCGCATTCTGTAACCATCTCTCTCCATTTCGTAATAATGTAAATCAGGAGATTGCCGAACACCGCATTGTAACATGGGGACGGGAATACAGCCGCTTTGCCTCAGAACATAGAGATTCTCAGGGACGCCAGCCTGTGCATACTTTCTTTTATGACGAATCCGGTTATAATCCACGCTTCGTAGATACTCTTTACAAGATGTGCAAAGCGGAAATTGCGGATGTGGAAATTCTTCTGCGTCAGAAAAACGATACATCAGAAAGTTTTAAACGTAAACTTGAAGGTTTCAGAGATGTGTTGTTCCATCATCACGGGCTGCTGCGAAGAGTCGGTGAGGACAAAATCTTTTTCGGATTCATTTATGACGGGAGTGCGCAGAGCAGCTCTCAACTTCAAAAACAGTTTTATGACCTGAAGCAAAAATCACTCATCCTCAAAGAGTGCGGCTGCTATGCGGATTTTACCTTTCCATCCACTCCGGATACCGCTCAGCCTCCCGTTATTAACAGTATATTTTTTTCAGATACGGCAGACACCAAGAACAATTTATATGAGAGAGGATGCCGCGCCTCTATTCATAACTGGTCTGAAGAAGACCTCCTGATCATTCAGGGGCCCTTGGGGGTAAACTGGAGAAACCGTCGCCTGTGTTTGTTCCCACGAATAGAGACCGGTGAGATAAGCAGCCGCAACCGCTTTACACCGCACAGAGCAAAGCTGTGGCTCGACACGCCCGCACAAATTGAAGGCGCTCCCGGACACATATTTTTGAAACTTCATACATACGGAGCGGTAGATTCTACGGTTCGCTATCTGTTTGGGGAATCAGGTATGCATGATCTTTATGGATATTTAGAGAAAACATTTCATTGTAATCAAGGCTTTTTTCTTCATTACGTTTCTGCTTATGAGATGTACAGGCGGGTGCAGGCGGTTTGTCAGGGGAGTCCGGTGTTGTCGTAATGGTTTTATTTACATATAGCACTATTTATCAGATAACACAGATAATTATCGGTATTTCTTTTTAAAATCCGGTTTTACGTTATCATTATACAAAATTTTATCGGAATATTTTAAGCATAAAGGATGAAAAATGTTCCCCAAAATATTTGTCCAGGGAATAGGATAGCCGGGATTATCTCCCATAACATTCCCTGGATATTTCTTTAAGTCAGAATAGTAAACATCAAGCCGTTGGTGCAATTCCATATACCAGTCATATGTAAATGGAGTATGTGGTTTGCAAATATATGCGCAATTCCCTATCAAAATGTTCCAGTAATGTTTCAAATCTTTACCCAAAACACCTGGCGCAATTGCAACCCCCTTTTTTCCAACTTCTCTGTATCCCGTAATCCACTTCTCACTGTTGTTAATCAAATCGAACAGCGGTTCCCATGAATAGCAATGATATTTTATGTCCGAATAGCCACCTCCATAATGATGCATAAAATAACACCGCAAGTAGTCCGATTTATGTACCAACGACAAGTAGTGATAGGCGTCATGCAGCGGATAATCAGACTTAAGATACATACCCAGTTTTTGTGGAGTAATTAACTCAACCTTCACACCTGTATTTGCCTTCATTGATTCAAGTCCAGATTTTCTGTGAGCTGACATTTCATTATCTCCTGTCCAGAAACAGTAAATAACATTATCCGCTTTACCGTGAACAGTTATTTCTCCGGGATAGTTATGTATTTTTGTCAAAAAAGTACCGGCATATCTGTTCTTCCGCTTGTCGTATTTGTAATCATTAAACTTTAAAAGTATTTTATCGACTATTCTATGTAAATAAAATTTATTACGCTTGCGTTTGTTTTTACAATGTGTTCCGTAATAGCGTGCGCTAAGATAAAACGGAATAAACGAAACGCCAATTGTGTCGATTTTATATTTTGTTCTCAGCCCTTTTGTCTTAATTATCTTCTTTGTATTTTCTTTCAACTCCAGTTTCAATTTTCTTTGAAAGATTTTACACTCATCGCTTATCTCACACTCTTTTAATTTTAGTACACTAAATATTTCGCGAATGTATAAATTGAAAAATGTCATGCAAATCTCATTCTGGTGTTTTTTTAATTCCTGTATAATTTCTTTTTGAAATATCTTGCACTCATCACTCAAAGTATTTTCTTTAAACTTTAATACACGAAATAGATGATGAATATATGAACTGAACACAGTATAGTACATCTCTTTTTTAAATGGCTCAATCTGTTTTAAAATATTAACAAATACAAAATGGTGTTCCTTTAAAATTCGAATATTTGTTGGTTTGCTTGATACAGAAGTTGCTATTCTAAACCAATTATATTTGGCAGCATCAATATAAATGACTACGTTTGCGTTAAAGAATAAATAAAAATTTATTAAAAGATCATCAAAACCTTCTTTTAAATTTTCATTAAACTTAATACCCGTAAAAAGTTTTGCTTTATATAATTTGTTCCAAACGGGTGACATTCCGTGTCCGTGTTTAAATAAATGAATAATTGCTTGTGAATTGTCTTGTACAAAAATTTTCCCGGTATCATTACAACAAAAATCAATTTTTTCAGGATAAACAACCTTTGTTCCGCAATGTGAAACATCAGCGTCATATTTAAGTGCGTTTTTTATCAAAATTTCATACATATCTTTTTCGATTGTGTCATCATTGTCAACAAAACCTATATACTCCCCTTTTGCCGTTTCAAGACCTTTATTCCTTGCTGCTGCAATACCACTATTTTTTTTATGTATAATGGTAATTTTTTGAAAGGCGTCACTGTTATGCTTTGATGCGTAGCGGTCTAAAATCTCGCCAGTTCTATCAGCGCTGCCATCGTTAACGGCAATAATTTCAAGATTTTTATATGTTTGGTTAAGTATACTCTCTATACATCTGCCAATATATTTTTCACTGTTATATGCCGGGACAATTACGCTGATTAATGGCTCCATTTACATTTTAACCTTTTTAAAGCTTTTTCTCACAAACTTTTTTATTTTTTAAACTTGCGTTTGTTTTTACAATGTGTTCCGTAATAGCGTGCGCTAAGATAAAACGGAATAAACGAAACGCCAATTGTGTCGATTTTATATTTTGTTTTTAGCCCTTTTGTCTTAATTATCTTCTTTATATTTTCTTTTAATTCCAGTATTAATTCTTTTTGAAATATTTTACATTTATTATTTATCTCGCGCTTATTTAGTTTTAATATACCAAAGATTTCACGAATACAGGAGTTAAAACTTATTCTGTAAATTTCATTTTTATGTTTTCTGAATTCATAAATTAATTTTTCCTGAAATATTTTATATTCGTCAATAGGAGCGCATTCTTTTTGTTTTAGTAGACCAAATAGAAGATTCAGGTACTGATCGAGAGCAGCCATATAAATTTCACTTTCAGGATCTATACTGTTAATAATTTCAGAATATGCTAAAAACAGTTGTTTAAGCGATTCAAAATTTATTCCTGCGGTAGTTGCCGAATTTTCCCTTTTGTAATAGTTATACCCCGCATTTTTAATAAAAACAAATTTTTCTGATTTAGAAAATAAATAATAATTAGCAATAAAATCTTCTGCAATTGTGACTGCTTCATTTAGTTTAAAATTTTTGAAAAGTTCAGATTTATATATTTTGTTACACATGGAATTAAATTCAGTTTTACGTTTTCCGGCTAACAATGTTATTGTTGCCAATTTGTTATTCTGCAACACAATATCTTCCGTGCTGCAATGATAATTAATTTTTTTAGCGCAAATCTCTTTACATCCGCATTGTGAAATATCGGCGCTGTATTCAAGTATATTTTTTATCAATAATTCATACATATCTTTTTCAATTGCATCGTCATCATCAACAAAACCAATAAAATGTCCTTTCGCCATTGCAATACCGGTATTTCGCGCTCTTGAGACACCGCCATTTTCTTGATTACAGACAGTAATTCTATAATCCCTATTTGCGTATTGGTCCAAAATCGTGTTTGTTTTATCAGTACTGCCATCATTGACAACAATAATCTCCAAGTTTTTATATGTCTGGTTTTGTATACTTTCTATACATCTGCCGATATACTTCTCTCCATTATAAGTTGGCACAATCACACTGATTAACGGTTCCATTTGTATTACCTTATTATTATCTGAAGAGAAAAGTATATAATGACTTACAAATCAGCAATCCTTACCGTTAAGTAAACGCTGCCGTTTTGTTGCTTTTGCGTTTATTTTTACGATGAGTTCCATGATAGCGCATATTAAGATAAAATGGAATATAAAAAATACCTAAACAATCAATTTTATATTTCAAATTCAGTCCATTTGCTTTAATTACCGCTCCCATATGTTTTTTTAGTTCCAGTTTTATCTCTTTTTGAAACGCTTTACAATCATCGTTCAAAGTACTCTTTTTTAATTTCAATACGCTAAACAGATAACGGATATATAAATTGAAGACAATAGAGTATATCTCTTTTTGAAGCGGATCTATCTGTTTTAAGATATTAATAAGCACGGAACGGCGTTCTCCCAAACCCCGGATATTTATTGACTTATAGGATACAGAAGCCGCTATTTGATACCAGTTATATTTTGCTGCATCTGTAAATGCGATTATATTCGCGTTAGAAAATAAACTATAATTTATTAAGAGATCATCAGCGCCTTCTTTTATATCTTCATTAAATTTTACATTCTCAAAAAGTTTTGCTTTGTACAATTTATTCCATACGGTTGATATGCCATGTCCGGGTTTAAATAGATAATTGAGCGCTTGTGTGTTGTCCTGTACAAAAGTTTCTCCGGTATTATTACAATAGATTTTCGTTTTTTCCGGATAAACGGTTTTGGTTCCGCAATGTGAAATATCGGCGTTATATTTGAGAGCGTTTTTTACTAAGGTTTCGTACATATCTTTTTCAATTGTATCGTCATGATCAACGAAACCTATGTATTCCCCTTTTGCTGTTTCAAGACCTTTATTTCTTGCGCTCGCGATCCCGCCATTTTTTTTATTGACAATGATAATTCTTTGAAAATCATCATTGTTATACTTTGCCGCGTACTGGCTTAAAATAGTGTTGGTATTGTCGGTGCTGCCATCATTAACCACAATAATTTCCAAGTTCCCGTATGTCTGGCAGAGTATACTTTCCATACACCTGCCGATATACTTTTCACCATTATAAGTAGGCACAATCACACTAATTAACGGCTCCACCTCTTACCCTTTCTAACAGTTCAATACTCAGACAGCCGTAACACTCTGTAATTCTGGGAGATACTGGTCAACACCTTTTTCGCATCGAATTTTCCCCGATTGAGCCGTTTTCGCAAACAGTTCATCATTTTTTCCTAAATGTTCTCTTGAGTTTTTTTTATGATAAAGATGGGTTGTCAATGCTATAAACTTAAGAAAAGATCCGCATATTCCAGCGTTTGTCAACCGCAGCGTAAAATCGTTATCTTCTCTTCCCCATCCGGTAAAATCTTCATCAAAACCATTTACGTTTATTGCGTCTTTTTTCCAGAAAGCCATGTTGCTGCCGCAGCCCTTTCCCGACGGAAGAGGCTGCTGCTTACAGAAATTAGTTATAAACGGAATTCGTAAAGTGTTTTTGCGATGGTGCAGGTTCATAGTCAACAAAGATGGAAACCCGTTTTTTCCCTGCAGGATTTTCTGTGATAATGCCTGTCCCGCGAGAACTCTTCTTCCGATAAAAAAACGTCCCTTTTCAGCCATTGACAAATGGTCATCGACAAAAAGTGGATGCAGCAAAATGTCTCCGTCAATAAATATCAGATACTCGCAGCGGGCTGCCGCAATCGCTTTATTGCGGATCATGGAGAGCCTGAAACCGTCATCTTCGTGCCATACATGACGAATTGGAACCGCGGAGTCAGCGGCGATAATTTCTATCATCTCTTTTGTATCGGGCCGCGACCCATCGTCTCCAATAAGAATTTCATCGGGAAGGCGTTTCTGACACAATGCGCTGCGTAAAGAAACCCGCAAAGCTTCTTTCCAGTTATAGGTGGTTATTATCAGACTGACTTTCAAAGCGGCTCCAAATTCATAATACTTTTTTACTCAGTACTTTTTTATACAGCGATTGATATTTTAGAACGATTGCTTCCATCGAATGCTCACTTAAACAATAGTCATAAGCTCTGTCGCAAAAAGTTTCCGATCTCACTTTATCATTTAAAAGGATCATTATATTATCCGCGAGACCTGAAGCATCGCCTGTTCCGCAAACCAAACCTCTGTTCGTGACAAGATTTTTTAATCCTCCCGCGTCTGTACTTGCTACAGGAACTCTATGCAGAAATGCGTCAAGTACGGAGCTGCCGAGACCCTCCTTTGATGAGCTCATAGCAAACACGCTGAAAAGAGGAAAAAAATCTTCCACATCAGCCACATGTCCCATAAGTATATACCGTTTTACAATATCCGCCTTTTTTACGGCATTTTCAACCTGATCTCTTAACCCGCCGTCACCAAAGTGAATAAATATCGCTTCGGGACAATTATCAAGAACCAATTTGGCAGCCGCAACCATTGTCATGGGGTCTTTATGACCTGTAAATGCCGCGGCAACCCCGACTATCTTTTTGCTGACGTCAATATTTTTTTCCTGAAGTATCCTGCGCGCCCGTTCGGTATCAGGTACGGTATTATTTACAATTGAAGGGATAAGTTCAACTTTTTCCAATCCATAATCTACAAGAATCTCTTTGATAGCGGTACTTATTGCCGCAACAGCGGCTGCTTTTTTGTATTTGAATTTGGTTAATTTTCCCGAAGAGGGAATAAAATCTACTCTTCGTGTGTAAATGAGCGGCTGCTTATGGAAGAATTTGGACATAGCGGCATACCCGAACGCTTTTGCGCTTTGCGCGTGCAAAATATCATATTCGTCGGCAGCTGTAATCAGTTTTGTAAAGCATGCGGTTTGATTTGAAACAGGAATTACATTCAAAGATTTGTCCAAAGCTTTTTGGCTGAGCGGTTCCCCCTTAAGGCACATAATATCGACCTCATGCCCAAGATTTATGAGTCCCATAGTCGTCAAAATAGTTTGCCGCTCTCCGCCTCTGTAACCTTTTTCTGTGTTAATCTGCAGGACTTTCATTGTTTTTTTGAATCCTGACGCAATTCCAGTAACTTGATATAACGGTAAAAGATTCCTGCCATAGCGGAAAAAGCGATTATAAGTCCTGCTCGTCCGTCAAGGAAGCCTAATTTAAGGAAATAGATTCTGCAGAATGCCCAAATAGCTCTGAAACAAGCGTCGGCGGTCGAAGTTCGTCGTCCGTTCCTGCGCATATTCTGTGCGCCAAGAGAGGAGAAAAGATCCATCTTAACAGTAAAATCAGAAACCGAATTGTAAGAATAATGCTCAAAAGGATGCTTCAGCCTGCCAACAGTTCCTTTCACTTCAACAGATTCATGAACAAGGCTGTTGGTAATACATCCAGACTCTCGCCGGAAGAGTCTTAATTTCCATTCCGGCCACCAACCGCAGTGGCGGATCCATTGGCTGCGGTAGAAATTTTTTCTTTGAATTTTATAACCATTGAAGTTTGAATCGGCGATTACAGTCTTTATCTCCCGCGCCAGCTCGGGAGGAATAACCTCATCCGCGTCTAATGACAATATCCACTGTGAAGACGCCAGTGAGAGCGCGTGTTTTTTTTGCGGCCCGAATCCACCCCACGGATTATAAGAGAAACGTACTTGCGGATACCTCTTACAGATCTCTTCGGTAAGGTCTGCGCTTCCCGAATCTACGACAATAATTTCATCTGCCCAGAGCTCCACGCTGTTGAGGCAGCGGGCAATGTTTTTCTCCTCATTTTTAGTGATAATAATAACCGACAGTGTAAGCTTTGTAACAGAAACCGGCTCATTTGCGTTGAAACCGTTTTTTGTTTGCAATGACATTTTTTAGCTAACTCTTTTCCCGCGTTAAGATTTTCTGTGCCGGAACACTCTCTCTTGTGTCTCTAAAATAAATACTATACCGAAAAATGGCAAAAATTAATTTTAATAAGTGGAAAAATGCGCTGTTTTGATGCCTAACTGGATAGGCGATTTTCTTATGGCAGCTTCGGTTGTTCGGCGAAAGTTTGATGAACTTCCGGCTGGGCAGCTGACCGTTATCGTACCTGAAAAACAGGCGGCGCTTGCTTTTCTTTTAGGTGATGATATTCCCTATATTGTTTACCGGCGTAAAAACGGGGGTGAATTTCGTAAAAGTCTTTCAGAAATAAGAAGCGGCGGATTTGATACTTTGTATCTTCTCCCCAAATCTTTTTCGGCGGCCTGGCTTGGGTTCAGAAGTAAAATAAAACGGCGCAGAGGGATACGCGCACAGAACCGCTCTCCGCTTCTGACAGACCCTTTGCCATTTTTTATATCCGCCAAAAACAGGCATATTACACTTTATTACAGTGATGTGCTTGAAGCTGCCTGCGAGCCGCCTGAAAATTGGGCTGGCGCGGCTCGGTTTTTGAGCGGGCTGGCAGGCGAAGAAGGAGGGCAGCCGCGAGGGCTGCCCGTACATGAGCCGGCGGGGGAGGAGATTGTGTTGTGTCCCGGAGCTGCTTACGGTCCTGCCAAACAGTGGCCTGGTTATAGAGATTTGACGGCTATGTTTCCTGAAAGAAAATTTATTATCCTGGGTGATAAAAAAGATTTTGAAACGGGAGAGGAAATTGCCGCCGTTTTTTCTGGCCGTGTAAAGAATCTGGCGGGTAAAACGTCGCTTAAGGAGGCTATGGAGATAATCGCCCGCGCCTCTGCGGTAGTATCGAATGACTCAGGACTTATGCACGCGGCCGCTTACATCGGTACGCCTGTTGTGGGAATATTCGGATCAACTTCGCCGCAGTGGACAAGACCGTTGGGCAAACTTACCCGTATCGCGCATGTAAAACAGGAGTGTTCACCCTGCTTTCAAAGAGAATGCGAATTGTCTGAAAACAGATACAAATGTCAAAAAAGCGTAACAGCGGGTTATGTGGCGGGGCTTTTGGGCGAAGTTGTCAGATGATAAATGATAAAAAAATAATAACGCGGAATGCGGAAATAAAACAACAAATATTAATAACGAAGTTCTGCGTTTTTGTTGGTGATGAAAAGATAAATTTTACAGGCAAAAACTTTTGAGAGGCATATATGCAGATCGAAATATCGAATGGTGAACTTGTAGACAAGATTACAATACTGTTTATCAAACTGAAAATGATAAAAGATCAGGAAAAAATTCAAAATATCAAGCGTGAATATGATCTGCTTTATCCGAAAATGGAGAGTCTTGGAATTACTTTTACAGACGTATATTTTCAGGAGCTGCTGCGGGTTAATGAAAGTTTGTGGGAGATTGAAGATAAGATCCGCGAAAAGGAGAGTGTAAAAGCTTTTGATGATGAATTTATTCATTTAGCAAGAAGCGTTTATGTGTCTAATGACAAGAGAGCGGCTATCAAAAAAGAGATAAATATAAAAACCAATTCCTCTCTGGTTGAGGAGAAGGGATACTCCGGTTACTGACAGGCAAAAGAGAAAATTATGGCAGAAATTTGCGCGGAAAAAATATTGGTGATTCAAACGCGGCCTTACGGAGATGTGCTGCTTGCGGCCTCTTACCTTGGAGCTCTGCGTCAAAAATTTCCAAACGCGATTATTGATTTTTTTGTTTCAAAACCATTTGATGAAGTACTCGCAAACAACCCATTTATCAACAATGTGCTTGCCTCGCCGTCAAAAAAAAATAAGCTTGGCTATGTTTTCGGAAGAGTGCGTTTGTTAATCCGTATTTTTTTCGCAAACTACCGGTTAGTGATTGACCAGCAGGCAGACGGCGGTTCAAGGGCTATAGTTATTGTAAGCCGCGCAAAGTACAGGCTTGGCTGGGCATATGTCAGATCCGCGCCTCTATATAATCTAAAGGCGGCGCCGCGAAAAAACCGTTATTATCCTGCGGTAAGAAATTTTGATCTGCTTTCCCCGTTGGACATTGAGTACCGGAAACCGGATTTTTTCTTTCATATAAATGAAGAGTCAAATCTGAGAGTAGACAAATGGGTATCGGAAAACAGTATTGATACAAAAGAGATAATTATTTTTTCGCCGGGCGCAAAAGCTTCATGGAAAGCGTGGAACCCGGATAGTTACGCGGCCCTTGCTGATATGATAGTTGAAAAATACGATTTAAAAATAGCTGTTATATGGGCTCCCAGTGAATTCGAAGCTGCGTTGAGAATGAAAAACAGTATGAAAGCCCCCGCCTTCTTTTTAGAAAAAACAACATATAACGAAGCCGCCGCGTTTGTTAAAAGAGCAAGATTATTGATCTGTAACGATGGAGGCCTTAACCACCTTTCTGTTGTACTCGGTACGCCGTCCCTCGCGTTTTTCTGCCGCACGGATCCTCAGCACTGGTCTCCGCAAGACTACTTTGAACATCACTATCATATGCGTAATGCTGAATTTGTAAAAAATAACAGTGAAGATCCAAATAACACATTTGGAATTACCGCGCCGGAAGCGTTCAAAAAAGTGGAATTTATATTTGAAAAACTTGGAATTGAAACCAAAGCCGCAAACTGATTCGGAGCAGAAGAGATGCCGGATATATCCGCTAAAAAAATATTGATCATTCAGACTTACGAGCTGGGCGACGTTTTACTCACAACTTCATACCTTGAGGCTCTGCGGCAAAAATTCCCAAACGCGATAATTGATTTTCTTGTCGCTGAGAAGTGCAAAATAGTTCTTGAAGGTAACCCGTTGATAAATAATATCCGTGTTTGCGTCATGAAAAAAAGTAAAAATTATTTTCTGCGGCGGTTGTCTCTTTTAACCCGTATATTTTTTGCGAATTACCGGTTGGTTATTGATCATACCGCCAACGGCGGTTCCCGGGTTATGGTTCTTTTAAGTCACGCAAAATACAGAGTTGGCTGGTCGGATGTAAGATTCGCTTCTTTTCTTTACAATTTAAAAGCGCCTCCAAGAAGAGATTGTTATATCGCCTTAAGGCATTTTGATCTGTTGCGCCGGACAATAGGAATTCAGGAAATGCCGTTCAAGCTGCATCTGTATATTAAAGAAAAATCGGAGCGAAAGGCGGATGCGTGGTTATTGGCAAATAATATCAATCCCGAAGATTTAATTATCTTTGCGCCCGGAGCGAGATGCCCCGGGAAAGCTTGGAATACAGTTCGGTTTGCGGCTCTTGCGGATATGATTATTGAGAGATATAACTTAAAAGCAGCCATTGTGTGGGCTCCGGATGAATTTGATATTGCCCAAAAAATGAAGAATTCTATGAAAAAAGATATACTCATTTGTGAAAAAACAACTTTTAACGAAGCAGCCGCGTTTGTTAGGAAAGCAAGATTATTAATATGCAACGATGGGGGGCTGAATCACGTTTCAGTTGCCGCGGATACGCCCTCTCTCGCAATATTTGGAGGTACAAAATCTCATTACTGGTCGCCCCAGGGCGCTGTTGAGTATCATTATCATCTTCAAAATGCTGAATTTGCGAAAAACCCGCGTAATTTTGAAGACAGAAGTTCCTTTGGGATTACTCCGGAGGAAGCGTTCGAAAAAGTCGGGCGAATATTTGAAGAATTGGAATTAAAACAACCCTCCGCAACTTAAATCCGCGGTTGTTAAACAAAATCCTTACTCCTCTTATCAGAAAAAATTTATGACTCTCAAAAAACTATTCTCATTAATGAAACTTCAATCAATAAGAACGTTGATTGAGATAGACCGCTTTTGCTGGCGTGATCTGGGTTTCAAGCTTTTGCCGGATAAAATATGCTGCGGACTTTTGTTTTTCAGAAAATTGGGATATCCTCTTAACCTTGATAATCCAAAAACATTTAATGAGAAAATACAGTGGCTCAAGTTATATGACCGTAATCCGGAATATACAAAAATAGTTGACAAATATGAAGCGAAAAAATATTTTCTGGAAAAAATCGGCGGGGAATATTTGATACCCCAGCTTGGAATCTGGGATTGTTTTAATGATATTGATTTTAGTAAACTGCCAGATCAATTTGTTCTGAAATGTACTCATGATAACGGCAGTGTTGTGATTTGTAGAGACAAGGCGCTTTTTAATTTTGATTCGGCGAAAAAAAAGTTGTCCAAAGCCTTAACACGCAACAAATATTATCAGTTTCGGGAATGGCCCTATAAAAATGTAAAGCCTCGAATCATCGCTGAAAAATTTCTTAGCGATGGTTCCGGAGATAATGTCGATTATAAGCTGATGTGTTTCAATGGTAAAGTCAGGTTTTACCATGCCTGTTCAAAAAGATTTAGCGCGGAGGGGGTGCATGTAACATATTTTGATAACAGCGGAAACAGACTTGCGTTTAAGGAAAAGGGGCGCCCCTGTGACGATAAGGTTAAAAAACCGGTAAATTTTGAAAAGATGTTGAAGTTGGCGGAAAGGTTTGCGCGGGGAACCGCGTTTCTGCGTGTTGATTTTTTCGAAATCGACAACAGAGTTTATTTGGGAGAATTGACTTTTTATCCGGATGCCGGTTTTAGCAAATTTGATCTTGAAGGCTGCGATGAACAGCTGGGTTCCTGGATAACGCTGCCTTCAAAAGTGATACCTCAAGTATTTACAGAATCACCGGAAGAAAAGATAGCGGTAACGCAAAATGTATGATTTGGCGTCCGTATCCCGCTTGGCCGGACGCGTTCAATCATGAAGCCGGAATCTTATTCGTTCTCTTCCTTTGTCCACTTCTGAAGAGCGTCTATAATTTTGATCGCCTGTTCCTTACTTGAAATATTGAACTTGGCCTGCTGGCGGTATTCGTCATCCATCTTGCGGTAGCGGCGGATAGAATAGCGATCCTGACCGTAGTCGTTCTTGGCCTTTTCCCACTGCTGATAGCGGAACAGAACCGTAGCCCAGGATCCTTTTGAAAGAATAACCTTATCTAATTCTTTTACTACAAGAACGCCCTCTTCTTCATAACTGATCGTGAGATCATCCACATTTGAAGCCATCTTTTTGCCCCTTTTTATGTATATTAAGGATATTACTTAAACATGATTATATAATAATGTATATAATTCCTGTCTCAGAGGCAACATATCCTGTAGAAAATTAATAAATAGAGAAAAACCGGTATGGCGCGAATGATCGAAAACGGCGTTTCGCGGGCATCAATAGAAATAATTTCCAAACCGTAATGATGAGTATAAATTACTTTTATTAGCATGCGTTTATTGTGAATTTACTTGAAAAAGGAGTATATAACTTGCGCTTTCTTTCCCCAACCGCTTATGTACCGGCCATAAAAGGCCTCTGTAAAAACCTGATGGCTGCTAAACCCATTTTCCCATTTTATGCCTCTTTTAAGCTGACGTCAAAGTGCCACTTCGGCTGCCCGTTCTGCAACGTCAAAAATGAGCAAAGTGAGGATCTCTCTACAGCCGACATAAAGGCGATACTGCGGAACCTTTCCCGTTCCTCTGTTCTCATGACAAGTTTTGAGGGCGGGGAGCCTCTTTTACGTCCTGATATCGGGGAGCTTCTCGCGTATGCCAATCAATGTAAATTTTATCTGCTTTTTACGACAAGCGTTAAAAATCCGCTTTCGTATCCGCTTGACCGTTACGCCAAGTATATAGACTTTTTGCACGTGTCGATAGACGAAGGGCATAACAATCTGGAACTGTTTGATTCGCTTAAGGAGCTCTCTTCTCTTCCGCTTGCTCTTTCCGTGCAAACAGTAGTTACGTCCGATACAATAGACGCTCTCGATGAAAAAGTAAAGCGCTGTTATGAAACGGACGCGAATATTGTAATTATACCGGCGGCGAAAATGGATAACGCTCAAGATTGCTTTCCTGATATGAACCGCCTTGAACGTAAGATAAAAGGTTTGCGCAAAATTTACCCAAACACAATTCATACTCCGTCAGGTTTCTTTAACGCCTTTAGAACAGGACGCTGTTCCAGCGCCTCTGTGATCGTAGCTCCCGATGGGCGGCTTTATTATCCATGCCATATTTCAGGTCAAAAGGGGCCGGATTTGCGCGTTACCGATTTGTCAGAGTGGCTCACTACTAAAGAAGCCGCTGCCGCAAGACAGGAGATGCGGCGGTGCAAAAGAAATTGCGGATGGTATCAGTATTACGCGGTTAATTCTTATACATCTGTTTCATCGGTAGTTGACGCGCTTAGGCCGGTATTGTTTAAGAAGCAGGTTAAATAATGGTAGAATATATTCCCTGCATCCCGCGCCCTGAATGGGCGCACAGCCGCGAGGCCGTCTTTGCAGCCCCGTGTTTTAACGCGGGTCGCTGCGGTGGGATGCGTATGTCAGAAATGACGCGTGGGGTATCGGCGCTCCGCGTTACATTCTTACGCATGCATCCCGCCCCACGCTAAAGCGTGGGGCTGCAAAGACAACCTGCGGTTGTGCGCCCCTTCTGGGCGCGGAAAGATGGGCAGCATAAATAATAGGCTCTTTTAACGAGATCATATACCATTTTTAGGTATATTATATAGTAAATTTATATACCAATAATTGGTGTAATATCAATTCAGATCATCAACATTTCCAAGATTTCGAATTGTGTATTGCTCATCAGGTTGGATAAAATTAATTTCTCTCTATCCTGACTAAGAACTCTAAACCGGAGTATAACCAAAATGTCTTTATCTTATGATTATGATGTGGTAATAACAGGTTCGGGTCCTGGCGGCTACGTGGCCGCGATACGCGCCGCTCAGCTTAAGCTTAAGACCGCTCTTATAGAGAAGGACAAAATCGGCGGAGTTTGCCTTAATATCGGCTGTATTCCATCCAAATCTATTATTCATCAGGCGGAAATTTTCCGAAACCGCTTGAAGCTTGTATCTATGGGAGTTAAAATTGATGATTCCGGTTTTAATTACGAAACCGTGTTTAACGCTTCCCGAAAGAGCGCGGACACTCTCTCTAAAGGCGTCTCCTATCTTCTCAAGAAGAATGGGGTCGAAGTAATAACCGGAACAGGCCGTCTCGTATCTGATCACGAAGTTATTATTGACAAAGAGCGCAAAGTAAGCGGCAGAGCGGTAATTGTCGCGACCGGATCGCGGCCAAGGCAGATTGAGGGGTTTGAGTTTGATGGAAAGCGTATTCTATCATCAGACAACGCTCTTATGTTAAAGGAGCTTCCGCGCAAAGTTCTCATTTTGGGAAGCGGAGCCATAGGTGTGGAATTCGCTCACATTTTAAATTCGTTCGGCGTTGAGGTGCATCTTGTAGAGATGATGGAACGGATTTTACCGGTAGAGGACAGCGAGATCACAGCGGTACTCAAACGCTCCTTTACAAAGCGCGGAATAAATATTTATACATCAACAAAAGCTCTCTCTCATAAGCAAAGTGAAAATTCTGTAGATGTAACGCTTCAAAACAGCGCGGGTGAACAAACGGTTATTTCTGTTGACAAGGTACTTGTGGTAACAGGGCGCGTTCCCAACACAGAGAACATCGGCCTTGAAGAGCTTGGCGTAGAAACAGAAAAAGGTTTTGTAAAGGTTGGCGACTGGGGGCAAACAAATGTAAAATCCGTGTACGCTATCGGCGATATTGTAAACACTCCGCTTCTGGCGCATGTGGCCTCAAAAGAGGGTGAGATCGCGGTAGAACATATAGCCGGACAGCCGCCCGCGCGTTCGCGTATTGATCTTACGAAAATCCCCGGAGCTGTGTACTGCGAACCGCAGGTAGCTTCTTTTGGCTTGACAGAAGAGCAGGCTGCGGCTGAGGGTGTCAGTTTCAATAAAGCGATGTTTCCATACCGCGGCGCAGGTAAAGCTGTAGCTGCCGAAGACGCGGAAGGAATGGCCAAGATAATGACGGATCCATCAACAAAGGAGATTCTTGGCGTTCACATGGTCGGCGCCTGCGCCACGGAACTTATTCACGAGTTTTTACTGGCAGCCTCATCGGAACTTCTTCCCGCGGATATTGCTTCGATGATTCACGCACATCCTACACTTTCGGAAGTTGTGATGGAAGCCGCGCGGGCGGCTGAGGGGCGGGCTATTCATTTTTAGTAATTTATTCTTTGCCGCCAGTGACGGCAAAATCTCCATATCAGGAAAACGTTCCGCAAATAGCGTCATTCTATACACATCATGTTTTTCTTTTGTATAATCCTCCCTTGCGAGAAGTAAACTGCCGTAAAAAACGGTTTAACATTTTTCCTCATCTCCGGCTTCTTCCTTTTCCAATTTCGCTTCCTCTTCCCAAAGCTCCGCTGTAAGTTCATCAAAAGATGGCTCCGGCATTTCGTATTTCTCTTTTGTGTAATCTCCGTGACGATAAAGCGTCTGCCCCATAAAAGCTTTTGTAATTTCCGGCCCTAAGTGTTTTTTTAACACTCTTAAAGCGGCTTTGCGTACTTCTATCGGATTTCTTACGTCTACGTTTGCGCCCATTTTGAAACCTCCGGTAAGAACATTAATGGATTAATTACTTTCAATGTCAAAGTCAATTTTTCCGCGGTACGTTCGAGCTTCTCATCTACTGTCAATAAATAATCAACCTGCGCGGTTTCCGCAAGCGCTATATGATATGCGTCAAATGCTTTTATCCCTTGTGCATTTATTTCTTGCGCCCTGTTTACAACATCAGCAGAAAGTTTCGCTCTCTCGTTTATAGTAGACTTATAAAAGGTCAATACGTTTCTGCGTTTTTCAATATTGCAAATCCTTTTAATCTCCGTTGCCAGTATCACGCTTCCTAAAATATCAAATCCAAAAATTTTACATAGCTCTATAATACTTTCTACAAAAACAGCTTCCGTTTCAACTTTTGTTTGCGTTTGCCTCTGTAGGTCAAAGGGCCTGCAATAACAACACGTATCAAGATAAATTTTCATGTACCTTACGCCTTGCCCTTTATAATATACGGTTATCTGTGAGTATGTATTAATAATACTGCAATTTTTATACTATTAAATAAGATACGTTCTGCCACATTACACAAGAATGGTCACTCTATCTGACGCTCTAACTTTTCCAGACGGTGTTTGGCGCAGCCAATCATTTTTTCATTTTCCCGTCGGATAAATTCTTAACCGTATCTGACAGCGTTTTAATTGTTTCCTGCTGTGATATTACAGCCTCTAAAAGTTCGGTTTGTTCAGTCTGTTTTTGCAAACATGGTTTGTCGAGAAATAAATAATTCAAATCAAGCTCTAAAAAATCGGAAATAGTTACAACATTATTGTAGGATGGATTTTTGACTCTTCCCTTTTCCATTCAGTAAAGAAATCTGCATTAATGTTTACCATGCGGCGGCGTAACGTATCTTATTTAATAGTATAAAAATTGCGGTATATTCTATTAAACGGGAGAACTATGGTAAACGATACGAAGACCAATAGAGAGTACAAAGACAGCGTTTTTACGCTTCTTTTCAGCGAAAAAGATAAGCTGATTGAATTGTGCAACGCTTTTTTAGATACTAATTACGGGCCTGATACAGAAGTGCAGATTACTACGCTCAGAAACGTACTGTTTATGGAGCAGGTGAATGATATTTCGTTTGTGATAGATGGAAAAATTGTTATTCTTATAGAGCACCAGTCCACTATCAACGAAAACATTCCTTTGCGGATGCTGCTTTATATCGCGCGTGTATACGAGAAAATTTGTGAGAACAAAAATTTGTACCGCATAAACAAAGTAGATATTGCGCGGCCAGAATTTATTGTAGCTTATAACGGTAGAGATGAATATCCCGATGAGCGGGTTTTAAAGCTGTCGGATATGTTCGCCGAATGTGGAGAAAAAAATCCGATAGAGCTTGAACTTTTGGTGAAAGTGTATAATATTAATAATGGGCGTAATGTGCATATTGCCCAAAAGAGCCGAACCCTGAGCGAGTATGAAATATTTATAGATACGGTTCGTAGATATAAAGAGGAAATGAATAATTTAGCCGATGCGGTAACACAGGCAGTAAAAGAGTGTATTGACAAAAATATATTAAAAACGTTCCTGAACAACCACGGAAGTGAGGTTACAAATATGCTTTTGACAGAATGGAA
>JAIRVB010000021.1 GCA_031254105.1 Chitinispirillales bacterium
TCATTTATACCTTTTAACGATGGCTCTTTGAAACGTCCTAGTCCAAGATAATGTATTTGTCTGGGACCTTTCTGCTTGAAGTAAAGAACAGCATGTTCAGGAATAAAAGGAACGCCCAACGGAGTAAAGAGTACTGGGTTAAGATTTGCTCTCTCGGGATAATCTTTTAAGAGTGGCCCCCAAATATAATTATCTGATGAAATAGAAGATCCCCCAATAGTCCCAGGCAGTCCTTCTGAAATATCTAAAAATATCTCATAAAACGGTTTGTTATGTGCCATTACCAAAATACGCCAAAAACCGGACGGCTCAATGATTTCACTAAAAGGAATAGTATCAGGGTTCGCATTAAGAGAAACATACTTGAATCTGTACATTTCTATAACCTTTATACTCAAATCCTCTGGCTTTACAGAAATTCCCTCTCTTTTCGCATGATACTGAAAACTAGCAGGAACTGTTGAATCTTTTGCATAGTTCTCAGCAAACGCTTTTATTTCCTCTCGTGTTTGTCCGTAACTGATACCAATCACACAAAAAGCAAAAACTATAAGTCTTCGCATTTACAACCTCCTTCCAAAAGTAGATTTAAGTAATAAATCCTTACCTTTTAAAATATATTATTCTATTAGTCGTATAGTCGTAGCAAGTGCTTCTATAATTATATTTCTTATTATTACATAGTCATTATAAATAAAGATTAGGAGACACTTTGTGGATTAAACATCGGCATTTATGGCAATGAACGACAGTGCAGGCAGATTAATCAAGATTCTGTGGCATTTATGTTTTTTCATTTTTCACCTTCGGTTTTAGCACGATTGACCCCACGTCTGCCTACCTCATTAAGTCCCTGTTTTTTCCAATATCTTATAAGCTCTTTGCTATCATCCAAAGTTTCGAGCGACTGATCTCCGAAACGATCTTTGAGGTAACGTATTTTTCTTGAATTTTTATGTTTGAAGTAGAGAAAAAAATCATCCCGATTAAAAAAAGGAACTCCTGATTTCGAGAAAAGTACAGGATTAACCCTTGTTGATTCCGGATAATCTTTTAACAATGGATCCCATATATGGCTGCCATTAGAAGGAAGAGAAGCCATTCCCGCAAATACCGGAACTTTTAGTGAATCCCTCAAGTATACTTCGTAAAGTGGCTTTCTTTGTGCCATTACCAACACGCGCCAATAGCCGGATGGTTCAATTATCTTACCAAAATCAACAGAGTCAGGATATGCTTCAAGGAAAACATGTTTAAACCTGTACATTTGAAGAACTCTCACTCTTAAATCCTGAATATGTATCGAATCTATTGAACCTTTAATAAATCCAGCTCTTTTAGCTCTTAAAAATCCGTAGCGAGCGTTGGGATCAGTATCCTTAACATTATTTTCTACCAATCTCATTAATTCTTTAGGTATTTCCTGCGGATATCCCCCACCAACCATACCAACCGCAAAAAAAGCAAAAACTATCAGTTTTCGCATTTATAACCACCTTCGCAAGGTAGGTTTGGGTAATATATACTTACCCTTTTAAAATATGTTTTGTCCATCAACCACTCCACGCGCATTCCGCAAAATGTATTTTTTCTATCATGACTAAAACAAAAAAGAAAACATTTTCTGGAAAAATTTTTAAAATATTTATTATTCTAATCATTATTGTAGCTGCGGGCAGTGTTCCCGCCTATTTTGGAATTCGTTTCGTTTTTAACGAATACTTTGAGCGGTGGGGTGATAAGCTTGTTGACCTTGAGAAGCGCGGTCTGCTTTCCAAAGAATACGGCGCAGGCTGGCAGGATGTGCTCATGGACAAGGCGATGGAACTTGAGGCGCAGAGAATCACCGACAAAAACGATCCGCAAAGCGAGGAAAAAGTTGTAAGCGGCGTTGCAGTCGCCGATTACCCGTCTTTGTCAGTAGTAAGGCTGCTCAATGAGGTGCGCGTATACTCAAACACCATCCTGATAACCGACCGAAAGAACCGTCCCATCACGCGCATAAAAACCGACCATCAGCGGGCGCGCATAGAGGAATTTCCTCAAGTTTTGATTACCGCGCTTGTAGCCTCAGAAGATAAAAACTTTTATAAAAACGCCCGCGGTATCGAATTTGACAGCTTTTTTCGGGCTATCGCGCGTTCCGTTTCGCAGACTATTTTGACAAAAAAGAGGTCGATGCCCAAAGGAACTTCTACTATTACTCAACAAGTAGCGAAACTTTTTGTATCAAGGCTTGATGAGGCAGGTCAGCGCCATGTGCCAAACAGTGTGAACCGCAAGGTGCGTGAGCTGCGGCTCGCCGCTGCTTTAAGAAAAATGTATACTCCTGACGAGATCCTCGAAGTTTACATGAATCACGCGGTTACAAGCGATTATGGCCTTATTGGATATAAGGATATCGCCAGAGGCTTGTTTGAAAAGAAGCTCTCGGAACTCAGCGATGCGGAGTGCATTTACCTTGCGAGAATGGTCAAATGGGGGCGCAATGTTAAACCCAAAATCGCATCCCAGTGCCGTATTGACATGGACAGAATGGCAGACGCGCTCTCGTGGGATAAGGAAAAGCGGGAGCAGGTTCTCGCGGAAGTTAACGCTCTGACCTTTGCGCGCCCCAAACGTATAGAAGGAGAGCATGGCCCTTTAGTAGATCTTGCTAATGAGTTCTGGCTTCTGACCCTGCGCCGCAGCGGTTCAAGCCCGCAGCAAATCGCGCAGATGGATCTGATAGATCCTAACTCACTTGTCAGACGCAAAGGCAATCTCACAATAAAACTTTCTATTGATCTTCCGCTTCAGAGGCAGCTTGAAAACCTGGTCGGTCAAAGAGGTTTTGGGCCTGATACTACTATTGTAAGTGAAGTGCGTATAGGAAGTTTCGGTGAAACTATTTCTGTAGCCGGTAAAGCTCCGAGAGATACATTGCGGAAAATTCGCATAGTTACGGAAACTGAGGATTTTTCCGAACCTGGTCACTCTTTTGTTACCACTTTATCCTCCGGCGATACGGTTATTGAAAACATCCGCTATAATAAAGCTGACGGAGGCCGTTTCCGGCGCAGTGTTTTTTACTACGTACACAGACCCAAAGTTGTTAACGGACAATATTTTGCGTATTCGATTATGTGTTCGGAAACAGGAAAACTTCTGGCTTATCATTCAAAGGACAGGCTTGGCTCCAGGCTTAATTGTCTTTTAAAAAACCGCACTCCGAACGGCTCAGCTTTAGCTAAACCTCTTTTTAACGCGCTCAGCTATGATCTTGGTGTATTTCAGCCACACAGCCGCTGGACAGACGCGCTTCCGGTAACTGAGGATGTTCCATGGAACAGGTCAATACAGTATCAGGGCGGTAAGCCCATTGGTGTTTTATTTTCCCAGAGCGCGGTACGGGGCAGGGGATATCCGGTGCATAACATGGGGAGGAAGTTTGAAGGATGTCAATATGTTTTCGATCTGCTTACCACATCTAATAATATACTTGGAGTAGAAACGTTGTACAGGCTCAACCGCCGCCTTTATGACAAAGACGGAATTGCCGGAGGCGCGTTTCCTTTAGTCAATTATTTCTACCGTGTGGGAGCGTTAGTCAGAGTACGGGATGAGTTAAAACTGCAATCTGTAACCGGAGTCAGGGTGTATAAGGAGTTATGCCGGATCGCGGGCGTTCCTGTTGACAGTATGACGCAGGGAAACAGAAAAATAGCGGTATCCGACAGCCTGTACTCTGTAGCTCTCGGTACAATGGAGATGTCGCTTTACGAACAGATGCATCTGTTCAATATTCTTTACAATAATAACTTGATTGCACAGCCGTCCGAACGTAATTCACTTGTAATTGAGTCCATAGAATTAAATGGAATGCCTGTGGCCCTCAATGATACAATCAGGCGTTACCATCCTTTTTCCGATATCAACACAATCCGTCCCACTCTTCTTGGACTTCATAAACGGCTCACAGGGAACCGATGGGAAGGGTTAGGCGATTATGATGTTTTTTATGACGCGGACCCGGGCGATCCGGTTTACAACTCAAACCAATTTGACGAGGATGCTTTTTATCTTGATGAGCCGCTTTCAAATTTCGCAAAAAGCGGCACAACAGATGACATCCTGCGCCCGTTCAACGTTGACGCGTCAAGCGCAAAGAAGACCAATTACTGTATATGGAACGCGGTTGTACGCATTGATATGTCCCGCCTTGCGGCAAGCGGCAGCGCAGAGCCGGAACAGAGGGACATCACAATTGCCTGTATCGGTGAGGGAAACTATCAGTACACCGGCCCTCGGGACGGAAAATCTATGCACCGGTTCCTGACAACCGGACTGCTTAAAAGCGCCGGAGTAAAATCTCCCGGCGGATATTTCAGTCAGTATGAAAACTACCTCAAAAGCCTGCCCCCGGAAACAGAAAACTGCGGCATAGAACCACCGTCTGTTCCTGTCAGCCAAATACCGGCGGAAGAGATAGATGACTGAACAAATTATAATGTACAATGTACAAATAAGACCAAAAGATTAAAAGGCAGAAGTATTTCCTGATTTTGACAATGCTTCGCACTCTTTGATTTTTCCCGAAAGTTTTTGTCAGATAGCCTTGCTGCAGACTTATGCTTCTAAGTCGGCAGCATCGTTTTAGTTTCCCCGCTTAAAGACAGTTGTACTGCTCATAGACCATGCTTGCCAGCAGGCTCGATACTGGTGATATATCCTTTCAGGCCGTCCCTCCGCTTATCCTTGACATTTTCCCCGCCGCACGTCTTTTGGAGCGCACAGCCACGGGTTGCGTTTTTTGCATTTATGCTCTTTTTACAATCATGCGGCATTCATATGAAACTGTGAAAGGAGATAAATGTATGAGTGTGTTTAGCCGGCAGTTCGGTGCAATTTGTCTTGCTTTATTGTAAATTTGTCTGCGTAGTGTAGTGCCCGCGTCGTAAACGAGTTGGTTTGCTGATGGCATTGATTTGAGGAACAATTAACTTTAAAACTCGGATTTAATTTCCGGGTAAGTCTAATCTTTTAGAAAGAGGGTATTGTATGGAAGAAATTTTCAAAGGGCTTAGCGACAAAATTAACAATGACCCTAGTAAATTTATACCAGAAGGCGCATTGTCGAATATTCCGGTCATTGTAGACGGAGCTAGATACTATATTCGGAACTGGGAATCATCTAAGGTCATGGATGTAGAGGGTGGATCAAAAGGCGATTATACCAAGGTAATCCTTTATGATAATGGCACCGGCGACAATCAGAAATGGGTAGCTGTCGCATCCAAAAGCTCCCCTGGATTTTTCTCTTTCAGAGCTGTCCACAGCAGCAAATATTTGGATGTAAAAGGCTGCAATGTGAAAAACGAATTGATTCAATATCATGGGAACGGTTCAGAGGCTCAATTATTCACGGTGCAAGAAACCGGTGATAAAAATGCTGCCGGTGAAAGAGCCGTTTACCTGGTCTCTGTGATAGATTACAAACCAAATTCTACTCAAAATTATAGAATTTCTACTTGGGACAAAGTTCATAAAAACGGAAGTTGGCTATGCCTTAACACCGATACGTCTAACAGATCAAAATGGAAATTTGTGTCGGCAGGTTAGTCGATTGAGCGGCGCGACGGGACAAACTGCATTTAACAAATGGTAATTAATTACCGCCCTGTTCAGGCGGTTGGACTACACAATACACAAAACCGTGTTCGGGCTTGCGCCCGCGCGCGGTTTTATCTCCGCCAAAAAAGCTGCCGAACAAATTGCGAATTACAATGTACAAATTACAAATAAAATCAAAACCAAAATGTTAAAGGATAGAAGTTATCTTCATCTGTGTTTTTTATTTGTACATTGTAATTTAATAATAATACGTTGCCGTAATTCCCCATTCCTTCTTTCCTGTAAAGAAATCCAGCTGCAGCGGCTTTACGAAAACACCGACGCCGCCAAAGAAAAGGTTTTTGTAATCGAAGTCTTTTATCAAGTCCATAGGATCATCGGGGGCGTGGGCGTATCCAAAGCGGAGAGTATAAAGCTGAGAGATTCGCGCTTCCAGCCCCGTGCGTAAAATGTATTTGTTTGAGATTGACTTTTCAAACAGATTTGTCATTTCAATGTCTAATGGAATTTGCAGCAGTATGTTTTCACCCATAAACGGAGTGGAGTAAACTACTCCCATAATGATCGTGCGGTGCCCGCCGCCGATTTTGCCGGAGGATTTTTTTCCATTATCAGGATCATTCCAACCGTATCCGGTCAGGTTTCTTATAACCAGCGCGAAATCAAGACCCGGCATAATACGGGACTGGTAAAACCCAATGTCAAGCACTACGCTGTTATTTCTCATTTTTGAGCTCCGCTGGTTGTCCTCTGTATTCAAAAGATAATATTTCCATACCGATTGTTCATAGCGTATATTCATGCCAAAGTCAACGCCGCCCTGATCATCAACCTGCTCAAAGAGCTTCCCCGCGAAATTTAGTGTAAAGTCATGAACGGAACCGCTGCTGCCGTGAAGAAACCGGTAATACATGCCCATTGCTCCATTATTATCTGTTAAAACAACTCCAAGCGGCAGTGCTGCATTATTAAATACCGGATCCCTTCCGTAACCCGCTGCCAGACTTCCGGTAGATTTACAATTGGCAGTCAGCGCCGGATTAATAAGTCCCTGCATACCGCCATCAGGCATTGCTGTACCTGCTCCGGCAAGCGACTGAGACACAGTGCTGTAAAGAGACGCTCTGGAGAAAAGATTCAGCTGCTTATCATCAACTTGAGCGGAATACAAAAATACCGGTGTAAGGATAACGCAGACAGATGATATCAGATGAATACGAACGTTTAATCTTTTTCTGTACATTTTTATTAAGCTTTCATTTTTAAATTGACAATTACAATAAAATCCCCGCGTTTGCGAAGATACCGGTGTACGGGGAACTCTCGCGGCTGCCCTTCCCGTCCCTGATTCTCATCCTGGCAGGTATCACAGGTTCATGCGCGTCTATATTCACCGCTAAAACATATCCTGTGGATTCTTAGGTTCCACCCTGACCGATTTGCATCTCTCGGCAATGACTTCGCCTGCGGGAGCGTGACGCCGTTTATGCACGAAACGCGCTTCGGTTACGTGTACTTCAGCAAAAGATGTATGCTTTGCTTTTGAGAACCAGACAGCAAGCTGAGCGGCCTTATATATCACTTCTGCTGGAGGAGGCGGAGTGTTTTTGGGGCGGCGTATTACAACATGGCTTCCCGCGTGTCCGGCCACATGAAGCCATATATCGGATGGCTTGGCAAAACGGGTGGAGAGTTCATCATTTTGAGTGCTGTTATTACCCAAAAATATTTCCCAACCATCGATAACAAATCTCTTAAACGGAATTTTTTCAGTTTTAGTTAGATTTTTTTGCTGACCCGCGGCAGTGGTTTCCTGCGGCAGAAAAGATTCAGTCAATTCCCGCACATGTTTAGCATCTTGATCTGTGAACAATTCAGGTTCTTTTTTCTCGTTGATTAATTTGTCGATCCGCTCAATAATTTCCCGCAATCCGGTAACTTTTGTTTCGGTTTCACGCATAAGTTCCAGGACTGTCTCATGACCGCGCTTTCCTTTGCGGGCTTTGCGGTAAAGAAGCTCCGCGTTTTCTACCGCGTGAAATCCGGGATTTAACGCTATCTCCTCAATCTCTCCGGTGTGCGCGTTTTCGATTAAAGCTTTTGCGGTACCGCGCGGGGCAGCGCTGGGGTCAGCCATTAAAGAGTCTGCCATCTGGCTGTAGCGCAGATATTGCCCCGCTTCACGCTCATCCTGCTTTTGCTTTTCAAGTTTCCTTAATTCGTGCTTTAGCAAAGCTTTTATTTTATGACGGATAGCACGTATTTGTTCAAGATTTGAGGGTTCGTCCGATTTCATACTTATTCAACTCTTGACGCTGCACAGTTCGGGTGATACAATATTAATTGTGATCATTTAAAATAATTGGATCAGCTCCGGCATGTTTCATTTATGAAACGGTGAACTGCTTTCCGGTCACAATAGTTCTATGCTTTTAATAAAATATTCAGAGGACATATTTTATGGTAAAGACCTTCACTATGAAATGCCCGCAATGCTCGCATGTTTGCGATGTATTTTTAAGCAAAAAAGCAAGTGTCATCATCCTTACCTGTCCGTCCTGCACTTCACCCATGTTGTACTTTGACAATCAGGTGTTTGTTTTATCTGAAAACCAGATGGAAACGATTCGCAGCACACGTCATAGTTGGGCTATTATGCGTATCATGGAACATATAAAACATACCCAAGCCGCGCTTTCCGGTTTCAATCAAAATTTCGGTGAAGCAGTTCGGACTTCAGAACCTGAAAGCGCGGTTCCGGCTCCACGTCCTTCTGATATTGAAAAATACATCACTGAAGATGATGTAACAAATTTACGCATAGAACTTGAACTTTGCAAAGATTCTCAGCAGTTTATTGATAGGCTGGTCAATTAGTATTTTTGTTTAACGCAAATAGCTGTCATCCCCGCGAAAGCGGTACCTTGTTTATTGGGTCGAAGGCAATCCTCTGTTCCACTTTTTGTTCTAAATCCAAAAAAAGGAACAATAGGCCCCGTCTTCGCGGGAATGACGTGAATGTGAATTTTTTTCAAATAGTCAAATAATTTATTCACAATTAAAAAGGTCGCGGCATGTATCCCGCGCGGGCATAATCACTATTAAAAATGATTCTTGAATTTCTTTATCAGCATACCGGAATTTATCTGTTCTACAGCCGCCTTTTCAGTACAAGCGTAGCTACAGTTATCTCATTTTTGCTTGCGATCTCACTTTTTCCCGTTTATATAAAGTTTTTACGCAAGTTCCAGTTCTCTTCAGAGTTTGAAAAGGAGACGGCAGGGCCTGTGATGCCTGCGGGTATACTTTTTTTGGTTATTGTTATACTTTCCACTCTCATTGCGGTTCGTATAAATTCCTATGTGGTCAGCGCGCTTATTATATACTGTTTTTTCAGTATTATTGGCGCGGTGGACGATGTTGCCAAGGTTATAAACAGAGTCAAGGTCGGCAAGGGAGAGATCACTAGGCAGGATTACCAGTATAAAGCGGACGGTATCTCTTCATCTCTGCGTCTCACGCTTTACATCGCTATCTCTCTTGGTGTGGCTATTTTTGCCTATAAATATATACCAAAAATAAACGGCGATATAGTTTTGCCTTTTATGAGTATTGACAAAGGTTATCCATCTATGCCGGTCTGGCTGTTTATTCCATTTATGACCATGACAATAGCGATATTGGCAAATGGGGTTAATTTTACCGATGGTTTTGATACTTTAGCGGCAGTACCTTCTATTTGCTGTCTGCTGTTTTTGGGAGTAATATCTTTTGTGTCAAGTAACAGCGTATGGAGCAGCTATCTGCTTATACCGTTTATTCCCGGGTTAGAGGAGATTTTGCCTCTCATCGGAGCTGTGATAGGGACGCTTTTGGCTTATCTTTGGTACAACTCGCCTCCTTCCACAATTATAATGGGCGACAGCGGTTCGGTTGGTTTGGGGGGGCTTATCGGTATTTTGTTTGTTTTCTCAAAATCAGGCCTTTTTCTTCCTATTGTCGCTTTTATCTTTCTTTTGGAATTCGTTTCGGTATTTACGCAGATCGGCTGGTTTAAACTGACCGGCAAAAGAATTTTTCTCTGCGCGCCGATTCATCACCATTTTCAGTTTCTCATGCGCAGGAGCGGCCGCTACGGCCCTCTCACAGGGACATTGAAAAAAGTGAGTGATTTAGGAGAGTTTCAGATCAAATCCAAAATAGCGTGGCGCTTTCATATCCTGTCGGTTGTATTTTTAATTATCGGTCTGGTCTCATATCTGAAAATCCGCTAGTTTTAATAGTGATTATAAGTTGTATGGAAGTACATGCCATGTACTTGCCACGCATAGTCTTTGTAATCAATGCAAACAACAGGATAAACTATATCTTTTCGTAACGGTAGATATTACAAACTGACAACTGGAAACTAAAAATGGTAACTGACGCGTACTACAACTTCACCTCTCCGGGCGGCAGGGAATGCACCGTTGCGGCGGCGCGTTTTGCGGCTGTAAATCCATCAAGCAGTATTCTTGTTTTGGGATGCGGATGCGGTGCGGGGGCGGTTGTTCTCGCTAAGGAATTCCGCTGCAAAGTGCTTGCGGCGGAGACAAGAGACGGCCTTAGTCAGGAAGCACGAAGGTCTTGCGAAAACAAAGGGGTAAGCCACTTAGTTACTGTTTTAGATATTGATCCCATTGAATCCAAACGCGATGATGAAGAACTCTTTGATCTTATTATAGCCGAAGGCGGTTATTTGACTTCCGCTTCAAGAGCGCCTTTCTTTAAATATATTAATAAAAAACTTGCGCCCAGGGGCTGGGCGGCGTTTGCTGATAAGATTTATACCTCATCACAAATCCCTCTTACGGTTCAAAAGGTCTTTGGAGAAAAAAACAAAGATACTTTGAGTGAAGAACTTTACAGAGATTTAATTAAAGACGCTGGTCTGGATTTACAGTATACCGGACTTACTCCCGCAAGCGGTTGGGATAACTACTATGCTCATATGGCCAGAAGACTGACCGACACTCAGGGCTACTACAGCGGCCAGACGGTTAAGTCCGCGCTTCATAAAGAGATAAATCAGTTTTATAAGATGGATTGTCTTAAGTATCTTGGATATTTGTTTTGTATTTGCAGAAGGAAATGATAGTGTTTGATGGTTATGCGGGATTATTTTCCTGACGGGTTGTTTTTTGCCATTTATCCATCACCGCCTGCAAAGTGAAGGTTTTTACAAATCCGCAATCATCTTTTGGAACAATAAACCCCGTTTCCGCAGGGGTAATGTGAGAAAGTTACAAACTCTCAGTCCCAGCCATCTCTACCTGCCGCATCTCAATCCCTGCCTCCTTCGACACAGCAAGAACCTTTTCGTCTCGATAAAACTCAAGATAAAAAACCCTGCGAATGCCGCTGTTAGCAATAAGTTTAAAGCAGTTCCAGCACGGGGAAGCGGTCACATAGATATCCGCGCCGTCAATAGCAGTTCCGTTTTTGGCAGCCTGTATGATTGCGTTGGCTTCGGCGTGTACGGTAGCGACGCAGTGGGTGTTTACCATCATGTGGCCAACGTCGTCGCAGTGGGGCATTCCCCGCACACTGCCGTTGTAGCCGGTTGAAAGTATCGCCTTATCCCGCACAATTACAGCGCCCACATGTTTTCTATCGCATGTTGAGCGGGTAGCGGCCTGCAACGCAATCTGCATAAAATATTCATCCCATGATGCGCGTTTGCGCTTTGCGGGGGCGGATGCGGATACAGTTGTTTGCTCTTCAGCTTGAATGTTCATTGTAAATAGCTCCGTGACTATTATTAATAAAGATTAAAAATTATCTGCATTACACTAGGTCGGCCGCGGGGCCGCCTCTACGGATTATTATCTCCTCTTTTGTAAAGACAACCATCGCGATTGCGCCGTCACGCACAAAAACACACTTCCTCTGTATGGGTGAATAGTCATTCGCCCCATCCCGCGCTCCCTGTCAAGTTAAGAATCTTTTTTTACAGAAGAACACTCCCGGCAAACCAATTTGTTTTCAACAGACTGAAGCGATTCTGACTTGGAACCGCATTTACTGCAAGTACCGGATGTTATTTTGGGTGATTTTTTGTTGCTTAGTATAATAAATCCCAAGATTGCCGCTGTCAGTATTACTAAGATAATTTGGGTAACGGTCATGATATGTTCCTTTTATGAGTTGAGTTGCGTTGTTATCAGGTTTTGCGGGCGGCAGGTTGCCGCCCTTACGAAGATGCTTCTATGCATCAAGCATCTTTACTCGCTTTTCATGCCGTCCGCCTTCAAAGGGTCCGGCAAGCCAGGCGTCTAAGATAGCTTTGGCTGTTTCCAAAGACGTTGTCCTGCTGCCAAGCACTAAAACATTTGAATCATTGTGAGCGCGGCTGAGTGTGCCCATTTCCGGGGTAAAGCAGAGTGCGGCCCGCACCCCTTTTTTACGGTTTGCCGCGATAGACGCTCCAACGCCTGTGCCGCAAAACAGCACCCCTCTTGGAATTTCCCCGCTGCTGACTTTTTTGGCAAGATCGAAAGCAAAAACAGGGTAATCATCATCCCTGTCATACTCCAAAGCGCCGCAATCATGTACTTCATACCCTTTTTTTTGAAGGTACTCAGTGATAGCGCCCTTAAGTTCAAAACCGGCATGATCACCAGCCACACAGATTTTCTTACCCTCTTCCATTAATAAAATCCCTTCCGAATAGAAGTCTAACTGAAAATTAATCATCCCACATTCTATGCGGAGATGTTGTACACAACGCTCCCGCACGGATGCGCGGTATTTGCACTTTAACGTATTAGCGTTGCGTGCAACGCCCTTCCCGAATATTTCTTATTTTAATAGAAATCCGGCGTATCTGCGGTCATTACCAGAAAATACTACACGCCCATTTTATAAGGAATGTAATTTCTACTGTAACGAATATCTTTTACAGGGAGTCTAATTGTTGTGACAGAAATAGATGAATTCACACTTGAACAGGCAAGGCGGGGCAGTAAGAAGGCTTTCAGGAGTCTCTACCGGCACTACTCCCCTTTTGTCTGGAGGCTGTGTTTCAGGTCATCTAACGGCGACACTTTGCGCGCGGAGGAGATAACGCAAAATACTTTTGTAAAAATCCACCGCTATTTGCCGGACTTTTCCGGGAACTCGGCGTTGTCTACATGGATTTACACAGTTACTTTCAATTGCGTCAACGAATATTTTGCGAAATTGACAAAATACAATAACCGTAACGTTTTGCTTGATGAAGAATCTGTAGGAAGCGCTTCCGATTATCTGCCGTATGAGAACCGGCAGCTTGTTTCTCAGATACTAAAAGACCTGTCTGAAAAAGAGCGGTTTCTGCTGACAGCAAGAGAGGTGGATGGTCTCTCTTATGAAGAGCTCGCTGTTATTACCGGTGAACCGGAGGGTACGCTCAGAACAAGGCTCTCGAGACTTAAGTCCGATATAAGAAAACGAATCGAACAAACAGAAGAAGGAGTGTGAAACGTGGACGCATCAAAAGAGAAACGGTTCTACGACTCGCTCGGCATAGTCCCGCAAGTATCAAATGGCGTTCTGAAGAATATTGAGCGTATGACAGGGCGTTCAAATTTTGTAAGACGCGGTTTGCTCGCTGCCTGCTTTGCGCTGGCGTTTATTATACCGGCGTTTGTGCTCACAAAAATAACGCCTTCCGCTGCTTACGCCGGCGATTATGAATCTATAAGCGAACTGATTTACGCATTTGAATACTTTAACGGTGATTTTGACAATGACAATTCAGCATACGGTTATCTCTTAGACGAATAAATGTTTTCTAATTACATTAAGAAAGGGGTTCTCATATGAGAGCAAAAATGTTTCTATGTTCTATGCTAATTTTGTCCATGCTTCTGCCTGCTGCCGGATGGTCGCGGGAAACACAGAGGCGAGACCGCCATCCCATGAAGAAGAAGATGGAAAAACTCGGTCTTACCTCTCAGCAGGAAGCTCAACTCAAAGAACTTCATACGCAAACCGCCCCAGTCAGAAAAGAGCGGATGGGAAAGATTAAAGAGCTGCGGGGAGAAATAAAACAGGAATTGCTTAAGGATAAACCATCCAGGACTGCTTTAGATAACTATGCCGCGCAAATGGGTAATCTTCACAAATTACAGAATGAAGAGTCCATTAAACATCTGCTCAAGGTAAAGGAGATATTGACCCCTGAGCAGTTTGTCAAATTTACAGATAAGGGCCTTATGGATGGCCCGGGCGCACGCACGCATAATAATAAAAGCGATGGTTTTCATAAAAAATGCGATTCGGAAAAACACCGCGCGCACAAACAGAAATGCGCTGACTGCGACAAAGATGGAGCTTGCTGTAAGAAAAAAGGTAACTAAACAGTGTCTACGCAAGATATTAACAATTTGATTTTTGATATTATAATTTCGTATGTAAGGGGATATTACATATGAGTGCGCCAGTTCGGTGCATATAATATAGCGTGGCGAGCATACAAATGTATTATATGCATACCTGGGAGGTCTGATGGTTTCCGGCAGTATTTTTTTCTGCCCGGTAAAGGTGAGCGAAGTTCTGAGAAAAGACGGAGTGAGCCATACAGATCATCAGAAGTCGGATTATCCCATATTAGCGCAGAACCGCATGAAAATGCGTGGAGCGAATGGGGTAACAAGTCAGTGATTCCTTTTAACGAAATACGTATGGCACCGGAGGTCAAATGAGCGCGGAACATGAGTTTAAAGGAATAAAGTATCAGTCCCAAAGATATGCGCGTGTACAAACGTTAATGCATAATGTAAACGAAGAATCCCTAAGGGAGAAACATCGCAAACAGGAATGCAGGAAAGCCAGTGGAGTAAACGGAGTAACCAAAGATGTGATGTTTGGCCGAAGATAAAACACGAATACTTCCAATGGGACGGTTCAAAGGCACTAAAGAAAAGTTCGACTTCTTAGGATTTACGTTTTACAATGCTAAAACGCGAGAAAGCAGATACAGAGTTGGCGTGCGCACGAGCAAGAATAAGCTAAAAGGCAAACGGTAAAAGAGTGGATAGGAGGAAGACGTACAAAACCGGTATCACAGACAGCGAAGTCAATAGCTGCAACCCTTAAAGGTCACTGCAACTATTATGGAGTAAACGGTAATCTTGGAATGATAAGGAAATTTTACAGTTATGTAAAGTTTACATTCTACCGCATGCTTAACAGGCGCGACCAGAAAGGCAGATACCGTTATGAGAAATTCAAACGTCTATGGTACTTCTATGTCCAAAGTCCACGACTGTCGGTAAATATTTGGAACTGAAACAGATGCTGATTTGAAGAGCCGTACGCGGGAAAACCACACGTACGGTTCTGTGAGGGGCAGCTAATTTTCCTCTCACTGGGAACAAACTTTGAAAGGAACGTTTAAGATGTTTACTCGACAAAAAAGTTTTTGTTTTACATTGATTTTATTCATTTTTGGGTTATTGTTTGTTCAGAATATTTTTGCTTCTGGTACAAGTGATGGATATTCTGGAGCAAAAAATTCGTTACAGAAATTCAAAAGTCGTTTTATTGAAATAATGGGCGACTGGGAATTTAACAGAATACGTGGTATCGATATACCTTCAGTATATTACGGAAGTCATGCCGGATCGCAAAATTCTCTACAAGAGTTTAAGAGACGCTTTAGCGAAATAATGGGCGACTGGGAATTTAACAGAATACGTGGTATCGACATCCATTCATTCTATTATGGAAACTATGCTGGATCACAAAATTCTTTACAAGAGTTTAAAAGACGTTTCATTGAAATAATGGGTGATAAGGAATTTAACAGTATACTTGGTATCGACATCCATTCATTTTATTATGGAAACTATGCTGGATCACAAAATTCTCTACAAGCGTTTAAAAGACGTTTCATTGAAATAATGGGTGATAGGGAATTTAATAATATACGTGGTATAGATATACCTTCAGTATATTATGGAAGTTATGCCGGATCACAAAATTCTCTACAAGGGTTTAAAAGACGCTTTAGCGAAATAATGGGCGACTGGGAATTTAACAGGATACGCAATATTGATGTACATTTGTTTTATTATTAGTAAGTATCAATGGGCGTACTGCACATAACAGGCCTGTATGCGCTTCGCCGCCTTTCGGCGACTCGTGCTCCGTTTTTGCTAAGCAGTGTCTACGCAAGTCATTGCCGATTTGATTTTTGGTGTTATCATTTTATATGTAAGGAGATATTACCTATGAAAACATTACCAACCGGCATGACTTAACAGACGGCCAATGGGCCAGGATCGAGCCTATAATAACAAATATGTTAGGTAACTGGGGCGGCAGCCTGCCGCCCATCCGCATATGACAGGTATGCATGGTACGCGGAAGGCGGATTGCCGCCTTACTACGGGGAATCTACGTTGCCATATATGCCGATATGTCGTGTCTATGTATGGGTGAACCTATATTCTCCCCTGTCCCGCGTATCATCTTATTTGCGCCCGCCGCGAATCTCACTATCTTAAAATCACCATCATAAATAAATAGCGGCCTGATACGAATTATCTCTCCATATACAACATTCACAATCAGTTGTCTCTTCCGGTTTGTAAACAGTTACTTTACACTATATAAAGGACTAATTAATGAGGACAAAACGATCTTTTCTGTCTATGATGCTCATCTCAGCGTTCATTTTTACCGCACCGTTTATTTTTACCGGGCAATTTTCTATTGCGGCTAACCAGACACACGATGGTAATTGCGGAAAACCCCATACTGAAAATTCAAGCGTCAAGCTTGAATGCGCAAAGAAACGGGAACTTGAAAATACCCGTAAGGATATGGTAGATGACGCTAAACAGGGATACGTGTCGGGCAGCGAACTTAAAAAAGGATCACCTCAATTTCTCAGAGCGGTGCACTGCCCTGAGCTTGTAGAGAAGGTCAAATAAAACTTCAAAATAATAATGCAGAATACAGAAATGGTTGAACGCTGATGTTTTTATTTCCGTATTCTGCATTAGTAAATTATTTTTCCAGGAGAAACAATAATACGGTTCAACTATATACCTCCATCCGGAAAAAATATAGGGGCTATAGTTTCTTCCTCTCTTGCCGCCTGCCATTTTTGCTTAGTTCCGTCAGGTAAAGTCGCGCTGCCCTCAATGATATTTTCTTTTACAATTCCGGTGAGTACGGTTTTGCCTTTACCGTTCTCATCGATAACAACGCGTATTTTATCTCCGCTCATCTGCAGTTCTCTGATCCGCGGGGTACTGTTGCTGCTGGTGATGCTGCCCGAAAGCCGCTGGTATCTTTGAATAACACACAATGAAAAACGTTTACGTTTTTCGTTTGCAAAGTTCCAGTTCCAGGTTCCTGAAACGTTGCCCGGTACGACCCACATATAGATTGTGCTCTTTTCAGTGTGGATTACAGAATCAGCCTCCCACTCTCCCATGTGAAAATCGTGCGATACGACTCTGGAGCCGGGTTTTAATTCGTTAAGTAATTTGGGACGCAGTTTGATATTTACTTCAGGAAGAAGATAGATAGCCACAACGGACGCTTTCGCCAAAGGTACCCGAAAAAAATCAGTTTGATAAAATTTGATCTGCTCATCTACACCCAAAAGTTTGGCATTCTCTTCACAGTCACTTATTTTATTTGCGTCAAGGTCTATTCCTATTCCCCGCGCTCCTCTTATCGCCGCGCTTATCGCTACACGGCCATCCCCGCAAGCAAGATCAAATACCATATCACTTTCCGTGAGCTCTACCGCGTCTAACATGACGTTTATAATCTCTAAAGGCATGGGTACGAATGGAGAGTTATATTCATTACGCTCCTGCGGGGAAGGCATTGCCGCACAAACCCAAGCCGCCAATATTGCTATGCAAGCCGCTCTCATATGAGATCTCCGGTTTTAATTAGTCCCGCCCTCTCTTAAGTGCTTAAAATGCAAAACAGGGGCCACCAATAGAGAAATTTCCGCACACAGATAATCATAAATAAAAGGTTAAAAAAATGGGTTTAAGGCCGATAAACTATACAAGACAGGAAAGCTTTCACCTTTTTAACCACTATTTAGTTCAGAAAAGAGGAGTGCGGAACGATGAAAATCGATTCTTACGCGGTAGCAGTGTCTTCAACTTCTTCTTCGGTGAAAAGTTATTCTGTGACAGAGCAGATTGTTACAGGCGCACAAACTAATCCTGCTGGCGCTCAATCTTCAGGAAATACGCAAGGAGCTGTGCTGTTATCATTAACACCCGAGGGTGAAGAGCAGTCCGCAAACAATCAGGCCGTAGCGGCAAATGAGCAATCAAGACCAGCATCAGGTTTTAGTATCCCTGATAAGTACAAAGCAAGGCTGCTTATGGTTCAACAGCTTTACGAATCGCTCACAGGGAGAAAACCCATTTTTAACGTTCTTGACAACCTTTTTATAAACAACAGCCAGTTCAATAATGCTATCTCTCTTGCGCCAGCGCAGCAAACAGTTATCTCCTTACAGAGAACCGAAACCTATTACGAACGTCAAGAGATGTCTTTTCAGGCATCGGGTGTTGTAAATACAGCTGACGGGCGGCAAATTACGTTTGATATGAACGTTATGATGAGCTACGAATTCTATTCATCAAATTCAACGGCAATACAACAGGCTGTACAAAATTTCCGGCTTTGCGATCCGCTTGTTATTAATTTTGACGGTAATCTTCCTGAGTTTACTGAAGACAGGTACAGCTTTGACCTTATAGTCGGCGGCGAACAGGAAAATATATTTATGCCGACAGGCGGCTCAGGATTTCTTGCCCTTGACAAAAACGGTAATGGCGCAATTGACGACGGATCGGAACTCTTTGGAGCCGCAACAGGCAACGGATTTGCCGAACTTTCGGCTTACGACAATGACGGTAACGGATGGATTGATGAAAATGATGCCATATTTGAAGATCTTAAAATAATGTTAATGGATGAGAAGAGCGGCGAATATGTATTAATGTCTTTAAAAGACGCCGGTGTAGGCGCGATATTTCTTGGCTCAACAGCCAATGATTTTGAAATTAACAGCAGCCAAAACGAAACTCAGGGTGTGATACGAAGAAGCGGGTTTTTTCTTTATGAGAATGGGAATACGGGGACGGTACATCATATTGATTTGACATATTAATCTCAGGAAGGTCTAATTCCCCGAAGCTTGCTTCGGGGTAGTTCATTTGGCTAATCAATAAATTGAATACTAAAAACTCTATTTCGGTATTCATCATGCCGCAGGCACTCATCATCACAAGGAGTATTTGAGTTTCTGTCCTCCAAAGGACAGTGGTTATGATTCTTCATGCAGAACCACTGTCCGTATCCTTTCACTTTACCCAAACCCTGAGCTATATTCCACCAAATAAAAAAACCACATAAGGTATCATTCTATGTATATTTTACTATAATGATAGTTTACCACGGCACAAATATTGTAATAAAACAACCCAGAATAATGAACCGCCTTAAGACGCTGGATTTTGGGGAAGGTTTTTATACGACAGAGAATGAGGAACAAGCTAAGAATTTTGCGTTAAAAATTAGTGCGCGAAGAAGTCCATCGTTTTACCCGGTTGTGAATTGTTACGAATTTAACGAAGATATTAATAAATTTATCACTCTTAAATTTGACGCGCCAAATGAAAAATGGCTGGATTTTGTTGTTGACCGAAGAAAGGGTGTTGCTTTAAGCGAGAAGTACGATTTAATAACCGGCCCGGTAGCCAATGATGATGTTTTTGGTACAATAATTTTATATGAAGCCGGGCAATTAGACAAAGAAAGCGCCATAAAGAGATTCAAAGTTAAAAAATTATATAATCAAGTAGTGTTTTGTAATGAATATGTCTTAAATTGTCTGACGTTTACACGATCATATAAAGTGGATATTTAAAATGAAAGACAAAAATGAAGTGTCAGCGCTTTTAGGCGTTTGCGTTATTCCGCAAATCATTACTGAGATAAAAGAACACTACGATAATCAGGAAGAAACAGCTATAAAAGAGTTTTACAAATCGCAATTATATGATAAATTAAAGAATCCCGCTACAGGACTTTGGCATTTAAGTCCTAAAACACTGGCACAAATGTTTTTAACGGAAGTAAAGAGCGGGATAATAGAATTTCCGGAAGAGCAATCATGAGCGAAGAGAACATTTTTTTAGTTTTTGTCGTTGAGTATTACCGTAATAAGAAAAACATATCCGGAAAAGAAACAATCGCTTTGTTTGACAAATACGACATATGGAATTTGGCAAAAAGGTCATACTTTATCTGGCATATAGAATCACCGGAAAATTTTGTTCGAGAAATTGACAATTGCGTATCAGCGCGGAAACCATAGATGAAAGGATTGCCAGCTCAATTTTGACGCGCTGATGTCACAATTTGACCCACCCATTCAACCCCGCAGGGGTATGATACGCTGCCGGTCGGTTAAGCCTGTCGTTCTTTTACCCTCAAAATCTCCCGCCCCCTTGTCATTCCAAACGCCTTCCACTATTTTATATATCTTTGTATTCTACACATTTAAAATAAGGAGACGTTCAAATGTCAGGTAAAAACGTTGTGCTTTTCGGCCCGCCTGGAGCCGGCAAGGGTACTCAGGCGGCTAAACTCAAAGATCTTCTCAATGTTCCCCATATCTCTACAGGCGATATGTTCCGTGAGAACATCAAAAATAATACGGAACTTGGCCGCACCGCTAAAGAATACTCAAACAGCGGGCGTCTTGTGCCGGATGAAGTTACCATAGCGATGGTAAAAGACCGTCTTGGCAGGGATGATATGAAAGGCGGATTTCTGCTCGATGGTTTTCCGCGCAGCGTTCCTCAGGCTGAGGCTTTGGACAGAATACTTAAGGAGCTGGGAATAAAGCTTGATCATGTTGTAAATATAGCGGTTGCCGATCAGGAAGTAAAAGACCGTCTGGCCAAACGCGCGGCTATCGAAGGTCGTGCTGATGACGCTGATCCGAAAGTGATCGAAAACAGACTCAACACCTACAAAAACCAGAGCGAGCCCTGCCTCTCTTACTACCGTCCCCAAAATATTGTGCGTGACATTGATGGTATAGGAACGATTGACGAGATCTTCGGCAGGATTCAAAAGGTCTTTTCCTGAATATGTAGAACTCAGAATTCAGTGCTTAGAACTCAGATAAAACCAATGCGTTGGAGACGCGGTTTTGTTCTGAGTTTTTTCATTTTTATGACTGAATTCGAAGCGTTTTTTATTCTCTTAATTTCTAAGTTCTGAACTCTGTAGTTGCCAAAGTGTTGAAAAAAAGTTATACTTTAGTATATAACTTAATTTGAAACAGAGGCATGGGCTTTCTGTTCTAATTAAAAAACTTGCGGACGCGCAAAATAATACCAATGGAGCTTGTATCCCGAGAATGAGTACTCCTGATAATGAGGCCGTTAATTTCACTACACCGGAAAATCCGCACTCTATGAAGGCGGATAATAACGCAGATTTGATCATTGCGCGCAAAATCCAGCAGGCGATGATTCCGCGAATTCTTCCTGAGTCAGACCGTTTCACTATGGCTTCCCTTTATCTGCCTAGCTCGGCGGTAAGCGGGGATCAGTTTGACGCTATTCAGACAGATGAAAAGATATATACATTTTTACTTTTTGATGTTGCGGGTAATGGGGTATCCAGCGCGCTTTTGTCTTCGCTTGCGCGTGTATATTTCGCTACCCATTTGCGTAATAATAAAAGTCCGAAAACAATTATTGAACACGTAAATACAGATTTGACTAAAACCATAGGCGAAAAATTTCACCTTACGGCATTTCTCGCGTTTTTGGATCTGCATGACAACAGGCTGACATACTGCAACGCGGGCCATCCATTTCCTATTCTTTACAGAAGCGGCAGCGGCAGCACCGCGGTACTCAAGACAGAAGGTACTATTGTAGGATTTTTTGAAAACGCGTATTATGAAGAACAAAGTATATTTCTGGAGCCTGACGACTGGCTCTTTATGTTTACTGACGGGGTTTTTCAGGCTCTTAACCCGGGAAGCTGGGACACGTTTGAAAAAACGATTATTAACCTGATGGAATCAAGCTCGCCAAGTTCCTTTATTTCCGCGCTTAAAGCAAGGTGTATCGCCGCTCAAAAAAGTTTTTTATTTGAAGATGATGTAGCCGCTCTTGCGCTGAGGATGGAACCTGACTCAACCAGCGTCACTCTTAAGGAGATGCTTGGTTTTCATCCCAATAATCACGTTTATATTCAGATCGTTAGAAACTATTATGATGTTGATAAAACAGTGGGAACAGTGCTGGCTGCAATGGACCGTGCGGGTTATGGAGATGACAGCGTACGCAGAATGAAAATCTCTCTTCCGGAAATAATAATAAACGCTATCTATCATGGAAATAAAAAAGACCTCTTCAAAAAAGTTGTTGTCGGCCACATGGTTACGCCCGGGGAAGCGCGGGTATCTATTCTTGACGAAGGAGATGGTTTTGATCCCTACTCCATACCCGACCCGACACTTGAGAAAAACCTTATGAAAGAGAATGGCCGCGGGGTTTACATCACCCGCTACTACTGCGACAAAGTGGAATGGAATGAATCCGGCAACCGCACTACGCTCGTTGTTGTAAGTAATAACAACAGAAAGGCGTAGAGCAGTGCGCATTGGCGTTGCCGGTTACATGGGATCGGGAAAAACCAGCTGTGTACACACCTTTGATTCCCCGGATACATTTGTTATTGACGCTGATGCGCAGGCCAAGATGCTCATGCAATCCGATATCCAATTGCAGTTTAGCCTCAAGAGCGCATTCGGAGAAAGTGTACTTGACAGCAATGGGCTCAATTTTAGTGAACTTGGGTGCAGAGCGTTTCAGTCGCTTGACACCCTTGTTGAACTTAACAAAATAGTTCATAAGCCGCTTGTCAAACATCTGGAACACTTTGTGTTAGACAACGGCAAACCGCTTTGTATTCTTGACGCGGCGCTTATACCCCTGTGGCGTGTGGAATCATGGTTTGACCTGTGCGTTTGGGTAGAGGCGCCGTTTGAAATCAGACTTAAGCGGTTGCTGCGGAAAAGATCCGGTATGCGGGAGGATGAACTGCGCCGCAGAATGCGTTTACAGGAAGATGTGATGGCTGTTCCGCGGGAAAAACAATGGATCAGGCTGCCGGATTCTCAATGCAGGCAATATATCCTTGATCATATCGAAATAAAAACTCCTGATTTTAAGAACAGGGGTAACCGTAAATGTTAAAAGACCATTCCGCGTTTATCAAGCAGCTGACCGCAGGGTTTGATTGCCTGCTTATTTTAATCGCCTTTTATACAAGCTATTATCATATCAGCCAGGTTCATGAGTTTGTACCTTTTATCAGTTACGCCATGAACCACTGGGTGATGCTCGTGGGTTTCACTTTTTTCTACCTTTATTTCGCGGAAACACGTTCTCTCTTCTCCATTTTGCGGTTCAGATGGATGAAGGGTTTAGCGCTGCGCACGATGAAAGTTTTTTTCTACGCAGGCTCTCTTGGCGCCGCGCTTCTTTTTATTATGCCCACGCATAATATTAATCCTCACCTTTATGTGTCGTTTGTGATTTGCTCCTTTATATTTATATGCACAGTAAAGATAGTTATAAAAATGGTAAATATCAGGTTCAGAAGCAGCAGTTATAAAACCAAACCGGTAATGGTAATGGGAAGGGGCCGCGCCGCTGCACAGATATGTCAGGAGATCGACAGCCATCCGGAATGGGGGTTAAGGATCATTTGCAAAATGGATGTTAGCGTATCTGTAAAAGAATTTGAGAATGTGATAAAAAACAGTTACGTGGAAGAGATATTTTTCTGCTTTCCACGCAAGGTGCCAAGTATCAATTTTTCCGTTGATCCATACGTTAAAGCGTGTGAAGAGATGGGTCGGCCTGCAAGAGTTTTTTTAAACATGCCCGCTGTCACCAATTTCGCCAGCTGGGATTATCATCATTTCATGGGAAGAGCTACGCTTATCAGCCACACGATAGAACTTGATCCGGATCAGCTTGTTTTCAAGAGAATTTTTGATATTGTGGGCGCGTCTTTTGGTATTTTTCTGCTTTTTCTGCTGTATCCGCCTCTTGCTCTGCTTATTAAATTAACTTCCCGCGGGCCGATTTTCTTTAAGCAGGTGCGTGTGGGTAAAAACGGTAAACATTTTGTACTGCATAAGTTTCGCTCCATGTATATTGACGCGGAGGTAAAAAAGCTTGAGCTTGAAGAGCAGAATCAATGTACAGGTGCGATTTTTAAGATGAAGAATGATCCGCGCGTTACTTTAGCCGGCAGAATTATGCGTAAATTCAGCCTCGATGAAATGCCTCAGTTTATTGATGTGCTAAAGGGTGAGATGTCTCTTGTGGGAACACGCCCGCCTACCCCCGAAGAAGTTGAAAAATATCAAAAATGGCACCATAGACGCATAAGCGGCAGACCCGGAATGACCGGACTGTGGCAGGTAAGCGGGCGCAATAAAATAACGGACTTTGACGAAATTACCAGGCTGGATCTGAAGTATATTGACCAGTGGAGTATCTGGCTTGACATTAAAATAATACTGAAAACCTTATTTGTTGTGTTTAAACGGGACAACGCATATTAGTAGTATACTATTGATAAGATGCTATATAAACTCCGTACCCTGAAGAGGCGTACAGCCGCAGTGCTGACTCTAAAGCCCCGTGTTACAACACGAGGCTACGCGCGAGCGTGTGGGAAGCGTGCGTTGGGGGGCGTTGCGCGCAATGCACGTACAGTTTATTTATTGCCAATTAAAATTTTTATTTGTGCCTGTACAGTTTATCGGCAGGTGCAAGCATAGTCTTTGTGCATCGTTCCCGCCCCGCGCTAAAGCAAAGGGTTATAAAAACAGCCCTGTGGCTGTGCGCCCCTTTAGGGCGCGGAAAATCTCCTAACAGAAAATTAATAAAAATGACCGAAAGTGAAATATTTTATATCTCCGGTGAGCCTTTGACGGTTCCTGATTCTGCGTTGCGGCTGCATAAAGACATTGTCGCGGAGCTTCGGGTATTGCTTGAATGCCGAACGTCAAATCCGCTTGATATCGGTTTCAGAAGCGGTTTTGAAAAAGTGCTTTCTATCTATGATGCTTATCAGAAAGAGACACTTATCGCAAATGGAAAGCAGATAAGCTGTCGGGCGGGTTGCAGTTGCTGCTGCGCTCATTGGGTAGAGGATGTAAACTCTTTTGAGATTCAGATTATCGTTGATTATATTAAGAAGTATATGCCGCGTCAGGTAGGGGAGATTATACGTACTTGTAAAGAAGATATTGCGGCGATGGAAAATCTTGAAAAAATTGTTGATGAGAAACTTGCGGCGCTTGATACGCAAGCGGAGATAGATTCGTCTTTACTTCTGCTTTCATCATTTTATCAGCTTGAACGTCCATGCCCTCTGTTAACCTCTCAGGGACAATGCAGCGTTTATAGTGTGCGTCCGGTTACCTGTCGCATCTATATGAACTTATCCGATCCAATCCGCTGCAGTACTTCTAACATAAATTACGGCGAAGTAGTGACCTGCGTTCTGGATATGCAGGAAGAGGCTAATGAACTTTTGGATGAGCTGCATTTGAAGTTCCGTCGCGGCGGAGGGTGCAGCGCGCTTAGAGCGGGGATTTGGGAAGAACTGAATGGAACGGCTTGAAGGTACAATCGAAAGTGTCACTTACCAAAATGAAGATACTGGATTTTGCGTTCTGCAGGTTCGCTGCGCAAGCGGGGTGTACGCATGTGTGGGCAACGCGCCCACGGTGCGTAAAGGCATAGCGGTTACTCTTGAAGGCTCCTGGACTCAGCATAGAAAATTCGGCAGACAATTCACTTTTGAAAGCTATGAAATCTCGCGCCCTACCACACTGGAAGGAATAACTCAGTTTTTGGAATCCGGGTTGGTAAAAAAAATAGGGTCAAACCGGGCGCGGTTGATAGTCGAAAAATTTGGTCTTGATACTATAGCTATATTAGATGATGATCCGGACAGACTTTCTGAGATACCCGGCATCGGAGCCAAAACACTGGGAAAAATCAAAGATAGCTGGGCGCAGCAGCGTCATATTCGTGGTCTTGTGTTGTTTTTACAGGATTATGATATCTCTGTGACAATGGCCGCGCGTATCTATAAAACATACGGATCGGATGCTAAAAAAAAGATAAGCGAAAATCCATATGCCCTTATTGACGATGTTTGGGGAATTGGGTTTGTTAAGGCGGACGCTATAGCGTCAAAGCTTGGTTTTGATACCAGTTCTTACAAAAGGATAAAGGCCGGGCTAACATTTGCTTTGCAGGAAGCCGCTTCCAATGGTCATACTTTTTTGAGTAGAAACGATATAGAAACGCGTTCATCAGAATTATTAAATGTAAGTCAGGAACAGATTACATACACCGTTGACCACTGCGCCAACGAAGAAATTTTCATCTGCGAAAATGATTGCGTTTACCTGCCGTATCTTCATAAAGCGGAAAGCTTTGCGGCAAATGACCTTTCGTCAAGAATTTTTAACAATGACGTACAATTAATCGTTAAACCGCAGGAGGTAGAAAATTTTATCTCATTCTACCAAACAAAAACTGGATGGACCGGCGCGCCGGAGCAGCTTGAAGCGGTACGGCACGCCGCAAGAAGTAAAGTGTTTATCCTCACCGGCGGTCCGGGTACTGGGAAAACTACCGTACTTCAGGTTATTGTGGCGCTTTTTACACATCTCAACATGAATGTACAATTAGCCGCTCCTACAGGACGCGCGGCGCAGCGCATGGGGTCGATATCAGGAGTCACAGCCCGTACAATTCACAGGCTGCTTGAGTTTAAACCGGGAGGATTTGACAAATACAGATTTCAAAAATGCGCTGAAAACCCGATTGACGCGGATGTTATAATACTTGATGAAGTCTCAATGGTTGACATTCAGCTGATGAAAAGTTTTCTCTTGGCTGTCAAAAAAAATACCACCCTCATTTTTGTGGGTGATCATAATCAATTACCCTCTGTCGGGCCTGGCAATATTCTTTCGGATATGATTGCGTGTAAACTTATACCTCATGTACAGCTTACACGTGTTTTTCGTCAGAGCGCTCAAAGCCGCATAGTTACGGCAGCGCACGAAATTATAAATGGAGATATTCCAAATTTTTCAAACACGGCTTCTGATAACTGTTTTCTCATTATTGAAGATGATCCGCAAAAATGTTTAGATACGATTGTTGATTTAGTCAATCGAAGATTATTATTACGCTTCAATCTGAATCCGCTTCTGGATATTCAGGTGCTGTCTCCAATGCATAGGGGAACGCTTGGTACAATCAATTTGAATGCCGCTTTACAAAGTATACTTAATAAAAATGAATCCAGGATCAACCACGGACAGCACACTTTTATTTTAGGCGATAGAGTCATTCAAACCAGAAATAATTACGATTCGGGAGTGTTTAACGGTGATATCGGAATAATTACCGCAATTGTCAAAGATACGGTAGCGGTTACTTTTGATAAATCACCCGTTTATTATGAGCAAAAAGATTTTGACCAGATTATCCCCGCCTACTGCATAAGCATTCACAAAAGCCAGGGATCGGAGTTCAAGGCGGTTATTATTCCAGTATCAACTCAGCATTATATTATGCTGCAAAGAAATCTTATCTATACCGCGCTTACACGCGCGAAAGATTTGTGCGTACTTATAGGCTCGCGCAACGCTCTTTCTATCGCTATAAGAAATGATAAGGCTCTTACGAGAAACTCACGGCTTAAAGAGCGGATTGCAGACGGGTTCAGATTAATAGTATAGCCTTTTTCAAACGTAAGACAGCAGATAAACTCTCGCAGAATACGTCCGTTATTCTCTCTAAACGCCACGCAAAATCTGCTCAATAACGTCCCCATCCATTAGTGAGTGATATTTTGTCAATTATCTTCGCTATCGGTAAATTACTGTATTTTTAATAATTGGGAATAAACAATGAAATTTTTCAATTTTACAATCAGCAAAGTCTTTGAATTTAGTCCAAGAATGCTCGGAATAAAAATTTTTGTAAAATTGATATAGAGTAGAACATTTGCATAGATATTGTTGCTCCCTTAATCAGTCACCTCGTTTTTACAAATTAATTCGGCCCGCAAGTTGCAAAATTTTTACACAAGTATGGCGTAATATTAATATATTTTAAAACATACGGCCAAATTTGCGGCAAAAAGGGTGAAACATGAAAAAAGCTCCATCTGTTCGTAAGATATTGCAAGCTTTGTATTACATACAAAGCAAAGCTCCGTTTGATAATCAAAGCCGTTATAATAAAGTTTACCTGTTGAAAATGATATTTACCGCAGACAGATATCATTTGCGCCATTATGGGTTGCTTGCAACAGGTGACAGTTACTTCGCGATGAAGCTTGGGCCGGTTGCTTCGGCCACATATGACATTTTAAAGAAAAGCCCGTATAACATAAATTCAGCCGAGGAAGTTTATTTTTCCGCTATTAAAGAATTAAGCGAGAATGATGTTCTTATTGATCCGCAGGAAGAAGATGAATTGTCGGTAAGTTTCAAAAAAGCGCTTGATTTTGCTTTAAGAGAATTTGGAGACTACGATTGGAATACGTTGAGCAATATCTCACATTGCTATCCTGAATGGAAAAAACACGAAGAAAACCTTCCCGGACGCATGCCTATGGATATAAAGGATTTTTTTGATGATCCGGCAGATGAAAATTGCTTTATAGTATTCGGCAAAAAAGACGATCCTTTCAAAGAAAACAAAGATTTTCTGGCATTATTAAAAGATGATTATGATGCGGATTCCATTTCCATCTGATCTTTTATCCATAGAAAAATGGAAAGCGTTTAAAGGGAAATACCCTCCAAATTCTACTATTGACCACAGGATTATTATCATCTATAAAAATGATGGGATTGTAAAATATTTTTACGTTACGTCAAAAGTCGAAAACGCCCGCAGGATAGCAAAATATGACATCGGCTCGTTAGTGGATGGACTAAATAATAATGATTGGAATGTACTTACTGTGGAATCCTGTATCCAATGTAACAAAAAACATTTGTATGACATTTGCGAAAATGAGTTGAGACGCGCATACGAAAACGGCGGTATTGAAGTTCTGGGGGAAGTACCTGAAAAGATTAAATCCGCGATAATTTTCGCTGTTTGCGCATCGGAATCATTTACAGATACTGAGAAAAAAATATATACGGTTTAATTGAGATTTGCGGATGACCAATTACTTCAACAGCTTAAGTATCTCTTCAAGTTCTCTGCGCAAACCGCAAATAAAATCAGATGATGAAGACTGCGGTACAGTACCGAAAAGTTCTAACTGAGTTTCGGCTTCCAAAGGCGGAGGCGGTAGGGTTTGCGGTTCTTCCGGTTTGGGAGATGAACGTACAGGGACAGCGTCTTGCGTCTCCTTCCGCTCTTCGGTAAGTTTCCGCTTTGCTCCGGTAATAGTATACTTTTCTTCGTAAAGAAGACGTTTTATCCTGCAAACTATCTCTATATCTCTATCCTTATAAGCCCGTTTACCGGAACGGTTCTTTTTGGGACGCAGTTGAGGGAACTCACTCTCCCAATACCGCAAAACATGAGGCTCAAGATTTGTAGCGCGGCATACTTCACTTATGGTATAATATAGCTTCCCTGAGGGGATTAAGCCGCCCTGTTCGCAATTATCCAAATCTTCTTCAGCCATTTTTATTACCTTATCTCACATTCCGGTAAGAATAACTAAATATACAACTTTTCTCACCAAAATTCAGGTTTTGTTTCCCTCATCATAAGATCACGAACCGCTAATTTGGCCGGTTTACCTTCAAAAAGCATCTTGTAAAGCTCTGTGGTGATCGGCATTTCAATACCGATTTTTTTGGCAAGCGCATAAGCGCTCCTGGTTGTTTCAACACCCTCGGCAACCATTGTCATGCGGTCAAGGGCCTGGTCAAGCGTCAACCCCTGAGCAAGCAGTTCACCCATACGGCGGTTACGGCTGTGGCGGCTTATGCAGGTAGTGATAAGATCGCCGATACCTGCCAGACCGGAAAATGTACTGTCGCGCGCGCCCATTTTTTTGCCCAGACGCATCATCTCCGCAATGCCTCTTGTCATAATGGCGCCTTTAGTGTTATCGCCGAATCCCATACCGTCTGTTATACCGGCAGCCAGCGCAATCACGTTTTTGATACTTGCGGCAAGCTCTACGCCGCGCATATCGTCATTTGTATAGATTCGAAAAGTATCGGTTGAAAACTGTTCCTGAATAAGCTGGGCAAGCTGCTGATTTTCAGAGGCAGCTACAACGGTAGTAGGCATATTTCTGGATACCTCTTCCGCGTGTGAAGGGCCGCTTAGCACCGCGACTCTGTCATTCTTAAGATTTGGTATCTCATCGATAAGCACATCTGTCATAAGCTCAAGCGTACCGGTCTCTATCCCCTTAGACGCCATTATCCATCCTTTTATGTTTGCGAATACAGGTGGATTTGTTTCATTAACAGCGGTTTTAAGCGTCTGGCGAGTAGTCTGAGATGGTACTGCGCACAGCACAAGCTCAGCCATTTCAAGCATTTGACTAATACTATTTGTGATTTGAATATCTTGAGGAATAATAATGCCAGGAAGTTTTGAAGGAAGTTCCCGTTTCTCATTAAGAAAACGGGCCGCTTCATCGCTGTACTCCCACATGCAAAGCTTATGACCTTTTTTGTGAAGCAGTACGGAAAGCGCTATTGCCCACGATCCCGCTCCTAAAACTCCAATATTCATTTTACTCCTCCATTTAGATTAATGCAGAAATAATAACGCGGAATGCAGAAATAAAAGCATTACTTCTTTATCTCGACATAAGGCAAATTATTTCCGTTTTTATTGATCAGAAATCATCCATAAAAAACAATCGTCTTTACATTTCTGCATTCTGCATTATTATTTCTGTGTTACTGTTAGCTCGTCTTCCGCGTGATTTAAACTCAAGAACTACCGGACAACCGCAAAAATCATACTTTTCGTAGATCTTATTCGCGAGATATCGTTTGTAAGCTTCACTGACGATCTCAGGATGAGTGACAAAAAAACGAAAATGCGGAAAAGGCGCCCCTGTCTGTTTTGCGCCAAGAAACCGCACGGGACTGCCGGGAGTTACCGGATGAGGATGAACTTTTACCCACTCAAAAATCTGATCTTCAAATTCCGCGGAACCCACTCTTTTTCCCATACGTTCTTTAATGTCAAACACCTGGTCTACAAGCGGTAATACTCTCTGACCTGTCAATGCTGAGACAGAGATCATAGGCACGTGTTTCAGTTCCTGATACTCCTCCCGTACATCGGCGGCTAAGTTGTCGAATGTTTTGTGGTCTTTGGGCAAAATATCCCATTTGTTCCAGGCGAGTATCAATCCCCTGCGTGTCTCAAAAATTTTGCGCAGTATGCGCATATCCTGTACGCCAATCCCCTCGCCTACATCTATCACCAGAATACAAACATCACAGCGTTCGATACTGTCAAGCGCACGAAGATTTGAGTAATATTCCAGATCCTGCTTTACACGGGATTTTTTGCGCAATCCGGCAGTATCAATCAGCACTAATTTTCTCTCACCAAATACAAGCGGCGAATCTATAGCGTCACGGGTGGTGCCGGGTTTAGAGTCAACGATCATGCGGTTCTGTTTTAAAAGCTTGTTAACAAGTGATGATTTTCCGGCATTGGGTCTGCCGACTATGGCTACTTTTAGCTCTTCCTGCTCCTCAGAAACGCTCTTTTCTTTTACCCCGCATTCCTGTACGCGTTTTACTGTTTCTTCCAGCAGATCCCCGACCCCTTTTCCGTGCAGCGCGGAAATCGGATATGGTTTGCCAAGCCCAAGCTGCATGTAAGCGGGAACCTCGTACACCGCCTTGGAACTTTCCGCTTTGTTCACTACCAAAAGAGTTTTGGACGCAAATGACCGTCTTAATTGCTTTGCTATTTGAAGATCAAAATCAGTGACGCCGGTTCCAAGCTCAACAACAAAAATAATGACAGCGCTCTCTCTTATAGCGATATCCACCTGCTCGTGTATCGCTTCAGGGATAGCTTCATGAAGATTAGGGATAAGCCCGCCTGTGTCAACAAGCGTAAATTCAACATTGTCCCAGCCCGCTTTCATGTAATTACGGTCACGGGTTACACCGGCAATATCGTCAACGACAGCGACTCGCTTTCGCAGAATACGGTTAAACAAACTGCTCTTGCCCACGTTGGGACGGCCGACAATAGATACTACGGGAAGGTGTGACAACTGCTGACTGCTCCTTTAGGGAGGCGCGTGCAGGCGCAGCGCGCTCATGCTCTCCCAGACACTGTTACTTTTATTTGAGTCGGCGCTGAACTGCCGCACTGATAAAATACATAAAAACACACGCGGAAGTGGCATAAACAAGAACTCCCGAAACCATGTTGGGTAAAGACCCGCGGCAGCTGCAAAAAAAGTGAGTAGAGAGTTTTATTGGGGTAATGTTACCTCTTTTTTATATGTCACGAAAACATCAAACACGCGCCCGCGGGATAGTCGGCGTACTTTGAACTCCACCCCCTCAAACTCTGTTTTAAATCCTTCCGGAATTTTTCCCGCGCATAAACCCTGAATCCATTCATCCATTGTCAGATCCCAGTCAGGCAGCGTGTCAGATACACGTAAGCGCAGTTTTCTAAACGCGGAGCCTCCGCCAACCCTGAAACTATGCTCCGTTACCTGAATAAAATAGTCTGCGGGCAGATCATACTCATCTTTTAATTCACCAACTAAAGATTCTACCAGGTTCTCTAATGTCACCATACCCTGAGTCTTCCCAAACTCATCGCGCACAACCGCTATATGTTTATACCCTCCGGTCAGCACCCTGAATAATCTTGAGAGCGGCATGGTTGGGTTGACAAAATTTAAAGGACGCATAATTCCGCCAAGAGTTGGATTCTCAGGATTAAGCCGAAGCGCTCCAACTATATCTTTAAAATTGACATATCCGATTATTTTATCAATATCTCCATCTTTAGCCAATGGAAAGCGGGTATGATTATGAAAATGGGCGGCAATGAGCGCTTCGCTCAAACTCATCTCAATGGATAGAAAGTGTATTGCTTCCCGCTTTACCATAATGTGTGAAGCCGCCTGGCCTGACAGATCAAGCGTACGTTTAATCAGCTGTTCCTGCTCCTGGCTGATTTTACCATCAAGAAGCGCGGCGCGGGCCAGTGTGGAGATTTCAAGATTAGCGATCAGTTCCCCTTTTTTAAAACGGGTTGCGTCAAGCGCGGTTAAAACTGTATTGAATGAGCCGGCAAATGGCCTAAGCATTGTTTGGCTGATGATTATAAAAGGCGCGCAATTTTGTGCTATAAACATTTTGTAACTGATACCCCAGATTCCCGGCAAAATTTTTGTAAATAAAATCAACACTATACAAATAGCAAGAACAACCAGGTGCAGATACTTAAGGCCAAACGAATGAACAAAAAAAACCGCGGATACCGCGCTACCCGCTATAAGCGCAAACGTGTCAAGCATAGAAGCAACCGCAACAGTACGGTAACGGTTCTGTCTCAAGCCGCGCCAAACCTCCGCAGCCTTTGAACTAGTCCTGGCAAGCTGCTCAATATCTAAACTGCTGATCTCCAAAAGCACGTTTTTCATCAGCGTTATCAAGAATGATATTAAGCATGTTAAGACAAAGCTTACGGCGATTATCATCATATTCCTTTTTGACGATTATAACTTTTCCGCTCCCCTGAATGGGCGCACAACCGTAAGGATGTTTTTATAAACCCATGCTTTAGCGTGGGGTAGGATGCATGCGCACAAAACAGGCGGCCTTGCCCCTTATGTAGCGGCGCTGCGCGCAACGCACACATCCCGCGCGGCCTTTAGAGACAGCCTTACGTCTGTGTGCGCCCATTCAGGGCGCGGAGAAACAAATAACTAACTATCCGCCAGAAAACAAAAACCTTCTCTGCCGCGGTTAAGCTGACAGAGAAGGATATACACACTCGTACCGGTAAATCACCGCGAAAAACTACCTTCGTCCTGTAAAACCAATTCTACGCTCTTCCTGTATCTCCCTGCTATTAGGATCAAGTTTTTGAGCTCTGTCAAGACGGTTGTTGTACTCTTTTTCGTCTCTTGCAGCCTTGGCTACTCTTGCGAGTCCAAGTTCGGCAAGAGCATACTTGGAGTCTATTCTAAGGGCGCGTTCGTAGAAACTTTTAGCTTCCGAAAATTTCTGCTGAAGCAGGAACACGTTTGCACGTTCATAGAGAGCGGGAGCAAAATTAGGGTTGATATAACCCACATTTTTATACGTCTCCATAGCGTCTTCGTAATTGCGCATTGCGGTTTGAATTCTTCCCTTAAGCATGAGAGCTTCTATATTTTCACGCTGTTTTGTAAGAACTTCATTAGCAATGCCCATCGCTTCACCATGCCTGTTGCCCCCTACGCCTAAAAGAGCGGTAGCATACTTAATAAGATAGGCTGGTTCTCTCTTTGCGTCAACTACAGCTTTCCACTCAACCGCGGCATCCATAGATCGGCCGAGTTCAAGATAAACTTCCGCCAAAGCCACCCTCAGTTCCAGATCAACTGGAGCGCCGCGGGAACCTCTTATAACTCTTTCGAGAAGCCTCATAGCGTCTTCAGACCTGCCTATTCTCAGATATCCTCTGGCAAGCATACCCATTATTTTCGGATCATTGGGTTTAAGCGCGTTTGACATCTCAAGAAACATCATCGCTTCATTAGGCATGCCGCGGACATTGAGCAGGTATTCACCGACTCTCAGAATAGCATCAGCGTTTTTCGTTTCAATACCAATAAACTTTTGAAACGCGTTCATCATCTCACTGTCTTTTTTCTGGTTTCCGTAAAGAAGTCCCAGCTCAAACCAGGCGCGGGAGATCGTATCAGCCAGAGCAACGCACTTTTCAAGCATAGCGGCGCCCTTAGCGGCGTTTTTACCTCTGCGCGGATCGGCATAATAGATACCTGCTTTAAGGAAGTTTCTGTGGTCGCGCGGATAGGTTACCGTGTTGGCATCAAAAACCGCTATCGCGGCCGCGGCGTTGTCCGATTCAATCAAAAGACCCCGCTTGTAAGCAAGCTCCTGATCCTTTACGCCAGGGCCTTTCAGGTACTCCTCAATCGCCGCCGCCGCCTTCATGTTGTCTTTTTCCGCCTCATAAGCGAGAGCAAGCCGTTTGAGTCCATCGTCTCTGTTGGGTACAGGGGTTCTGGCGGGGGCAGCCCTTACCGCGACCCTGAACTTCTCAAGCGACTCAATTGCGGCTTTGTTGTTTTTAACTTCCGATGCGCTCAAACCCACTTTGTAATGGTAATCAGGAGTGTTGTCTCCCTTAACCATCGTGAGAAACTTAAGCGCTTCCGCATATTGTTTCCTGCTGAAAGCGTTGTCTCCCACAAGCTGGGCAACTTGTGAATTGTCAGGCGCCCTCTCAAGAAATCTTTTGTACATGTTCATCGCCTGATCAACTTTTTTATCCTGCATGTAAATATCACCAAGCGCCTTAAGTTCATTGACAGCTCTCGGATTGAGCGCTATAGCCTGTTCGTAGGTGATTGCCGCCTCCCTGATCTTACCGGTTTTAAACTGACAGTCGGCAAGTTCGGCTAAGTAAACCGCGTTGCGCGGATCAAGTTTTGAGGCCTGTTCAAACATAGGTACCGCTTTGGCTAATTCATTTTTACTTTTATGAATTGCGCCGAGAGCGGCATACATGCTCACATCCGCCTCATTGGCAGCGATGGCTCCGGTGAGAGCGCTGATCTTCTCCGCTTCAGGGGCTGACTTTAAGACAAGAGACACATAGTTCTTATAAAACCCTTTTGCGGCAGGGTCAGCTTTTAGTACCGCGCGGTAAGCGGCCAGGGCGCCAGGTTCATCTTTGCGCGCGAAGAGAGCATCACCCAGTCTGCGCTGAGCAGCGGCATCGTTGGGCTGCAGAGCCGCGTATTTTTTGAGAAACTCAACAGCCATTTCAGTGGAGTTAGTACGGTTGCACACATCCTCAAGCATCTTAAACACTTCCGCGTCTCTGGGAGTTAAAACGGAAAGTTCTCTAAGAACGGTAAGCGCCCTTGGATTATCCTTAGCTTCATAGGCCGCTGTTCCGTACATCTTCAAAAATGCCGGTTTTTTAGCCTCCTCACCCTGTACCATGGCAAAGTATTTCACAGCCTCAGAGTGCTGTTTTGCGTTAAACGATTCACGTGCCACCATCAGCGCAACCGCGTGGTCTGTGGGTGTGCGTTCAAGGTACCGCTTGTACATACGCATAGCCTGTTCGGGCTTTTTCTGACTTGTGTAGAGATCACCGAGCGTCTTGAGTTCCGCCGCCGCTCTTGTATTCATAGCTACGTACTGTTCATAGGTGATAATGGCCTCATTGATCATACCCGCCGCTTGCTGGCTCATTGCGAGAGCGAGGAGCAGTTCAACATTTCTGGGATCCGCTTTCACAGCCCTGTCAAAAAGCGGAACCGCTTTTGCCGGCTGATTCTGCTGACGGTAAATGTTGCCCAGCTCAATAAGCATTTTGGGATCAGCTTCGTTGGCCGCGATAGCTCCCTCAAGAGCCGCTACTTTTTCAGCCGGAGTACCGCCCGCCATCACAAGCTCTACAAAATTCTTGTAAAAATCCTTCGCTTTTGGATCGGCGGCAATAAGAGCTCTGTAGGCGGCCAGCGCTCCGGGTCTGTCTTTACGGTCGTAAAGAAGGTCGCCAAGCGTCTTCTGCATTGCGGCATCGGTTGGGCGCAGCGTTGTGTATCTTCTGAGATGAGTAACAGCCTCATCCCTTGCTCCCATTCTTACAGCGAGATCATATAGGGTCTTTACATAATCGGCATTCTGAGGAGCAGCCGTGCTGAGCTGTCTGTAAATACCAACCGCCCGCTGGTTATTCTCAGGATTCTTAACCTCAAAAGCAGCCTGGCCTAACATCTGCAAAAACGGTATTTTTTTAGCTTCTTCACCCTTGACCATCGCAAGATACCTTACGGCTTCCGCGTAGTTTTTATTCTGAAAAGCAACCTCTCCGACAAGTTTTGCCGCAACGTCATCGCTGCCTTTTTCAAGGAATTTTTTGTAGGCGTTAACAGCCTGAGGGATTCTTTTTTGAGCAACGTAAAGATCGCCAAGTATCTTGTATTCGGTTACAGCGTTAGGGTTAAGAGCTGTAACCTGTTCAAAAATAACTATAGCCTCAGCCGCGTTGCCGCTCTTTACGTGACAATCCGCAATAGAGGATAGCACCCCCGCGTTCCTCGGATCCATTTTAGAAGCTTCTTGAAGCACAGGCAGGGCGGCGCGGCAGTTGTTGGCGGCTCTGTGCAGGTCGCCAAGCTTTGCGTACATTGCGGCGTCAGCCTCTTTTGCCGCGATAGCGGCGGTAAGCGCCGCGGTCTGTTCTTCGGGGGTACCGCTTCTGAGCACAAGTTCAACAAAATTTTTGTGGATACCCTTAATCTGGGGATTTACTCTGAGAGCGGCGCGGTAAGCGGTCAGGGCGCCTGTTTGGTTTTTGGCGTTATAGAACAAGTCTCCCAAAGCTTTCTGCATTTCCGCATCGTTTGGAACCAAAGCGACATATTTTCTGAGCGCTTCGGCGGCTGCGGTTTCATTCTTATTTATCCGCTCAATCTCATAAAGCTTTTTTAGAGGCTCAGGATCTCTTGGCGTAGCGGTTGTGAGCTGAGTAAAGAGCTGTGTCGCTCTTTGATAGTTCTTTGCCTCAAAGCATGAATTAGCGAAATTCTTGAGAAAATCGGGCTTGGCAGCTTCGGCGCCGCTTACCATTGCGTAATACTTATTGGCTTCCACCCATTTCATTTGTGAAAATTCATAATCTCCGACAAGTCTTGCGGTCAGAATGTCGGTAGGCGTTTTTTCCAGATATTTTTTATAAGCCGCTACAGCCTGGGGCATTTTTTTCTGCTGTATGTAAAGATCGCCAAGCGCCTTAAACTCCCGCACGCTTGACGGGTTGAGCGCGGTAGCCTGTTCATAAGTAAGAATCGCCTCATCAATCCTGCCCGCCTTTTCCTGACAAAACGCCAAAGCGCTGAGGCTCGCCATGTTTTTGGGGTTGAGTTTCAGCACTTCCTGATGCGTCTCAATCGCTTTCGGCCAGTTTGACTGCTTCTGGTATATGGCGGCAGCCGCTACAAAAATCGCTTCATCCGCTTCTTTGGCTGCTACGGCGGCAACAAGAACCGGCATGAGTTCCGCGTCGGGAGCCTTCTCTTTAATGAGGATAGAAGCGTAATTTTTGTACATCCCTTTTATATTGGCGTCAGCTCTCACAGCGGCGCGGTAAGAAGCAAGCGCGCCCTTTTCATCCTTTGCCTCAAATTGAAGATTTCCAAGATCGCGGTGACCGGCGGCGTCATTTGGCTGCAACGCTAAAAGCGCTCTTAAATGAGTCATCGCCTCGTTGTTATTTTTCTGCTTCAGAGCGATCTCATATAAACTTCTGTGAACTTCAATATTTCTTGGCTGAAGTACGGCTAATTCCTTAAACAAGTCATAGGCGGTCTTGAAATCGTTTGCAGCCTCGGCCTGCTTGGCTACTCGGGTTCTTGAATTAACATCTTTTGAATCAAGAGCGATAATGCGTCTGTCGGCATCCGCCAAACCCTGCCGGTCGCCAAGTTTTTCGCAGCTTTCAGCCAAATCTTTCCACAGAGGCAGATTGTTCTGGTCGCTCCGCAGGAGTGTGAGCAGAACGCCTCTTGCGCCTGCGTAATTCTTCTCCATCATGTAGATTTGGGAAAGCATTACCTGCGGCTCTTTTAGAGCGGGGTCTCTGTGCAGGGCGGATTCAGCGGCATCGCGGGCTAAATCATAACGCTTGAGGTGCCATGCCGCGTTCATCATACCCAGAGCCGCTTCCTTAGTTCCTGCCAAAGTAAAGCTGCGCTGGAAATTTCTGAGCGCGTCGGCATACTTTTGCGACTTGATGTTGTACTCTCCAAGCGCAAGGTGAATTCTTGGATTGTTCGGATCCAAAGCTATCAGCCTGTCATAAGTCTCTTTTGCCTTAGCCTCCTGGCCTGCCTTAGCGTAAAGATCGCCAAGCCTCGCGTAAGCTTCTACATTATTTTTATCCTTAGCTATAGCTCTCTCTAAAAAGCTTATTGTCTGAGAGGAATTCCCCAGACCCTCATATACCTGAGCCATGAGGAAAAGAATATCCGGCACCACTTTTCCATCTCTGTCAGCATTAAAAAGGGGAGTAAGTACGGTTTCAGCGTTTTTCCACGATTTTTTCTCCAAATGATCACGCCCGATCTTTTCGCGGGCGCTGAGAGCGTTGGGTGAAGTAGAGCTGCCGTATTTCTTCAGAGCCGCGTCATAAGCATCAATAATTCTTTTAGAGTCCGCTTTTATATTCTCCAGACTCACAGCCCACGCGAAAAGATCATCACCGGTGAGAGAGTTTCTGTTAGCTTTCTCAAAATTTTCGCTTGCGTTTTTAAAATCTTTATTTGCGTAATAGAGCTGAGCAACTTCAAGAAGCGCTTCGGCCTTGGGTTTTGACCTGTCGCTTGCCGCCCGGTTGAAATACACAATAGCGGAATCAATCTGATTCTGTTCTCTGTGAGCAATGGCGATTTGGAGCGCGATATCGCTGTCCGCCTGGCGCGCAATAGCTCTCTTGAGCAGCGGCAAAGCTTTGGCGAAATCTTTTTCCTTATAGTATATCTGCCCTAATTCCCGGTTAGCCACAACATTTGATTGGTCTGTCTTTACAACTTCCTCAAGCGCCCTTTTGGCTTCGCCGGCCTTACCCTGACCGATAAGCGCGCGCGCATACTCCCAGCTTGCCTCTCCGGTCATCTTTATGTCCATAGCTTTTTTGGCCATGTCCGCGGCGTTGTCAGGCTGGTTTAGCCTGTTATAAACGGTAGCCGCTCCAAGATGCGCCTCGTAACTTTGGGCATCCATTCTTATAGCGACCAAAAAGCAGGCAAGCGCTTTCTCAGGAGCGCTGCTCTTCTCATTGGCAATGCCAATGCTTGCCCACAACTTCGCGTCCCTGTTTGTAGCCGGGATGTTATCGTCAGCATGTTTGACAGCGGCAGCGTAATTTTCCGCCCCAAACAAACGGTAAAAAGTCTCATCTGAAAATCCGTCCACAACAAAAACGCCCATGATAAACAGACAAACAAAATGCCGTGCAATCCGGTGCCTCATCTCTCACGCCTCCAAAACAAATTAATCATTAATTGATGTTATATAATTAAGTACTATAGTTCAAAATTTTTATATGATCCATGTACAGGTATTACATACCACGCTCTTTTGATCCTTCGCCTGCATGGCACCACTCACCACATAAGCACCCGCAAGTGGGTATCCCCCCGATCGATGTATTTATTGCGCCTGTCCCATGAATTTATGCCAATTTTTTTGCCTGTACAGTCCCTCCTGCGGGCGCTTCAAATTTATCAGCCCTCAATTTATTCATTTTTATAATATTATCATGAATTTAACCAAAATATAACCAAAAAATACAAAACTTCCCTTTGCAGCAAAAACAGTTCCATTTTTACGCTGGCAGAAATATCGCAAGAAACGCCTAAATAAAGGTTTTTAAGCTTTGAAGCTCCTGACCTTCTCTAAAATAATATACATTATAGAAAGATTTCTTTTAAAGTTTTTTGGTATACTTTCCCAAATCAGGAATTTTTTGCAAAACATTGCGGCAGTTTGCCGGATTATTTCGATTCCAATCCAAGCAAAATATTCACCGCGTGCTGAACCTCCGTTTTTGTGCGGTAGGCCATAATTATCTCTTTTTCATGACTGTTCATATCTTCCGGATTAAAACGGATATCGAGCATGTCATCGGCGGATACTCCAAGCGTCTCGCAGATTTTTGCGAGAGTATCTACATCGGGGCGCGTATAACCTTTCTCCCAATTGGATACAGTGGTGTTTTTTGCGCCTATAGCCGCCGCGAAATTTTTTTGCGAAAGCCCCTTCTGCTCGCGGAACATTTTAATGCGCTTACCGATCTCGTACATCCTGCAGACCTCCTACTTAATATTAAACTTGTTGATAAACATGATGTACTTTAATGATGAGTTCTTCTTAAACATATATTACCATATATTATTCAACATATTATTCAACAATCCAAATGAATAACCGGATAACTCTACCATTTCCAAACTAAATGCGCTCCTTTTTTAATGTAATATACGTTTTTTACCAAATAATCTCAAATGAGGCTGTTTAAGAACCTGTAAAATTTCTCTATAAATTCGTCTTTCAATCAACCAAAAAGCAAATGCGGACCGGGTTTATCGAGGCGTAAGCTGCCTTGTTTACCGTGCCGTAAGGCAAATAGAAAGCGCTTGATAACACAACAAAAATTCTACGATATCTTTATTTTAATTTCTGCATTGATCAACAATCACTTACTCGTTCCCATTTTTCAAACGCACTATACATATTCAATTATTTATATGCTTTTGACATTTCATGATTATTGTATTGTGTACATAATTTATGAATTTCTATAGCTTGATCTTCATGAAATTATATATATTTAGATGCAGTAGTTCATGAAATATGGAATTGCATTGAGGAGTTATATAATGGGTACATATGAAAAAGTAAGGAATTACATTGAAAAGCATAATTTACGAAAATGCGTTGTCGCGAAAAAAGCGGGCATTCCCGTTACCGCGTTAAGCGCACTTTTGAATGGCAAGCGCAAAATGTATCCGGAAGATTTAAGGTCTATATGTTACGCGCTGAATGTAAGCGCCGCAACTTTTATAGAGCGCAAATCCGATTCGGGTAACATGGAAACAGATATTTGACTGGTTTTTATTATGTAAAATTATTTCTAAAAAACATTAACATTTCACAAAATCCAGAATTTCATGAACAGTAATCAAATAATGCAGCATACAAATAACCGCGAAAACATCTTTAAGGCGTTGCGTTTTTTGCCGGGTATAATGGCAGTACATGTGTTATTATGTGTTTCTGCCATTTCAATGACTGCGGAGGAGTTTGAAAAAGAAGCAATGCGGCAGGGTATGAGCGGCACGCAGATCAGGGAACTCAGAAGAAGTTACGAATCCACTCCGGGACAGCCAACCGCTCCCAAACCATTCATAACGCAAGTGTCAACCGAAGAGATAAACCTTGACAGTTTAATCGAAATTACCACACTGCAACGGGCGGACACCACACTGCAACACTTCGGATACAATCTTTTTTCATCTACCCCCGACGCGTTTAAACCAACTGCGATAGGGCCTATTGACCCTGGGTACATGACAGGCCCGGGCGATGTGCTGAGGCTTGCCGTGTGGGGACAGTCGGAATTTCAGTATGAACTTACTGTCAATAACGACGGTAAAATTCTTATCCCGCTTGCCGGACAGGTGCATGTTTCCGGCATCCCGTTTGAGCATCTCCAAAGTAAAATAAAAAATCTGCTCTCACGTCACTACTCAGGTCTCTCCGCCACTCCGCCCCGAACATTTATGGATTTGAGTATCGCGCGGTTGCGGCCAATAAGAATTTATATCATGGGTGAAGTAAAACAACCGGGCGGATATACGGTTTCAAGTTTCGCCAACGCATTCTCCGCTCTTTACAGCGTTGGCGGCCCGCTTGAGGCGAGAGGTTCCATGCGCGAAATAAAAGTGCTCCGCGGAGATTCTATCGCGGCTACAATTGACATTTATGATTATCTGCTTACGGGACGTTCAAAAACCGATATACGCCTGCAAAACAACGATATCGTGTTTGTCCCTATCCGCGGCAAGACAGTGCATCTGTCAGGCGCGGTAACGCGCCCGGCAATTTACGAACTCAAAAAAGATGAGCACTTTCAGGATTTACTTGTCTTTTGCGGAGGAGTGCTGTCTGCATCTAATGTAAACCATGCTCATTTACAAAGGATATTACCTTTTACGGAGCGTTCGGGAGCGCGGCAGATGACGCAAAAAATAGACATAGACTTAAACCGTTTTATAGACAATAAAGAGGAGCTTATTCTTTATGATATGGACAAAATACACATTGTTCCTCTCTTTGGCGATCTGCGTAACATTGTTACGGTTTCCGGCGCTGTACAGTATCCGGGAATTTATCAGAGCGGTAATATGACGCTTAAAGGCCTTATCTTTGATCAAGCCCGTATAATTGACAACAAAACATTCTCTAAACGCGCTGACCTTATAAGGCTTAATGAAGACAAAGTTACCACAACCATCATCCCGTTAAATTTGGAGACGCTTCAAAATGGCGCCGGTGACATGAATATGGAACCGGGTGATGAAGTTATAATTTATGATATTGCCGTAGCCCGCCCCACAGACCCGCTTATAACCGTTGAAGGAGAAGTGCGGCAGCCCGGCGTCTATTTACTGCACTCCAATATGACAATTACAGACGCGATTCTTGCCGCCGGAGGCTTTACACGTGCGGCGCTTAAAACCGGATTCGACATTTACCGCCTCAACCTTGATGATGAAAGAAAGCTGATTCATATTCTGAAATCGCAGCTGCCGGATTCGGTTCATTTTACAGAGGAAGCTTTGCGCAAAATTGAGCTGCTTGACAGAGACCGGATTATCGTGCGGCGTGATCCAAACTATTCGGAAGGACGTTTCGTAATTGTAAATGGCGCGGTCCGGTATACCGGAATGTTCGCCATGGAAGAAAAAACCGAACGGTTTACTACTGTCATAGAAAAAACCGGCGGCTTTGAACCCGATGCCTACTTAAACGGCATTTACATTACAAGAAACGGCAGCCGTATAATCATAAACACAGACGCCATCTATAATGATAAAAAAAGAGGAACCCGTGAAGATATTTTCCTTGAACACGGCGACACTATTACCATACCAAGGCGGCCCAATACCATAACGGTAAGCGGTCAGGTAAACAACGACGGGATTTTCGGATATGTACCAAACATGCGCATGCGCGGTTACATCGAACGGGCAGGCGGATTCGCCGACAGCGTAGATCATGTATTAATTTTTGACCCGAACGGCGAAGTCAAAAAAGTAAAGAAAAACTCAAATACCGGAATTAATGACGGTTCGTCAATCCTAGTTGTCAAAAAACAGGCTAAACCGCAAACCGCGCGCACAGGTCCGTCAATAGCCGATGTTATTAAAGACTCGCTTGCCATTGTAGCAAGCGCCGTTACAATTCTTGTGCTGGCGGCGCAGATTAAATAAAAGCAAATAATAATTCAGAATGCAGAATGCAGAAATTAAAAAGAAGATATTATGAGAGTTTTTGTTGCACTATTAACAGATGTTACGCACTGTACGGTATTTCCTGTGCCGTCATCCGCCCGTCGGCGGGAGCAGGTTCTTAACGTAGGGAACGATCATCGATCGTTCCGTAATAACAAACAAGAACAATATCCCGCGCACGGAGTTATAAAGACGGCCTGCAGCCGTGCGCCCCAAAAAGCGCGCGGAGAAAAGATAAGTCTATAATTTTGCCGTATCACGTAATCCATAAATTATGAATTATAAGCACGCGATTCCAAATAAACGGTGAATAAAATGAAAAAAGTATTACTTGTCGGAAACCACGAAATTGTTATCTACAATTTCAGAAAAGAGTTGATTGAGCGGCTTATTTCTGAGGGTTATGAAGTTTACATCTCACTGCCTTATGGAAAAAAAGTTGATATACTAAAAGATAAAGGCGCAAAGTTTATTGATACGCCGATGTATCTTAATGGGCGCGCCAAAAATCCGGCTGCCGATCTGCTGCTTATCAGAAGATACAAAAAAATGCTCAAACGGTTACGTCCCGACATAGTACTTACATATACCATAAAACCAAATTTGTATTGCGCTCTCGCGTGCGGGTCTTTGGGCATACCTCAAATCGCCAATATTACCGGACTTGGTACGGCAGTGGAATACCCCGGTATTTCGCAGCTGCTCACTTTAACAATGTACAAAATAATGTTTAAAAATGTTACATCTGTTTTTGTTCAAAATAAAGAGAACGAAAACTTTCTTAAATGCAAAGGTATACTTAATGGACAAAGTAAACTCCTGCCCGGTTCCGGCGTAAATCTACAGCAGTTTTGCCTGAGAGATTACCCTGCGGAAGGAAACATCAACTTTCTTTACTCTGGACGAATACTTAAAGAGAAGGGAATTGACCAATATCTCGAAGCCGCGGATATAATAAAAAGAAAGTATGAAAACGTACAATTTACGGTAATTGGAGAGTGTTCTCCCAAATACCGCGAAAAAATCAAAGATTATGATATAAGCGGCATAATTGATTATCATGGTATGCAGAGCGATGTTATACCGTTTTTAGCTCAATCCCACTGCTTTATAAACCCAACCTATTATCCAGAAGGCATATCAAACGTTCTGCTTGAGGCGGGGGCGACAGGCCGCCCGGTAATAGCCGCAAACAGAAGCGGATGCCGCGAAACTGTAATTCACGGAGTAAACGGATACCTGTTTGAACCCCAAAATACACAGATGCTCATTGAGCAGATAGAACGGTTCATAAGTTTAAGCTATGAACAGAAAAGACAAATGGGACTTGAGTCAAGAAAAAAAGTAGAACGGGAATTCGACAGAGAATTAGTTGTGAACGCTTACCTTGAGGAGATTGAGAGACTTATAGGGTCTGGATTTACGTTCTCAAAAAATCAACTGTCAGGGATGATTTTGAGGCACAGGGAATAAAAGAAGCAGCTGTCAAATTAGACGAACTGAAGATGACTAAAGCAGAGCGGGAAGCCTGCGAAAAATTCTTGATGGATAAACAGAATATCGACAGCGCTATACGGACTGCGGAAATGAAAGGCAAAGCGGAAGGCGCAAAAAAACTTGCAGAACTCATTGAAAAAGGAATTCCGTTGCCCGAAGCAATGAAGATGCTTGGGATAGATTGAGGCATTGGATTTACTGCAAATCTAAATATGCATGTCAGTTATATACACTAAATTCAAAAATCCGATAGCTGTCTTGCTAAATCCATAAATAATGAACTATTTTATATTAAGTTCATTGATTTAATATATAATGTAGTTCTGTAGTATTACGTCACTGTTGGATTAAGTTGAAAATTTGGAAAAATCGTCTGAAATGAATAATTCACCCCAAATTATCTCCCCAACTGTTGAAGAGAATGTCAAACTCTTCGGCAGAGAACTATTAAGGGGATAATGTGGAACCAATAAGAATCTTGCAGGTTGTTACGCAGATGAATTGCGGTGGGATTGAAAATTTGCTGATGAATATTTACCGCAATATTAACCGCAAATATATACAATTTGACTTTCTTACATTCAGAAAAGAAACCGGCTATTTTGATGAAGAGATAAAATCTCTTGGAGGAAAAATATTTTATACTAAATCCTTAACTGTGAAAAACGTTTTGAGTAACAGTAAATTGAATTCTTTTTTTCTTAAACATCCCGAATATAAAATTGTTCACGCGCATCTTAACCAATGGTGTGGAATTGTATTAAGAAGTGTAAAATACGCAGGAATACCCGTGCGGATAGCGCATTCGCATACTTCGTTAAATAAGATTAATCTTGAAAATAGTGTGAAAAATATAATTAAACTTTCCGTAAATGCTAATAAATACGCGACACACAGGTTTTCATGTTCATCAAAAGCGAGCTGTTGGCTTTATGGCAAAAAAGAGGTTAAATATGGAAAAATAAATATATGGCCAAACACCATTGATTGCGATAAATTCAGATATAATGCAGAGACAAGAACAAAGAAACGTTCGGAACTGAGATTGAATGACGCATACACATTAATTCATGTAGGCAGATTACATCCTGCTAAAAATCATCTGCTTTTAATTGATATATTTGATAACTTGTCAAAGAAAATTCCTAACTCAAAATTGTTAATTATAGGTGATGATCAAATGAATGGCCAATGTCAAAAATACGCCTCTCAGAAAAAATCCGTTAATAATATTATGTTTTTAGGCGGTCGTTCCGATATTGCAGAATTACTTCAAGCAGGAGATGTGGTTGTCTATCCTTCATTCTATGAGGGTTTTCCTGTTGCGGTGTTAGAAGCTCAGGCTGCAGGATTGCCTTGTGTAATATCAGACACTATTACAAACGAAGTTTGCTTAACTGATAATATTGTACAATTACCTATAAATAAAGGTACAGATATTTGGATGAATAAAATTATGGAATTTAAGAATTTGGACAGAATAGACACGTATGATACTTTGGTTGGCAAAGGGTATGATATTCACGCGTTATGCAAAAATCTAAGTGAATTTTATGGAAATCAGCACAATTACTATTGATAATACATTTGGTGCAGCAAGCCTTTTTTACCTCTTAGCGCAAATATTATCTTAATGAATGGATAATCGTAAGCGAAATAAGGGAATAGTAGATTGAGAGTTTGAGGGTGAATAATATATATTAATCGGTTGGCCTCTGAATTGAAACTAATTCCGATATTAAAGGGAGAAATTGTGAGAAAGAAGTTTTTTGATTTGCATAAACTACAAGTTCAAGGCTTTTTGGATAATGCTGCTGCTATAGATTCAGATTCTTTCGTCAATAAAAAATACACATTGGGGTGCCCCAATAACTCCCCCGAATCAACTTTGTGCGGCGTACAATCGGCCCTTAAACGTATTATGCCTAATCAAAACAGAAGTGATGATGCCTTTTTCGGCGTTCATATCAGGGAAACAATCAATCAAATTCGTACCCTGTTCAGACGTTAAATAGCAAATGAGAAATGATTTTCAGGCTAAGACAAAACTATTAGCTAAAATATCCTTTTCTGCGGCATTTTTCGTATTAGGCGTGGTACTTGTTTTTTCCAGTGACTCTGTAAGGCAAAGTTTGGGAGCGGGTTTTTTGGGAGTTGTGATAGGATATTGGGTAAAATAATATGAGCAATGAGAGTATTAAGGATAAAAGGATCGAATGCCTCTGCCAATCATTTAAAACACTCAAAGAAGCGGGCTTGATTTCTACCGATACGATGTATATGTCTGTTCCGCTACTGGAAGAAACCGTCAAATACTATTTATCAGATATGGAAGTTCTCAAAAAGAGGTATAGCATAACTGATAGAATACAGTTGCATAAAATAGCAGGGTTACTTACAAATGCTATAGTAAGGGTTAAGCCTGTAGTACCTATACCCGATATTAAATCTTTCTCCAAAGACTCTGAAATTTATGCAAATGAGATACTGGCTATTTATGAGGGATTGGCTATATGTTCCGAGTACGATTTAGAATACCAAATAACAAAAGAACCGTGGTTTGACGAATGGTTTAACAATTTTATATTCATGTTGCATCATCGCAGACATACTGCTGAATCACTTATGTTTATTTTTGAAACTGTCTCAAGAATCTGTTTCCCTAATGCTTTTTTGGACAGTTGATAAAAAGATGTGCTATGTTTTTTTACTCCACAATTTCACACCGTTTTTGAGACAAGCTCTGAATAAAGACAATAACCCATAATAACCATTATCAAAGAGAAGAAATAGAATCTTATAATAAGGTTTCTTAATTATTGTAATTTTTTTATACTTTTTCATTTCTTTATAGCAGTCATGTTCTTTTATTGTTAATAATTTTTCTTTATTTTCTAAACTCCAAAAATGGTAAATTAAAAATCCTAATGAACTTTTATAAGTATCAAAAAACATGTTCTTATCTTTATTTGAAATCATATTCATTTTTTTCATATATTTATATTTTTCAGACCTTACAAATAGAATAGAATCTAATGCTCCAATTTTGGGTGCATTAGTAAGACCTTTTTCATTATGAAAATACATATATAGTGCCTCATTAATATATAGAATCTTTGATGCTTCATATACTAATGGCAATAAACGATATGAATCATTGCCTTTAATTATTTTGATATAAGTAGGCTTAAGTTCATGTTTTTTGAATAATGAGTATCGGAATGCTTTAGACCAAATATTATTCATTTCATAGTTTTTAATAATTTCACGAAAAAATTCCTCTATAGATAGTTTTGTAGTTTTATTAAAAATATTGATCACTGTTCTTTTTTTGCGTGTCTCTTTATAAAAATTAAATGCGAGAATATCATATTCATTATCATCTGATAAATAATTATGTAGGGTTTCTAGATATTCAGGAACAACATAATCATCTGAATCTACAAACAATATATAATCTGAATCTCGTGGAACATTTTTTATTTCGCTCAAAGCTCTTTCGCGCGCCAACAAAGTACCTTTGTTTTTTTGATCTATTATTGTAAAACGGTCATCATTTTTGATAAGATCAGAGCAAACGGAGTAACTGTTGTCTGTAGACCCATCATTAACAATAACTACTCTAAAAATTTTGTATTTTTGTGACAAAATAGAATTTACACAGCGAGTTACATACTGTTCCGTATTGTAGAGTGATATCAAGATATAAAATGTAATATCCATGTAAAAAATGTACCTCCTGTTTTCCGTCTGGATTTCTATAACGACTCTATTAAATCAGCCATTTGTTTACCAATTGTTTTATATGTACATCTGTTTTTTACAACTTCATAAGCGCCATGAGCGATTTTATTACGTAATGATGAGTCAGCATAAAGTTTCTCCACACAAGACGCAAGCGCCTCCGGGGTAGGTTCGCACAAAGCAATAGATTCACCGTCACGAAACAATTCTTTTATTGCTTTGGTTTGAGCGGTAATAATTGGTCTTCTGCAACCGGCATAATGAAATACTTTATTGGGTATTACAATGTCCGCTTTAAGAGTCTTGCCAAAAATTCCCAAACATATATCCCAGTTATTTATATATTTATAGAGTTCGTTGTATGGTTTTTTCCCAAGTAAAGTAAGTGTTCCAGTTTGTTCTAAAGGCCGAATCAAATTTGCCTTCCTTTTAAACTCTGCTTGATTGTCACCAATGAACTCAAATTTTATTGGCATATTTTTTAATATTGTCGCGGCCTTCAAAATAGTTTCGATTCCATTTAATGGTTGGAAATTCCCGTAATGCCCGATTTTAAATTCACAACAATCTTTTTCTACTGGAAAAAAATCTTCATCATTATATCCTACATATATTATTTTTAATTTACGTGGATTAATTTTAAAAAATTCCGAATAACACTGTCCGTGGGTAATTGTGTCCGAAAGTATGATATCTGAAAATCCAAAAGATAATTTATCAATTCGTTTGTTTGCATAAGCATACCAACCTAAAAATCCTGGTTTCTCGAAATCATATATTTTAGATATATATCTTGATATTAACGGATCAAAAATTATTGCTTTATCCGTGAGTTTTCTTATAACCGGAACTTCATAATGGCAAAAAGACGGAATAAACACTATGTCAAAATCAGAATGAGTATTTTTCAAGAAGCATTTTTTTAAATCCCTTGTGCGTTTTAGAGGAGAAGTAATTGGTACATTTATATGCTCTATTTTATAGCCTTGTTCTAACAAACCTTTATAAATAACATGAGTTCTATTGTAATTCAATTCGTATGCGCCTGCGAATAAAATTTTTTTCATTTTTTAATTACCTTTTTTATCTTTCTGATTAGATGCACATTTATCCCCAAACTTTTTAGACTCTTTTTGGTAAATCGTTTTGTAGTTTTGAACAATTTAATTATTAAGTTTTTCTCATTATCATAGGGAAATTTCAACAAAATTGGGGTTTTATTTGAGATTATTTTTTTGTATAGTTTATTGTCATGCTTTTTTCTATAATTGTGATGAAGGGTTAGCATTGTGTAAAGCAATTCTCTATTATTGTGTGGGTTGTAAGTTTCTTGCACAATATCCCATTCCAATTGACCTTGAGCCGCCCAAGAACCGCATCTTTGTTCCCAATATACCAAGTCAAGTAAGGATATATAAAAATTGTCCTGAAAAAATTTCGCTTCGTCAAACCATTGTTTTAGGGCTTTTTCGTTAAATGATAGTTCTAATTGTGAATAATAGCCTACTTTATTTACAAAGTCTTCATAACAGCTAAATCCAATAAGCGTTGAAGAATAACGCCAAGAAGGTATTGCTGATGATAATCCTTTAATATTTAATCGTTCCTTTGGATAATATTTATCCATGCCGTAGCAAATGGCGCATAATTCTTCGTGGGCCATTGTTGAGTTTTTCATATAAACAGATAAAAAATCAACTGAGGGGGAAGAAGTACAATCGAAGATGTTATGATGTATTCCTAATTCTTTCAATATTTTCGCAGGTACTTTTATATCATAGTGGTTATTAACAACACTCCTATAACTCATCGTATAATAAAACACATCTTCGCAACTGTTATCTAAAAACGCCATTAACAATCGTGTGTCTCTTCCTGCAGTTACTGTACAGGCAAGACTATAATTTCTATGCTTGAGTGCACTAAACGTTCCAACAAGAATTCCTATGGATTTTTTGACAATAGATTCAATGTCATCTGTTTTAATAACTTTTTTATTGGGGAAATAACGAATCTGAATTAACGCGTCTGTTTTTAAGTAATGATTCGGAATTAACTTATAGGTTCTTTCGTATAAGGAAACTCCTGCAAAAATCCAATTTTCCAACTCTTTTTTAAGTTCGGAGTTTTCGTATTCAGCAAACTTTTCACCTTTTTTCAAAGTTATAATTTCATTAATAATTTGTTCATCAGAGCCAAAGATTAAACCCTCATCCGTTTTAGTGTATGTAACTGTCCTGAAACCACAAGGGTCGTGGAATACAAATAATTGCTTATTGATTTCTATAAAAAGAGCAAAACGTCCGCTTAACGGATACAACAACTCGGATACATCATCAACTGTTTGCGTATTGTTGCAAATATATAACAGAATTTCATCATCTTGCAAATGAGGACTATGAGGATCAATAATGTAACCCAACAACAAAATTTTTACATTTTTCGCATCAATTTTTTTAAATGGCAATAAAGGATGTACATATACATAATAATTGCCAAATAAAGTGTTTTGGAAATCCTCAAACTTGTTTGACTTGACAGAAGACATTATAAATTGACGGCTAAACTTTTTACTTGTCATTTTTTTTGCCCTTTTAATAGTTTAAATCAAAATAGCTGATTTCTTCATTCATGAGAGTCCATGTTCTTTCCATGTACATTGTTTTAAAAGGCAGAAATACAAACAGGATAAAAAATGCTAAGCAAATCCTGACTCTTTTCTCAAGTATGCTTCCAGGCAGCGAAATGAGATGCGCTAATGTGTATGTCAAAAGATAACATTGAATTTCTAACAATCTGAATGCAAGTATAAAGCTACTACTGCAAATAATAAAACATGGCATTATTAAGCCAACCGATACCCAGTACACTCTTCGCAATGCTGGTAATTTGTAAAAATCACCATGTCTTAACAATAGTGTGATTAATGCCATGAGTGTTATTGGAAAATACGCGCCTATCATACCGTCTCTATCTGAATATGCTGCTGTTCTGGGAAATAAAATTAATAAAATCGAGTAACCGCAAACTGTAAATAAACCGCTTAGAATGATAATCTTCGAACCATTAATAAGTGATATTTTGTTATTTACAAAGGCAAAGGGCGCTGAAACTAATGCAGATGCGTGCGAGGCAAATGCTAGAAACGCAGTCGCTAATCTTTGGGGTAACTTTATTCTAAGCATAGCAAGAGCAATCAATGGAATAGCCAAAGCGGCTCTTATGGCCGCGAAATCCAACGCCGGAGCTAAAAAAAATCCATATAAAGTACAAAACAATACCGCTCCTCTGCCTAATTGTACGCTTATCAAGTAGCGGAAAATCCCAGAAAGTACCGCAAACGTAATAAATACAAAAGGCACCCAATCAAGTATATGAACTGCAATAAAATTAATTAATCCAACCATAATATCTTTGGAAATCAACATAGCAAAAAAAAAGTTACCGTCAAACATTCTCATTGTATCTGTCATCTTCAAATAATTACCAAAATCTGCTCCGCCATTCCTAAATGCGGCAAATAAAACCACCACAAGAGTTGACATAAATGCCCAAAATCTAGGTCTTCTATCTACAAAAGATATTATCTGAATTGCAAACAGGAGATAGATATATAATTGCAACATAGAGTCTGTCTCAAACAATCTTAAGTTATTGATTGACGCATTTTTAAATGTTTATTGATAATAAAATTTAGGGAACTTCTAACACCGAACGGAAACGATACGTCTTCTACTTTTATTCCCATTTTCCATAATACAAATGTAAGTGAACATTGATCTCTCTTTGAATATTTCTCAATTAAACTCCACCACTCATCACACATTTTTTTAACTTTTATATCATTGTGTTTTCTATAAATAATACAGTTCTCTAAAAGTCCATAATTTTTCGGCATTTTATTTTGTTTCAATAATGCGACCATACTTTCAATAGCTTCTTTGCTGTCAAGGCCTGATCTCATAACATATTCACATTCTTTGTACAAACATTTACGACGCTGGTGGAAAGGTATATTAATAATTCCTTTTTTACTTTTAAATAATAGATCATTTCTTATATCTATGTTAGGATCTATGAAAATGCTTTCTTGATATTCAGGAAAAAGCACATGTGGATGAGTTTTATGCTACCTGCAATTTCTTCTACTCTCAAAATTATCATTGGCTAATTTTTTAATTTTCCAAACGTCATAACGTCCAATATTTATTAAAGTGTCATTATCAGTAAAGCAAACATAATCATAGCTCGTGTCGACATATCTGTGTTTTGTCAGGTAATCATAATTACCAACAATCGTTGTATATACAACACCTTTTCTCGTGCCTTTTGTATCCAAATGAGATTTTACTATTATATTTCTAAATAATTCATTTTTTAAATCCTGCACCAAATCGAAAGTTTGCTGCGTTTTCAGGTATAATCTCCCCCCACAAGCTTATGTAATATTTTTTCAAAAAGTTTGATCATTTGATACATTCCTTTTCTATTTGAAATGCTTATCGTGAATTTCTTTGAATGTCCAAACTATTACCGAAAATGGCATTAGCGTCAAGATTAGTAATTTCTTATACCAAGCATTACTATCACGCATCATCTCCGTAAATTTAATGCCAGATTTCTTTGCATTTGGATAGATACTGAGTAATGATTTAAAGATGCGTTTATTATATGTTACCTGTTCAAACATATTATTTATACAATATTGACTCATATAATAATAACGTTGAGGTGGTATAGTTTTTACCAAACTATTTGGTGTGTCCGTATGATATATTGTAAAGATGTCATTCACACAGTATTGATCATAATCACTGTTGACTGTTTCATATATTATACCCGGTGGAAGAGTACCTTTAAAACCCGGATAAATAGGGTAAAGATATTTACAAAAAATATTGCTTTTTTGACAAAGAGGATTCTCTCCTTTAAGTGCTTTAAGAACTTGTTTATGCTGTTTTTTCCCCTTAAGTGTGTTTATTCCTTGCGGCCATTCATCACTCATTACTTCACCAGTTTCAGCAACTATGCAACGCCCTCTTAAACACCAAAATCTATCATAATCTTCCTGCGGAATAGATTCCCATGCCTTTTTAATTTGCTCCAATGTATTGTCAGGAAGTTCATCGTCGGAATCAAGTGTAATTCTGTATTCGGTCTTAACAAATTCGTGAGAAAAATTATATGCAGTATGTTTCCCCCCATTCTCCTTATAATAATATTCAATGGGAAATACCGCCTCTTTTTTAAATTCCTCAACAAGCTCATTTGTATCATCTGTGGACCCATCATCTACAATAAGCCAAATAAAATCCAGAAACGTTTGTCTTTGTAAACTTTCAAAAGCCCTTTTTAACGTATGCTTGCGGTTATAAGTAGGTGTAAAAACTGTTACATATGCCATTTTTAATTTCCCTATTTCACATTCTCAACCATTTCGAACGCCGTACGTTTCAGTAATATTTTTAACCTCGCATAAAACCAATTTTTTTCCTGCTTAGTTAATCCTACAAACATTACACATAGAAATGTGGACATTAGACATACTATAGATACGATAAAAAAAGATACCCATGTTTCGGTTAAATATCTTTTAATGACCAAAGGAGGTATAAAAGATAACGCCGCTACTATAACGGATACTCCTAAAACGGAAAACACAAAGTTCCATGCTGAGAATTGCGGTATTTTAATTTTTACAATTATTATCTTCAAAAGCGCAGCAACCGAATAAAACAATATTGAAACATAGAAAACCACTACCGGTTGATATCCTGATTTCAAAAACAGATATGAAACAGGAACATAAAATAACAACATACCGCTTATAACCAAGTGGTACTCCATTATTTTTCCTGTTGCACTGATCACAATATCAAAGACATTGGTAAATGAATTAATAAGAGAATTAATAATAAGTAATTTTGTGAAAATCACGGAATGCTTTGGAATCTCGGTTAACCAAATATTTAATAAATATTCTGTTTGAAGAAGAACAGGCAATGTAATAAGGAAAAGTAAAAAAAAAGAAAATTTTGCTCCTCGCGCTATCAAGCTGGTCATTTCACCAATGTTATTTGAGGCATATCTCTTGATAATCTGAGGTTTTATGGCTGTAGAAAATTTTTGCGAAAATTGGTTAAAAGCAGTACTGATCATATTTGCGATACCAAACGCAGCATTTACTGCAATACCAAAGAAAATATTTAAAAGTATACTTATACCTTGAGTCTTCAAAATCCAAGCAACATTGCCAACTAAACTCCACCCCACAAACCCCATCATCTCCCTTTGCAACTTCCAATTAACCACCGGCCTAAAGCTATACCCATCTTTAATATTCCTGCTGCAATAAAAATGATAAATCAAAAAAATCCCAATCGTACTTAACATAAGCAAAAACGCGTAAAGCACCAACTTATCACCCTTTGTAAACACAACCGCCATCGCCACGCCTAACTTTACAACCACATCCACAATACCTAAATAGGCGTAAACTTTCATTCTCTCAGTAGCGATTATCAATGCGGTAAGCGGAGTTTGCACAATGGTAACAAAAACTCCCACAACAGAAAAATGAAACAACCAAACTGCGGCGCTCATTCGTTCCGGCGGTATAACTAACTTATTCTTAAAAAGCCAAAGTCCTAAAACTTCAAGCAGAACAACCGCGACAACTCCATAAAACAGATGAGTAAACAAGGCCGACCTGAAAACCGTTTTTAAATTATCGCTTCTCCCTTTGCCGATTTCAAACGCGAAAAACCGTAAAGCAGCCGCATTTAACGGCCCGTTAAAAAAGGCGAACAAAGTTACAAATCCGCCAACTACTGTATAAATGCCGTAGTTATCAACCCCAAGATTTTGCAGTACAATCCTGTATGTAAACAACGACACGCCCATAGAGAAGAACATGCGTATGTATAAGGCAAGCGTGTTTTTTGCGATTCGTGAGTTGCTCATTTATTTACTGGGAAGATAATCGGTTCGCAATTTTATGAATTATCTATAAAATAGTTCATTGTTTATGGAATTGACAAGACATTCATTAAAGTATTTTGAATTTCCTCAAAAATCCAACTCTTAGCAAGACATCAATCTGAAAAGTTCTCATTTGAAAACATACTTGAGAATTATGAACGTGCGTATTTAGATTTGCAGTAAATCCAATGCTTCAATCTACCCCAAGCATCTTCATTGCTTCGGGCAAGGGAATTCCTTTTTCAATGAGTTCGACAAGTTTTTGTGCGCCTTCTGCTCTACCTTTAACTATGCCTTTGGCTATACCTTTAGCCATACCCTTCCGCTCTGCATTGCCCAAAGCCGCAGTTTCGTTGTATCGTGTCCGTTCGCGTAAACGTACCAACTGCTGAAACTCTTCTGTTGCGCTAACACGAGGGTATGCTCCGATTGCTTCTTTCATAACAGATACCCCCAAAGATTCAATTTTTGCGAGTTCTTCTTCTGTTTCTGCTTTAAAAAGCGTCAGCCACCTCTCAACTCATCATCTTTACAAACAAATTCAGGGACTTTGGCAGTTCAAAATAATGTAAACTCAACCGGTCTGTAAGCGGGGTGTGGCGCGTTACCTCAAGAGCGCGAAATTCCGAATGAAATGAGTCACAATCAAACATCTCGAAAGCGGTTATACTTACAACTTAAATTCAATTAGTATCAGTAATAATTTGAAAATTGAAAGCGAGAGACTGAGAGAAGGATAAAACTTCAATTATTAAAATAGTTTTCACCGCATTGTTTGTGGGATATGAGGCGGTTTTTGCAAAGTTCCAACTTAAGCTAATCTGACAGTGACGTAATACTACAGATACTACGGAATTACATTGCATATTGAATCAATGAACTCATTATTTATGGATTTAGCAAGATACCTATCAACTTTTTTTGAATGAAATAATGCGCAATTCAAAAACTTGCCAAAATATTTTGCATTAATCTCCGCAATAATTTATACTATTAGTACGAAGAGTTGTATTGCCCGTAAAATAAAAGATTAACAAACTGAACAGCTTCCGGAGTTCCGGAGAGCGGGCCGCTATAGCGGCAGCGGGAAAAACGCCCGCGGGACAGTAATATGTTCCGCGGGCGTTTTTTATTTACTTTAATTTTGAGAGGCGGTATGGAAAAAATTAAGCTTGACGACAGAAGCAACATCAAAATCGCGAACCGCGTTTCGATCTTAACGATTATCGTTAATCTCGTATTTACCGCGCTTCAAATCGCGGCCGGAATATTGGCGAACTCTACCGCGATGATCTCAAGCGCGATACATACGCTTTCCGACCTTCTCACCACGTTTATCGTTATAGCTGGTGTGAATGCAGCCGGACAAAAATCCGACAGCAAACACCAGTACGGTCATGAGCGCTTCGAATGCGTCGCTTCAATATTACTGGCGCTCATACTTGGATTCACCGGCGCCTGGATAGGGTGGAGCGGCATTAGCGGCATAACAAGCGGTGACTACTTAAATAAAATACCAGGGTTAACAGGCGGAAGTTTGGCGCTTGCTGTAGCGGTTGCGACAATAGCTGTTAAGGAGTGGATGTATTGGTACACGCGCGCCGCGGCAAAGAAAACCAATTCCGGCGCGTTGATGGCTGACGCATGGCATCATCGTACAGACGCGATGGGGACAATGGGCGCGTTTATTGGTATACTGGGCGCGATGCTGGGATTTCCGATCCTCGATTCAATCGCAAGCATTGCCATCTGTCTGTTCATCATAAAAGCGGCATATGATGTTTTCATGGACGCTATAAATAAAATGGTTGACAAATCATGCGATGAAGAGACTCATAAAGAGCTTAAGGAGTTAGCGGTGGCCATAATAGGCGTAATTGCTGTAGATGATATTAGGACGCGCCTTTTCGGCTCCAGGATGTTTGTAGATATCGAAATTGCCGCCGACAAAGACCTGACGCTGACTCAGGCGCACAAAATTGCGGAGAACGTTCATGACGCGATAGAGAACCGTTTCCCATTGGTAAAGCATTGCATGGTACATGTAAATCCTTATATTGAAGACGCGAAGCGCTCCGTTGCGGAGCGGGGCGCGTGAGCCTGTTTTTACGGTTCGAATCTGTATGGAAAAAACGATATTTATGTATCGTAGAATACTATATTCAGTTATAATTTTTTGAGTTGGCAGTTTAGGGCGTTTAACAAAATCAATCCTCCCGTAGAGGCGGGAAACATTGTTCCTATGACAAATAAAATAAGCGGGAACAATAAACCCCCATCTTCGCGGAGGGGTAATGTGTTAGCGGAATCTTTTGTTAAAATCCCCATATACCATAGTATTTTATACAAATAATAGAACTTAGAGAGGCGGATTAAATGAGCGGTACAGAAAAAAAGGTTTTTTCCAGCATCACATCATTAACTATTCCTGATGAAATTGCGGCTGACGGAAAGACTAACCGAAACAACCCGTTTGAAATTAAGTTCAGCGCCGATGGGGTGATACCATTCCCTCAGGTGATAATCCGTGAGTTCGGACGTGAGCATATTTTTAACGGCAGCTCTATTGTCATGAAAAAGCCGGGAGAGTATTCTGTTATGGTAGGCGAAGGTAAATTGCCTCCGGGTAATTTTCAGGTGCAGGCGGAAGGGTGCAAAAAAGCGGACTGGCGGAATTCAGGCGGCGGGGATTGGGTTAAGACTTTTAGTGAAGTGAATATAGTCTTTCCAAAATCCCAGAAAAAAACAGGTACTGTAAGTATGGGGAAAAATAGCAAGGTAAAGATTTATTTTGGTATCCATAAACACATGCACCAGCCTTATTACCGGGCCGCTGATACAAATTACTGGGATGGTGAGAAAGATGGAATTTTCGGCTCAAGAGCAGGTAATTATACCACATTTCTTAAGGACGCGGTTGACCAGTACATAAGCGGGGGACTTGCGCGCGGAGGTCTCTCGACAAGTTGGAGCGGGTCTCTCATTGAGCAGCTTGACCGCTGCGGAGCGCAGGGTTTGTGCGGCGGCGCTTTCGGGTCATGGAAAAACGCTCTCAAAGAAACCGCTCCGCTTACAACGCGGGTTTCAGGAGCGAAAAGAATGGTGTTTACAGATTTTGGATTTTTTCATCCGTTAATGCCTCTTATCCCCGGACGCGATATTGTTACTCAGATCGAAATGCACCGCAGGATAATCAGGGAAGCGTTCGGCGTGGAGACATCGCGTACGCTTTTTCCGCCGGAAACAGCTTTTCATGTAAGAATGATCCCCTGGCTTAACAAAGCTGGAGTAAAGGCTGTAATTTACGACTCGGTTCACCGTTACAGGGCATGTAAAGATTATCCTTATCCGGGAAAGGAGGAAGGTATGCTTCCTCCTAATACGGCTGAACAGGAAAATAAGGCTGTTGACGGATGGCTGCGGCTGTCAAATATCTGGGCGCCAAGTCCAATAAACCCGTCGCTCTTACGGCCTGAATATATTAAGTATGAAGATGTGGATGGAAGAGTTCACAAGATTATCGGTATACCGGCGGAGCGTTACATTGGAAACGAAGATGCCAGAGGCGGCTACGGCGCTTTACAGTATGAGGCGATCTTTGGACAGATATACGATCACATGGTACAGAGCGATACATTTGATCCCGCTCATCCGCCTTTCTTTCTTCTCCACTCCGATGGCGACAATCATGGCGGCGGAGCGGATTCGTACTACCGTCACAACACGGGGGGAATGGTTGAGTGGTTAAAAAATGATCCCCGCTTTGAACTTTCCACAATAGATGATTATCTTGACGTTTTTCCGCCTGACCCTGAAAACGCGGTGCATATTGAGCCTGGTTCATGGGCAGGGGCGGACAACGGCGATCCTCAGTTCAGTAAATGGTTCAGCATGTATGACCAGCCTTACTCTCCGGATCTCAATTCATGGGCAGTGCTTACGGCTCTTCAGAACAGTATTTACACATTGGAAGACGCAGGACACACGGGTGAAGATATGGAGAGGGCGCGCCGCCTGCTCTTGACAGCAGAGACAAGCTGCTACTGGTACTGGACAGGTCAGGATGTCTGGGACAGTCAGGTTACTGAAGCGGCAAACAGCGCCATGTCTATCATTCGTGAACGCCTAAATAAAGTAATATCTGCAGGGACAGATAAAACCGGACCTGTGATCTTTCCGCCGTGGGTGACGCCTGAGAATCCCGGCGGCAAGGCGTGGGGTCAGGGCTGCTTAAAAGACGCTCCGAAAACCGGCACAGTTCGTACTTTTATTTATGATGTATCCGGATTGTCAAAAGTAGAACTTGTTTTAAGAACCGAAGGTAAAAAAGAGAGCAGAATCCCTATGACAGGAGGGACTTATCCTTCCCGTACATCACCCTTGGTTACAGGGGAATACTACACTGTGGAACTGCCGCAAGGGGTGGGGGATGTGCGGTATTATATAGAAGCGGCTGACAAAAAAGGAAATGTTTCGGTATCGTCTTTGGAAAGAGTTTTTCTGGCTTAATTACAGGGCGCGCTAACACGCCCTGTAAGATTTCATTGGGAAACCTGTCTGCAATTTCCGAACGCTGCTTTCGCAAAAGTATAGTGAAATTTCGTATTTATTGACCTGATCTTTGCTCAGATTGTATTATTAATATGATTTTGGGGTTCAGAATTCGGAATAAAACAAAAATCGCAGCTTGTTTGCGGATAGTTTTTGATCTCTATCTCTTAATTCCTAATTTCCATGTTTAAAGGGAGTATAAATGGGATTCATTGGAACTCATCAGCTGCTTTTGATACTGCTTATCGTGCTGGTTCTTTTTGGGGCGAAAAAAGTTCCGGAGCTGGCCAAAGGATTAGGAGCGGGGATACGGGAGTTTAAGAAAGCTGCGCGTGATATTCAGCAGGACGCGGCTGATCCAACAAGTGAAATATCTCAGTCAGAGAAAAGTTGTTCAACAGGTGACAAAGAGAGCTGAAAACACCAACGAACAAAATATGACACTTACGGATCACCTTGAAGATTTGCGGTGGACGCTCATTCGCTGCGGCTTCGCTGTGATTATTTGTGCAATACCCTGCGGAATTTTTTGGGGGCGTATTTTTGATCTTGCAGCCGCTTACCCGCTGAGACTAAGCGATCCGGCTCCTCAGATAATCTACACGACACCCGCCGAAGCGATCATGCTGAGTATAAAGATTGCGTTGACTGGCGGCGTTTTGTTTGCCTCCCCATTTATTTTTCAGCAGATGTGGCGGTTTATATCGCCGGGGCTCTATAAAAAAGAAAAAATGGTAATCCTGCCCGCCGCGGTTGCGTCTACATTTTGTTTTTTAGCAGGCATTGCTTTCAGCTACTCTCTGCTGCCGATGATGTTAAAATTTCTAACTGGTTTTGGCGCGGGGCGGCTCGACCCCCTGTTCAGGGCGGATGAGTATTTAGGGTTTATTATCAGAATATGCCTTGCTTTTGGCGCCGCTTTCCAACTTCCTGTGGTTGCGTTTGTATTGTCAAAAATGGGGGTTATAGACCATCGTTTTCTATTGCGCTATATTCGCCACTCCGTTGTCGGTATTTTCATACTCGCCGCCATACTCACCCCTCCCGATGTTCTCTCTCAGGTGCTTTTGGCCGCACCGCTGCTTGTACTGTACGCGGCCAGCATTCTTATATGTTATTTTTCGAGGCGCAAAACATGAGAGCGGGGGTCGGTTTTTTTGAGATAGTTTTAATTTTGACGCTTATTGTTATTTTTGTTGATACGAAGCAGATTCCCGGGCTTCTGCGGAAAGTTTATAAAATTTCCGCTCGGCTTCGCGGCGAAGTCAGAAAATTTTTTGATGAAATTAATTTGAAATAGTCAATCTTATTTGATTACTGAGATTATCTGAAAAAAATGGGGATTCCTAAGAATCCCCATCCCCCTCAAGCGTTGCACTTGAAAGTCCCATCATCATCACACACATCTACCATTTGCATGGCATTACACCTAAGAAAAATATAAATAATATTCTCACAGCGCGCAACACGTTTTTTATATTTTTTTGCTCAGAAAGAGAGTGAGGAAGTTCAAGGGCTGAACCGCTGTGCTTCTCACAACTCTTCCAGAATCTTTACAAGATAGTCATATACCCTGTTATATGAGGATAAACTCATTCTTTCATCAGGAGTGTGGATGTTTTGAATTGTGGGGCCGATTGAAATCATGTCTGCTTCAGGCATTCTGGCGGCAAACGCCATACACTCAACTCCGGCGACTCTGTTATTGATACTTGCGATTACCGGCTCTTCTTTATAGAAATCTTTAAACACCTTCACCATTTTATCTCTCAGCGGCGAATCTTCCCTGTAAGGCCAGTCGGGAAGGTTTGCTATTTTAGCCAGAGCTTTGGGAAGCATGGGTATAATTATTTCAGGATTATCATTCTGTTTACTGCCTGCAAGAAGAAATTTTTCTGTTATGTTATCCAGATTAATAAGCCGTTGGCCGCTTAATTTTGATACGTCAAAATATAACGCTCCAATAAGTCCGATCTCTTCCTGGACTGTCAGCAAAGCTTCGACTGGAGGATGAGAGATGCAGTTTGAAGCAAGTATTGCCATGATCATGGAAACCCCGCTCCCATTATCCGCGCCGAGAGTCGTTCTATCTTGTGATCTTACCCAATCTCCCTCAATAACGGGTATAATAGGGTCTGTCTCAAAATTATGGTTTACAGCTAAGTCTTTATTGCAAACCATATCAATATGCGCCTGTAAAATGATGGGCGGCTCACTTTCCCGCCCTTTCGAACCTTGCTTTTTGATAAGCAGATTAAACATGGCGTCTTGAAATATTTCAAATCCCAGCTGCTCCGCAAACGACTTCAGGTAATCGCTCGCGGCTTTTTCACTTCCGGTACAGCGAGGCAGTTTAGACAGGTCTACAAAATATTCATACGGAGTTTTTGCGGCAACATCTTCCGTGCAGCCGCATTGATTACTGTTTGTGCCTGTATCGCCGCAGTATGTTAACAGTACGCACAATACAAACGGTACAAAAAGAATGTGTTTGTGTTTTTTCATAGGTACTCTCCAAAATGCGTTTTTTTATTCATCGTCATCCTCCGCTTCTTCCATAATCTGTTTAAGTGACGCTGCGCGGCAGGTTTCCGGATCAACGTTCATACATATTTTATATTGTTCTATAAAAACAGAAGCGTTGCCAAAACCGCTCATAACCGCAATACTGTTTATATCAAGATCGGGATTTCTCATCAGACTTTGCGCACGTCTTAGGCGTCTGAAGGAGAGCAGCTGATCGAAATCGCAGTCAAGCTCTTGTCTGATAGCTGTAGTTACTTTTTCCTCCGTTTGGTTTACTATTTTAAGCGCCTCTTCCAAACAAAAATTTTCACTCGAAAGATGTTCTTCAATGCAACCGGTAATCATTTCCAAAAGAGGTGAGAAACCTTGCGCTTCTGTTTTCTCATAATGAGCGCTCTTACGCTTTTGTAAAATAGTGTGTAAAGCGGTCAGAACAAGTATCAAAATAGTAACCGCCGCTAAGAAAACAAACACAGCCTTAAGAGCGAACCACGCCTGGCTCAGCCGCGCGGTTCCCCAGCTTTTGGGACTGTAACGGTTAAATTGTTCTGCGTCGGCCCACGAATAAAACTGCTGCTTTCCTGTTTCATCCGTTCTCATCAAAGAAACATCAAAACCGAATTTTGAAGGAGGGAATTCTTTATCGGACAGAACAAAAAACGGAATTATAGCTTCAATTATATACCCGTTTGAATCAATAACTTTTTTCCACTCCATCTCTTTTGTGATTAGTATGCTGACGCTATCGGAAAGAATGCCGCCGCTGTCGTTGAGCTCCGCGACAAACGAGTTGCTTCTGCTGCGAGGGCTGAAGCGGATAGTTCTGTGATTAATACCCGCAAAGCTGGAGCGGTTTCGACGGAGATCTGCGTGCAGTTCTATAAAATCATTCGCCGTGACCGGATTACCTTTTACTTCAGCTATAAAAAAAAGTTTCGCGCTTGTCCATAGAAGCTTGAAGTTTGCGAAATCTCCAATTGATACGCTCTCCACATCTTTCCATTTAGACAAGTCACAATCAATAGTGAAATGATCCGGTTTAGTTGTTTCCATGATGCGGTAGCTTTGTTTGGAAGGAGGTTTTTTACCTCGGTCAAGAACCCAGCGGTGAGGCAGAGGCGGTGAATTTATAATAAGAGAATCGGAGTAAAAAAGGGTGTATCCGAACTGCAGATGTATCTGATCCTGATCCGCAACGGAAGCGCAGTTCCATACGGCTCTATAGGGGGGGGAGGTAAATACGCCCAATGTATCAACCTCTCTTTGCGAATGATGAACAAACAGAATAACAGAATCGACCTTACGCAAAGGTTCTATTTCGTAAACAACAATATCCGATTTCAAAATAGAACGGACGGATGGCGAAACAATGCGGGCGCTGTCAGCGGTGATTATTGTTTTGACAGCGGGGATAATCTCAGCGCTGTCTGCGTGCCGCTTAAGTATAATAAGTTCAACCCCAAAAATGGAAAAATATGAACATAAAATAAGCATCACGGTCAATAATAATTTGGGGTATGTTTTTTCCATATAATGAAAAATATAGTTGCCGCGCCATTATCTATATTATATTTCGGTTGTTGTATATATACGCAAAAAGTGCGGATGTCTGATAATCACCCTTACAAAAGAGTATTTTACTATATATGACGCCACAACTTAAAAAAACCCGTATTGTCGCTACCCTTGGCCCTGCCAGCGGTTCTGCGGATATGATAAAAGCCCTTCTTCGCGAAGGGGTAAATGTGTTCCGGTTCAATTTTTCGCATGGTGATCATAAGAGCCACATTGCTAATTTGCGCGCCGTGTATGAGGTATCGCGTGAGCTTGATACCTATCCGGCGCTTCTTGCCGATCTTCAGGGGCCAAAGATTCGTACCGGTAAAACTGAGGATAACGCTACGGTAACGCTTCAAACCGGTTGGCGCGTCATCATAACTTCAGAAGATGTTGTATGTACGGAAAGCATTATTTCTGTTGATCACCCAACTTTGGCTCAGGAGATCAAGGCGGGGCAGGAAATCGCCATAAACGATGGGCTCATACGGCTTAAGGTTGAACAGATTGACAGCGGCAACAAGATACACTGCATTGTTACCGACGGCGGTACATATTCTTCAAGAAAAGGGGTTAATCTTCCCAATATTCTGCTGAGTATACCCTCAGTAACGGAAAAAGATAAAAAAGATCTTGAATTCATTCTCGCCAACCAGTTTCATTATGTCGCACTCTCTTTTGTAAGAACGGCGCGGGATCTCAGAGAACTCAAAACTATTATGGCCGGACGGCGCCCCGATTTAAAGATCATCGCAAAGATCGAAAAACCGGAAGCCGCGCAAAACATTGACTCTATTCTTGAAGAATGCGACGGGATCATGGTTGCGCGCGGAGATCTTGGGGTTGAAGCCTACCCTCAGCATGTACCGATTATACAAAAAGATCTCATCTATAAGGCTAACATGGCCGCAAAAGAGGTTATCGTCGCAACGCAGATGCTTGAATCGATGATAGAAAATCCCGTACCGACCCGCGCGGAAGCCACCGATGTCGCTAACGCTATCTTTGACGGAACAGACGCGGTAATGCTTTCCGGAGAGACTGCTGTCGGCAAATACCCCAAAGCTGCAGTTCAAATGATGACTCAGATCGCCCAGGCTGCCGAAAGCAGCGGCTACTATCCAAAAGATATACACGATTTGTCAATATTAAACGGTTATCCGCCCTATGCCCTCTGTGAAGCTGCCGCTTATGCTTCAAAAGATCTGGGCCTGATTCCTATTATTGTTATTACTATGTCCGGTGAAACCGCTCATTACCTTTCCAAGATTCGCTGCCAATCCCCTATATTTGCTTTTTCACCTCAGGAAAATATTGTACACCAGCTCTCTCTGACGTGGAACGTACAGGCTCTGCAGCTTGATTTTGGGAAAGGAGATATTACCGACATTTTGCACAGAGCCGAACAAATGCTTATGGAACGCAAGCTCGTGAATAATGAAGAGCTGGTTGCGGTGCTGGCCGGAAATACTCCGGTTAAGGGGGCAACGTCGTTTTTGAGGATAAAACTGGTTGGGGAAGTTTAACAATTAAAATTGTTCATTTTTGCGCTGATTAGTTTTTTTAAGTCATAAAGCTGATCAGCGTTTAACACCCGGTAATCCAGCCATCCTCCGCTGCTGCAGGGATACTTGTTATCCCAAAGAGATTTGGCATATTCGCTTAGATCATCATATATCGGTTTTACCGCGCTGTCAGAAATTTGAAGAAGCGCTGAAAAAGCGCCGCTCTCCGCAAAAACATCACAAATGTGTTTGATTTTTCGCACAGAATGCATTACCTTGCTAGGGGAAAATCTACCAGTCCCCAGGCAAATTTTGCCTAATAAAACCTTCTTATTGTCTATTTAATTTTAGAGCTCCTTAAAAATCAATATATTGTATAAAATATTAAACTTGGCGCAATTTGTGCTATATATCTGTGCCATGAACACGTCCCCACCCGTGAATACGGAGGGACAAGGGAGTGCAGGGATGTACTCTTAACATCTAAACAGGGAGGTTGCTATGCATGTCGGCGCTCACGCCAGACCAGATGGTTATTGCGGTTCTTCTTCGCAAAAAACCGAAGTCAAAACAAACACACAGAGCTGCGGCACGAATTTTTCCAAGGTGCTGAATCAGTCAGTAGGAAGCTGTAAGAGTTCACCGGTAAAAACTAATGGAAATCACGGCAGTTCTCATGGGTCACACGGCTTGCACGGTTCTCATGGCCCGCGTTTAATTCAGACTGCCGGACACTCGCATAGTCCGCATTTCAATCACAATAAACCTTCTCTTCATGGTACACCCTGTATGAACAGCACAGCGCAAAAGCCGTTGCAATTAACCATACAATCACAAACTTATGTGTCGGTAAGTTACAATTCGTATTCGTACACATCCGTAAACGCGGGCAGCGCAAATTTTAATCAACAAAGCTATTACAGCAGTACGAAATCCGGTACAGCCGGAGCCAGCGCCGGATCAGTTCAAACCGGAGCCAATCCACTTTCAATGACCAGGACAGACCGCTTTTATTCAGGCGCCAACATGCTGCTGACAAAACACGGATATAAACCTTCCGATTTAACTGACAATAAAACCGGTAATCTTTGTCCTGATAAACTCAAAACCGCTTATCAAAAACACGGATATACAAATCTTAGTGATGGTTTACAAAAGGAATGGGAGTTAGAATATAAAGTCAGCATAACATATAAAACAGCCGCAACTTCCCTGAAAGATATTCTGGAAAAAAAAGGGCAGGTTGAAGATGATAAGTTTAAAATGCTGATGGATCTGGTATCAGGCGGTAAAGTAAGCGGAGGTAATGAGAAAGAGGGAAAGGAGATCGAAGATTTACTCAATAAAATCATAGAGGCGATTCAGACAGCGTTATCGACAAATTCAAATAAAACGCCTGACGACATAAAAAACATGTTAAAGGATGTTCTGCAAAAAGGGGAGAATAATAATCCTGAAATGGCAACACAAATTGTTGTGAAAAAAGAGGAGTTTTCTTTGACGAAAGCGGCTTAATCACCAAAAAACGGAACGACCGCTGGTCGTTCCCTACGAAAGCGGGTATATGGGCGAATCTGTGTGTTCGCCCATATATCTTTTTACCTATCAGCTGCTGAACTGTTTTTGATAAATATTCCACGTACTTGCTATAAGCGTTCTCACATCGCTTGAGCGGGCTTTCCATCCAAGAATTTCTTTTGCCTTAGTTGAGGAAGCCACTACCCGCGCAGGGTCTCCGGGCCGTCTGTCCACTACTACGGCCGGTACCGGGCGGCCTGTTACTTCACGAGCGGTTTCAAGCATAGATTTTACGCTGATCCCATTCTCGCTTCCTAAATTTACAATGAAACTTTTGCTTTGTGATACAAGATGTTCAAGAGCGAGCGCGTGCGCTTCCGCCAAATCACTCACATGTACATAATCCCTTATACAGGTGCCGTCGGGAGTATCCCAGTCATCACCAAAAATTTCAAGCTTTTCTCTAACCCTTGCCGCCGTCTCCATAATTACCGGAAGCAGATTGTTCGGATTACGCTCAAGACCTGTAACTCTGCCCGCGGAGTCATAACCCGCGGCATTAAAATACCGCAAGGCTGCGTATCGAATCCCTTTGAGTTTGTCGTACCAATCAAGAAAACGTTCCATCTCAAGCTTTGTAAACCCGTAGTAATTTTCAGGGTTTACAGGATGCTCTTCATCCATAGGTAAATAGCGAGGTTCCCCATATACTGCCGCTGATGAGGAGAATACGACAGCGCCTATTTTTGCGGAAGCGGCGCAGTTAAGAATATTGAGCGTGCCGGTGATGTTATTTACAGAGTATTTTTCGGGATGCGTCATCGACTCACCTGCGGCTTTAAAAGCAGCTAAGTGGATGAGAGCGTCAAAGCCGCTGTTCATTGTATTAGACAACGCGGAAGTATCGAGAATGTCGCCATGTATGAATTCAGCTTCACTAAAAAGATTCTCTTTGCAGCCGCTTGACAAGTTGTCAAAAACAGCAACCTTACAGCCTCTATCTAAAAGAGTGCGGCTTACGTGACTTCCTATATATCCGGCTCCGCCGATTACAAGCACTTTCATTGCAGCTTTTTGCTCCCGCTAAAAGAATAAGGCGTATGAGATACGCTCTTCCAATACCCCCATGTACGGGTGTTGCGTGCAACACCCTCTCTCTCTACCTCTCTACTTTTTATTCTTCAAAGCAGCCTTGAGCGCGTCGCCGAATGCGGTTGAAGGACTTTCCGCGGTTTTCTTTTCCGCTTTAGCTTTCTGCTCTTTGAGATACTGCTTTGTTTCTTCACTCTCTTTTTTCACCTCACTGACACCCATCGAAAGAGAGATGCGTCTGCTTTCGATATCAATTGATTCAACCTGAACCGTCACCTCATCGCCCGGTTTAAGAGAATCCTTTTTATCAGCTGTCATGTTTGCAAATACAAGCAGACCGGTAATGCCTTGCGCCAAGTCAATAAAGTAACCGAACTTGGCCTTTTTTGCTACAGTACCTGCAACATCCGCGCCAACAGCGAGTTTCTCCTCGATTCCGTTCCATGGATCATCGGCCACATCTTTAAGGGTAAGCGAAACTGATTTTTTATTTTCATCAATAGCAAGCACCGTCACTTTTACCATCTGTCCGGCCTTTACAACTTCAGATGGGTGATGCACCCGCCTGCCCCAGGCCATTTCCGACACATGAACAAGCCCCTCTACGCCGGGGATGACCTCAACGAAAGCTCCAAAATCCGCTAAACGCGTGACTTTGCCGTCAATTGACTGCCCGACACTCACATTCTGCGATACTTTTGTCCATGGATCGTCAAATACCTGTTTTATTGATAAAGAAATTTTTGAGCTGCGCAGCTGTTCCTTGCGCTCTACCTTTAGAACTACAAATTCCACTTCCTGTCCAACGGTAAAAGAGTCGGAAAGATTATGAGCGCGCTCCCACGACACTTCCGATATGTGAACCAAACCTTCAAGATCGCCGCTTTGAACAAAGAGACCAAATTCCGCTATTTTTGAGATTTTTCCTTTAAGTACAGCATGCGTTTTTACAGCGTCCTCAAGTTTCTTAAGCTGCTCCTCCATCCCTGCCTCAAAAAGAGGGATGCGGCTCAGGACAATATTCTTTCCGCCTTCAGTTATGCGTGTTATCACAAAGTCAAGCGTCTTGTTCAGATATTCATTGACGTCTGCTGTAAACTTAACGTCAATCTGGCTAACCGGACAAAAAGCCCTGTGTCCCATAACTTTAACGTTGAGGCCGGCTTTACTTACTCCGGTAACTTTACCCTGAACAGGCATGCGGTTGTTAAGAGCGTCCAAAAGTGTTTGAATCCCTACGCTCTGCCCGCCAAGACTTTTGCTCACGATAGTCTCGCCCGCGGATTGCGAAACAATAAAGCCGCTCACCTCATCATCCACTTTTACGCTCAAAGCGCCCTGAGCATCCACAAACTCAGACACTTTCATGAGCGCTTCATTCTTAGCGCCGGTATCAATGTATAGATAATCAGAACCGATTCGCGTAATTTTGCCGCTTACCTTATCGCCCTTAGCATAGTTTTTTATCTTTTTATCATACCCATCAAGCATCTTCATCAGCTCATCGGATTTTTTGCCTTCTGAATTGTCTTCATCAAAAAAACTGTCGTGGTTTTTGTCAAGCATAGCAATATCTCTCCCAAAAGTTAGGTAGGCTTGTAATTATAGCAACCTTAAAAAATAGCATTTAGAGGGCTTAAATTACAAATATATTGATTATAATAGTTGCAAATTCCTTTTTTTGGCTTTAAAATATAGTAAAGGAGGGAATACTATGAAGCTTAAAGCAAATATAGCCGTTTTCTGTGTAATGTTGATTCCCGTGCTTGCGGGCGCGGAAGTGCTTCTGAAAGCGGATTTTAATAACCACTCTGAGGGTCAATATACAAGAGCCATGGCTACATCTGATTTTCCTTACCCCGGTTATACCTGGTTCAGTAACAATTTAGAGGCTGGGCGCGGGGAGATCGTGACAGGAAAAGAGGGCGCCGGCAATGCTTTACGGCTGCTCTACCCGGCAGGTGAAATCGGTTCCGCCAGTACTGTGCAGATACGCGCCGCTCTCAGCAAGGCGGTTGATACCGCGTGGGCGAGCTATTGGGTGAAATTTGATGACCCGTTTGATTTTGTGAGGGGAGGCAAACTTCCCGGACTCTGCGGAGGTCAGTGCATCACCGGAGGAAACAACGCGGACGGCTACAACGGCTGGAGCGCGCGTGTCATGTGGAGGCCCGCGGGTGTGGCGGTACAGTATATGTATTATTTGACAAACACTGGTTATGGGGAAGATTTGGTCTTTAATAAATCCGCTCCCAAAAAATTGTTTACACCGGGAAAGTGGCACCGGTTAAATACCCAGATAATTATGAATACCCCGCAGGCTGCCGATGGAACTATACGCAGCTGGTTTGACGGAGAGCTTGCGATGGAACGTACAAATATTATTATCAGAAATATTGACACTCTCAAAACCAATCTATTTTACATATCCACATTCTTTGGAGGAAGCGATTTAACATGGGCTCCTCCTGAAAACACGTACATAACGTTTGATGATTTTTTAGTGATATCAGAACCGGTTTCATCACCGTATCCTCAGACGCTTTACAATCTATCCGCGACAAGCGGCAGAGTACCGTTTACGGTTTCAACGGACGGTTCAGCCAGTCTCGGAACCAATCTTGAGCATACAATTAACTTTGGAAACGGTACCGTAACAGCGGGCCCAAAGGCCTCAGTGGTGTACAGTAAACCGGGAATTTACAACTTTACCTACAGTGTCAACAATAATCGGGGCGAATCCATTGTGGGCAGAAACGTTTTTGCTCTTGACACTTTTGATCTTATGTGCGACAGCGCGTGGCAAAGTATGGCGCTCAGGGATACCATGAAATCAACAACTGATACGTTGCGCATGTATTTGACGATACTTGACACTACCGCAAGAATATTAGTTGGCCTGTCTACAAACGCTGAGCCAACTCATGAGAGTCATTTTTATGGAATACTTAAATATGAAAACGGAGGCTTCAGCGCTATAGATGGTAACATTAACGGTAACTATGTCGATGCGGCGGAACCAATTGAGGCGGGAGCCGGTACTTACAGGATCACTTTTGTATGCGATTTCTCCCCGCCTTCCAATGATAGAACATACAGTGTATGGGTCAATGACGCAGTTGTAGGAGAGAATCTGCGCAGGCGCGGTTTTGCCTCCTCGGTAAGTACGTACGGAACGTGGGCGTCTAAAGATCAGGCTGCTATACTGCACATAGACGAATGGGAGCGGCATATTTCTATAAGTAAACCAAACCGTCAAACGCCGTCAACTGTAAAGAAACTGCCAAAAGTAGCGCCGCGCAAAAATGGAATACTGTTCGGAGCTTCAGCGCAAGCATCGGAGATCGAAATGTATAACGCCAGAGGTATATTGATTAAACGTGTGACTGCCAACGCTAAAAAAGAATCTTTTGTACCGGTAAAGTCTAAAGGGGTGTATTTGTACAGGATTAAGACTGGCGGGGAGGTTTATAGAGGGTCGGCGGTGGTAAAATAATATTATAAACAATTCCTTATTGAAGAATACGATCGTAATAAAAGAACCGACAAAATGTATAACTGTCCCGTACGTGATGTGACAACCGAGAGTTATTGGGATTTTATGAATAAAGAGATCCCGGAGGAAAAAAACGTTTTTACACCAGAAATAATAAAAGCTATTAAAGGAGAGGATTAAATTGAGCATCCCATTGGAGGATTACGTTAAATATGCTCCTCTAATTTCCAGTGATTTGAACATAATCGGTTTACCTTCTGCTTGTAAAATGTAATTGATTAAAAAATCTACGCTTGTCCGGTTTTTCCATTCCGATTTACAAGAAATGTGCCAAAAGCACACCGTCCGCATCAATTCATTATATTATATTTATCAGTTACAGAAAGGTACGGCCGCATGGACAACGATTTTGGCCTTGAATCCCGTTTGCAGCAGATGCGCGGTAAAATAGAGACTGCCTGCATTCGCGCGGGCCGCAGGGTGGAGTCTGTGCGCCTTATCGCTGTTACCAAAAATCATACGGCAGCCACAGTGCAAAAACTTATTGATCTTGGCGTAACCGATATTGGAGAGAACAGAGTTCAGGAAATCGAACAGAAGCAGCCGCAGCTTACAGGCAATTTCACGCTCCACATGATAGGGCATCTGCAGACTAACAAGGCGCAGAAAGTGTGGCCTCTTGTTGGGTGGATTCAGTCGGTTGACAGGGAAAAGCTTGTGCAAAGGCTTGAGTCGATTTATACCGGCGGCCCTAAAAAAAGTGTTCTTGTTGAAGTGAACACCTCTGGTGAGGAGTCTAAATCAGGATGTTCTCCTGAGGATTGCAAGCGGTTATGCGAACTTGTGGCTCAAAGTAAAGCGCTTGAGCTAAACGGACTCATGACCATAGGCCCCCTTGGGGGCGATGAGCGCAGCGTAAAGGGCGCGTTTGCGCTTTTACGGGATCTGTCGGAAAAAAGTTGTTACTGGATAAAACGGCCGGAACTCTCAATGGGGATGAGCGGCGATTTTGAATGGGCGATAGAACAGGGATCTACGATGGTGCGGATAGGTACTGCTCTTGTAGGTGAAAGATAAGGCAATGACAAATAAAACAAACACAAAAAGATATCCGATGTAAGGACGGCAACCTGCCGCCTGTCTTGGCAGCAAAGGTAATATAAGGATGGCCTATATCCACCCGCACACCGGCAAGCTGGAGCAGGCAATCTGCCGTCCGCCTGTGTTTTATGGCAAAGACAATGTAAGGGCGATCTAAAATCACCCGCAAACTAATAAACGAGGATAAAAAATGCGTATTACGCCTCTTGACATTAGAAAGCAGCCTTTCCCCAAAGTTTTTCGGGGATTTGATCCGGACGCGGTTAACAGCTTCCTTGAAATGGTGGCCGGAGAGTTTGAGGGTATTATACGTCAAAACAGCGAATTTGCCACTCAGCTCAAAGTTATGGAGCAGCAGCTTGAAAGCTATACCAGAATTGAACGGGTGCTGAACGAGACGCTTATAACCGCTCAGAGAAGCAGTGACGAAGCGAAAGTAAACGCGCAGAAAGAGGCCGAACTTATCATAAAGGATGCGCAGATCCGCGCCGATCGTTATGAGAGCGATACGCGCAAGCGGGTAGATATTCTTTCAAATGAGATTACCTCTATCCGCAATCAGCGCGACAGCTTTTTGGCAAGATTCAGGGCGATGCTCTCTACTCAGCTTAATTTACTTGAGGTGATAAGCGGCGAGCTGCGCAGCGGCGATGATCAGCTTGCACAGCCTCAGGAGCGTCCGGCTGAGCCTGAGCGGCAAACTCAGTATCAGCAGCTTAAAACAAGCGCGTCTATTATAAAAGATGATTACAGCGATGATGACGAGATAGTTGATGATGTACCGCCTCAGCCTGTTATTATTGGTTAAATATGGCTTCAGCGGCTCTTGAGGTAAGACTTAAACCTCGCGCAATCCGCTGTTTGGTCAAAGTTTGCGGTTCGTTTAGTCTGGAAATTTCGGTAACATCGCCTCCTGTTGACAATAAAGCAAATGAACAGCTTATAGGACTTTTAGCGGATGCCCTTGGGGTTAGCCGCGGAATGATCTCCATTATCAAAGGTAAACACAACCGAAATAAGGTTGTACGGGTTGATGGGGTTACTTACGGAAGCGGAGTTGGAGATTGCGGTGGAGAAAATGAAGAGTGGGCAACGGCAGCGCTTTCGCATTTATCATTTATCATTTTTTATTTCAGAAAATGTCCCGCTAAACCAATCAATGTTCCTAAAACTGCAGCCATTGTCAAAATAACCGGTACGGCTTTCCTGTCCTGCGCCGAAACTAAAACTACAACAGGTAAGGCAAATGCGACAGAGATCAAACCTCCCTGCAACCACCAAACAATATGAGGCAAGTCAATATTCACAATGATAATTGATATAAAAAAATATTGCAGAAACGCGGAAATAGTTGCCCGTCTGTCCAATTTCTGAATTACCATAGGAATAATGTCAATAACTCCTGCTGCAATTCCAATTATTGCGGATAATAATAATGTGTCCATATTCACCTCGTTTTAATTTAACTTTGCCCGTTTCGTTTATAAAAAAATTCTGTTTCTATTCGAACTGTCGTCCGCGCATTGCGCCAAGCCGTTTGTGCCTGTTGCGCAACTCGTTTTAAAGTTACTAAACTAATTTGCAAACATCCTTCATAGTTTTATTTTTTATATATACAAGGAGAAAAGATTTCACTCTCAAGATATTTTATACAGCCAGCATAGACGCTCTAGTGCCCCAAGATAATTTTTATCGCCATATTGACCGCAGCCTTAATCTTTATTTCCTATACAAATCTATCTTAAAATACTATGGCAACGAAGGTCACGCAAGCATCAATCCATAATAAACAAAGGTATGAAATATTCCCACGCGTCAACGCAAGAAAATAAAGGATTCAGAACTCAGAGCTTAGGATTAAGAATTGAGGCCCTGGATTACTTAGCCCGAATATGGATTATATTGAAAGCATACAATAAGCCGCCGGATTTATGAGGTACAGTTTTTTATAATTCAAGCGATGCTATTTTTTCTGCTTTAACTAAGTTCTGAGTTCTGAGCTCTATTTTTTTTCCATATAAGGCTATGAATGTTTATATATTCATAGTATTGTAGGGTTAAGCCCTTAAAATAGTTCCTAAAGTAACTTAAAATGGGGGAGATATGCAAAAGCTGCCATCTTTGGCGTTGTCTGCGGTTCTGGCGCTTCAGTTGTGCGTTACAGCCACGGCTCAGCAGGAGTACAAATGGGGCAATGTGGTGATGGGCGGAGGCGGGTTTGTGTCCGCGATAATCACCTCAAAAACAGAAAAAAATATCATATACGCCCGTACAGATGTTGGCGGAGCGTACAAATGGATAGAGGCGGATAAATCGTGGGTAAACATTACCGATTGGGCCGGCCCCCTAAATACCGGCGTCTTTGGCGTTGAGGCGCTGGCGCTCGACCCCTCAAATTCGGCGCGGGTTTATATGCTTGTGGGAACTGAGTACTGGGATCAGGGGAAGACAATGATCTTGCGCTCAGATAACTACGGGCAGACCTTTGAAACAATAGATGTGACAAGCCAGTTCAAGACACACGGCAACGGATATGGCCGGCAGAACGGCGAACGGCTTGCAGTTGACCCTAACGACCCAAACATCCTCCTGTGCGGAACACGCAATAATGGTTTGTGGAAGAGTAAGGACAGGGGCAGCACGTGGAGCAAGGTCGCAAGCGCGCCTGAGCTTGCGAACAATCTTGGCATATGCTTTGTGCTTTTTGATCCAAATAAAACTGCGAATAATATGACCTCCCGCATTTACATGGGATTATCAAGCCCTTCGAATAACCTCTACGTGAGCGATGACGTCGGCGTAACTTGGGAGCTTGCTGCTTTCCCGCCGCTGACAAGAAACTTGATGCCGCAGAGGGCTGTGCTCACACCCGGCGGACGGTTTCTGTATGTTGCGGCGGCGGACGGAGCCGGACCCGGTTTTGACACCGGAGTAAAGATTAGCCGCGGCGCGGTTTTGAGATATGATACGCAGGAAAAAACTTGGTTGAATATCTCTCCTGAGAACTGGGTTGACGATCCGCCGCATCCGCAGTTCCCCAACCAGACAGACCACGACGCGCACTTTGGCGGGTTCGGCGGGATAACAATGAATCCAAGCGACTCCAATCATATCATAGTATCAAGCATAAACACATGGAAACCGCAGTTCTGGGATGGTACAGGCCGTATCGCGCACGGAGACAAAATATTTGCCACTACTAACGGCGGCGATAATTGGATCAGCGTCTTCGGCGATTTGAATGACGACCATACACCCACCGGTACCGAGCAGACGGCTGTACTGTACAAAAACGGCTACAACTGGATTGAGGGCGAAGAGGGCGGCAGAGGCGAGAGCATCCACTGGGCTGGGAGCATTGAGTTTGATCCGTTTAATTCTAAGAGAGTGTTCGTGACATCAGGAAACGGTATTTACATGGCGGATAATTTTTCGGCGGGTCAACGGTTTCGTTTTAACTTTACAGCTGCAGGGATTGAGGAAACAGTGCCAATGGATTTGGTGAGCATCCCCGGCGGCCCGCTTATTACTGTAATAATGGACTATGACGGTTTTGTACATCACGACATAAGCAAGCCTGTTTCAGGCAGCCGCCACAGTCCGCAGATGGGGTCAACCTGGAGCGTTGATTACGCCAAACTTCAGCCCAATATTGTTGTGCGCGGGGGCGGTAACAACAATACACCAGGCCATAATGATTACAGGTTCCCGTTGTACTATTCGGAAGATACCGGCAGTACATGGAAGGCGTTGGCAACCGATCCCTGTCCCGGCCAACACTATGAAGGCAGGGTTGCTGTCTCCTCCGATGGCCGCGTTGTATTATGGGCTCCCAAAGAGAGGAATGTAATCTACCGCAGCGCCGATTGGGGCGCTAATTGGACTGCAAGTACCGGTATCTCTTCAAGCATACCTTTCCAAAAGGCCGATCCTGTTGATCCTGCGGTGTTTTATGCGTTTTCCGGCGGAAGAGTTTTCGTAAGCGATGATACCGGAAAAACATTTACAGCAGGCAGCGCTCTTAACAACGTCTCGTGGACAAAGGATTTACAGGTGACTCCGGGAGTCAAGGGGCACGTTTGGGTAGTTGGAGTCGGCTGGGATGAGAAAACACAGGAGAATCCTGTTACCGGCTCTCTCATGCGTTCTGTTGACGGGGGGCTTACATTCCACAGCGTTGATCCTGACACCGACCCTGCATATACGCAAAAAGTTCAGCACGCGGAAGCTGTTGGTTTTGGCAAGGCAGCGCCCGGCGCAGCGTATCCTGCAATTTATTTGTATGGGACAATTAATAATGTGAGAGGCGTCTGGCAATCAATAGACGAAGCAAAGAGCTGGACGCGCGTAGATGATGACATGCACCGTTACGGTTCTTTAGCAAACGGCAATTTCGTGCGCGGCGACATGAACACCTTTGGCGTAGTATACCGCTCTACAGCCGGACGCGGAATCGCGGCCCGCATGCCTGCTGAGTGGCTTAACAACCAAACTGCTTCCACCCGTTATACAGTAAAGGCGCGCCGTTCGCCTAATGTTAAGCTAAACGGTCAGCTTCTGACGCTTCGTCCCTCAAACGGACCTCTTAACGTAAGGATATATAACCTTAAGGGAAGGCTCCTGTTTAACAGGACATACAACAGCGCCATCACCCTCAAAACCCGTGACTTAGTAAAATCTAAGGGAAGTTATATAATTTCGGTACGTAACGGTTCAAAGGAGATGGTTTTTAATAGTAAATTGACATTAGTGTCAAATTACAAATAATTTTTCGCAGGGGCGGCCATTGGCCGCCCGCATTTTTACGCAGATATATATTATGATCGTTGATAATATACGAATATGTGGATAACGGATGAAAACGTTCATTTTAATAAACATGGTGGGATTTGGTAATTTACTGGTACAGTGCAGCGGGCAAGATGCCCATTTGAATATTTGGTAATATACGGGTACGTGAGTAACGGGCGGTCAATGATCGCCCCTGCGGCGGAAAATTTGGTGGGGTGGGTGGGATGTAAAATATGCACAATTATTTGTTAAGGAATATTATGCGGAAAAATCCTCTCGTTGATAAATACCAAAACTGTCTCATATTGCTGATCATAACGCTCGCTTCCTTCGGTCACGCCATGCAGCAGTTTGAAGACACGCTTCTTTTCACGATAAAGCTTACGGATGACTCCACAAGCCTTTATCACTGTGTTTGGGATGACCGTATCCGTGAAACTTTGGCCGGACCTGTACTTATGGCGGAGAACACATTTCTTTTTCATTCAAAAAATGGTTACGCTCTTTATAACGCTGATGGAAAGCTTCTTGACGAGCACTCTCTTGTTAAGGATAACATTAAAGCCGCGGCGGGCAAACAACCGCAAGTCTATTTTGCTTATCCCTTTGACAGCACCACTCTTATTTATTATACGGAAGGAGACGGACCTCTTGAGGTTTTCCGCAAGAAGCTTTTTAAAAAGGGGCTTGTCAAAGTTGCGCCTGCTGAAATGGAAATGTTTAACGAGATAAGAAAATTTCATCCGCTTAACATTTACCGCAGCGGAGCAACCGAAGATATTGGCAGTAAAACTTATATAAGTAAACATCTGGCAGGCTTCACGGCTCTTGAGGGCGGCGCCAAGTGGTGGACTACGGATCTGTTTTTTTCGTTTACCTCTCCTTTAATTATGGAACAAGATGGGAAATTCGCCTCCTTTTTTCCGGGTCTTAAAGAGGGGGGCCGCCATTGCGACGCGCCTATTAAACTGATAGAACCTCTTGGCGTGTTCTCGCGCGAAGGACGCTGGTATTATCTGGGAATCTACAGCGTTACCGGCAGCAAGGACAATGAATATTTTCAAACCGTTGCGTTATGCGATCAGGCTGGAAATGTGCTGTACTGCAACCAGCTTTTAAAGCAGGAGATGACAGACGCGGTTTTGCAGGAGCGCAGAGACACCGTAACGTGGAAACTGACGCACTTTACAGTCCGTAAAGCGGGACGGCATGTGTTTGTTCCGGCTGTAAACGCTTTCGGAGATATATATTATGGGATGGTCAACTGGGAGTGGAAAAAAATTGATGTTTATAAAAGGCGTTTTATCAGGTTCCTTCCAAAATCCGGCCCACCCGCTTTTGCCGATAAATTTGCGAAGGAGGAACAGTTCTCTTTTATACCTGTCAAAATCGAATGTTCCAACGCCTCCCGCCGCGGAGTTTTGCCCGAAGTGCTGGCTCAAACAGAAAACGGCATGCTGCTGCTTGCCCAGGAAGATCTTGCAAAAGATAATTACTATGTAAAAATACACCGTCTTCCCAATGAAGAACTCCAAAAAAAGCTCTCACGGATTCACCACACCATGCCTAAGCACATAGCGGCTATGCAGGACTCTATCTCAAAGCTTCCCACAACCTGGTGTCCGTATGGAATCTCCCTCAACCATACAGCCATCGAAACTCTATCCAACCTTGATTATGGTTTTGGGGATATTGTCGTATGCGCACGGGTTCTGGGCGTGAGCGAATCAAAGAGCGTTTATGTACGTGTGGATCTTGAAAACTGGGCTGAAGTAGTTGTATTTACCCAGGAGGGACATTTTATTGAACGTTTTACGTTTAATAATCAGCACTTTAACGACCGTAAAGACGCGGTTACACTCTCGCCCAATGATGAAATTTATGAAAAAGATTACGAAGGCGGCATTGGCAGAAAAGGCGCTGCCGGACACCGTTTTGTCGCGTGGAAAAAAGATATGCGTCCGGTAAAAGAACCGGCGGCATCGTCTAAGCCGGCGAGGAAGAAGAGATAAGAAGAGAAGGGCGTTGCACGCAACGCCCTTACATCATGCGTCTCTGCCATTTACTGATACATCCATGTAAGAGCGGCAGGTCTTGCCGCCCGTACAACAGACAGAAAGGTCTTTTGTGAGCGCCAACGCCGACCTGCTCTCCGGTCTCAACCCAGAGCAGTATGCGGCTGTTACTGCTCCTAATAGCGGCTCTACGCTTGTGCTTGCGGGAGCCGGGTGCGGCAAAACCGCTGTTCTTACGAGACGGATTGTTTTTCTAGTAAGATCAGGAATTACCCCTGCGCGAATCTGCGCGCTTACTTTTTCCAGAAAAGCGGCTCAGGAGATGGCTCACAGGCTTGTCAAATTAGACGATGCCTGCGGAGGAAATAACGCGCCTCTTGTCACCACGTTTCACGCTTTCTCTCTGCGGGCGCTTCAGGAAAAATTTGACGGGGTACGTAATTTTAACAGAATCGGATTTCGGGGAGAAGCGGTTCTGCTTGATCACAGGCAGAAGCTTGAGATTCTTGCCTCCGTCAGTACCACAGCTGAGCGGAAAACTCTTCGCATGAGTATCACCGAACTTGACAGTACGCTCAATTTGTTTTTATCATTCCCTGAAAAGGTTTCTGAAAAATGGACTGAAACTGAGCGTGAGCTGCTTACAAAAATCGAACATGATTTTAGTAAGGTTCGTAAAGAGCGCGGATTGTGGGATTTTTCAGATCTCATAAGCGGCTGTATCGAACTTTTCACCAATTACCCGGCGGTAGCCGCGGCCTACAGCAAACGCTGTGACGCTATGCTTGTTGACGAATTCCAGGACACTAATCCGATGCAAATCGACCTTCTTGATATACTGCTCGCGAGCGGCGCAAGTCTCTACGCAGTAGGCGATGATGATCAGGCGATTTATGGATTCAGGGGCGCGGATATCAGGCCGATAAGAAACTTCACTACCCGTTTTAAAGACGCTAAAATCATAAAGCTGCAGATAAATTACCGTAGTATCCCCGCAATTCTCAATTGCGCAAACCGTCTATGGCTTGACAAACCGATTGAGTACAGAAAAACGCTTGTAAGCGGTCTCTCCGTTATGCCCTCAGGATGCAAAAGACCGCTTACCATGCGCTTTGGAACGCAGACGCAGATGCTTGAATGGGTTATAAACAAGGCGCGTTACATAGAGAACAGGGAAAAAATTCCGGTAAACTCAATGGCGATGCTCTTTCGTATCAACGATACGCTTCTGTCTGTCGCTGAACACTATCAAAACAACGGCCTTGCGGGTGAAGCGTTACCGCAAATGTTCACTGTTCACGCAAGTAAAGGGCTTGAGTATCCGGTAGTTTTTCTGTGCGATCTGGAAGAGGGGGTTTTTCCGCATTATAAACTACCAAAAAAAACTTATATAACTTCCTGGAGAGAATTGCTTGGTGAGTTGATAAAACCCAAAGCGAAAATTGAGATTGATTGCAGTTTTGATGAAGAGCTGCGTCTATTCTACGTAGGTGTAACCCGCGCTCAACGGTTTCTGTTTTTCGTTACGGTTGCAAGTAAACCGTTTTATGGACGAATGACGAATTTTGTGCCGTCGCGGTTTTTGAGGTTGGTTAAGTGATGCAGACCATCGTATATAGGTTGGTAAAGATACAATTTGTCACGGAAAATAATTTTGTGAAAGCGCAGACTTTCATATATTGCCTCCTTTTTAAAAATAAAATAGTGCTTGTTGTATAACTACATAGATTACATCCATATCAATTACTAACACATTTTTTAACTGTAAATAAAGATAATATATTCAAATATAAAATACAATGGAAGATTCATAAAATATGTTTGAGAAAAAAATAGTTTTATTTGAATGCTTTTTAAGGCAGTTATATAGCATCTCTTCGCAAAAACGCGAATTTTTTTAATTATACCGGCTTTTGTTGTCCCATTCTTCCTTTGCCTACTATTATTTTTGGAAGATGAAAATAATAGCCAGAAACAATAAAGCTTTCCATGACTATGAGGTTATCGACAAAGTCGAAGTTGGAATTATGCTGACCGGAGCTGAGGTTAAGTCTATCAGGGCGGGCCGTGTAAATCTTTTGGACAGTTACGCGTTTTGTTCGCGCGGGGAGATGTATATAAATCACCTGCACATTAGTTCCTATGAGCGAGGCGGCGCGTATACGCCTGAACCTTACAGGCGCCGTAAGCTGCTGCTTCACCGTAAACAGATCGAATACTACTGCGCGGAGGTGGAGCGAAAGCAGCTTACGCTTGTTCCGCTCTCAATTTATTTTAAGGAGCAGTGGGTAAAGATAGAGCTTGGGCTGTGCAAAGGACGCAAAAAGCACGACAAAAGACAAAAGATCGCTGAACAGGAATCTAAAAAACGGATTTCGCAGATTATGAATCTGAAAAGAAAGAGCTGAGAACGGTTTTATAAGTAATGCAGAAATAAGAGCTATCCTGAAAATTTCCTGTGAAAAAGTCGTAATTTCTTTTTATGGGCAGGGATGGTTTGTAATAAGTTTTCATAAAATATGTTTTGAAATTGGATTTTACTTATGAATCATGAGTCAAGAATAAATAATCGTATTACAAATTTCTGCATTCTGCATTCTGCATTATTATTTATCATTATCTTAACCGCTTCGGTCAGCGCCGATATTATCATTCGCAAAATACCGGAAGGTAAAAGCGTTTCCGTCCGTTCTTTTGAGCGGGAGGGGACTGTTTATGTTTCGCTGACCGATTTTGCGGCTCAGACCGGTTTTGGGTGGAAGTGGGAGCGGCTTCCCAAAAGGCTTACGTTCTGGAACGACAGCGGTAAAATAGCGTTTGTTCAGGATAACTCTTTTTATACGGTTGATACTTCCGTGCAATCTCTTCAATCCCCGCCCATTCGTAAAGGCGGTACGCTTTATCTGCCCGCTCCTTTTCTGGTAAGCGCCTTCGGCTCTAAATATTCAGGGTCGCTTTCGTGGGATTCGCGGGCCTCATCCATTGTGATCAATACGCTCATCCATTCGATTTTGTCTGTGAGGAGCGAGGTGAAGCAGAACGGAACCGTAGTGTCTATCGCTTTGGCGGACTCCCTTCCTTATGAGTGTACCTATGTTCATCCTAATCTTGTTTTAAATTTTGCGGGCGGCACGCTTGACCCCTCAAATGTGCGCCGCCGCGCTCAGCGGGTTGGAGTTGTGGATTCAGTGTTTACTTTACAATATGAAAAATCAGCGCAGGTTTCTCTAATGTTAAACAGGACGGTGGAGAAGCCGCATATAGATTACAACCGTTCAACGCGTACTCTTATGATCTCGCTTCGCCCTCAAATTGAGCAGAGAAAAACCGCCCCGCTGCCTGTAAAAGTTGACGTCCCTATCATCCGTACAGTGGTGATTGATCCCGGACATGGCGGAAGAGATCCGGGAGCGATAGGGCCGGGCGGCGTTATGGAAAAAGATATTGTTCTTGGGATAGGGCTTGAGCTTAAAAAATCACTTGAAAAAGCCGGAATTAAGGTTTTTATGACTCGTGATAAAGATGTGTTCGTGCCTCTTCGCAACCGTACTAATTTTGCCAATGAGAAAAAAGCCGATATATTTGTGAGTATCCATACAAACGCGGTAGCGGGTTCAAAAACAAGGTTAGCCGCTACAAAAGGCTATAAGATATATTTTCTCTCTCAGGCGAAAAATGAGGATGACAAATTAGCGGCGATGCGGGAAAATGCCGTAATTGAACTTGAAGAAAAAACTCATAATTACGACGCGCTGCAAAACGTACTTATTAACATCGCTGGAAATGAGTACCTTAAGCAAAGTCAGGAGCTCTGTATAATTATGGAGCAAATCCTTGAGGCAAGTCAGAAAAGAATCCCCAAATTGCATCTGGGTGTTGGGCAGGCCAATTTCTGGGTGCTTAATGGAGCTTATATGCCCTCTGTATTAGTTGAGTGCGGGTTTATATCAAATCCCGAAGAGGAGAAGCTTCTTACTGATAAAAGAGTTCAGGCGCAGCTTGCGGCTTCTCTTTCCGACGCTATCATAAAATTTAAAAAACAGTTTGAGACAGGATTATGAACGATTCAAGGCCAATAGGCGTTTTTGATTCAGGACTGGGCGGGTTGACGGTTGCAAGAGAGCTTTTCCGCCTTATGCCAAATGAGCGTATTATTTATTTGGGTGATACGGCGCGTGTGCCATACGGCGGCAGGTCTGAGGAGACGATACGGCAGTATGGTCTTCAGGATGCCCGTGTACTTATGGGCATGGATATAAAACTGCTAATCGCGGCGTGTAACACTGTATCCTCTGTCGCGCTTGACTATCTGACGCGGCATATTAAGGAAGCGCCGGTTATTGGGGTGGTGCAGCCGGGTGCAAAAGCCGCTGTTCTGAGAACCGCGGAAAGAAAAGTTGGAGTTGTGGGAACAAGAGCTACTATCGCTTCCTCCTCTTACGCTAAAGCGATTCAGGCAATTGACCCTGATATAAAAGTCTACGGGAAAGCCTGTCCGCTTTTTGTGCCGCTTGTAGAAGAGGGGTTTTTCAGACACGATATAACAAGGTTAACCGCTCAGCACTATCTTTACGAGTTAATGGATCTTGGTATTGACTGCCTTGTTTTAGGATGCACCCATTACCCGCTCCTCATGGGAGTGATCCAGGAAACAGTGGGAACCCGCATACAACTTCTCGACAGCGCTTTGTGGACCGCAAAAGAGGCTCAGGATATCCTTACCAGGTTTGAAGCTCTTGCCCCCGCCGGTGTTGATGGTTTACAGGAGAGCAAATTTTTAGTCACAGACCTTACTCCGCACTTTGAGACCCTCGCCAGAATGCTTTTGGGACAAAATTTACCTAAGATTGAAAAAATCAACCTGGAAGAATTAACTGAAGAGATACAGAAATAAGAACAATAATAGTGTTTATTCCGGATACTGAGGCGGACGGATTAACTTTAAAAACACTTTTATTGATGCGCCGCAATTATTTTTGTCCGCCCCTGATCAAAATCAACGCTGCCGTTAAGAAAGGTTGAGGATGTAAGTGCTTTTTTCCTTCCATATCTTTCAAACCGATACCTCTGTCCCAACCAGAGGAGAACAGCTGCTGGTATATCTGATTGAGGAAAGATTGCGATTGCGTTTTCAAATGCTGCTTATAACGATGTCTATGTTGGCGCCGGTATACACTGTCTGACCGGTCTGATAGCCGTTGATCCGGTTTGATCCGATTCCGCAGAAAGATTGTGAATTTTCCATTTAAACGTAGCCCGCCTGTCATGTTTTTTCCGATTTCAATGTTGCTTGCTTGTATTTATACCGCTCTTTTTGAAACTTATTTATAAAATATTAAAAAATATATTGTTTTTAGTGCAAAAATGTTTTATTTTATGATTTTAAACTACTTAAATAAAATAATGATAAACACTACTAAAAGGAGGTTTTATGTAAAAAAGCGGTTTACTGTTTCAAGTCAAACAAGTTATTGTTAATGTTTTTAATAAGGAGGTATTAATAAAAATTTAGTGATTTTAATCGTTTAAATGGTTTACTGTTTTTAAATTTAAAAAATTATTACTAACACATCTTTTGACGGAGAATTATAATGAATCGAATTTCCAAAGCTACTTTGTTTTCTGCGGTTCTTTGCTTTGCGTCCCTTACGGCGCAGGCGCAGCCAACGCCGAGTACAAGTTGGTACACCAACAATCCCTCAGCGGCAACATTCACAATCTCCACCGCGGACGATCTGGCGGGATTGGCGCGAATCGTCAACGGCACATGGGGTGGATCACCTGCAAGCTTCAACTTCAACGGCCGTACTATCAACCTTGCAAATGATATTAATCTGTCCGGTTACGGTTCGAGTTACAACAATGGCGTCGGCTGGATTCCGATTGGCGACAGCAGCAGCTACAGCAGAAACTTCAGCGGCACATTTGATGGCAACGGGAAAAACATTAGCGGACTTTATACTAACAGAAATAAAATCTTCACGGGACTATTCGGTTGCCTCAGCGGCGCCAATAGCGTAGTAAAAAATGTTAATATTGTAAACGCGGATGTAACCGGCACTAACAGAGTGGGCGTTATCGCGGGTACTGTTACTCAGGGCAGCGTGATAAATTGCAGCGTTGTCGGCAGTTCTGTTAGTATTTATGACAGCTCAACAGCTTATACCAGTATAGCCGGTATTGTTGGATATATTAATGACGGCAGTATAACAAACAGCAGCTTTATCGGTATTGTAACCGGCATTAATGCTGACGATGTAGGCGGTGTGGCGGGCTACATTGGAAATAACACCATTGTAACAAGCTGCTACTCTAACGGCTCTGTAAGTGGTAAAGACTATGTAGGCGGCATAATTGGCCGTTCATTCAGTTCCAGCATAACAAGCTGTTATTCTACAGCTTCTGTAAATGGTAATAGTTCTGTAGGCGGTTTGATTGGCCGTCTATTAACCGGCAGCGTGACAAACTGCTATTCTTTAGGCACTGTAACCAGCGCATCTGACTATGTCGGCGGTGTGGTGGGTTATTCAACAGGCGATATAACGAAATGTTACTCCGCAAGTTCTGTAAAAGGTAAAAAATACGCGGGCAGTATAGCGGGTACTATAAGCAACAACACCGCCAAAATTGAACACTGTGCGGCGCTGAGTATGAACATAAAGGTTGATTCCGGTCTGATCGGGCGTATAACCAGCTCATCATCAAACGGTATTCTCAGTTCCAATTTTGCGTATGACGGTATGGTTCTTGTTACCAAAACGCCAACCTCAAATCCTAACGGTTTAGACGGCAAAGATCTTTCGTCTTGTGATATTTATGCTGATGGATCCCTTGGCGGATTATTCATGAATAACGGCAGCCCATGGGTGACAGAAAACGGCAAACTTCCCGGTTTCGGCGCTCCGGTCAATATGCCTGGATATATATCTTCCTGGTCTTGTGTAGTAGATCTGGTAAGTCAGATTGAAAGCATGAGTTACTTTGAGATTCAGGCAAACGCGGACAATATTACTCAGGCAAACGCAGCGGTTGAAACAATTATTGCCAATTCAGGTTTAAATCAGCAGTATAATTTTCCCGTGACTGTAAATGATATCTCATTCAAAGCGGCGATAGCCGGAACACCATGTGATTCACTCGGTAAGAACGGAAACTACAAGTTCACAGTTACTGTGGGCAGTATAACTACATCCGTATTAACCCTTTACATCACAGCTACTCCATACTCGGCGCTATTACCGATGGCAAAAGCCGCAATACCGGTACAAAATAACAGTATTACTCTTTCAGGTGAATTTACAGCGGGACCTAACCCCGTTGCCAAACATTCCGGCGCTGTGAATTTTTTCAAGCAGGGCGCGGGACTAAAAAATGGGGAATTGTCCATTTACGGCTCTTCAGGCAACCTTGTAAAGGTTATCAGCATCAATGACAATAACATGGATAATCTCTCCAAACGTCAGGTTGCTTCATGGAATCTGACCGATTCCAAAGGCCGTCAAGTGTCTGCCGGAACGTATCTTGTAAAAGGAACGGTTACTAAGCAGGATGGCGGGAAAGAGAAGATTTCGTTAATTGTGGGTGTGCGGTAAGATAGCGAATTTTACTAGGATACTGTAAAAACCGCCTCCTTTTTATACAAAAGAGGGAGGCGGATTTTATTATTCCCAATAATATCAACAATTGTTTAGTTTTAGATTTGGCATTCACGAAAACAAGTGTAAATATCTCATCAGTAGTTGACAGACCGCATTTCAAAATACGCCTGCGGATGCACGCATACAGGGCATTTTTGAGGAGCGTTTTCGCTTGTATGAATATGCCCGCAGTTGCGGCAGATCCAAAAAGTTTTTTCTTTTTTGGAAAACACAGCATTCTCTTCTATATTTTTGAGCAGTTTTACGTAGCGCTCCTCATGCTCTTTTTCGATTTTGCCAACCTCCTCAAAAAGAAACGCAATATGGTTAAAACCCTCTTCGCGTGCTTCGGCAGCCATTTTCTTGTACATGTCTGTCCACTCGTGGTGTTCACCTGAAGCGGCCGCTTTAAGGTTGTCGATGGTTGAAGGGATCTCACCGCCGCAAAGCAGCTTAAACCAGATTTTAGCGTGTTCTTTTTCGTTTCCCGCGGTTTCCTCAAAAAAAGCCGCTATCTGCTCATAGCCCTCTTTTTTCGCTTTTCCGGCATAGTAGGTGTATTTATTGCGGGCCTGACTCTCGCCCGCAAACGCTTCCATTAAGTTTTTTTCGGTCTTTGTTCCTTTCAAATCCGCCATTCAGCCTCTCCTTTGTGTTTATTGAGATTATCGGGGTTTAATTATAAAATAATAGAAGGCTGTGTGAAGTGGTAGTTAGCGGCTGTAAAAATAAAAAGACGCCTGCTGTTCAAAGGTTAAAGTTGTGCAGACAAAGCATAGCGAAGCGCATCAATGTTTCCCCGCTCCGTCATCCCCGCGAAGGCGGGGAGCAGGTTCTTATTCTCTTTAATTAATCTAAAAACAGGAACAACAGACTCCCGCCTTCGTGAGAGTAACGGGAGATGCCGCGCGAATTTTTATTTTAAAAACAATGGTATTATTATATAATATATGGTATAATAGTATCATTATATCTATGTATATGGTTGATCAACTTGAAAAAAGTACGCTTTCACTTTCTCCCGCACAGGCGGGGCCGTGTTTATTATTGAGCCAAAGGCAATCCAATATTCAGCTCTTTTATTAAGAATTAAGAGCAAAGGATTTCCCGCGGCGAATGAACAACGGATGTAAAGTTACGTTGCCGCAGATAGAGACTTTCAAGTTCAATTACTACATAATATTATGACAGGGATAAAGGCAGGTAGTTTTTCAGAAAATATGGTATAAATGCGGAAATATACGTTGGATGTCCTAATTGCCGCGCCGAGTGATTCAAAGAGTGTGCGGTCGGTTAGAATCTCTAAATCTACTGCGGTATTGTGCGTTATAATTGCGCTTACAGGCTTGGCGGGTTTTGGGCGCGTTGTATATATGGTATCAGGTTATGGTCTTGCGGCTTTCAGCAGCGCGGAAGAACGCCGTAAAAATGAGAACCTCAAACAAAGGATCGGCAGTCTCGAAAAATTCGTAAGCTCCGAAAAAGAGATTATGTCGCGGCTGATCAGATACGAAGACAACGCGCGTCTCAAGTACGGCATGACAGCGGTAGGAGGCGATGTGCGTCAAGCCGGAACCGGCGGCTTCCCTTCCCGCGAGGATATGCTGTACGCTTCGATGCCTGATCCGCTTATTATGAGGGCGGAGGCTTTACGTCGGGAAGCAGAACATGTTTTGCGTCAAGCTCAGCTCCAGGAATCCACTTTTGTTCAGACTTCTCAAAAAGTAAAGAGTTTACACGACAGATGGACTAAACGTCCTTCGGTATGGCCCGCTAACGGCCGTATTACATCCGGTTACGGTTACCGTTACCATCCGGTTTTAGGTTTACGGCTAATGCATGCAGGCATTGATATCGCAAATGAGGCATGGACTCCTATATTCGCTACTGCCGATGGTCAGGTAAGCGGTGTGCATAACTGGCCGAATTTTGGCAACTTGGTAAAAATCAACCATCTTGGCGGGGAGTACATCACTTTTTACGCTCATCTGCATAAAGCTGCTGTCGTTTCCGGACAAGTGGTTAAAAGGGGCGAACTGTTAGGCTACATGGGTAACAGCGGCAGAAGCACCGGCACGCACCTGCACTACGAAGTCCACAAAAACGGCCGCCCCGTAAATCCGATGAGATTTATTCTTCCCACAGATCAGATAGTTGATTAATAATACTGACTGACTAATGAAGTTACTTCCTCAGATGTGGAGCGGATATTGTAAAGGTTTCTTCCCCGATTGACAGCCTGTACACATACTGACCCGCCGCCATTTTTCCGCTGTTGTTTACAAGTGAATTTATCTGAAGTTCGTGAATTCCCGCTGTTTGAACTTTGTCAAAAACGGGATTAACTCTTCGCCCTCTGAGATCGTGAACCGTGAGGCGTACACGCGCGGTTTGTGGCACGTTGTAGCGCAGCAATCCTTGAGAATGCGAGAGGATACCCGGTTTGGCTAAGTTTACCTGAGGCTTTTTTATCACCGAAGTACTGCCGGAGGATTGCGGATCAAGTTCGCCATATACTTCAAGCGCCCTTATCTGTACAGAATTTTTACTCTGGTCTCCTTTAACAGCAAGGCGCAGATAACGGGCGTCCGCGCTTGTCTCCGATTCATACCATCTGTTGCCGAAACACTCTTTATTGTTTACTACTTGAATCCACGGATCAGATTCGTTAGCTTTGACAAAAACACTGAACGTTTTGCTCACCCAGCTGCCGTCTGTGTCCCCAAAGAGGCGTATTCTCGAAAGGCGGTGTATATCTTTAAAATCAAACTCTATCCAAATGGAATCCGCGGCGCTTGAACCTGGCATTGAACTCTGCGGGTTTCCGCTTACATTTCCATCCCACAAAGAGGAGAGCGGATTTCCGGCGGCAAACCATCCGCACTCCCTGTACAGCGTTGACTCGTTAATCAAATTGACCTCATCGGGATTGATGATGGAGATTGACAACTCTTTTGTAGTCTGGCCGCCGTTCGCGTCGGTTACCTTAACTGTAAAATCCGCGCTCTGAGCTTTTACAGGTATTCCGCTGATCACCCCCGAACCGCTCATGCTCAAGCCGGATGGCAGAGTACCCGAAGTTACGCTCCAGTTATATGGCGCTGTTCCTCCGGAAGCGCTCAGCGTGTGTGAGTAATTCGTTGAGATTTGTCCTTCGGGAAGGTTATCGTTTGTAATGGCGGGAGCCTGAGGTCCGGAGAGCGGATGCGGGTACGTGTAAGGTTTATATCCGGGCATCTCCTGGTGAAAATAGTCCCGCCCAAGGCGAAAGAAACTCTCATGCCCCCCGCGCACAGTCACTCCTACGATATTACCGTTACTCAGCTTGTTATTCCATACATAAAGGCTCCTGGTTTGATCGGGGGCAGGATACGATGTAGATGAGTGAGAGCCGTCCGTACGGTTGCAAAGGAGTATGGGGGCGCTGCTTGTTCCGCGCAGAAGGTTGTTGTTAAAAACAACTCCATCGCCTCCGCGTATCATAATGCTGCACCAGGCATTGCGCACCGAATTATCAATTGTATTATTGTAAACCTCAAAACTCCTGGAACCTCTGGGGCTTCCGTACTCTCTGCCATGAGCGTCAACCGACTGAAAATTCCCCGCGTTATCAACAACTGTATTATAACGGAAAACGTATTTGCTGCCGTCATTGGAAGCGACGGCGTGACGGTTATTACTGAAGTAACAATCTTCTATGTAAATAGCGTCCGCAGTACCTAATTGAAGCGGCCGTGACCACGAGCCATCTCTGTCCCCATAAATAACCACTCCGTAGCCCAGATTATTGATTGCCTGACGAAAAATATTAAGGAAATCACATTTGCGCAAAACTCCGCGGGAATTTCCGGTTACGTAAACAGCCGAATATCCGAAGTTTTTAAATGCAACATCGAAAACATGAAAATCCGTACAGCTGTTTAACCGTATGCCATTATCCTGCATGGTTGAGGAGGAGCCGGTAATACCTGAAAGTGTCAGCTGACCGATTGTTACGCGGCGGCCGTTGTTTCCGTTAACTACAAACATCGCTGTTGTTGAAGAACCGGTTTTGTTGAGAACAGTAGAATTTTTTCCCGCGCCTAAAATAGTTATTCCCCCGTTCATGGAGACGCTTCCGCTGTAGTTAAAAGTACCTGCCGGAATTCTGACGGTATCGCCTGCCGCAGCCTGATAAACAGCCGCCTGTATTCCGGCGGTTGTTCCGTCCGCCGCGTTAATGACTTTGGCGTAGCCGGCCGAATGGTATAAAAAAAGTGTGACAGCCAGCAGTAAAGCTATCCTGTAAGGGCGGCAGCCTGCCGCCCGTATTGCCCGCGTCTCCGCCTGACTTGAACGCGGCATACGCCCGGCGTTCTTATGATCTCTGCTAAAACTCATTTCCAACCTCCTTGGATTAGGGTAACAAACTTCCTGCACAGCGGGACTTACCTTAAACTGCTTGTCGTTGTTTTGCAGACTGCCGGAAAACCGGGAAGGGTAATCAACTGCTTTTGGAGAATTTAAGCGGGCGGGATGTACAATCCGCCCGGAGATACTGCGTACAGGAAATTATACAACATTGAAACAGAGGAATACAAATTCACACATCTGAGACGCTGTTTAATTTGATAATAAAATTTGCCCTGACGGAACGTAATAACGATTTTAAACGGGTAAGCAATTAAATTTTTTGACAGGCGCTCATAACAGAGATAATCCTAAGTAAGGGCGGCAGTCTGCCGCCCGCGTGTCACGTGTGTAACTGCTCCGCACAGACAACGGCATACACTCCATACACCGCAATGATCATAATTAAAACGGAACGACCGCTGGTCGTTCCCTACAAAAAATTAATTGTCGTTGAGCGCCTTGACCCCCGGCAGCTCCTTGCCTTCCACAAGTTCAAGCGATGCTCCGCCGCCTGTGGAGATGTGGGACATTTTGTCGGCAACTCCGGCTTTCTTGACAGCAGATACGGAATCACCACCGCCGATGACTGTTACCGCATCCTTAAGTTCAGCCAGAGTCGAGGCTATCGCCTGTGTTCCAACCGCGAACCTCGGGAACTCGAACACTCCCATCGGGCCATTCCAAAACACAGTTTTTGCGCTCTTGAGCACCTCTTTGAAATTCGCGATAGTTTTTTCGCCTATGTCCATACCCATCCAGCCATCTTCGATTTTGCCGGCTCCAACCTGCTTTGATTCCGCGTCTTCTTTAAATTCTTTAGTGACAATATTGTCAACAGGAAGATGAAGCTTTACGCCTTTCTCTTCAGCTTTTTTCATTATATTGAGCGCAGTGTCAATCATGTCTGTCTCTAAAAGAGAATCTCCAACTGAGAGTCCTTTTGCTTTCTGGAATGTGTAAGCCATACCGCCGCCAATTATCATGTGATCTACTTTTGAGAGCAGGCTCTCAAGAACAGCAATTTTTGAAGACACTTTAGCTCCGCCGATAATTGCCACAAACGGCTTTGCCGGCGCGTCAACAATTTTTTCCTGGAGAAAAACAAGCTCTTTTTCCATAAGAAAACCAGCCACGGCAGGCAGAAAATGAGCGATTGTTTCTGTAGAAGCGTGTGCGCGGTGCGCGGTGCCAAACGCGTCATTAACATAAATCTCTCCAAGTTCGGAGAGTTCTTTTGCCATTTTTTCCCGATCCGCGGCTTCCTTGGAAGTCTCTTCTTTGTTAAAACGGGTGTTCTCAAGCATGAGCACAGCGCCGCCGTCAAGCTTTGCGGCCATCGCTTTAGTCTCGGAACCGGTGCAGTCGGAAGCGAGCGCTACATCTTTACCAATGAGCTTTGATAAGTGCGCTGCCAGAGGAGCCATTTTATATCTGCCGGCGTTATCAGCCATAAACTTATTACTGTCAAACTCTTTTCCCGCTTCTTCCGCCTTTTTCTTAGCTTTTTTCGTATCCTTTAACGGATCTCCCAAATGAGACATAAGAACAAGACTTTTTGCGCCCTGCTCAAGAACATACTTTATAGTCGGCAAGGCTGCCTGTATGCGCGTGTCATCCTGAATAACGCCTTCGGCATTCATCGGAACGTTAAAGTCCACACGCATAATAACACGCTTGCCTTTAAAATCTACATCTTTTACAGTTTTCTTTTTCAAACCCATTTTTTATCCCCTTTTTATCAGCTGCTTGATTTTTGTGCCGGCACTCCTTGCGGATGCCTCTCTATGTATCCTAAAAAAAAGGGGCGACTTTGAAAGTCGGCCCCTGTGGTTGCGTTACCTCGCGCGCAAGATGGGCGACCACAGGTCGCCCTTACATCGTCTTTGTTATCCGGCGGGCGGCAGGCTGCCGCCCTTATAAAATTACTTCACAGTATCCATATGGCAGATGAGATCACATACCTTGTGTGAGTAGCCCATCTCATTGTCATACCATGATACAACCTTAACGAAATTGTCGTTAAGGGCAATACCGGCGTCAGCGTCAAAGAATGATGTGCATGCCTCACCCAGAAAGTCTGTTGACACAACCGCTTCTTCTGTGTAACCCAGAATTCCTTTGAGCTCGCCCTCCGAAGCAGCCTTCATCGCGGCTTTGATCTCATCATACTTGGCAGGCTTGTCAAGACGAACTGTGAGATCAACAACCGAAACGTTAGGTGTAGGAACGCGGAAAGCCATACCTGTGAGCTTACCATTAAGAGCGGGAATCACTTTACCGACAGCTTTTGCGGCGCCTGTTGAAGAGGGGATAATGTTCTGGCCGGCGCCGCGCCCGCCGCGCCAGTCTTTGGCTGAAGGGCCGTCAACAGTTTTCTGAGTCGCTGTAACAGCGTGAACCGTTGTCATAAGACCTTCAACAATGCCCCACTTGTCATTAAGAACTTTTGCTACGGGAGCAAGGCAGTTTGTTGTGCATGAAGCGTTTGATACGATAGCTTCCTTATTGTAACTCTTATGGTTAACACCCATTACGAACATAGGCGTAGCGTCCTTTGAAGGAGCGGACATCACGACACGCTTCGCGCCAGCGGCGATATGCTTTTCAGCGGTTTCCTTTGTAAGGAAAAGACCTGTCGACTCAACAATATACTCAGCGCCGATATCCCCCCACTTAAGGTTTGAGGGATCTTTTTCGGCTGTAACGCGGATCGCCTTGCCGTTAACAACAAGCTTGCCGTCTTTAGATTCCACAGTGCCGTTAAAACGGCCGTGCGTTGAATCGTACTTGAGCATGTAAGCCATATAATCAACATCGATAAGATCGTTGATACCTACAATCTCGATTTTAGGATTGCTCATAGCGGCGCGAAAAACCAGTCTGCCTATTCTGCCGAAACCGTTAATACCTACTTTAATGGCCATACATCCCTCCAAATTGGTGAAAAGTTTAAATAATGAACTTTTATTTTGGGAAATTGCTATTTTTAAAGAACATTCCTGTCCAAGTTCGAAGCAGGATGATAAATATAATTTGATTCTTGGTATCCAGTCAATCAAAAACAGTATGATGCGCGAGTTTTCCGGCTGCGCCTCATCCGATGCGGAGGATAGTCATGACCCAGATAAGCCCCAAAGCACCGTTTCTCAGTCAAAAAGGCCTATTTTTTATAGCCGGCCCATGCGTCATTGAATCAAGAGACTTATGTTTCGCGATAGCCGAAAATATAGCGGAAATCTCATCACAACTAAAAATTGACATCATATTTAAAGCTTCCTATTATAAAGCAAACCGCACTTCGGCAAGCGGATTTCGCGGGCCGGGGAAACAGGAAGGGCTGAAGATACTTGAAAGTATCAGAGAAACTTTTAAACTGCCTGTGCTCACAGACGTTCACGAATCGGTAGATGTAAGCGAAGCTGCCCAAGCTGTCGATATCCTTCAAATCCCCGCGTTCTTATGCCGCCAAACCGGCCTGCTTGAAGCGGCGAAAGCGTCCGGCAAGTGGGTAAACGTAAAAAAAGGACAGTTCATGTCGCCGGGAGATATGAAATTCTCTCTTGAAAAAGCTGGCAAAAACTGCTGGCTGACCGAGCGGGGGACGTTTTTCGGATACAACAAACTTGTTGTGGACTTCACCTCAATTCCCATTATGAAACAGTTTGGGTGTGATGTGGTATTTGACGCCACACACAGCGTACAAAATCCCGGCGGCGGCCAGGGGTGCTCTTCAGGAAACAGAGAGATGATTATCCCGCTTGCGAGAGCGGCAATAGCGGCAGGCGCGGACGCGTTGTTTTTTGAGGTTCACCCATCACCGGATAAGGCGCTTTGTGATGGGCCGAACAGCTTGCGCTTGCAGGATTTTAAGGAGCAGGTTCCGAGGCTCTTGGAGCTTGCGGGGTTAATACAGAATGCGGCAAACTGATATTTAATCAACATAACATTTTCTTATATTGTTTTATTTCTGCATTTTGCATTATTATTTCTGCGTTGTTTTGCCTACGGCATAACATCCGGATCAAACATAAACTCCAGAGGATCTACGGCCCGATTTTGGAAATGCACTTCGTAATGAAGATGAGGGCCGGTAGATTTGCCGGTAGATCCGACTGATCCTACGCGCTGACCTCTTGTAACAGCATATCCTGTGCGTACGTTAATGGTTTGCAGGTGAGCATAAATTGTTTTATATCCGCTCTCCGGGTGGTCTACTTCAACCACATTTCCGAAATACCGTTTTTTGCCGGCAAACGTTACTTTTCCATCCGCGGTCGCCCATACGGGTTTACCCTGTAATTGCGCTATGTCAATTCCTCTGTGAAATGCGGTTCCCTCAAATACAGGATCTGTTCTGGATCCGAAATAAGATGAAATCCACCCTTTTGAAGGAATACCCTGCGGAATAAACTGTGAGTTGGAATGTGCGTACTTTATAGAAAACGTATCCTGCGGCGCTTTAAAATATTTTTGCTTAGTTTGCGTGAGATCATTATCCGCTGATTTTTTGTAAACATCCACACTCTCAAAAAAATCATACCCCATGCTTAAAGATACAGGCGTAATCCCGGGATAAGAGTCAAAACCATCCGGTTCATCATCCTGAGACCCTGCTACAGATTGAACAAAGTCATTAAGAAATCCGGCCTCCTTCAAAAGGAGCTCATGCTTTTTTGCCTCAAAAGCCAACGCGCCGCGCGATATTACGTATCCACCTGCGTGGTAAAAGATCCGGCCATACCCCGCAACAACTAAAAAAGCGATCACCGCCATTACTATTATATGTATGGAAGCAAGCCGTGAACGTTTGCACGATTTATTTTCAATTATGAGAAACGCGCCTGTCTCTTTTTGCATTACCTTGGCCTGAAAGAGTTTTTCGCTAATAGACCTTATATTGAAACAATAACTATGCCAAAAATAACAAATATCAATGGTGGGATTAGGAATAAGTTACTCGTTTCCAGTTTTTATAGAAGAAGAAAAATATAATGTATTCTCTCATAATTTGCAACTAAAAATTAAAAATTAGCAACTTGCAACCAAAAACTGGAAACTGACAACAGGAAACTAAACATGCCCAACGACTTTGACTCAATAAAACAATGGTACGACCGCTACACCGGATCATTCAGCTCAGCAGATGAGGAGACCGAAGGCGCGCTGAGGTTAAAAGAGCAACACTGTAAAAGGGTTATGGGCGAAATCATCGATATAGCCCGCTCCCTTGACTTATCACACGACGAGAAAGACGCCGCCGCTATCGCCGGACTGCTGCATGACATCGGACGATTTGAGCAGTTTGTAAAATATCATACTTTTCTTGATGTAAGATCTGTAAATCATGCCGAACTTGCGGTATCTATAATTAAAAAAGAAAATGTACTTGACGGACTTTCAAAAAGCAAGGCTGACTCCATTTTACAAGCTGTAGGAGTTCATAATAAAGCGCGAATCCCGTCCGACAGCCCCATACTCTGCAAGATGCTCAGGGATGCGGATAAGCTTGATATCTGGAACGTCGTACTGCTGCATTTTGAATCCGGCGGAAGCACTGCTACAAGATCCGTTGAACTCGATTTTCCAGACATTGATACTGTATCCGGCAACGTGCTGTCTGCTATCTTAAGAAGCGTTCCCTGGGAGATAAAAGCAATGGCCAGTGTCAATGATTTCAAACTTCTTGTTATGTCTTGGGTATTTGATATAAATTTCGCTCACAGTTTCAATAGAATTATTGAGCGGAATTATCTGCCAAGACTCTTTGCCACTCTGCCCCAAACCGCGGAATGCAGACAGGCTTTTGAACATTGCGTACGGCGTTTGGAATAAAGCCTCCCAATCACAAAAAGAGCCTGTAAAATTTTTCCGCAAACTCATCTTTCAATCAATCAAAAACAAGCAAAAATGCTAAAGCTCTCTTGATTATACGGAAAAAAGAATCAATCATATCTTAATTTTTTATTCTCCTCTGCATTACGGCTCGATAAACAAGGTCTGCGTTATTTCTTTTCCGCGTTGGTCAGTAAAATTACAGAATACTATCCAATGCTCGGAAAAGTTGCTTATGCTCCATAAAATATGTATATTTGTACGATATTATACATTTAATATGAATAAATTGGGTTATGGAGTTAAAAAATTTTTTGTTCATATCCGCGGTTGTTTTAGAACTTGGGGATCTGCCGGTATCCGCGCGTACAAATTGGAGTTCCGGTACAAGAAGCGGTTGGATAAATGTCTGGTTTTCTTTGATACCCCGTCAGCCCCGGTTAACCTCCGGCACGCCGGTCAGAAATTGAACAACGTTTAAGAGGCGTCAAGATATGAACAACGAAGCTCCGGCAGCAGAACAATTTACAGAAAACAATACCGCCTATCCCGCTATGCCGCAATTCGGAACAAATGACAACGCGGACGAAATCTCCCTAATTGAACTTATACTCCTCTTTTGGAGAGGCAAATTAATAATCGCAGCAACAACCTTGTTTTTCACCATATTGGGCGTTGTCTACGCGTTTGTTGCCCCTGAGAGCTTTTCATCCTTTTCACACTTTATACTAAAAACCGGTAAAAGCGGAACATCCGGTCAATTAGGACAGCTCGCCGCTCTCGCGGGCATGCCTATAGGGAGCAGCGGAGGCAGCATTGACCCATCCGATTATTTAGACAAAGTAATTTCAGACGGCGATTTTTTAGCAACATTGTTTGCACGTAAATGGTTATTTAAAGGCGATTCTCTGTTACTTGACGAAATCTTACAAATCGAACCGGATACAACCATTGTCAATTGGGAATATATACATCATATGCGCAAATATGATCAAATTCGCAATGGTAAAATTATCTCAATTAAAAAAGACGCTAAAATAGGCACGCTGACTCTTACGACAAACGCACCTTCGCCGCAGCTGGCGTATGATCTTAACAAACACACCCTTGATTACATAAGCGCCTACATTCGCGGATCCATCCAAAGCCAGGCCAAAGAGAAGCGCACCTTTATCGAAGAACGCCTGCGGGAAGTAACCCGCGATCTTGACAATTCCGAAGTATCTTTAGCGCGGCACAGGGAGCGTAACTTCGCAAGCATCTCCCCGCATGTATCGCTTGAGGCAGGCCGTCTTACACGGCAGGTCAGCATGAATCAGGAACTCTATCTGCAATTAATGAAACAGTTTGAAGCGGTCAAAGTCGAAGAACTCGATGATATGACGCTAGTTCAAATTTTACGGTATCCGGAAATTCCGATTCTGCGAAGTAAACCAAAAAGAAAGAATATCGTCATAGGCGCCTTCGGGGCAGGGGCGCTTATTGGGTGCGGATTAGTGTTTGTTTGGCGGATGTTTCCGGAGATTGTCAGGTATAGCCGCAGGATGCAATCCTAAATTTTCTTAAGCTGTTTTTTTGTCGTTAAGATTATCCGGAATGGTTCGGTTTACGACCTTATCAACTCCGCCGGTAAAACTCTTTATAATGCGAAAATAGCCGGCAAAAACAGAGAGTGTAAGTTTGAAATAGTAAGCGTATAGAGCTTAGAGTTCCAATTTCTAAATTTCCGCATTCCGCACTCCAGATTATATTATATTTATAAATTATTTAATATTTTATTGTAATGTAGCATGGAAAGGAGTACACTCACTTATGAATATAACCCCCCAGCAGACTGAGAAACTTTTGAAAGGAAACTATATTTTTTCTTTATGGAGTTTTTCAATGATGATTACCAAGCTTAAAAACATTTACGCAAAGGATCCTACGCCGACTACACTACATAACAGCACCAAGGAACTTAACGCCTTTATTGAAAAGTTCAATAAAGTTATGGGTGCGGATTATTCTATTATATCAAAACTCTAACAGAGGCTTTAAGGAGGTACAAATAGATGCTGATGACATTTGATGAGGTAACAAAAAAGATTGCTAATGGCGATCTGCTTCATATTGCCGGTACGGAAGGGCTTATCAAAAAATTGCCAAAAGGCAGCTGGATAGGCGGATCAACAGAGTATTTTATGGCTAGAGACGGTGGCAAGATTACAGACGATTTATTATCTGTAATAGAGCTTCCATATAGGGAATTTAAGATCAAATCTTATGATGAGAAGACTATTCAGGATATAACTGTTGATGCTTTTGATAACGGATTCTCAATTGCGATTATCCCCTTTGACAGCACAGTTCATAAAGTGTATGCTGAAAAAGCCGCCGAATTTGACGGTATGTTCATTAAAAACATAACCGGCTGGATCTCCGGATTTAATTTGAGTAAATCGGGGCAGACGCCTATCGCCGTAAACGGTTTGACAGGTGAAACGTATTACGAAAAAGCCGCTGTTCTTCATGTTGCCGTACCTGATGACAAAACTGTCACAATAGGCGTAATAAATATCTTCACTCAGGATGAAAACTCTCCTGTTATAGAGTTTATAGAAGAAGGCTTCAGCGTCAAAAATTGTTTAATTAACGGGAAAGAGACTGTATTTGCCGATTATATAGAGCAGAATAAACTTGATACCAAACTGCCGTTTGTCGGAGATTATTCAGGCAATGGGGTAAATATTTCATGTAAATCAATTGAAAATGGCGTTGTATATACTTACGCTCCGGTTTTCAGCGGTATTAAATACAGAATAGCAAAGCCAATCTCCGATTATGCCGGTGAATTCAACAGACAGCTCGGTAAATTTGAAGATGCGGCAGCCGTGTTCTCATGCAACTGCATATTAAATTTTCTCTACGGCGAATTGGAAGGCAAAACGCTCAAAGCCTTTGCAGGACCGATTACCTTTGGAGAGATCGCGTATCAACTTGTTAATCAAACGCTGGTTTATGTGTCGGTAGTGTAAAAATAAGAGATTTAAGAGGAGGACTTCCCATATCCGTTAACTTAATACATATTGAAGTCCTCCCCTTGGTTAGAACAATTGTAAACATGCCAAAAAAACGCCATGCTTACAATTGTTTTTCACCACTCTCTCTATCGTGACACTCCGCAATGCCCCGCCATATTATCTCCCCAACACAGGGGGCTCTGAAAAAAACATTAACGTCAAAACCAAAATAAAAGCAAAAACGAAGTAGTGAGCAGCATAAAGTAATATCCGTGTACGGATAACCCTCGCGGGTGACCTCTCAATCCTAACCACTAACTACCGCCACCTAACCGTACTCTTACTGAAGGGACAAGGATAAACCTGCCCTATATGTTTTGTTTCTTAGCAGGAGGTACCTTATGTATCCGGCACTTAGAAGAGGCGGCCCGTTGGCCAACTTCAGAACTATGCTTGATGATTTTTTTAATGAACCGTTTTTCAGCGCCAGTTCCAGTTCAGACGCTTCCAGAGCTTACTGGCCGCGTATAGACATTACAGAAGACAAGGAACGGTTTTTAGTACGCGCGGATCTGCCAGGGATCAATAAGGAGGATATAAACGTCTCGATAGAAGGCGATTTGCTTACAATATCCGGACAAAAGAAAGAGGACGCAAAGAAAATGGATGACGGTTACAGCCATATTGAACGCGCCTATGGTTCGTTCTTGCGTACTTTCTCTTTGCCGGTAAATGTCGACAGAGAGAAAATAGAAGCCAACTATAAAAACGGCGTTCTGGAGCTTTCACTTCTTAAAACTGGCGCAGAGCCGAAAAAAAGTAAATCTATTGAGATAAAATAGAGATAACTTTTTGGGTAAAATACGGGGCGGGTTTGCCGCCCCTTTTTTCAGTCTGGCAGGATATTATATCAGTGCAAACCCATGTCGCATGTTAGTGTTCGAAAGATTTTTAAAACGACTCTAATTTACAGAAAACGTTCCCACAAGTTCACTTGACTCCACCACATGACCTATCATTGCTGATTCCACAATTTGTCTTGAGGCTCCGCTTGGGAGATTCAGCTTTGTGTTAAGAGCGTATATCTTAAAATGGTAATGATGAGTGCCGCTTGGGGGGCAGGGGCCCATATAGCCAAGTTTTCCGGAACTGTTTATACCCTGTCTTCCTGAGGCTGCACCCGCTTCAAGGTTTTCGACAAGCTCCATATCATAACATACCCAATGAACAAAATCTCCTTTGGGTGCATCCGGATCATGCATGATAAGCACAAGGCTTTTAGCCTCCGGCGGGATACCGCTTATCTCAAGGGGCGGATTAATATTGCGTCCCTTGCATCCATATTGAGGCGGTATGGGCCCATTTTTTAAAAAAGCGGGGCTTGTGATATCCATGAAAAGTTCTCCTGTCTAAATACTTTTTAGCACATGTAAATTTTTTCTGTAAACTTACCCTAAGGTAAACGCAGAAATATATCAAAGAACACCTTTTATAGTATGACTATCTCACATCATTAGTTTTATTTCTGCATTCTGAATTAACGGGAAGACAAAGGCGTGCGTTTAGGCGCCAATGTGTCAACTATACGCCAGATGGAAAACACCACTACCGCAAGTCCTATTGCTGCCATGTTTGTTGCTGTACGAAGTCCGGGGATTATCCCTGAAAAAATAAGCCACATTCCCAAAACACCGTTTAAAAGTCCCTGCCAGCTCCTCATTGGTCTCCAGAAACCAAACACTGCCATTACTAAGCCGGTAACTATGAAGTTTACAGGGTGTATGAGTATGGCTGAAAATGAGGAAAGAAGCGCCCAAAGTCCTGAAATGAGATTTACCCATGGTTGAATAATCATAACAACTTGCCTCTCTTTTATAAATAGTTTATTAATGGCTTAAAACGTGTGTCCACATAAGCGTTTAAGAAGCAAATGATATGCCTTTTTTTGTCAATGCAGAAGTAATAATGCAGAATACAGAAATCAAAACCTAAAAAACGATGCGCAGTAAATAAATTCATCATCACTCTTTACATTTTCAAAAATTTTATTTCTGCATTTTTTGGTATAAAGATTGCGCGTTCTAAACAACTAAGATCGGCGTATCCGCTTAAACCGGTATGCTTTTATATATCTAACCGCTTATCTTCACAGGAGAAAACCATATATGCGTTTCCATCTTGTCACACTGTTTACTTTGGCTCTAATTGCGCTTAATACATCTTTATACTCACAGGATCAGCCTAAACACCCCCCAAGAGGCAGCGTTACCTTTGGCGCCGCAGCTCCTCCCATTGATAAAAGTAAAAACGATCCTGATAATATGCGAAATGTATTTGTCAAAATAAGCGAAGAAGTGGCGCCGGCAGTGGTTGCGGTCATGCCTGTAGGGCGTCAGAGCAACGACGCTTCATTACCTTTACAGGTACAGGGACTTGGATCAGGGATAATCATCTCCAAGCAGGGACATATTCTTACCAATTATCATGTAATTTCAACCGCTGATACAGCGCAAATAAAACTTGCCGATCAAACGCTGCTCACGGCTGTTAAGATAGGCGGTGATTCTCTTAGTGATCTTGCTGTGCTGCAAATTATCGTTCCCATACCGGATAAATTACCGGTGGCGTTTTTAGGCAACTCCGATAATTTACAGCCCGGAGACTGGGTAGCCGCTATCGGCAGTCCGTTCAATCTATCCTCTACCATTACGGCAGGCATAGTATCGGCTCTTGGAAGAACTGTGGAACTTGATCTGCCATATCAATACTTCATCCAGACAGACGCTGCTATCAACCCTGGTAACTCGGGCGGCGCTTTAGTTGATTTAAACGGCGCAATTGTGGGTGTAAACTCTCTGATTCTCTCGCCTTCGGGAGGGTTTATAGGCATAGGGTTCGCCATACCGATAAATCTGGCGCGCAGAGTGGCAGAGGAGTTGGTTTACGAGGGAAAAGTTGCGCGTGGATACTTGGGAATTTCAGTGCAGGATCTTACCCCCATGTTAGCGAAGGCTCTTGGCGGCGGCGTTAAGTCCGGAGCGGTTGTAACCGCTGTAGTTGATAAAGGGCCTTCCGCAAAATTGGGGCTTGAAGCTGGGGATGTTATCGTATCATTAGGCAGACACCTGATAACAAGCGCAAATGAGCTTGTCAATTTGGCAGCGGCGCATAGACCCGGAACCAAAGTGAAGTTAACATTCTTTAAAGGCGGTAAAAAAGAAGAAGCTGAGCTGACTTTGGGACAGCATGATAAAAAGACGCAAATGCAGCAGGCTAAACCCGCGGAAGGAGCGCCCGCAAAGCGCTCAAATACCGGAAACAAATGCGGCGTGGCTGTCGCTGACATAAACGAAAAGACGCGTCAAAAATATGGAGTTCCCAAGGAGACGAGCGGCGTAGCGGTTACCGCGGTAACACCCGGTATACTCGATGAACGTGCGATGCTTCAGACAGGAGATATAATCACGCGGATCAAAAGCAGCAATGGTGACTGGAATACTATTAATTCCCGCAAGTCATACCTGAGTTATGCAAATTCCCTTAACGAAAAAGATGTGGTTGTTATGCAGGTGTTAAGGGGCGGGCAAACACAGTTTATATCTTTTGAGATTGAGAAAGCGCGTAAGATGTAATTTAGTCTTTGCCGCAGGATGCGCTTTAAAGGTCTTATACGCAGGACAAATAGTTCTAAATTTGCCCTGCGTATAAGACAAATTATCCTGTTTTTATCTTATCTAAAAAATAAATCTAATATTACCTCATTTTGTATTCCTCGTTCTTCGTTGTATTTTATATTTTATCCTATAATTGTTACCTATACTTTTGACTATAAATATCAATCATGATAGACCCAATGAGCCAGCCATCCAAAAGAAGAATAGCGTCCCGATTCGGCAGGGCAGCGCATTCTTATGATTCAGACGCAACCGTACAACGTGAGATAACAGAGCTTTTGGCTAAGCTCATAAAAAACGATATTGGTATGGAACAGTTATGGTGTGATATCGGAAGCGCTACAGGGACACTTCTCTCTTACCTTACGCCGCTGCCTGACAAAACGCGGTTTGTGTGTCTTGATCTGGCTTTTTCTCCGCTGCGCCGCGCGCGTGAACAAAACCGCTGTGGCCTCGCAATCAACGGCGATATCGATTTTCCCCCTGTCCGTCCGCTAATTTTTGACGGCGCTGTAGCGGCATCCATGCTCCAATGGATTGTTTCACCGGAACTTGCTCTTCGCAAAATGGCTGAACTTTTAAAAACAAACGGTTCCTTATATTTTTCTGTTTTTGCTAAGGGCTCATTTAACGAACTCAACGCGGTAAGAGCAAACAGGGGACTTAATCCGGCGGTTTGGCTGCCATCTGAAGATGACCTGTTTTCCATATTTGAGAACGCCGGTTTTGATATTTTAAAGGAGAGTGTTCAACAATTCAACCGCGTACTGTATTTTACCGATGCAACATCAGCTCTAAAGAATCTAAGCAACATCGGGGCTACCGCGACAAACGGCAAGCTTCTTAATAAAAGAGAGCTTGATGAACTTTGCCGGGATTATACGTCAATGTTTTCTTATGCGGGAGCGGTTTCAATGACCTACCATGCTATTATCGGTATAGCGCGGAAGGGATCGTGTAGATGACAAAAGGTATTTTTATAGCCGGCAGCGGAACAGGTGTAGGTAAAACATTTACAAGTGCGCTTCTATTGGAAGGGTTTTCAAAACTTGGCCGCAGCGCAACTTATATGAAACCTGTGGAAACAGGGTGCAATTATTCCGCGGATGGAAAAACGCTTCTTGGTTACGATACACTCTACGCGCTCAAGTTTACATCATACAAAACAGAAACAGCTTTACATTCCCCTTTCTGTTTTGAACCGGCCTGCTCTCCGCATCTGGCCGCGCGGCTCAGCGGATGCGATATAAAAATCTGTGATATCATTGCCGCATACAAAACTCTCAATGATAAAACCCAAACGGATATTACGATTGTAGAGGGGGCCGGCGGGGTACTGGTTCCAATTAACGGCAAAGAGTTTATGATTGACATAATAAAAACTTTGAAAATCCCGGTTGTTCTGGTTACAGATCCGGGATTAGGGACTCTCAATCACACATTTTTGTCATTGAATATTTTGAAACAGTACGGTATTCCGGTAGCCGGCGTAGTTATTAATAATTCCCGAAATGTAAAGCGGGATTTTATTTATGAAGATAACATAAATTTAATTCGCAGGCACGCTGTTTCCGCCATATGTGTAGATATTGATTACAACGGAATTTGCAACGGGCGTTTAATGGAGTTTTGTAATGAAATCGAATATGTGGCTTGACCGTTTGTGGATGCCGTTTACCTCCCATAACGAACAACTTGAACATCCGCCGCTTGTGATTGAGCGGGGATCCGGTATCTATTTGTATGATACAAACGGCAAACAATATATTGACGCAATTGGCTCATGGTGGGTAAGCGCGTTCGGACACTGCAATCCCCAAATAAGCGAAGCGGTAAAAAATCAGCTTGGCAAACTTGAACACGTTCTTATGGCTGGATTCATCTCTGAGGCGACTACAGAACTGACCTCTATTTTAGGGGATGTTTTACCCAGGCAGCTTAACAGAATTTTTTATTCGGATAACGGCTCAACATCTGTAGAGGTAGCTCTCAAAATCGCTTTGCAGTACCACACTCTGCGAGGCAGTAATCGCAATGAGTTTGCCGCGTTTGGCGGCGGGTATCATGGTGATACTCTTGGCTCAATATCTGTGGGAGGGATTCCATCTTTTCATGGTCTCTTTCATGAAAAGTTTAAAAAGCAACACTTTACAGATTCACCATATTGTTTTCGCTGCCCTGCGGGAAAGGAGCCGCAAAGCTGTCACGCTCAATGTATGGATGGGTTAGAACGCATTTTGGAAGAGCATGGTAAGCGGATTGCGGCCTGTGTTTTTGAGCCTATGGTTCAGGGCGCTTCCGGAATGAGAGTGTATCCGCCCAAAGTTCTGCATCGGGTTTTTGACCTGTGTAAATCGCACGGGGTAATCACCATAGCCGATGAAGTCGCTACGGGACTTGGACGTACAGGCAAAATGTTCGCCTGTGATCATGCCGAAGTTGTTCCCGATATCATGTGTCTTGCAAAAGGGCTTACAGGCGGGTATCTGCCTCTTGCGGTAACTGCTGTGCGTGAAGAGATATACGATGAATTTAAAGGCGGCCCGTTCTCAAACCGCACTCTTAACCACGGTCACACTTTTACCGGAAACCCGCTTGCTTCCGCGGCAGCCGTCGCGGCTCTTAAGCTTCTTATACAAAATCAATTTCCTGAATCAGCGCAGTTTGTTATGCAATATTTTTCAAAAGGATTAGAATCGCTTTATGAGCATAACAATGTTTCCGGAATCAGGCATTTAGGGTTTATCGGAGCTTTTGAAATTGTGCGGGATAAAAAAACAAACGAACCTTTTCCTCAAGAGTTACGCGTTCCGTTCCGGTTCTCACAAATTGCGTTACAAAAAGGACTCATCTTACGTCCGCTTGGAAACACGGTATATTACATGCCGCCATTTAACGTTAAAACAGAAGAACTTGATAAAATTTTTGCCTTAACAAAAGAAGCTATTGAAGAGATAAGTGATGAGTATACCGCTTCTTGACGCATTATATGAAGATAAACTGCGGCGGCAATCCGAATCGCTTTTGCGCAAATTGCCTCCGCATAGGAATGAACCGGGTATTGATTTTTCGGGCAACAGTTACCTTTCTCTTCAAAATTGCACATTAGTTACAGAAGAAGCGGCGCGCCTTGCCGAAGATAAACTATCCGGCAATATGGCCTCGCGTCTCATTTCGCAAGCATCTCCGCTCTATGAGGAGCTTGAAAAAGAGACCGCTGATTGGAAAGGGTGCGAAAGCGCATTAGTGTTTAATTCCGGATATGCCGCGAACACCGGTATTATTCAGGCGGTCTGTAACCGCGGTACTGATATTTTTTGTGACAAGCTCAATCACGCGTCAATTATAGACGGATGCATACTTTCGGGCGGACATTTTTTTCGTTACCGCCATGGTGATATGAAGCACCTGAAAACCCTTTTGAGCGCTTCCGCGGCACGCCGTAAACTTATCGTTACAGACACAGTTTTCAGTATGGACGGAGACCGCGCTCCGCTTGAAGATATTTGCGAACTCGGCAGACGTTTTAAATGCGCGGTAATGGTTGACGAAGCGCATGCCGCCGGAATATTAGGCAAAAACGCAAGCGGTCTTGTTGAAGAAACAGGTACCGAAGATGGCGTACACATCCGTATCGGTACTTTAAGTAAAGCAGCGGCTGGATTGGGAGGTTTTTTTGCCGGAAGTAAGCTGATAAAAGATTTTCTTGTAAATAACGCAAGACCGCTCATTTACTCAACCGGACTTCCTCACTCTGTATTGGCTTACAATTTAGCCGCTGTGCGGTATATCAGAAACAATCCTACTGTTGGAAAAACTTTACTTGAAAAAGCGGATAGGTTTCGTAAAGCGCTTGAAGCTTCCGGATGGGATTGTATGGACAGCTCGACACAGATAATACCTGTTTTGGCGGGCAGCGCGGAGAACGCGTTAAGGCTGTCTGCTTTCCTGAAACAAAACGGTGTAAACGCTCCCGCGATTCGTCCTCCCACTGTGCCTAAAGGTAAAGAAAGAATACGGTTTTCGGTTCATTTGGGAATTGACGATAAAGATATTGAACAAGTATTTCGGCTTATGAATCAGTATAGGTTAATGCAGAAATAATAATGCGGAATGCAGAAATAATAATTAACGGAATCTTTGTATTTGGTGGATGGGGCATAAATCCTGAAATACTGAAACCAGTATTTGGAGAGGACGCTCAATATATTGATATAAACCGCATAATGCCAAAACTGTTTGATTCATCTCAATTAAAAGCGAATTGGGCGCAAATCGTAATTTCTGAGTGTCAATTGCTAAATAAAAAACCTCAAATTATCGCGGGATGGTCTACCGGAGCAATGTTGGCGTACGCGGTTTCCCATATACTGTTTCCGCAGAAATTGATACTGCTTTCCGCAACACCCTGTTTCTGCCGAAAAAACGGATACCGTTTTGGCGTACGTCAATCTGTTCTTGATCAGATGATAAGCACGCTTGAGCAAGATCAAACTAGAGTTTTGCGTTCTTTTTACGAACAGTGCGGATTGCAATATGATCAGTCAACAGCGCCGGATTATACGTTTGAGCAGCTTTCATGCGGGCTTCTTTTTCTCAAGCAGGCAGACCTGCGGCCGCTTGCGCCCACTAATATCAAACCGTTATTCTTTCATGGCAGGGATGACCAAATTATTCCTGAAACCGCGTCTATTTATTTCTGTTCACAAACAGAGGGGATACATAACAGTTTTTCAGGACAGCATGCTTTTTTTACTGAACGAAACAGGTTATGCTTAGAATAGATTCTTTCGGTTTGTCATTATTTAACGCAAATGTTTAGCTATAAAAATAATAAATGGTTAGAAGAAAGTCAATAGGCATTAATTGATTGATGTAAAAATCAAATTACGAATGATGATATTTATTTGTGCAGGCAAACTTTGAAATGAAATTCTTTTATTTTTTCATAACTCCTTTATGAATGTTTTATTTTATCTCAAGCTCTAAGTTGAGGGGCAGCTCAAACGATGAACCAAACATAGATATACAGGAAAATTAAATTATATATGAAATATTTTAAAGAAGCTCAAAAACTCTTTGAAAAAGCTGTTGGAAGCGGTATAGATGAGGAAGAGATGCGAATCGTGGCCAAATGGCCTCTTGATAAGGTATCGCTGCTATTTTCCGCGGCTGACCAGGTTCGCCGTCTTTTTTTTAAAAACAAAGTAGACCCTTGCACCCTTATGAACATCAAATCTGGAGGGTGCGGCGAGGATTGCGCTTTCTGCTCTCAATCTAATCATAACAGTGCGAATATTAATGTACAGAGTTTATCCAATCCAAAAGAGATTGGACGCAGATGTAAAGAAGCGTGGTCAAAAGGATATCCTTTTTGTGTGGTGTCAAGCGGCAAAAAACTTGAAGCGGCTGAATTTGAAACGGTTTGCAAGGCGCTTTCCGAATGTAAGGGCAGCGGCGAAAAGCACGCGTCTTTAGGGATACTCAGTGATGATGAACTTAAAGCGCTCTTTAAGGCTGGTGTAAGTTTTTATAATCACAACCTTGAAACAAGCCGTTCATATTTCAATAATATTGTTACAACACATACCTATGACGACAGGTTTGATACTGTAATGCGCGTTAAGATGTCGGGTATGAGGGTGTGCAGCGGCGGAATTTTTGGAATGGGAGAAAGCTGGGAACATCGAATTGAATTGTGCGTTGACCTGCGCAACCTTGGGGTCAATATCGTCCCAATAAATTTTTTAAACGCGATTCTAGGAACACGGGTAGAACCTCTTAAGGAATCTCCCCTTGAGCTGTTAAAAATTGTCGCCATGTTCCGGCTTGCCATGCCCAATGTAACCATTAAAGTAAGCGGCGGCCGCGAAGCGAATCTGGGCTCTTTGCAAAATCTAATTTTTTACGCTGGCGCAAACGGGTATGTTACAGGTGGATATCTCACTACTCCTGGCGCCGGTTTTGAGGCGGATGAACAGATGATCGCTGCGCTGGGGTTAAAGAACCGCAGCCGCGGCTCACGTAGTGAATCTCAAGCGGTTTAACCATTCCAATTGAAAATAACCTAATTTCCGTCCTCCCGGGAAGGCGGGACCGTATTTATTAAGCTGTGAAGCGAGCCGTTATTCCTGTTGCGGGGAGCGATCTGTGACCGTTCTGGCATATCAGTTAATAACAGTAGACCCTCGTCTTCGTGGGAGTGACGTAAGGGTAGAACTTTTCAAGTAGATTAAATATATCACTAACTTGACACGTTTAATACAATGTCTTTATTGTGTTCAGTAAAAAACTGTAAATGCCAGTCACTTGGGAAAAGCAGAACCCTGCGTTCATCTTTGTCAAGAGCAAGCTTAACGCCCATGGGGATATGCAATTTATTTTCATCTATTAATACACTGCTTTTAATCCACCTTACCATTGTCCAGGGGGTTTGTTCTATACGTGACGCCGCCCCATACTCTGTTTCAAGCCTGTATTGAACCAGATCAAACTGCAGCGGTCCCACTGCCCCAAGGAGAGGTAGTTTCTGATGACCGGATGGAATCTCAAAGAGATGAATAAGCCCCTCCTGAACGAGCTGCATAAGTCCTTCACGAAAACGTTTGTAGTTTGACGGATAAGGATTATGCAGGTAGGCAAAACATTCCGGCGGAAAACGCGGTATCTCATTATAAGCTAATCCGGCGTCTTCGCTCAGCGTATCGCCTATGCAGAGAAGATCCGTACCCACAACACCAATCACATCACCCGCGTAAGCCTCATCGACAGATGTGCGTTCACGGCCAAAAACATTGCTTGAGTTGGATAAGCGCAAGCTCTTTCCCGTACGCACATGAATGACCGGCATATTGCGTGTAAATTCACCGGATACAATTCTGACAAACGCCATGCGGTCACGGTGTCTGGGATCCATATTTGCCTGAATCTTAAAAACGAAACCGGAAAATTTTTCATGGTCAGGTTTAACGGCTGTTTCTCCGCTGTATCTGGGAAGCGGCGGCGGTGAGAACTCTAAAAATCCGTCAAGCAGAAGCTGCACCCCGAAATTATTTGCCGCGCTGCCGAAAAAAACGGGCGTTGTTTTGCCTGCAAGCACATCTTCATGACTAAAAGCCGCGCCAGCGTGCTCAACCATTTCTATCTCTTCACAAAGAGTATTGTAGACGGAATCACTCAATCCGTTTTTGACCACAGGATCAGAGATACCATGAGTTGCGACTGGAGCGCGGTAAACGCCGCCCGGAGTGCGTTCATAAAAGTAAGCTTGTCCGGTTCTGCGGTCAAGCACCCCTCTGAAGTCCACTCCTGAACCAAGAGGCAAATTCATGGGATACGCGTTTATTTTTAACACTTGCTCTATTTCGTCAAGTATAGCCAGCGTATCAAGAGCAGGGCGGTCAAGCTTATTTACAAAAGTGAATACGGGAGTATTTCGTTTCCTGCAAACTTCAAATAGTTTACGGGTTTGATTTTCGATACCTTTTCCCGCGTCAATTACCATAATAACGGAATCAACCGCCGTAAGCACCCTGTAAGTATCTTCAGAGAAATCCTTATGGCCGGGAGTATCAAGCAGATTAACCCGGTAACCATTGTAATCAAAGTTAAGCACCGTTGAGCTTACGGATATCCCGCGCTTGCGTTCCAGCTCCATCCAGTCTGAGACAGTGGCGCGCTCTTTCTTTCTGGCGGTAACTGAACCAGCTTCATGTACCGCTCCTCCATAGAGCAGAAGCTTTTCGGTTATCGTGGTTTTTCCGGCGTCAGGGTGAGAAACTATTGCAAAGGTTCTGCGGCGGGAAGATTCTTGTGAAATTGACATTTATAGATGCTCCAAAATAAAAAACGAACAATTTTTACATCCTCTCGCGAAGGCGGGGGTCTGCTGTTCTTAACTGATATGGCGGAACGATCACAGATCGTTTCCTACATTAGGACAACGGATCGCCTTACGGTTTCAATAAACACGGTACCGCCTTCGCGGGAATGATGTTCACACATACTTTTGTGGTGGAAGTAAAGCGGGCGGCCACTGACCGCCCCCTTACGATGGAATATTACGGTAATGGATTTTTTTTATTTATACATTGTACATTATACATTGCCTTTAAACCTCTTCTATCCCAATTAACGGTTGATCTTTATCAACAGCGCTTCCGTCCGTAACAAGAACTTTGATAACTTTGCACCGCACTGGAGCGGAAATTTCATTAAAGAGCTTCATCGCTTCTACAATGCAAACTTTAGCTCCGGCTTCTATTACATCGCCCTCTTTTACGAATGCCGGCTTGCCCGGGCCGGGAGCGCTGTAAAACGTACCAACAAGCGGCGCGTTTATAGTTTTGCTGAACTCCTCTTTTTTAACCTGCGCCGGTTTTGTTGAAGCTGCCGGTGCGGGAGCGGCAGTCGCGGCTGCGGAGGTGGTTACTGTCATGTCAAGCGCCGGAAGAGCGGCTGCCGCTGAGTACTGCCCCGCGGGTTTGACTAAAATATTATAATCACCTTTACGGAACACAATCTCCTCAACAGCAAGCCCATCTATCTTCTGAAGAAGTTCACCCGCAACTCCTTCAATGTGCAGCTGTTGCGCGGCGATGGCTTTAGCTGCCGGTGAAGCATCATCTTCAATCTCATCTTTCTTTACAGGCTCATCAGCTTCCTTTTCCCATTTCATAACTTTTTTCATCTCTATATCAGCAGGGATTTCAGGACGTTTATCAGCGGGAAGAGCTCTCCATTTAAAATATTCGAGCGCCGGTTCCGGAAGAAGCACGTACGAAATAATATCCTCTTCACCATGGATAAAAGAGGGATCGACTCCATCGGTAGCTTTTGGAAGCATAGGGCTTAACCTGTCGGCAGGTCTGTAGTCAATAGGAGCTTCATCACCCAGAATTCTTTTTGTTATGGCAGGATCAATCGGCGCGGGTGACCGTCCGTAAAGTCCTTTTACATAATCTTTTACCTCATTCGGCACGATCTTGTAACGCTCGCCGGAGATGACATTCATCACCGCCTGAGTGCCGACTATCTGACTTGTGGGGGTGACAAGCGGGGGAAAGCCCAAATCCTCGCGCACCCGGCTGACTTCGTTCAGCACCTCAGGAAGTTTGTCAAGCGCTTTCTGCATTTGCAGCTGCGAGCGGAAGTTTGAAATCATTCCGCCAGGTATCTGGTGAATAAGAATCCCGGGATCAATAAATGATACTGGTGAGGGAGCCGCGCTGCGTTTTAAAGCAAGTTCCGCGAAGTATTTTGCTATTTTCTCCAATGCTTCCATGTCAAGCGAAGCGGCATAGTTTGTTTCGGAAAAAATGGCGACCATGGTTTCCACAGGAGGCTGAGAGGAGAAGCCTGACATCGGAGAGATAGCGCAATCAATAGCTCCTGCTCCGGCGCGTACACCCTCAACATACGACGCGACACCCATACCGCTTGCCGAATGGCAATGCAGCTGAATAGGAATATCAAGCTCCTTAATCAGAGCGGAAACCAAATGCTCCGCAGCTATGGGAGAGAGAATTCCCGCCATATCTTTTATACATAACGAATCGATCCCGAGAGCGACCTGTTCTTTTGCGTATTGAACATACTTTTCTACAGTGTGCACAGGAGAAGTCGTGTAAGCAAGCGTACCCTGAGCGTGACCGCCATGCTTTTTAACAGCTTTAATGGCAGCCTCGAGATTGCGTGTATCGTTAAGAGCGTCAAACACCCGGAAAATATCAATTCCGTTTTCGCACGAAAGCGCTACAAACCTGTCAACCACATCATCGGCATAGTTGCGGTAGCCTACAAGATTCTGTCCCCTGAGAAGCATCTGTAAAGGAGTATTCTTTGCTTTAGTCTTGATAAGCCGCAGCCGCTCCCAAGGGTTCTCACGTAAAAAACGGAGACAGACGTCAAAAGTCGCTCCTCCCCACATCTCTAACGAATAATATCCGACATTATCAATAACATCTATAATGTTAAGCATATCTTCTGTTTTCATGCGCGTGGCCCATAATGACTGGTGAGCGTCGCGCAGAGTCGTGTCGGTAATCCTCAGAGGAATTTTATGCAGCAGATCTTCTGTTTTGTTTTTTGCAGTTTTTGTCATAGGGGAAACCCTTTTAGCGTTAGGTTATTTGGTGAACTTTCCCATGGACGAGAATTTTTCAAATCTTCTGGCAGTCAATTTTTGACCTGAAAGAGTTGTTAACTTTTTAAGATGTTTAAGTATCGCGGCCTTAACAGCTTCTGCTGCGGCAGCCGGATTGTTGTGAGCGCCTCCGGCGGGCTCTTTTATTATTTCATCGATTACTCCAAGAGAAAGCAGCGATTTTGCCGTAATCTTTAAGCTTTCAGCGGCGTTGGACGCATAAGCCGCGTCGCGCCATAAAATAGAGGCGCACCCTTCAGGCGATATAACGGAATACACCGCGTTAGAGAGCATCAAAACAACATCCGCCACACCTATCCCCAGAGCGCCGCCGCTTCCGCCCTCACCTGTCACAATGGCTACGACAGGGATCTCAAGTTTCGCCATCTCAGTGAGGTTACGCGCTATAGCTTCAGCCTGACCGCGTTCCTCCGCGTCAAGACCGGGAAAAGCTCCGGCAGTATCTATAAATGTTACGACAGGCAAATTAAACTTTTCAGCCAACCGCATGAGCCTTATAGCTTTTCGATAACCTTCGGGCCGCGCCATGCCGAAATTTCGCTTTACATTTTCATCTACATTTTTACCTTTGCTGTGTCCGATAAGCATAACCTTCTGAGTACCCAGCGTCGCAAATCCCCCTACCATAGCGTGATCATCGCCATAGCAGCGGTCGCCGTGCAGCTCAACAAAACTGGTAAATATCATAGATATATAATCGTAAAGCACAGGACGGCGTGGATGACGCGCTACCTGAACCGTCTGCCAGGGCGTGAGCGTATCATATATCTCCTCCTTCCGCTCCTCGCACTTTCTTTCAAGTTCCGCAATCTGATTGAAAAAATCACCCTTATTGTCAACCGCAAGGGCTTTAAGCTTTTCTATCGCTTTTTCCATCTCAGCGATAGGCTTTTCAAATTCAAGCTCACGTTCCATGGATGTTCCTTACCGGTTGTAATATGAAAGAATGGTGAAAAGAGTCTCTTTCAAATCTTTTCTGTGAACGATTTTGTCAACAAAACCATGCTCCTTAACAAATTCGGCGGTCTGAAAATCTTCAGGCAGCTTCTGTTTTATGGTTTGTTCTATCACGCGCCGTCCGGCAAATCCTATAAGCGCGCCAGGTTCAGCCAGATTTACATCCCCAACCATTGCGTAAGAGGCTGAAACGCCACCGGTTGTCGGATCTGTCAGAACTGATATAAACGGAATTTTTCTCTCGTCAAGACGCGCTACGCCTGCGCATGTTTTAGCCATTTGCATAAGCGATAATATCCCCTCATGCATTCTGGCTCCGCCGGAAGCGCTGAAGATAATGCATGGCACGCGGTTGTCATAAGCATAGTTTGCCGCTTGTAAAATTTTTTCTCCTGTGCCGGATCCAAGACTTCCGCCCAGGAACCGAAAATCCATAACTCCCATAACAACGTTAAGTCCGTTAATTTTGCCGCTGCCCGTAACTATTGATTCATTAAGTTTTGTTTTAGCTCTGGCAGTTTCCACCTTTTCGCTGTATGGACCTTTGCCATCTACAAATTGCAGCGGATCGCACGGCCGAATCGTTTCAAACATCTCTTTAAATGTACCGCTGTCAAGTATCATGCCGATCCGTTCGTAAGCGGTCAACTTTCCGTGCCAGTCGCACTTCGGACAAACATTAAGGTTGTTGGTGAAATCCTGGCGAAACACATGAGCGCCGCAGGACTGGCACTGAATCCAGATATCGTCCTTTAGCTTCTTTTTAGCCTCGCGCTCCGATTTGGTTTTGATAAACCAAGGCATACTCAATCCCCCTGTCACGGGTTATTATTCGACACTCGCGTCAAAAAGCCCAAATATAATGTAACAAAGTAATATAAATAATGCAGATGTAATAGTGCGGAACTTGTTTGTCCGGAGCGTCAATCTGTTAGAAAAGTCTATGTTTCTGTATGTTACATTCGAGATAATATTCGGTATATAACAAGATGGAATTTAATTAAAAGTTTTGTTTGACACACTATTTTTCCATCCCTGCGATATATGCGTCTTCCCTTCGGAATCTATCACAATACACTCAATGCCATCCCTTGCTTGTACAAATTCCAGTATCTCCTTCGCGCTGAGGCAGAACAGTCCGGTACTGTAGATGTCGCTTTTTACAGGGTCTGTTGTCCAGATTGTAAGGCTTTGGTTTGTGACGCAGCTATAGCCTGCTGATGGATCAAAAATGTGGTGATACCGCTTTCCGTTAACGATTCTGAATCGTTCATAATCGCCGCTTGTGACAATGGCGCCGTTTTGCAGTGGGAGGGTGGCAAGTAACGCATTCCGGTCTCTTGGATGTTGAACCCCGATCACCCAGGGTGCACCATCCTGTTTCTCTCCGCTTACAACAATATCACCTCCGGCGACGACAAGGAAGTTGTTGATGCCTTTGCTTTTAAGAAGATCATAAAGTTGACTGAGAATGTATCCTTTAGCAATTCCTCCGACATCTATTTTTGTTAGCGGCGATTCAAAAAATATGCTGTCTTTCGCTTCATTCACACTTACCTTTTTGTAATCAACAGCCTTGACCGCTTCCCTCACCTGAGCGGAATCGGGCAAAGTTTCATCATCACCTCTCTTTTCGCCAAATCCCCAAAGCTCTTTTAATGGAAGGACAGTTATATCAAACGCTCCGTTAAGAGTATCACCATAAGCAAGCCCTGAATAGAGAATCTCACCAAGCTCCCGTGATACAGGGAGAGCGGCTGTCCCGTTACGTTCGTTGAGAACTCTAACTTCGGAATCGATACCTGTTACTGAAAACCGCTTTTCACTCTGCGACAGTAGGGAATCAACCGCTCCCCAAATCGGCTTTGTATCAAAGCCGTGTGGTACGGAGAGAGTAATCTCCGTTATTGTATCCATTCGGAAGAAGATTCGTTTACGGTGAATATTTCCTGAACATGAGATAAGAATTATCGAGGATATACAAAAGAGAACAATCAATAAAAACAGTTTTATGGATTTTTTGACTTGTGCCATTTTACTACATCTGAAAAAGATAATTTACCTCCGAATATATCAAGGCTGCTGCCTATAGTCACATCAACGCGGGCCATTCCAAGTTTCTCAACAAGATCAAGATCGCCCAGACCGCGTACCCCGCCCGCGTAAACAACCGGAAGCGGGCAGCATTCCGCTAAAAGCGAAATAAGCCGCGGATCAATACCGGCTTTTAATCCTTCCACATCAGCGGCATGGATTAAAAACTCATCACAGCTGTCTGAAAGACGTTCAAACAGGCTTGATGATAATTTTTCTTTTGTTAAGCACTGCCATCTATCGGTAACAATAATATAGTCATTCCCCGACCTGCGGCAGCTCAAATCCAAAACAAGTTTCTTTTTTGGAACAGCCTTAAGCAACTCCTCAAGCCGTTCCCATTTTATTACCCCGTCACTGAATACGTATGAGGTAACAATAACGTGTGATGCGCCTGCATCAATAAAAAATTGGGCGTTCTCAGGCCGTATCCCTCCGCCAACCTGTAAACCTCCGGGAAAAGCGGTGAGCGCACTGAGCGCCGCCTCCTCATTACCGGGGCCGAGCATTATCACATGTCCGCCGATGAGCTCCTCTTTTTTATACATCAGCGCGTAGTGGGCGGGAGAAAGGTCCGTCTCAAAATTAGTGATAAGCTCTGCGCTGCTATTATCAGAGAGAGTTCCTCCGACAATCTGTTTTACTTTACCGTTGTGCAGATCGATGCATGGTCTGAAACGCATAGTTAAAACTGGTTTCCAGTTACCGGTTTCCTGCTGCCGGTTTCCAGAAAAAAAGAGAGAAATGAGGTTTTTCTTTTAACTGGAGACTGGTAACTGAAAACTGGTAACTTACTATGAAATTGCTGGTAACTTATATTATCTTAATATAGTATTTGGAGAGTTCAGTTTTTAACTCGCTAAAGTATTCGTTCAATGTATTGTCTAATAACGACTGACCATTGGCCAACAGTCACTAAATTATTTATACATTATACAAGAGGGGGTTTCATGCACTTGAGATCAATTGTTGCGGTTTGCGGTGTTCTTGCTATTATGGTTGGCTGCGGCGGAGGCGGAGGCGGCAAGATTACTGAGGTGGTTGAAGAGACCCATGAGAACGGGGCTAAGAAAAAGGTTGTCGCTTTTGCGGGTCAGCGGACTAACATAGTACGCACTACATTCTTTTCCCCTGATGGCAATATGTTATCGGACCAGTTCTTCAAGAAGGGCGAACCCGACAGCCTCAAAACAATATACTTTCCTAATGGCAGCATTAACCAGCAGACAAATTTCTCGGCAGGCAAAAAACATGGCGCGGAGAAGTCCTGGTATCAAAGCGGACAGCTCAGAAGCGAAGCTGAATTTGTAGAAGGCGCGCCGGTTGGAAAGTACTTCAACTATTTTGAGGATGGCAAAGTTTCGCTTGAGGTCAACTTTCAAGATGGGAAGAAACATGGTGAAGAGATAGAATATTACGCTAACGGAAACAAGAAACGTATTAGAACCTATGCTAACGGCGATATGGATGGAGTAGAACAGGAGTTCTTCGATGATGGTAAGATGAAGGCGGAGCACACATACTCTAAGGGCACACTCAACGGCCAATTCACATTTTATGACGCGAAGACCGGAAGAAAGATAGAAGATGGTTTATACCAGAATGGTCAATACCACGGCAAGAGAGCGATGTACGACGCGGCATCTGGCAGAAAAAGATCAGAAGCGACCTATGAAAATGGGGTCAGAACTTTTGGTGAATTCTTTTAACAATGATTATATGGGCGCGGGATAAGGCAGCTACGCAGGTTTGCCCGCACACCCTTCTTAGGGAACGATCAACGATCGTTCCTTTTTCAATAATAATCATCACCTGAAATTCCACACCCCCGGCTGTTTATTCGCAATCAACTCCAAAATTTCCTCCTGCATTATCCAGTTGTCAAACTGACCGGTACCTGCGTCATTAAGTATGATTGTAAACGCGTAAGTTTTATCATCCAAAAAAAGATATCCGGCAAGTGTGCTTACTTTTAAGGAATTGAGCGTTCCGGTTTTAGCTCTAACTCTGCCTTTGAGTTTTGAGCGGTTAAACCTTGTTTTAAGCGTTCCGTCAATTCCGGCGGCGGGCAGTGCCGCGATAAAATCGGGGTAATAGTTTTTTTGTTTTGATACGTAAGCAAGAAGCTCCGTTACTTGGGCGGCGCTGATACGGTTTACGTCTCCCATGCCGGACCCGTTAGCCATCTCAAGTTTTGCGGGAAGCCCACGTTTCTCCCACCAGTTTGAAACAGCGGATACCCCCTTGGGCCATGTTCCGGGCTCTCCGCGCTCTTTTGCGCCCATTGTTTTGAAGAGCATCTCGGAAACGAAGTTGCTTGACCATTTAAACATGTGGCCTATAAACACCGGCATAGGTTCGCTGTCGAATATATAAAACGGCCCCTTCGCGATAAGGGAATCAGGCACTTTCGCCCGTACGGTTTTCCCTGCGATACGTAAATCACTTTCTGTACACTGTGCTCTAAGCGCCCCGCCGAATGTTTCCCAAGTCTGCCATACCCGGCGGTAAGTGTACCTCGGTTTCTCATTGATAGCCATGTTTCCTCTGACAAGTATCTGCGTAGCGCCGGAAGAGAGTGATGTAGATACATCAAGACGGCCCCTTGATCCATCGACGGTTTTTGCCGAAGAGCTTATCCTGACCCCTTCGATTTTTGGAAACATATCTACATGCACAGGTGATCCTGCATCCTGACCCGGTCTGTGGTGGATCCCTACAGCGCTGAAGCTGACAGGAAGCGCGCTTATAAGAGACTGGTAGGCGCGGCTGCCATCTTCCTCTGAAAAGCCCGGTCCTACGCTAACGGAGTCAAAGAAAAAATCATCGAGCACAAGATTTCCGCGCACAGCTTTAATACCCCTGTGGCGCAGATGCTGCACAAAAAGCCACAACCTTTCCGCGCTGAATCCAGGATCGCCAAAACCTTTAATATACAGGTTTCCATTGATCACGCCTGAATCGCTGTTGAATTTTCCATCAATGTAAACACGGGTCAGATGCAGGAAATCAAGCCCAAGTAATTCAAGGGCTGCTGTACCCGTTACAAGCTTAGCTACTGATGCGGGGTTAAGAAGCGTGTCGGGGTTTATTGAGACAACAACCGAATCATTTCCCAAGTCCTTAATAACAATGCCGATCCCTCCGCCGGTATATTTACGTAACTTGAGAAGTTCGGCGACGCTCTGTTGCATAGAAGCGAAACATGCGCCGCAGCATACAATGAGAGAAAGTATTACGATTGAATGAACAGAGGTTTTGAAATTCATTTTTCCCTTTTTGCTCTTTTTTGTTTCCATTACCACTTCCAAATTTTATTTTAGAAGGGCAATATAAAAGGCCATAGTAACTTTAATATATTTTAACAACCCGGGAGCTACTGAAAATGTCAAAATACGCTATTGCATTCATCACACCAACAAAAAAAATACAACTTCGCCACAAGATTGTCGAAGGTGAAAACAAAGATAGTGCGCTAAGACGCTTTTTTAATGAAAACGCCAGCGAATTTTACTCTAACGATGAACATGGGTACATATACTTTAAAGAAGATTTCTACGATGAAACTACAGGTTCGGGAAGCATAATCGAACTTGGCGAGTAGCAGCGCAGCTGGGGTGTCCGCACATATCACGTAACCATGTACACCTTATGTATTCGATATAAGGGCGGTAACCTGCCGCCCGCATATCTTGCGTTTCTGTCATGTGCGGTATACAAAAACGGGCGGCCAACAGCCGCCCTTACATGTACTTATCCTCCGCCAACGCTTTTATGCCTGGCCGATAGCCTCAGCGGGGCAGCTATCGACGCAGGCGCCGCAGTCTGAACACGCGGATGAATCAATAGTGTATGGGCTGCTTTCTTTAATGGCGTCGCAGGGACACTCGGGCAGGCAGCTCCCGCAACAAAGACACGCGTCTGAAATTTTGTGGGCCATTCTGTTTACCTCCTTGAAATTTAGTGAATAAGTTAATCAAGTTATAAGTTTTCAGTTACCAGTTACGGAAAAAGACTGAAAACTATCTAATTATACTTTTTGCGGAGGGAGAATTCCAATATTTAGAGCGCGGTTTACCGTTTTTACGGGGTTGTATCAACATTTAATAATGTATTGATTGCAAATTTAAAGTTTGCTTACAATGCCCATAAAATAAATTCCGCATTTTCACAACAACTCATCGCTTTGATAACTTCCCCATAATTTAACGGTAAAACTGTGGATAACGAATCATAAAATTGCTGATACGAAAAATGTTCGGATGGTAAAATTAAAACCTCATCATTAAAAACAGCACCAATGCGACATCATCAAGAGAAGGCCCTTCATCTGTTGTCAAGATTGAAACCTACTGTAATATTTTAAGCGGATATTTTTGTCCGTTATGAGTTACTGTATTATCATGTATTGTTAATAATTCATTCTGCTCAACCACAACCGTTTTCATTTGTTTTATTCCTCAAACGTATCATCCGTCAAAGTCTCCGACCTCTCCTCCCGCCAGGCAAGCAACCTGCGCACTCTGCTGGGATGTTTAAGTTTTCCAAGCGCCTTAGTTTCAATCTGCCGCACCCGCTCGCGGCTTATGTTGAACACTTCACCGATCTCTTTAAGCGTTTTTATCCTTCCGTCATCAAGCCCAAACCGCATCATAACTATCTCTTTCTCTTTTGTAGCCAGAGATTCGAGCACCTGTTTTATCTGTTCGCGCAGGTGAAGCAAAGAGATTTTTTGTGTTGGATCGATAACGTTTGAGTCCTCTATGTACTCTCCTACAGTTGTTCCGTTTTCCCCTCCTACTTCCATGTCAAGGGAGATCGGTTCTATCGAATACTCAAGCGCCATCTGTACTTTTGCGACTGAGCAGCCAAGCTCATCTGCAAGTTCCTGGTGAGTAGGTTCGCAGCCATATTCCATAACCCAGTTGCGGCAAAGACGCACGGTTTTATTGACAAGTTCCATGGTGTTAGCCGGAATGCGTATCGCTTTTGACTTATCGTTTATAGCGCGTGAGATCGCCTGACGGATCCACCATGTCGCGTAGGTTGAAAACTTGTAGCCTTTGCGGTAATCGAAATTTTCAACCGCTTTAATAAGGCCGCGGTTTCCCTCCTGTATGAGGTCAATAATTTCCATTCCGCGCAAGATATACTTTTTGGCGATACTCACCACAAGGCGTACGTTGGCTTCGATAATCGCACACTTGGCCTGGTTTCGCATCTCTTCCCAGTGAGAGAACGCTTCTAGTTCCGTTTCGCGGCTGTCGGAGAGAAGAGACACCTTGTATTTGTCAAGAATATTTTCAACTTGTTTACAATTAAGCTTGAGGTTTCTGCACAAAACAACAGCCTCATCCATAAGAGCATTGATTTTTTCCTGCTCTTCAGGGACATTGGCGTTTCGCATCTCCGCAGCAGCTTTGTTTTTCCTTCTAACCATAGAGAGTGTGCGCAGGAAATCTTTGCGCAGAATTTCGAGATCCTCAATCTCTTTGGCGGATTCTTCGTCAAGCTGCAGTACGTCCGCGCACTCCACTTCACCGTTTTTAAACTCTTCTCCTAATATGTAAAGACTCTCAAGCGCCCGCGGAGAGCGAAAAGCCATGTCAAAGAGTTTGCTTTGAGCATACTCCATCTGCATAGCATACTCAATCTCCTGACCCTTTGAGAGAAGAGGAACTCTGCCAACGCTGTTAAGGTAGACCCAGGTGGGGTCAGTGTAGCGTGGTGGTTTGCTGGCGGAGAGCATACGCCTTGCGCTGCGTTCGTAAAGAGGAACCGGCTTTTCCTTTACAAAGGAATTAATAGTGATCTCTTCCCGTTCAAGTATCTCTCTTACCCGCTCAAGCTCTGTAGCGGATGTAGCCACATCTTCAATCTGCGCCTCGGTAACAAACCCCTGCAGGGTCGCTAGTTTACGCAGCCGCAACGTGACTTTGTCAGAAGTCTGATTTTTTGTTTCTACTTTGGACACGGGTTCTTTTTTTCTGATCATATTTCCTACTCGTCCAGCTCTTTGAGTTGTGCCGTACACTCTCTGTGGCGTTGCAGTAACTGTAATTTTTCCGCTTCGCCGCTTTCTGCGTCAAGTTTTTCCCGAAGCTGCCGCAGCTCAGCCATTAAAGACTTGCGGCGCAGCAGTATTATCTTCTGTTCAAGCTCTGCGTTGATGTTTTCCTTAAGCGCTGGCTTGACTGTTAACATGGAAATTATGCGCTTAATTTCCGAATTGTCAGGCAACGCTCCGGACAATCCATCAAGATTGCCTGATGCGTCAAAAGTCTCTACTATAATTGAATATATATTCGCGGACAAGCTGTCCGTAAGTGTTTGAGGAGAAACATAACGTTTTGCTAATGAAATCAGTTCAGGAGAGGTTAAAAGAATTCGCAAAAAACTCTCCTCAAGCTTTCCGAGTTTTTCTTTTATGTTCAGGTTGAGCTGCTGTATGTTGATTGGCTGCGCGTTCCTGCTGCAGCTGTTTTCGTTAGAAAAGCGGTTAAACACATGGCGTGAGTCAACGCGCAGTTTGGAAGCGAGTTTTATGAGAAAATCATCACGCACTATCGGATCTTTAATAGACTGAACGTAAGGAGCAAGCTCTTCAATAATGTTGCGTTTTGCCTGAGGCGAATCGCCCTGTTCGGAGATAAGCTTATCAATTAAAAAAACGGTTGAGTTTTTTGCGGATTTAATCATTTCTAAAAAAATTTCCGCGCCCTCCCTTTTTACAAAGGAGTCCGGATCATCCTCTCCCGGAAGTACCAGAACGGAAACCTGCAGATTAAAAGGCGCAAGAACAAAGACCGCTTTTTGAGCGGCCGCAAGCCCTGCGCGGTCTCCGTCAAAAACCAGTGTGACTTTTGGGGCCAAACGCTGTATCAGGGAGGCGTGTTCTGATGTAAACGCAGTTCCTGAAGTTGCGGCAACGTTACGAATTCCCGCCTGGTAAAGCGTCAGGTGATCCATGTAGCCTTCCACAATAAGCAGCAGCCCCTGATCGCGGATGCTCTGACGCGATTTATGTATTCCGTAAAGCAAGCCGCTTTTTTGATACAGGGCGGTTTCAGGAGAGTTGAGATATTTTGGCTGTGTTTCTTTATTTAATCCACGTCCCGCGAAAGCTATGATACGGCCGCTTTGGTTATATAGAGGAAACATCACCCTGTTTCTGAAGCGGTCATATAACCCGCCGCTCTCTTTTTTAATAACAAGCCCGCATTCGGCAAGTTTGTCTGCGCCGATGTTCTTGCTTTGCATATAATCGATTAAAGCGGACCATCCGGACGGAGCATATCCAAGGCAGAACTCTTTTACGGTCTCCGCTTTCAGCCCTCTTGACTTAAAATACTGCACTGCGTCAGGGGTATTTTTTACAAGATTATAGTAAAATTGAGCGGCTATAGCGTGTATCTCAATAAGCTCTGTTTTGGAGGTATTTTTAAATGTGATTAACGAAGGGGTATTTTGTTGTCTGCGGGGAGGTTCAAGAGCTACTCCGGTTTCATCAGCGAGCATTCTAAGCGCTTCAGGAAAATCGACTTTTTCTATCTCCTGCAAGAAACTAAATACATCTCCACCCTTATTGCAGCCATAACAGTAATAAAAGCCTCTGTCCGCGTTTATGTGAAAAGAAGGAGTTTTCTCTTTATGAAAGGGACACAGTCCTTTGAGCGTCTGTCCCGAACCTTTAAGATTGACATAGCGGCCTACAACCGAAGCAATATCTGCTCTCATGCGAATCTGTTCTTTTACACTGTCATCAAACCGCTCATTCATGTGAATACCGTGAGATAGAAAGTTTGTTCCAAAATAAAATCACTACTCTTCAAAAATATGACAGTATCATGCGAGTTTCAAATTATTTTTAGAAGCAGATAAAAAAATTGATTGAATGACGGATTTATAAGGAGTTCACAAATTTATAGATATTAACATGATTAAATCCGCTAAATCACGGCCATTTGCAGTATCACAGTGCCTATAATGCTTAAAAAAGGAAAAACATGGATAACATTTCAGATATTTTAGATCCAAGCTGCATAGACCTTGATCTTAAAACGCGCAAAAAGGAAGATATCATAAGAGAGCTTGTACAGCTTTTGGCGGATTCAGGTAAAATTAAAAATGTACAGCAGTGTGTCACGGAGGTTTTGGAAAGAGAAAAAATTTCTACGACAGGTATAGGTCACGGCATCGCTATCCCTCACAGGCTGATCGCAGACGTGAGCGATATTTTTATGGCTGTGGGCCGCAATGCCAAAGGCGTCAACTTTGATTCCATAGACCGCAAGCCGGCACATCTGATATTTTTGATCATCGGTCCCAAGGGCAGACACAATGATTATATTAAAGTTCTAAGCAAACTCTCAAGGCTTTTGAGTGATAGAACATTTTTCGAAGCGTTAATGAGAGTGGGGAACATTCAGGAAATGCTTGATTTTATTAAGGAGAGAGAAGAAGGAACTTCAATAAATAATAATTGATAATACAGAAATAGAACAATAAAAGTACAAACAGGGCATGTCCTGTCCTCCCGTTTTATTTCTGCATTCTGAATTCTGCATTATAATTTAACAAAAGAGGGGGTTACGTTATGGTTTCGGGGATACTGCCATTTTTGATTATCATTATAGTAGTAGGTGTACTGGTAGTTCTGTTTTTTATCGGATCTGCAGTTCAGCTGTGGATGCAGGCGATTTTCTCCGGTTCGAGGGTAGGGCTTCTAAGCATTGTATTTATGCGTTTTAGAAAAGTTCCGCCAAAACTTATCGTAGAATCCAAAATAACCGCTGTAAAGGCGGGAATAAATTTGTCAACAGATGAACTTGAGTCCCATTACCTGGCCGGCGGTAATGTTCTGCGTGTAGTGCAGGCTCTTATCGCTGCCGACAAGGCAAATATACCTCTTACCTTTAAACGCGCCGCTGCGATTGACCTGGCGGGCCGTCACGTCCTTGAAGCTGTGCAGATGAGCGTGAATCCCAAGGTTATCGAAACGCCGGAGGTATCCGCCGTTGCTAAGGATGGAATTCAGCTCATGGCCGTAACACGGGTAACAGTACGCGCGAATATTGACAGATTAGTTGGAGGAGCGGGTGAGGAAACGGTTCTGGCGCGCGTAGGGGAGGGTATCGTAACAACCATCGGTTCGGCGCTGTCACATAAACACGTGCTTGAAAATCCCGATTCAATTTCAAAGAAGGTGCTTGAGAGAGGACTTGACGCAGGAACCGCTTTTGAAATTTTATCAATTGACATAGCAGATGTTGATGTAGGTAAAAACATAGGAGCGGAGCTTGAAACGGATCGCGCTGAGGCGGATAAAAAAATCGCTCAAGCCAAAGCGGAAGAGCGCCGCGCTATGGCTATAGCCACAGAACAGGAGATGAAAGCCAAAGTACAGGAGATGAGAGCTAAAGTGGTTGAAGCCGAGGCACAGGTGCCTCAGGCTATGGCTGAAGCCTTCAAAAACGGCAACCTTGGCATAATGGATTACTACAAAATGAAAAACGTGGCCGCTGATACGCAGATGAGAGAAGCGATAGGAGGCCATGGTCAGAATCAGCAAAAGCAGGATGACATAGACAAGCAGTAGTTTGATGTAAGGGTGATTTGTGGTCACTCATATATTATGTGTCTTTGTCTCATGTACGGACGCGTCATGTTGTAAGGGCAGCCCTTGCGGCTGCCCCCTATTTACACCGGCACATAGGAGCTATCTTAAAGATATGGACATCATAAACGTCTTCGAAAAAAGCGAAGCTTTGCTTCCCATATTGATTTTTGTCATATGGGTAATTATCTCTGTTTTAGGCGCGGCAAACAAGGGGAAGAAGAGATCGCCTCAGCCTGCTCCTTCATCGGGAGGAAGCGACTCTGGCAGCGAATCCACAGGTATTTCCGATGAGCTGCGCCGTACTCTTGATGTGATTTTTGGTACATCCACTGAGAGCTCTAAGCCCAGAGGAACGCAAAATGAAAATATTCGCAAAACACCTGCGCACAATATTAACGAAAAGAAAATTCCTCAAAAGACGCTGGAAAAAAGACTTGAAGAGACCATGCCTAAAAATGCGAAACGAACTGTTTTGGCTGCTGCGATGATAGCGGAACATCGGGAGAGATCACCGCTGGTAAGTAATATTTCGGCAGACGAAGCTGCTAAGGGAGTGGTTTGGTCTGAGATTCTGCAGCCGCCTGTGTCAATACGTTCTTTCAGGTGGTGAGTAACTATCCCATATCTCACCCCAAAACTACTCAACAAAAAATATTGATGAACTAAGCACAGCTCCCGATGCCTGATCGACAGCTTCTACTCTCCACTCGCCCACGACATTGTCTGTACTTAGCAGAGTTCGTTTGCTATGGGTTCGCCAACTTGCGGATTTGACCGGAAGTACAGTTGTTTGTATATTTTCACCCTTATGATACCAACGATGTTCAATCTTGATAGGAAGATTTTTTGCGTTTGTAATATGGGTAAAATAGAATATCTCTTTTAAGTCTTTTGAGAATTTGTCTGATACGCCGACAGGTTCCAATTTTTCAATCGAAGAACATGCGGCGGATCTTTTAGCTTTTGGCAGGTCCTTAGACGCTTCTATTTTTTGCTGCAGCTCAGCTTTGGTTCCCGGTACAGTTACAGTTTTGATCTCCTCACTCTGTGAAGTCCCGTTTTGGGCAAAGACAGCAGAGCTAATTAACATCGCAAAAAATGCAACTGCCAAAAAGGATAAACGCATGGGACTCTTACTCCTTAACTTCATGTGATTTGTTAAAACAAAAAGAACAATGCTCTTCGCCTCTGTGGGGATGAGGGATAACACAATATATCATTACCAAAAACTACCTTCCTTCAGCGAGCCTGTTTATTAAAAAATCGGGCATTTTGATTTTTTTCATCTTGGACTGAGTTTTGGCGAAATCGTAAGAGACGCGCTGTATGCTGAAGCTTTCTTCTATTGTATCAAAAATGATATAGGAGCTTCTCGAATCGCGATCGCGGGGTTGGCCTACGCTGCCGGTGTTAATTAATAGACGTGTCATATTTTTATCTTTAATGCTGACCTGCTTTTCCTGATGCGTGCAGATCTCCTCCCCTTCAAGCGAAATGATCATTGGTATATGAGTGTGACCGACCATGCAGACACGGGTATTAAAAAATTGAAAATTAAAAGCTGCCTCTTCAAGCGATGTTATGTAGTACCACATATTCGGTTCATAGGGAGTTGCGTGAACAAGGGTCAGTGAGTTAAGCGTCTTTTTAGTCGGTAAAGCGGAGAGGAAAGATTTATTTGCGGCGCTGAGCGTCTGTGAAGTCCACTCAATGGCAATCCGCGCGTGAATGTTAAAGTTATGAGTGTTGGCCAAGTTGACAGCAGCAATATCATGATTACCAAGCAGGGTTATGGAACAGCGTTTTGTAACAAGTTCAATGCATTCGTTGGGGTTAGCTCCATAGCCTACAATATCTCCAAGGCAGATAACCTCATCAATCTTGTTCTTACCAATATCCTCAAAAACCGATTCGAGCGCTTCAAGGTTAGCGTGGATATCGGATATAAATGCAAATCTCATTGGAAATTACCCGTTTTCCATGAAGCGGAACGTGTTTGATCCGATCTCAATCCTGTCCCTGTGCTCCAATCGGTGCTTTTTAATTGCTTTACCGTTTACTTTGATTTTTGACATGAGCTTTTGAGCGCTGATGTAAAAATTCCCGTCAATCTTTTCGATTACCGCAAAAGATTTACTCACCATGAAACCATCGGTGAAGATGTCATCTTCATCATCGGAGCCAATGGTGAGGTAATCGTGGTCAAGTTTGTAGACAATATGGCGTGAAGTTTCAATAAAAACCGCACAGCTCTGTACCTCAAATTCACTCTCATCGGGTGCGTACTTATCGGTTATAGTCGGTTGGGTTACTGTGTTTTTCATCATACCGCCGGCTGGAACTGCTGTGCCGGCTATGGTTTCAGGCGTTACTTCCTGAGTTTGAGGCGGCTGTTTAAGCAGGCCTCCGCGGTCATCTTCGTAAATAATAATGTATTTGCCTATAGCTATTTTATCGCCGTGACGCAAAATAGCTTTCTTTACTTTCTCACCATTTATTGTTGTGCCATTGAGTGAGTTAAGATCAGATAATATGTATGTATAATCTACATCCAGCTCGATTTTAACGTGCCGCCTCGATATCCCCATATTGGAGATAGGGATAGTATTCTCCGGAAGACGGCCAATAAAAATAACCGGCTCATCCAGCTCGTAAATTTTTACCAATTCACCATCATAGTATACGGAATATCTTGTCATATTATAACCTTTTTATATAGTATACTCAGATAAAAATATACTACCGCGCCATTTGCAGAGCAATAGCTATTATGATGAATATTCTCCGCCCCCAAAACCCGGTTTGCAAACAATTTTGTTCACGATGTATCTTTTATTAGTGATTACAGGTGCGCGGGGCGTATAAATATCCTTTTTGGGCAGTGATTATTGGGATGCAGGGTGTTTGGGCGCAATTAATCGCGCCTGTACAGCTGTATACATGAGTTCATCGTTCGCCCGCCGGCAAGGAACATTGTTCCGGATTTATTTATTAATATGATCAAAAGCCACAAAATATTTCTGTTATTGCTGCTACCCTCTCTTCTGCTGAATGCCTTTGAGGTGTGTGCCAGCGTAGAGAGCGATACTGAACAGCGTCTTGAGCTGCGCCACCGTCTTGATTCTCTTGAAGTTGAGAAGCAAACCCTCAAGCGTCAGGGCAAGCCTCTCTCTGAGCTTGAGACAATGGCTGCCCAACTGCGTGATACTCTCTCTACTCTGCGCGCTATTCCTGAAAGTGTACATCAGGAGGCGCAAGCTTCTAAAAGTTTTCCATTTTTTTCATCACTTCCGTTTTCGTTCCCGCAATGGGTTTTGTCCTTTCATCCCCGCAGTTTTTTTGACTGGATCATTGTAGCTACCGGCCTTGTTGCGCTACTTTCAGGTTTTTTGCTCATAATAGGCATAATTCATACTTTAAGAGCTAAAAAACGCAATGCTAAGCCTAAGATGGTCGGACGCCGTATAAACTTGGCGGCTTCATCGGACAGAGAATCTGCTATAACGGCGCCTGAGATCCCCAAAATCGATCCCAATGTTCAGCCGCCATCCGGTTTTTCCGGTTATGATTTTGCCGGCCGCCGTCCAGATCAGGTAAAAAGCAGAGTGCAAAATAAAACACCGCTTGCTGATGATAACCCCATCGATCGATTGCGGGAACGTATACGTAACGCGGAACCATCTGAACAGCAAACTGCCGCAGCGCCTCTCTTTGCCAGTGCGCCTCCCGAATCACCGCAATTACCAAAACTGCCGCATCAGCTAAAACAACAGTATAGTGCTTCCGGCTTGAGTACACAGGAACTTGTGATGGCCGCGTCACAGGAGGGCCTGAACGCTCAGGAGATCTCCCGGCGCTGCCAGATAAGTATAGATCAGGTGAATTTGATTTTACGGATGGCGAAGAAGTGAAGGCAGTGTACAAGTTACTATGTATAAATTACAAATAAAGTCAATATCGAAATCAGAATAAAAACTAAAAACATCGTATCCTGAGAATTATATTCTGTAAACTAAAAATGACCCACGATGCACCGTGTCTTACTATTACCGATAAACTGCTTCTGAAGCGCTTCTTAGATAAGTTTGGGATTGATTCGCGTGCGGGAGCCGATATGCTTATTACACAGGTGGCATCGGCTTTTTCACACTTGCCTTATGAAAATCTCACCAAAATAATTAAGACAAGTGCTCTTGTAAACCCCAAATCAGCTATGCGTTATCCCGGTGAATTGATTGGTGATTATTTGCGTTTTGGGACGGGCGGCACTTGTTTTTCGTTGACAGCGGCTACTGTAGCTGTTTACGATGCTCTTGGTATAAACGCGCATCCGGTTCTGGCGGATCGTCACTATGGGGTAGATACTCACTGCGGACTTATTATATTTCGCGGAAAACAGCTTTTTTTGCTGGATCCCGGTTATCTGCTCTTCGTACCCGTTCCTCTTCACAGTGACAGGTCTTCATCCGTTGATACAGGTACAAACAATATCGAACTGAAACCTTTGCGGAACGGGCAAAAGTTTGAACTTTACACAACGTATAAAAATAACCGTAAGTTGCGTCTTGTTTATAAAATAGCGCCTGTTGACGCGTCTCAGTTTGCCAAAGCCTGGGAGAGCTCTTTTGCCTGGGAGATGATGAATTATCCGGTGCTTACAAGACGAGCCGCAGGAGCACAGCATTATTTACAGGGTGATAAATTTGCTGTTTACACAACAGAAGGCAGTAAACGGTTTGTTCTTGATGATGATAACACTAAAGCAGGACTTATCGCCTCCTCGTTTGGGATTGATCCGCAAGTCATCAAAAAAGCGCTGGAGATAATCAGGTAATGGCTGAAATAAAATCAGTTGCTCCGGTAAAGTATTTTGCCGCTATACTCTACAAAGAAAAAACGTATCTTGAGCAAGGTCTAGCCTCTCTTGAAAAGAGGTGGGGGAGTATTGACATCTATGGAGCGGATCATTTGTTTGATGTAACCGATTACTATGAGGCGGAGATGGGAACGCCGTTGTTTAGAAGACTCGTATCATTTGAAAAACTCCTTTGCCCTTCGCTTGTGGCTGATATGAAACTTGGCTGCAACGAGGTAGAAACCCTTTTATCGGTTGATGGGAAGAGAACGATAAACATTGACGCCGGATATCTTGATCACAACAAGGTGCTGCTTGCTTCGGCAAAGGAAGCGGGACAAAAAATATACTTAGGGAAAGGAATATACGCCGATCTTGCCGGACGCTATAAAGCAGGCAGTTATCGGCCCTTTGAGTGGTCTTTTCCTGATTTTAGAGATGGCAGGTATGATAAGGAGCTGCTTTGCATACGTGATGTTTATCTTAAGCAATGTAAATGTAGAAACAAGGCGGTATCTTTCTGACCGCTTAAGTCAGCTGACAAATTATGCAAGTATCTATATAAACAAGGACGATACTCTCAACCAATATAATTTATTGATAGTCAACAATAGAATATTATCCTATAAGCTTATTCTTTAACGCCTTCTTCTCATCGCTTTTCAATTTACGTTCAATTTTTTTTATATCTTCTGCCGGAGGCAGATTTTCAGGAATAATGCCGCGGTTCAGTAACATCCTCCTCACAGCTGTGTTATTATCAACATGTTCGGTTTCTATGGGCTTTAGTCCATGTAAATCTTTTGCCTGCACGTTAACAGATGTCATTTCAGCCGCAAGGTCTTTTGCTTTTATACTAATAGTTGGTAAGAAATCCGCAACAGGGCGACTTTCGGGAACGCCGAATTTTTTCTTTAGCGTTATTGTATTCAGTCTGAATAAAGCTTGATCACCCTTAGAGCGAATAATGGCGAAATCTTTATCATTCACACCTCTTTCATATAGGGTTTCTGATAATATTTTTTCTGTTTTAGCTAATTTTGCACGAGCCTTTACACGCTCATAGTTTAAGATGCGCTGTTCGATGATTTCGGCACGTCTGGTTTGAACGGCAAAATAATTTTGCGCAAAAGCAATTTGTTCTTTCTTGCTGTCACCGTTCTGAGCAATAAGGTAACATGCATACCGGGTGAGAAGAATATCCGCAACTTCAATTTGAGCGCCCTTCCCCGCTTCGATCACCTTGCTGATGTCAGCAAAATGATAATTGTGATTTTCACCTGCATTTTTACACGCATCTTTTGCTTTATTAATAGCATTCTCAAAATTACGCCATTGAGTGTAGCCCAATAGTTCCTGCAGTTCTCTTGCGCTCCAGCATTCTACACCTTCATATTCAGCAACGGCATTCTCGAACTGCGCAAACAATTCTTTAATTTCTTCCGTTTTCATATATCCCTCGTTTACGATTTGTTACTATCTATTTCTCTTTAGTCTATCATCTTGCTGATGTCAGCAAGATGATCCTGTTTCTCTTTAGTCTATCATCTTGCTGATGTCAGCAAGATGATAGTTATACATTTTTTCACAATTGCTCAACAGTCACGGAAAAATGTGTGTAAGTATAAATTGGGGAATTGCAAATGAAAGTTTCTATTTAAGAATATCAGTGAGCGCTAACTACTTCTACTCACGAGAGTTTTACCGTCACGACTCTATAAAATTACATTTTGCCTCTATAAACAAGTAATTTTTTCAACAGGTAAGGGGTATTAAACAGCTGTTGACAGCCACAATCATTAATTTCTCTCTTTTTTGCTTGTTATTCTATATTTGTCAAGTTCATGTTCATCTGCCGCTCCAACATTAAAAATGCTGCTTTTCCCATCTTTATCAATTATCACCGTTGCCTGATCCTGATTTCTTGCTCTTGAGAACCGCATTACTGCCGAGGCGCTGAATATAAGCTCCGCTTCATCAGGTTTCCCAAGCCCTAGTGCCAAAGGGCCTGGAGTGTCACGCAAAGATATTCGCAGTATCCCCGGCCTGTAAAGTTTCTCAAGTACATTGTTTTCTTCTTCGTCACGCGATATTATCACGCGATAGTGCGGCGATGTCCTAAAATGCCGTCCATAAGCGAGCAGTTTAAAGTCAACGAGAGAAAACTGAGGACTATAGGATACAAGATCATTAAAACGCGCTCCGGTTTCTATATTTGTCAAAAGGCATCCGCCTGCCGGAGAGCTGTGAGAGAGACCATAGCGTTTGGCATATGCCAGTTGAACAGTGCGGGTTCTGCCGGATATTCCAAGTAATTTTTCTCTGTCAACAATTCCCGAAAGCTCAATTTCCGTAGGTTCAAGAAGTTTGGCGCTGAGAGGGCGCAGAAGCTTACCTTTTAAACCGGACAAATTTTCTACTTTATAGAGGCAGCTCATTTTTTGGGACATGGGCCGCTGCCCAACAACTTCTCCTGTTGCAAGGCAAGCAGCACCCATCTCTTCCATAATCTGCCCAGCTTTAATAAGACGATTGATACGGCAATCTACACATGGATTGGCATTTTTTCCAAATCCAAATTTCGGATTGCGTATCATATCTAAAAATTCCTCACCTTCTTCCTCTATACGCAACGGAACACCCAAGTCGAGAGCATAGCTTTCTATCTGGTAAAAGTTTTTGCCAACCTTTGAGTAAAAAGGAAGCACGAAATGTAAGGCTGTAACGTCAAGTCCCTGCTCTTTTAGCAAGTGAACCGCAATTACACTGTCAAGTCCGCCGCTAAACATTACTATAGCTTTTTTCATAAGATATAAAATACAAATTACAATGTACAATGTACAATGTACAAATAAAACTGTATATCCAATATAAATTTTTGAATTTTGTACATTTTTACCTTACATAACTGGTGACAGTGTTATTTTATATTAAAGGGCGCCTCCAAAAACCTGACACGGCAATCAGTCGGCCCTTTTTCTGCCATCCTGCGTTTGATTTTTTGCTATACTTTCACGTATTTGTTGCAAAATCAGCCTTGATTGACGAAAAATGTCCCAGCATCTCACCACGCCAGGTTTTTGGAGGCGTCCTTTAAGATTATCCATGAACACTGTCTTAAAATATTTGTAACTTATAAATTGCTGTTTAGGGGGATTATAATCAATACACCAAAAATAGGGCACTATTTTGAGTATACGGCTCTGCGTTTTGCCGAGACTGTTATAAATTTCATTCCCCGCTTCTTAGCTCTCAGGCTGGGAGCTTTTGTAGGGCAAATTATCTGTTTTTGTGGTGTTTATAGGAAGATTGTTCAAAAAAACTTTGATCATGTGGGCATTTGGAATCACAATCAGACTAAGCGGATTATTCCGGAATTATACCGTAATATAGGACGTTACGCTACCGATTTTCTAAGAAATGGCGCGCTACCGCCATGGCGGGTACATGATTTCCACTTGGTGGATGAAGCTTCCGCGCGCGGCAAAGGTACTGTTGTTGTTCTGGCTCACTTTGGAAACTGGGAACTTTTAGCCGCTATTTTTGGCAGTAAGGTCAACAATCTCAATGTGATAGCCAAACCGATGCAAAATCCGTTAGTGGAAAGATGGCTTTATAAGAAACGAACAGGTTCTTCTGTAAAAACCATCTACACTAAGAACGCATTGCGGGGAATGCTCGATGCACTCAGAAAAAATGGTATAACCGCTATCCTTATTGATCAGCATATGCGCGCTATGGGAACACCAGTTCTATTTTTAGGCAAAACAGCTTCAACAGTACGGACAGTCGCGGGATTGGTACGCAAAACCGGTTCAACAGTGATGCCTGTTTATGCGCTGCTTGATGAAAATGGCTCATATGATATTTGCATCTCCGTGGCTGAATCGCCAATTTCTGAGGGCAGCGATGAAGAGAACATTATCAATATGATACAAATTCAACACAACGATATCATCTCACAGTGGATCAAAGAACATCCCGCGCACTGGTTTGGATGGTTTCACAAACGGTTCAAAGGATACGTGGACTACAATCTTTAGGAGAAATATGGAAACAGGTACAATTATCATAATTGCCGTTTTTATTGCGGCAACTGCTGTTCAAATTATTCTTTTTCGCAAGAAAAGCAGAGGCGATAATTCTATCCTTGCTGATTATGACGAGATGAAACAAAAAATAAAAGAACTCGAAAACGAAAAGATTGTTCTCATTGAGGATAAAAGCCGCTTCACTACGTTATGTGAAGGTGCTCAAAAGCAAAAAAATGAAGCTGATGAAGCAAAGAAGCAGGCGGAAAATCAGGTAAAAGAAAAACAGGAAAAAATAAATGAGTTGGAAAAGGAGATCGCCGGACTATATGCTGATTTAAGAGCGAGTGGGGAGAAATTAACCACTCAAAAGAAGGAGATTGAATCTCTCCAGGAAAATGCTAAAAATGAGTTTAAAAATATCGCAAATGAAATTTTAACCGCAAACACAAAAGCTTTTAATGAAAATAACGCAAATAAGTTAAAAGATATTTTAAAGCCGTTCAGCGATAATTTTGGAGAGTTCAAAAAGAAGGTAGAAGAAACTTATGACAAGGAGGCGCGGCAAAGGACTTCTTTAGAACAGCAGGTAAAAGACTTGTTAGCGCAAACTAATAAAGTAAGCGAACAAGCAAATAATTTGGCAGCAGTTTTAAAAGGGGATAAAAAAAAGCAGGGAATCTGGGGTGAAAAGATTCTGGAAACTATTTTGGAAAAATCCGGCCTTATAAAGAATACCCACTACGAATTGCAGCCAACAGACTCACATGGAAAAAGGCCGGACGCCGTGGTATATCTGCCCGATAACAGAGCCGTGATAATTGACGCTAAAGTATCCTTGATAAACTATACATATTATTCCGAGGCTGATGAAACAGAAGATAAGAAAAACTATCTGAAAGAGTATAAAAATGACGTTTACAGGCAGATAAGCAATCTTAGCTCAAAAAACTACGACAAGGAGATGAGCGAAAAGTCTCTCGATTTTATGATAATGCTTTTTCCGGTAGAAGCCGCGTATCTTACACTCATTCAAGAGTTTAACGAATTATGGAATGAGGCGTATGAGAAAAGGATTTTACTTGTTAGTCCTACAAACTTAATTGCGTGCTCAAAACTGATAGAGAGCTTATGGCGACGGGATGATATCAGCAAAAACGCGCAGGAGATCGTCAGGGTAGGTACCTCTTTGTATGAGAAATTTGCCGGCTTCGCAAAAGATATTGAAGATATTGGGCGGTTTTTAGAGAAGAGCAGAGACTCTTATGATGAGGCGGTAAAAAAACTGAGCAGCGGCAAGGGGAATTTAGTCAGGACTGCAGAAAACTTGATAAAGCTGGGGATAAAACCGAATAAACAGATCCCCAAAAGTCTTTGCGATGACATTGAGGGGTTGGAAGCTTTACCTACAGAGAGTTTTGAACAATACCCCAGCCTCAGGGATGTGTGACATCTCACATCCGTCCTCCCGCGAAGGCGGGAACCTGTTTTTAATGCCGGATCGGAACACTAAATCCCGCCCCCGCCCTTTCGGGGGTTACGGACAATCAGGCCTTATACACATCAATAAACACTTCACCGGTCAATCCGGACGCCCGTCCGTTAAGGCGCAGCACATTATCTACAGTGTTTACAACTTCCACTGACAGCTCATTGCGCTGAGAGGTGCAGTATTGTGTAATGTCCATTTCCATAGGGTGCCAGTTGAGCGATCCGACATCTTTATTATTTACTTTTACATATACTGTACCTGAAACTTGCGAAAAGCGCAGTATAAGCTTGTCAAAATCGTTCGGAACTTCAAATGTCTGATTGTAACAACCGCGGCCGCTGAGGTACGGATAACCGTACTTTGTCCAGGAATCGTGCCCGACTATGCCGGAAGGTTTATCAAGTGTCCAGCCGTGAGGCCCCTTTGCGATAGAGAAATTCCCCATGATAAGCGGAGGATACACGAGCGCCTGAGGTTCTGCCGTGCCTACTGCGGTTCGTATAGAGAGACGGTTCAGACCCTTTACAATTTTCTTGCGGACATCGTAATAGAATATTTTTTCACCGAATAATTTTTCGAGGCAGCAATCGTTCACAAAAGTAGTTTCGTTTTGGTTTTTTTCGAACGGTGTTTGAAGTTTACCGTCGCTGAACTGCTCTTTGTCGATTTTTGTGCCATTAATGCTTACTTCCTGATCCGCAAATGGCGTAATGCTGTTGGCAAGCCCGCTTAGCATGAACACGCAGTAATCGGGAATACTTTTTGCTTCAAAAGTAGTCTCGTAAAAGTGGGAAAACTGACCGGTTTCCCGGCTAAGGCCTATTCGTATATTCCAGTTTGACAGCGGTAAAACGTTCATGCTGAGCGGATCAAATGTCCACTGGTCTTTAAATACAATCCTGTAAGAGCGTGCCGGGAGTGCAAGCGGGTTAAAATCCTGCGGCGCAGGTTGTCCGTTGCTTTGGGCGGAAGAGAGTTTATTTGCGCTGGAAACAACAAGAAGTGTTTGCAGGGGTGAAAAATAAAAACGTGCCCTTGCCGTTGTTTTGTCCACTTCAAGCAGTTCTAAGTCATTTATTTTGCCGTTTTGGCAATTAATAACAGCAAAATATTTGTCGGCAGGCATCTCCGCTATTACCGCCATTTCATCTGCTTCCGACTGGTTATGAAACAGATAGAACTTGCACCCTTCTCCGTGATAACCTTGCACAGATATATCGGCGCGGTCGCCGTTTTCCCGCAAAAGCGTAATTTCCTGTTTGACTTTATCAAGAGAGCTGTCTAAATCAGCGGCAGAAGAAACAACAACATTTTTTGCCTTGGAAGTAAGAAGTTTTTGAATACGGGCGGTTACTGTGGCGCTTTCCCCATCTTCAAATGTCCCCTTTGGCGCTTCGTCCATAAATACGATTGTAGTCCCTTTTGCCGCGAGCTTCTCGATGAATACAAGAAGGCTTCTTGTAACTAAAGGTGCGTAAGAAATTACAAGCGCCTGGTAGTTGCCTTTACGGATGCGGTCTGCTGTCGCAAACTCCCCGGTTTGCCGTGGCACGCAGGCTAAGAGAAGCTCCTCAGTAATAACATCGAATTGCATACCTGAGCTGTAAAGGGCGTCAACTGTTTTCTGAAATTTGGTAAGTCCTTTTGCCGCGGTTTTTAAGCTGTTCGGCAGATATTCAGATATAATAGATTCGCTGGGGTTTAATAGAGCGATCTCTTTTGGCGCCTGCAATCTTTTCAGCGATTCCTGGTTTCTTGAGCTGTAGTCGCAGAGGAGCCGCATGTGTTCCCACTCCGGCGAATACCAGGCCGGGCTGCAAGGGGTTTTGTAATAGCCGCGTCTATCGATATTAAAAAAGAATCCATCGAACAAAATGCGCGATGGTCCCGCAAGCAGACTAAGGTCTATCTCTCTTTTTAAACTTTGAATAGTGTTGCCTATTCCGATACGGTTACGGCCTATAACCGTTATTGTCTCGCGGCGGTATTGATTTGTGTTTACATCCGCCATTGCACGCAAAAGCGCGTAATTATCAAGAGAACCATCAAGGTTTTGCAGCCCAAGCGATCCTATAGTGACATCAGGCAAAACATATCCATCGCGAAGGGCGTTTTCAGGGCGGTACATCCCGGTTTCAGGCCACAGTACCCACTGTGACAGGCGGTATTTTTTAGCCCACACTTCAATAGGGGAAACAAATCGCTCCGCCATCAGGCTAAAGATAAAAGAGTGTACATGCAACCTGGTCCTTTCTGCGCCGCTGCTTTCAAAAAACAGATAGGGCAGGAGTCCGATAAGATCCTTTTTATACTTTGATTTGTATTTAACAGCGATATCATCATCCCAGAAAATGGCGTTGCCTCCGGGACGAAGATTAGGCATTTCAGTAACAAACCCTTCAAAAGTGGCCGGAATATATTTCGAAAAATTTGCTCTGAGCACCTCAAGTGTGTTCTGTATGTAGAGCGCGACTAATTTCGGATTAATTATATTGGGAACAAAGCCTCCCGCAGGGTCGCTCGTAAATGTTTTTTTATATAAAAGAAGACTCCAATCCGCAGCGGGCGCTTTCCAGCTCATGCCGGATTTACCTGTGGGAACGGAGACATTTTTTATATGAGCATTTAAAACCGCATTCCCATTTTTCTTCACAGCTTGAGCAATATAGCTGCCCTGCGGATCAAGGTTGATTTCGCATTCAAGTGTGGATTGAGCAGGATTTACTTCGCGCTCAAGAACCAGATACTCTGCTCTCAGTTTGCGGTTCTGGTTTAAAATGCAGTCAAAACTCCCGCTCCAGGAGAGTGAAAAGTCATCGGCAAGCCGCACCCCTATCCCATGCTGCTTGGCTATTTCAAGCACAAATCCAAAATTCTCCAAAAATTCCTGCGACATATATGAGGGATACATGTCGCGCCCCGGTCGAATAACTACCCCACCAAATCCCTTGGAAATCAAAGCATTAAGCTGCTTCTCAAGTTCTTGTACCGTAATGGAAAGATTCCATATCCACATAGCCCATGGCTGGGACTCACGACTGGGTTTGGCAAGAGAATTTTTCAAGTTTTTCAAACCATACTCCCATGTACTGAGGGTATTATTACAAAATACACTCAATAGTAATTTAAGGATTAAATCGGACGGGGAAACCGCCAATATACAACTCTATTATCATTAATTTAGTTCGGGATAATGGGAAAGTCAATTAGTTTCTACCGTGTGGTAATGAGTATGAGGCTATAAGTTATTGATTTTATTTGAACTACGAGAATGTAAAAAATTAATGGAGATTTTAAGATTAAAGTTTAGATAAGGGTAGAGGCGCGTTAATATTTACCTGATCAGGTAAATATTAACGCGCTGGGCAAAAACAGCAAAAATAGTTTATAACGCGCTTTATGATAACCGCTTCCTAAATGTATTTTTCCGATCTGTTACCGCCCGGATACCACTAATTTAAGGAACGTCCGGGATATTGTACGGTGTATATCAGATCGTCAATTGTAGGAATTGGGGGAAAAGAAGCTGCTATTCATCAAAGAACATGACAACTACTTTATAGCTAACTTTACCCGCTTCAATTAATTCAGGAATTGAAGTGGTATAAACACTTAAATCTATGATAATACGACCTTTTTCCACTGTAGTTGTAGTATAATACCATTCATCATTAGTATTATCTACTCCTGTGATGCCGTTGTATAGTACGACAACCATGCCGCTATCAAAATTATCATTAAGAATATTTGTTCTATAAGTGATGGGATAGGCGAAAAATGTCTCTATCCATGCATCCTCAGTAACCGATCCCGTATATGTAACAATATTGTACTTAGAAGGCGGCCCTTGCTCCCCTCCAGAGCGCGGATCAAGGGTATCGATTGTTCGACAGTAATGAATTACCAATGGTAAATTTGGGTCTGAGTTCTTAGCTTAAATCCTCCTACCTCACATTCCCCAGCGGAGCGCGCAGACTCCCCATTCCCGCTTTTTTGACCTCGACAAAATAGATTCCCGCGGCGAGCCCTTTTGCGGATATCTGAATTTTGCCGTTTTGAGGTACTTTTGCGCCTCTGACCACAGCGCCTTTTATGTTTATAATCCGCGCGTCCCCTCCGGCCATGCTTTTTGGCACTGTGAGGTGTACAAACGCGCCGCTCTTTCTGACCGAAAACTTCTGTGCCTGAGCGGCTTTGCGGTTTACAACGCGTATTGGGCCTGTGGGCGCGATGTAATCGGGAGGAGGTTCGAAGCTGTACAGTTTTGACAATGTAGAGTCGGCTCCGGTAATGTAGATGCTTTCAAGCATAATTGTGTTTTCGCTTCCTTTTGGGTACTGAACCTGAAAGCGGATGCCGGTCATTGTTGACAGCGTAGTGTTCAGGTTTTTACCGCTGCCGCCCAAACGCTGCCTGAAATTGGAGATAAACAGAGTGCATGTTTTCTGTGCGGGGCCGAGGCGAACGGAATCCTCAAAAAACTGGTATTCCGAGGGGTTGAAATCACTTGAGATAAGCTGCGCCGAGAGATCGATATTGCCGCTTGCGCGGGCTGTGAAGATGATTGCGTCTATACCGCGCAAGTCGAGGTTTCCGCAGTTCCATTCCAAAGCGCCGTAGGGGTCAAATCCGAGACCGTTTTCGTCTAACCGGTAGTTCCAGTGCAGCCATTTGTTGGCTTTGTTGGTACTGTCAATGGAGAGCTGTCCGGTTGAAAGGCCGACATTGGGCCGTTCGTGAGCGTCAAGAAAACTTGTCCATTCTCTTCCGATATAAGGAGTAAAGGAGCCGTGAGCGAAGTCGTCAATTAACAGACGGCTGCCGTCTCTGAGATTGGGCCTGTTGGCGTAAGGCCGGCCAAGCCAGATTTTTTCCGGCCAGTGGCTGAGCCCGCCCGCGCTTATTGTGACTGTGTACATGCCCTGAGGCATATAGGCGCCGCTTTCCGAGAGGCCGTACCATGAAAGATCAATTGTTTCGGAGACTGCGCCCAGTGTTACCGACCGTCCGGTGGAATCGTGCGTGAACGTAACTGTCCAGCGAACCGAACGGTTGAACGCGGCGCTTATGCGCAAAGGTTCAACACTTGCGTCTATGTCACGGCTCTCGGGAGTGAACACGGGCGTTCTTACCCAGCTTGGAGGCCCCTGCGGTACGCCGTCCTTGAGGTCTTCCCACACATTGGTGAAATTTCCCGCGAGTATCGACGCGCCGAACCATGCTAAGAACTGCTCAAAGTACATTTCGTTATGAAGGGTGTCCTCTTTTCCGCTTGTCGGGTCTACAGCGTATCCCCAATAATCGGTTCCGTTTTGGTAAAATTTAAGCAGCTCGCCGCTGTAGCTTTCGGCAAGCGCCGGGCCGCCGGAACCCATTGCCGCAGCCGCCCACATCCCCATAGTGAGAGGGCTGTGCTCTCGCCGGGTGCGCTCAATATTATACTTGCCCTCACCTAATATTTCGGTATCGTCAGCCGGAAGAAGATTTCCGTTCATATCAAAAAAGTTAGCTTTTGAGGGGCCGCCAAAGTCTGTCAGGAACGCAATAGCTTTGTCAAGGAAGGCTTTTGCTCTCGGTTCGCCGTACCACAGGTAATCGGTGGCAAGACGCCAGTATACGCGTATAGCGTCTCTGTAAAGAGCGTCTCCGTCAAAATAGGCGTTGTAGCCCGCTCCGCCCGTACTTCCCCCTTCAAAAGTACACCAATCGGGAAGAAGCCCGCGCCCGTATCCCGGAGATCTGGCGATAAGTTCATAAGAACCTGCAATAAGCGCGTCCCAGACCGCCCCGTACTGCGGTTCAAACTCCGCGAAAACACGGTAAAAAGCGGGCGCGAAATAGCCGGGATTTATGGTACCCGGTTCCTCACCGCCCCACATACCGGGCATCAGGTATTTATTACGGGCGATCATCATCTCCCTTATGGCAGGCAGAATGGAGCGGGCGCGCTGCTCATAAGTCGCTCCCTTCATGCTGGTATAAGGGGTCCATACCCCTTTTTTTACTAACTCATTCGCAAAAATGAGAAGCAGGGCGATATCCTGATCCGCGTCGGAGGCGGAACCGTTATTAAACGCTCCCATCGCCGGATTGTTGTTGCCCTGAGAATCTCTGCGCCAGTCGTAATAACCCCCCGCGTTCCACATATATCTTTCACCGGCGTTCCAGATACTGTTAAAGTATGCCTGGTCGTTTACATACAGAGCCAGAAACATCCCGTAACTTATCCCTTCGCTGACAGCGTCGTCAGGAAAATTAGATTTTGGCCGGTGCACCATTCCTGTCGAATAGGCATCAACATTGCGCTTCTTTATTCCCTGCCATGTTTTAGATAAAACGGAATCGTATGAAGCGGATACTTTAGGCATGGAACTTGGATAAAGAAACTGAGAATAAGCGGCAGCCGCGATGATTACAATCAGCGCGGAGGCGGATTTAAGCGTTTTTGCAAGCATACGTTTTAATACCCCCACTTCGGTTATTTTGATATAAGTTATGATATCTGAAGTAATATATATTAGTGTTTTGTAGTATAGTTAATCTTCTTTCCGATAAATAAGCTATGAGCCGGAACTGCCGACAATCGAGGCGGCTTAAAAAGCGGAGGCGCGCGGCAAAAACGCGCCAATGAGTATATTTAATCAACCGGCTATTGAAAGGAACAGATCTGAAACATTCAAGCTGCCATATTGCGCTTTCTCCCGCTGTTCTGGCTCTTCTGGCCTGCGCGTTTTCTCTTTGCGCTCAGGGAGACCCCATACACGCCAGCCAGCAGTTAATGGTTCGTCAAAAATACGCTGAGGCGGCGGCGAAGGTTAAAGAGGTGCTGCGGCAAGACCCTGATAATCTTGACGCTCTTTATACTCTTGTTACGATAGAACAAACCAGAATTCTGGATTACGAATCCTACACGATTGACGGAAAAGAATTTATAGCGCTTTCGGACAGCGTTCGCAAAGTTCTTGATGCCAGATTGCGTTTATTAAAGGGAGAGGACTCTCTGCGCTGCCTTTTCTACAGCGCCAATATTTTAGGCGGAGTGGGACTGATACAGGCAAAATGCGGCGAGTGGTTCAGCGGAGCGAGAAACGCGATGGGATCTGTAAATTTACTAAGGCAGATAAAAAAAATTGATCCCGAAAACTACGGCGCGGATCTTGGAATCGGCGCGTTTGATTTCTATTTCGGCAGCAGTTTCAAATGGATACCGTTTGTATCAGGAAACGTTGAAAGAGGTATTGAGGCGGTAGAGCGTTCGCTCAGAGCTCCGTTTCCATTTAATCACGCGGCAAAAAGCACATACTGCTGGATACTTATTGACCGCAAGGAGTTTAAAAAGGCGGATTCAATAGCCCGCAGCGTACTCGTTGAATTGCCGGGAAATACAGTATTTTTGCGTATACGGGCTCTCATAGCCTTATGGACGGGATCTTACAAAGACGCGCTTCCTCTTGGAAAAAAAGTTGTGGAACTCAGCCAAAACCGCACACCTGTCAATTGGTCGGATCTGGTGATGGGCTATTATATCATCGTAAAATGCCATGAACACTTAGGGCAAAAGAGCGAAGCTTATGCGGCCGCGCAAAAAGCTCTCTCCATACAGATTCCGGCTGAATACAAAAATATCTCTCACGTAAAGGACAATCTGAAATATATCTCCGATACCGGTTCCAAATATAAGGCCGGTAACAAATGAGAACTTTCAGATTAGCTTTTGCGGCTCTTTTCTGTATGATGATCCATGCCGCCTATGGCGGTTATGATCCCATGATGCGTCCCGATCCGCAGATAGACCGCTTTGTTCAGCGCATTGAAGCGCGTTACGGCCTGCTGCCCAAAGGGTATCACCGTCAGCCAATGGGCAGCGAATCATTTTTATTCTATTTAGATTCCGCGGCGAAAAAACCGGTCAGCGCCTCCGAACGCTGCAATCTTGAAAAATTGTCAAGGATTCTGTCAATTGACAGAGGAATTTACGGTTATTATAATGGGAAAAATGAGACTGGTCTTATCGTAAATTTAGATCTTACAGGGCAGACCTGGGCGCGTACCGGCAATACAGATACCCGCGCCGGCGGCCGTGGTATAATAAGCCCGATGCTGAGAGGGTATATAGGAAAATTCTCTTTCTATTCCGGCCTCGATGTGTGGACGGAATATGTTTATGATTCGTTGTTTTCCCCTAGCTCATGGCAGCCGTATGACGGCAACCCGTACACATTTTACGGACGCGGAAATGAGAGCGCCAATATGCGCGCTTCCGATCTTCCCAGAGCCGGCATAAGTTACGACGCGGGCAGGATCAATTTACAGGCGGGGTTAGATTATATACGTACCGGCCCTGCCGTACACTACCCGCTTACCTTTTCCGGCGAGACTCCGCCAATAACATATTTTCGCGGAATTTTTGATCTGTTTCATTTTGAGTATTCTCACACTGTCGGTTTACTGCGTTCTCAGAAGGACAAATCAAAATATCTATACAGCAACAGGCTTTCCGGAACTTTTTTTAACGGCGCGCTTGTCTGGGGAATCAATGAGGTTATGATTGACGGCGAGCCTACGGATCAGCAAAATAATGATCCGGCTAACTCAAGGCGGCCCGAAATGGCGGAAGAAAAACATGGATGGGAGTGGGTATATTGTATCCCTTTTGTACCGATAGTATTTGTCGAACACTATACAGGTGATAAAGGCAACGCCGCTCTCTCTTTTGACGCTTCTTTAAACTGGCCGCAAAACTTCCGCTTCTACGGCGAATTCTTTATGGACGATATGCTGGCTCCATGGAAAATTTTCAGCGATGACTGGGGAAATAAGTGGGGGCTGACAGCGGGGATGCAATATTTCGGCAGCATTTACAATAAAGATATAAGCGCGGGTATCGAATACAGCCGCGTTGAGCCCTGGGTGTACACCCATTTTTACGGCGGCAGCCACCGCTATGATCATTTTGATAAAAGTCTTGGCTCCGCTCTTGGGCCTAACTCTCAGGCGGTAGTAATCAACGCCGATATGGATGTTATGAAGAAAACCGCTTTGGGTCTTAGACTGACAAGTTTGGCAAAAAACAGTGAAACCCGCGGAGGTAAGATAACCGATATATTTCAGGAGGGGGGCGGCAATCCCGATTCCGAAACGAAAAAGTTCTTAGGTTCAGGAACAGTTCATCATCTGCGTCCAGGTGTTTACGTAAGCCATGATCCTTTCGGTTTTTTCAAATTAAACGCGTCTGTTGATGTTGACGCAGCGGAAGACAGAGGCGCTGTTCATATGAAGCTTGAGGGCGGGTTCAGGTTTTAAAAATACATTATCCTCTTCCCGCCCTTAAACACACTCACCCGCCTTGTCGATTCGGAAAGCGCGAGAGCGAGCGCGTCTGTGGCGGCGCTTATATTCGCGGCGGCGGTATGACGCGCCCCAAACCCCTTTTGTACTAATTCAGCGCCTCCCTGAGCCTTGATAAACGCGCCTGATGTAACAATAACGCCGTCGCCCCTGACTATAAACGCTCCGTCAATCTTCGCGAATTCCTTTATTGTAGCCTCAAGACCGGGATCAAGCACATTTCTGTTCTCCTCCTTGTACCCGCCAAAAGGATTAACCACCATCTGTTGACAGGAGTTCAGCACCTTTTCGTGGTCACCCAATATAAAGAGCGTCCCGACAGGTTTACCCTCCCTGCCCTCATAGGCAAGTTCGCTTGCGATCTGTATAGCGCGTGAAAACACCTGCTGCTCAAGGTCAAGAGGCTTGGGTTTGCGGCCAAGTTTGAAAAAAAGTTTGTAGTCGCGGGAGTCGGAAAGTATCACCGTGTCAAGAGCCTCCTTTTCAGGCGCCCCCAGAACGCTTATTACTTTTTGATCTTTTCCTATTATCCCCTGCGAAATGAGATATATCAGAGCCAGCTCCACCTGATTCGTGCGGTTAGGAACACGAAACGGCACATGAACGGTCTCTTTGACACCAGGTATTTTTTGAGAGGTGAGCGTTCTGTCCGTAACAATCATGTAAAGCGGTAAATTTCGTTTGGGCTTGAAATTCAATACGGACAAAACCGTTGATGCGTGATATATCACGGCGCTGACGCCGAGTTCTTCCGCCAACTCATAGGCGCGGTGAAGAAATTTAGCGGCAGGCACCTCTTTGGGGGTAACCCTGCGGCGGCGGACAGGCAATTCCTTACCTGTAAGGATAGAGTAAATCTTACGGTGATTGCCGGCTGTCATAACAGCTTTAAGACGCTCTTCATCCTCAAGCCGCTCCGCAGTCCAGGAAATCGCGCTGAGATGATCATTGCCATCCCCGACAATCAGCACAACAATCTTAACTGGGGTAGTGTCGTGAGTATCATACAAAACACCGCTGCGGCTCACCCCCACAGCGGCCATAGTACCGGGAAATCCGGGAATCCGTGCGTGAGGAATAGCCAAAGCTTCGGTGATCCGTGTTGATATAAACGACTCCCTCTCCTTGACATTCTCTAATATAGACTCAAGTGTAACATCAGGCGCAAACTTCACGATTAACCCCGCGAGCTCCTCAAAAATCCGCTCCTTGGTCTTCCCGTGAAGAATAGCTGTCCGCTTTACATTAAAAAAATCCGCATACGGCATTTTTAGTTAGATTGCTTCGCTCTCATTAAATATGATTGGAAATGGATATCATTTTTATCGTGTATTGGCAGGAAGTCTGCCCGCACGTCCTCCCGCGATGGCGGAATCCAATGTTCTTATTATCTAAATTTCGTTAATGAAAAGAGACAGAAACAATGGTTTCCCGCAAAAACTATCTTGTATATGGCGGAACGATCAATGATCGTTCCCTACACGATTCCGTCAACACCGGCGATAAACCCGCGCGCCGCAATAATCACTACTAAAAATGTTTGTGAAATGGCTGGCCTAATGGGAAAACGTTAAACCCTAAATCAAAAAGCGCTTTGTGGTCAAGGACATTGCGGCCGTCAAAAATGAATGACGGGCGTTCCATATCTGAAAAAATGCGTTTGTAATCAAGGGTTTTGTACTCCTTCCATTCTGTCATTACGGCTATGGCATGAGCTCCCTTAGCCGCTTCATACGGATCGGGGATAAATTCCAGTTTGTCCGCATAATCAGCCAGATCGATTTTAGCGTTGTCAAGAGCCTGAGGATCGGTAATCACCACTTTTGAGTGCTCCTCAAGAAGCTGCTTCGCTACGGAAATAGCCGGCGATTCTCGCGTGTCGCCGGTGTCCGCTTTAAAGGCGAATCCAAACAACGCTATCCGTTTACCCGCAACGGTATTAAACATAACTTTCACCATATTCTGAACAAAACGGCGTTTCTGGTACTCATTCATCGATATTACCTGTTCCCAGTAATCGGCCACTTCTGTAAGTCCCCAGCTTTGACATATGTATACCAGATTAAGGATATCTTTCTGGAAACAGGAGCCGCCGAAACCAACGCTTGACGAAAGAAACTTATTCCCGATACGGCTGTCCATACCGATAGCCCGCGACACTTCGGATACATTCGCTTCGGTTTTTTCACACAGCGCGGATATGCTGTTGATAGATGATATGCGCTGAGCAAGAAAGGCGTTGGCTACAAGCTTTGAAAGCTCCGAACTCCATACGTTGCTTGTGAGAATTCTCTCTTTGGGAATCCAGTTGGCGTAAATTTCAACCACAGCGTCGCGCGCTTTTATCCCCTCGGCGGTCAGCTGCGATCCGATAAGTACGCGGTCAGGATTTTCAAGATCCGCGACAGCTGTACCCTCCGCCAGAAACTCAGGATTTGAAAGCACCTCAAAGCGGATCCCTTTTTCGTTCGCGTTAAGGATTCTGCTCATCGCTTCCGCGGTTCTTACAGGCAATGTGCTTTTTTCGATTATGATCTTGTCCGATTGAGACACTCTCACAATGTTACGCGCGGTGAGTTCCCAGTACTGAAGATCAGCGGCTTTGCCCGCTCCCTCGCCGAAACTTTTAGTAGGGGTGTTCACAGAAACGAAGATAATCTCCGCTTCTCTTATCGCCTCATCCACATCTGTCGAAAAAAACAGATTGCGGCCGCGCGCCTGTTTTACAACATCAAGCAGCCCCGGCTCATAAATGGGCAGCTTGTCACTGTTCCACGCGTCGATGCGCGCCGCGTTAATGTCAACAACAGTCACCTTGTACTGAGGGCATTTTGCCGCTATTACGGCCATAGTCGGTCCGCCAACGTATCCGGCGCCGATACATAAAATTTTCTTTGAGAAATTAGCGTCTTTCAATTTATAGCTCCTTTCGATACTTGCGGTTTATGGAAAACTGTTTAATATAGTAAATGGGAGCTTCTGTTTGGAACCAAAAGGCGGGTGTTAGTTAATATTCGCATTTTGGTATTCTGACATATAAAGAAACGTTATTTAGCGAAGCGCGACAGATAAATTCTTTTACACCCGCCATCAATTATTTCACGAAAATACGGTTCAACTCCATTGTAATCTACAACATCAACTCTGAAAACCAAATTAGATTCGCAAAACGCATCTTTAATTTCGCCTAGACGGGCAAGCGTTAACTTCGCTCCCTGTGGCAGCGCGAACGCCAAATCTAAATCGGAGTGATCTTTGTGTGTCCGCAAATACCGCGAACCGAACATAAAAACATCGCAATCCGGCGCGACACGGGAAATTATATCAATGACAGTTTTTTCCTCGGTTTCGCTCAGACCTGTCATAATTTTTTCTCTAAGTCAGCGGCGAATTTTTGCGCCGGGGCAAGAAACCCGAACGCGGCTTCCAAAACCTCTTCCGCGGTTGTTACGCTGTAAATATGCGACGTTCTGTTTCTGGCGTTGTGAAAATTCCACCAGTCGTTAACGCTTGATATCAAACCATTTTGGTGCGCGATTCTGTAAAACTCTTTACGTGAAACACCTGAGACAATATCGGGGGAAACGTTTGCCTCAAGCCACTTTTTCATGAATTTCCATCCTAATTCGTAGGCTGTCTCAAAATTTTGTATCACTCCGGAACGCAGCGTATTTTTCAAACCGATATCTTCGCTTGACATATTTGCTTTAAAAACATCAATGCTTACCGAAAGCGCTTTTATCGAATCTTTTAATGACGTAATGTTAAGCTCTTCGCTATCCATCTTCTAATTTCCACTGTTAAATTAAACAGGTATCATCTCAAAAATCATTACAAATATAATGTATGCAGCGCAAGCGCGCGAAAAACAATCGCTAAAACAGCGCTGCTAAAAGAGATTATTTACAGCCTCAACCGCGCACAGCGGCAAATCAACCCATCCGCTTTATTATAATCCGACATTGACGTCCGAATTGACAAACATTGATATTGTAAGCAGATTATTACAAAAAATGCAGCGTAAAAATGTGTTCTTCGACAGTTTATGCAACGAGTTTTTTTAATTCAACTACAAAAAATGCGACGAGTTAATATGTTAGGTTAAATTCCGTATTTGATTTTTATAAGGATATTTTTGCTTTTGTAAGCCCTGAAAGGGCGCACGCCAGTGAGAGTGTCTTTATAGCCACGGGTTTCAACCCGGGGCGGGGCGATGAAAAGCGCGTATACGGCGCCTGATCGCGCATGGTACGAACGGATGTTGCATGACGCATGGGTTTACGCGAATAGATACACGGACGGACACGGAGAACATTGGTACTCATTATGTACCGGCGAAATAAGGGCGTTTGGGAATGACACATCCCACCCCACGTTAAAACGTGAGGTTATAAAGACACGCCGAAGATAGCGTGTACGCCCTTTCATTTCAGGGCGGAAACAGAGCCGCCCACATATCATGCGCCTCAGAGATGTACGATGCATATGAAAAACGGGCGGCTCTGTTGCCGCCCCTGCAACATAACAAGACAGGATATCTGTTTGAAGATTCTGGCTTCAAGCTACATCTTCAATTGCGTCAATATCCTCCGCATCCCCTTCCGCGCCTCCGTGTTCAAGCTCAAAGCTCTCGCTCTCGCTCTTCATCTGCTCAATAAGGTCTTCGCGGCCGATGAGTTGGAGATGACGGATACGCTTGTATTCGTTACGGTGTTCGGGACAGTATTTTGGATAAATGTACTGACGCGGGTAGATTTTAACTTCAAACTGATGCTCGCACCCCTCCAGCGCGCAGTCCATCACCATTGTGATAACTTCGGTATAGGTGTGCTTGAAGGTTTGGTTCTTGATGTTAACGTCCTCAGGCTTGGTGCGTTTGCGGATACGGTAGCGGTCCTGCCGGTGCTCCGGACAATATTTTGAGATGTGGATCCCAAAAAAGATCTTTCCACATCCGGGATACTGGCATTTTTTCTCACGCAGCTTTTGGCGCCGCCTTGACTTAGGTAACTGCATAGGTTAGAGTCCTCCACCTTTGAAAGGGAAGAAAGAGATATGCGGCAAAGCAGCCCGCGATAACTCTTCTTGGTTTAATAACAAGTCTATAAATATATGGGCAAAAAACGAAAAACGCAATCTTTTTTTTTAACTGAGGTTAAAAAGTTAATATTCTTGAACGGTTTTTGTATGTATAATTCATTGATTTACAATGAATTACATGGATATACGCATATGTTTGAAAAAAAGTGACTTTTTGCTGAAAAAGGGGTTTTAAGTGACTGCCTGTTGTCAACAACACTTCAATTTTTCCTCTCAGAAGCTTGCCAAAAAGTGGCGGACTCTGTTGTCACTTAACTATTTTTATTATAAACGTTTTATACACGTTTTTTATTTCTACCATCGCAGGCTTAGCGCCTGATTGATTTGCCCCGCTTGGGGATATTTAGACTGCCGACCCTGTCTTTCGGCGCGAAGATTAATTACGGATGACCTGCGGGTGATATTTACACCTGAACTGCCGACATCTTTAATTTATAATTTATTATGGGCGAACACGCGGGTTCCCCTTACTTATCCATATATACTTAAAATTGTCGGAAAGCACACATCCGAAACAATGCCTTTAAATTTTTCAAATTCTAAAGACCTTACCAAAAAAGTACCCGCGGTTCTTGACCGTGCCTGGATATCCGGCTGTGGTCTCATGAGCGGTTCTCACAGCGGACGCCTCGTACTTGACCTTTCCCAAACTGAGAGAATAGATTCCGCGGGCGTCTGCTTTCTTGAACTTTTGAAGGAACTTTGCCGGGAGCAGGGCGGCTCGCTTGTTCTGCAAGGCGTTCGGGAAGACATCAAAAACCAGCTTAATCTTAAAAAGAGCGCGTCGGCAGCAGTCAAAACGGTTCCGTTTAAAAAAGAGAACTTTCTTGAACGCGTCGGCGGCGGTACAACCGGAGCGTTGAATACTGCCGGCGAAGCGCTTTCGGTGCTTGTGGAGATGCTTTATTGGAGTACAATCGGAGTTTTCAGACGTCAGGATTTCAAAAAAGGCGGACTCTATGAGCAGATGTATCAGCTTGGATTTAAAGCAGTCGGGATAGTTGCGCTTCTATCGTTTTTAATAGGTGTTGTATTGTCGCTTCAAAGCGCTATGCAGCTGAGAAATTTTGGGATGGGGATTTTTCTCATCCCGCTTATAGGTATTACCATGATAAGGCAGATGGGGCCGCTCTTAACCGCCATAATCCTTGCCGGACGCACGGGAAGCGCTACCACCGCGGAAATTGCCACTATGGTTGTAGGCGAGGAGATAGACGCCCTGCGTACAATGGGAATAAACCCGATGCAATATGTTATGGCTCCTAAATTTTGGGCTATCTCCTTAACAATGCCTTTATTATCAATTATAGCCACCGCGGCCGGGATTTTTGGCGGATATGTGATCGCCATACTTTATTTAGATCTGAGCACCTCTCTTTTTTTGAGTGAACTTGCCAAAGTAGTTAAAGTGGAGCATATACTGGCAGGTTGTTTCAAATCAATGGTTTTCAGCTGGCTTATTATCTGGATAGGATGTTACTTCGGATTCAGGGTAAGAGGCGGCGCTGAGGCGGTAGGCAGAGAGACCACCTCAAGCGTAGTAGTAGGTATTTTTATTATTATTGTGGCTAACGCGTTGTTCTCGTTCGTAATATAGGGCAAAAAATTCTGAATTCTGAATTTTGAATTACAAGACTATAATTCAGGGATTGAAATTAAAAAACAGAAAAACAGAGTTTCAAATCTTGGGTTTTAATTCAAAATTCAGAATTATAAGTCTTAAGTTCCGAGAGGCATCAGTATTATGACAGATCCAATTTTATCCGTAGAAAATCTTGTTGTCCGGTATGGGGAGAAAACCGTTCTGGACGGGGTAAATGTATCTGTCAATGCATCGGAAATTCGTGTGATACTTGGTGGCAGCGGATGTGGTAAAACTACACTTTTGCGCTCTATTATAGGACTTATCAAACCCTACGCAGGTTGTGTAAAACTGTTCGGTAAAAAACTCACCGATATGGAGAATGAGAGCGACGCAAAGATCTTACGAAAAATGGGTATGCTTTTTCAGAATGGGGCGCTTCTTGGCTCTTTGACTACCGCTCAAAATGTCGCTTTGCCGCTGCAGATGCATACAGATTTGCCGCCAAAGCTTATAGATGAGATTGTGCGCTACAAGCTTGCTCAGGTTGAGCTTCCTCACGCTTATGATCTTTTTCCAGGGGAGCTTTCGGGCGGAATGCGAAAACGGGCCGCGCTTGCAAGGGCGCTCAGTCTTGATCCCCCGCTTTTGTTTTGCGATGAACCAAGCGCCGGACTTGACCCTGTGACAAGCGCCGGACTTGATACGCTTCTGCTGCGGCTGCGTGAAACGCTTGGTATAACTGTGGTTGTTGTGACCCATGAATTATTTTCTATTGAAAAGATAGCAGACAAAATACTTTTTTTACATAAGGGCAAACCGCTTTTTGACGGTTTGTTTACGGACGCGCATGAACTTTCGACGGGGCCGGTAGCGGATTTCTTTTTGCGCCGTGAAACAGCCGTTCCGGACAGATACAGTACCATGAGCGTTCGGTGTGAGGTGTAGCGGATGGGTATAACAGCGGCTCAAAAAATGAGGCTTGGTATTTTTGTGGTCATTGGTATGGCCATACTAGCCGCGTTTATCGCCATACCGCTTGGCATGAAGTTTACTCAGCGGACAAAAACTTTTTATACCCTTTTTCAGGGAGAAACGCTTTACGGACTTGACGTGGGAGCAAAGGTCAGATATAACGGTATGTCCATAGGAGCAGTAGAAAAAATCTCCTATCTGCCGGAAGATCTTACAAAAATGAAAGTTGAGATAAGCGTTCCCGAAAACTTTCCGATAAAAGTTGATATGCATACAACTACAGGTATGGTAGGAATAACAGGTCTTAAGTACATAGAGATTTCAGGCGGCAGTAATGAGTCGCCGCTTCTTAAACCCGGAGGGGAAATTCCCAACCGGGCGTCAATGTTTTCAAATATCGGAAGCAAGGCGGAAGAGCTGACTGACAAAGTGGATGCGCTGCTCAGTCACCTGAATATCATAACCCACCCCGACAGTCTGCGTTCACTTAAGGTAATTATGGATAATGTGGCCGATATAACAGGAGAAGCGAAGAGCGCTTTCGGAGATGTGCGCGCTTTCATTCCTACGGCGGGAAAAATCGCGGATACTACTAAAATTATAATCAGTGAGGCCCTCAGGATAACTAAAGATATAAAAGAGATAACGGGAAGTTTCAGCGAGGGGTTTTCAGGAAACGACGTCGCGGCTATCGTGTCACGGATGGACACAACTGTAATGATGGTCAGAAACCTGACGGAAGACCTGTCTCTTATGATGATGCAAACACGGGAAGACTTCTCTGTAACAGTTGAGAATTTAAAGGAAACTGCCGAAAACGCCAATCTGCTTATGAGGATGCTTTCCGAGAATCCGTCTCTTCTTATCAGAGGAGAAAGCAGGGAGAGGGATAGAAGGTAGAACTGAGAGCTCAGAACTCAGATGACAGATAACAAAAGTGTGAGGGCGGGTCTGCGTGTTCGCCCAACTAACCAAAAGCGATAAAAATATGAAGAAAAAAACGATGTTGGCGTATATCCGCTGCGCCGCGGCGCTTGTGCTGCTCGCTTCCTGCGGCAGACCTCCTTTGAAGCAGTATTATATGCTTAATTACGCCCCATCTCCCCCTCAGGAACGGATGATTGAGAGTCAATATCCATATGTTATACGGCTCAAAGAATTTTCTATTGAGGAAGCGTATAACCGCTCCCAGATAGTGTACAGATTAAACCCTTACGAACTGCGCTACTATAATTTCCGTCTCTGGGCTGTCAAGCCAACCAGAATGATCACGGATCTTATGTTCAAGCATCTTAATACCGCAAATCTAACAAGCGCGGTTATACGCCGTTTTGACGAGGGAAGGCGCCCCGATTTTGAACTCTCCGGCATAATAGAAGCGCTTGAAGAATACGACAGCGAAGATCTGATCTTTGCTCATATTGCCATGCGCGTAAACCTTACGAGGCTTTCCGATGGGGCTAACGTTTACAGCCGCCATTTTGATTTGCGTAAAAAAATTTACCGCAGAGAACCTGAGCATATAATCAGAGAGATGTCGCTTATAATAGAATATATCTTTAGCCAGGTTATTAAAGACCTGGATTCCAAACTCGCGGATCAGCTCAGCGGTATGGAAGCGCCCAGGTTTCAATCTGTCAATGATCCTGTTTTTATCAGTGATACGGAATAGGCCAAGACAAATTTGAGGCGTCCATACAGGCAAAAGATAGCAGGGGCAGGGCTTGCCCCTGCCCGTCTATTGACATAAAGCAATATGGGTGAACGCGTGGATTCACCCATACGCACCCATTTTTGAAAATGATACGTTTGGCATAAAAGGATTTCATCAATGAAAATAATAGCCGGCGAATTATCCGTTATCAGACAAACCGTTTTTATGACAGTACTGTGTCTAACAGTTGTTTTCGCAGAATACTATAACTTACCCGGAGAGGAGCTGACTCAGGAGCACATCGACCGCTCGCTTAGGCGCGTCAGTATTACAAACGCGGAACCGGCGTTGTCAGCGGAGCCTTTGGAAAGGAACAGGTGGCTCGAAGGGGTAATGAAAACGTGGAACGCGCAGCCGCTTTCGATGCAGCAGGCTTCTAACCAGACGGTCATTCCTTTTGGTAAAGGCGGGATTTTTGTTCCGAAAATGACTGAGATAAACCATGAACCGGATATTGAAATTACCGACAAAAACGGCAATATCATCGCCTCAGGGGAAACAGGGCGTACCTATGTTGCAGAGCCTGGGGAATACAATGTAATAGTGGGAAGCGGTTCCCAGCACCAGCGTATGATCAAGCGTATTGAGGTTACTGAAAGTCAAACCTCAACGCTTACTCCTGACTGGTCGGGGCTTGTTATTGACATTGTGGATGAGCAGGGATCGGTGTTTAAAGGTGAGTATGAACTTGTAAGGATCGATGAGTTTGACCCCTACGGAAGAGGGTATGGAGCAAGCATAGAGCTGGGAGAAACGGTAAAAGCGTGGATTCTGAAACCTGGAGTTTACAAAATATTGGGATCTGGCTCAGGTTATAACACTCTGACTGATTTTGTGACGGTAAGACTGCTCCCCGGAGAGCTTACAAATTTTCTTCTTATTCAGGATCCCACCGGTTTTCGTATCAGAGGCGGAGGCACGGTTTATATGACTCCAACCACAAGGCTTACAGGCAACTGGCATATTGGCGCAAACATTGGAGCAAATGTGCAATTCAACGCCGAAATCGACCATGAGGCCGGGACAGATGAAAACACATTTTCCATGGGTCTGCTTTTTGACACTTGGCTCCTTTACAGAAGAAAACCGGTAGAGTGGAGCACGCGGCTTAGACTTGAAGAAAGCGTCAGTGTCGAAAACAATGATATGTCAAACATGGTAAATACCCCCGACAGAGTGAACCTCTCGAGCATTTTCATATGGAGGCTTCTTGATTGGGTGGGACCTTACGCGCGCGCTGAATTTAACACCAAATTTTTTGAAACAAAGCTCAAGCGTCAAAATGAGAGCTGGTTCTGTTTTGTAGATAAAGATTATGTATTTAATGAGGAAGCGGGCTTCGACACCAGCCGGACATTTATCAGCGAACCTGCTTTCTCTCCGCTGACCTTTGAACTTGGCGCGGGTCTTAACGCTGATATTGCTACTATGCGCTCCTTTGAGTCCAAGTTACGTCTGGGGATAGGGAGTTCATATTCAAGATACCTTGACAGGCACAGGATAATAGAATCTTCCAGAGTCAAATACCTGTCTGACGATTCCCTTACGCAAAAAGTTAATGCCGCGAACAGTATTATACTTTATCCTGAAGAAAAAATTGACATTTTTGAGGTTGGTCCGCAAACTGCCCTCAGCATGATGGTCAGGCTCGGAGCGCACGCAAGCGTTGACGGTGAAATAAGATTGTTTATCCCCGTGCTGCCGGAACAGCGTATTGATAAGCCAGACCTTGACTTTCACGGAACATTTTCCTGGCGTCTCAGCAGCGTGCTGAATCTGGATTATACTTACAGACGGTCTCTGAAGCAGCCTGCCGAACTTGAGGTTCCGGTACATACATCTTCGCATGGAATCTGGCTGCGGCTGCATTTTTCCAGCAGGTAGCGGATCTTAATTGTTTGTTTATTCCAAAATGGACAATTTTATTTTTAACGCGGCTGCTGAATTGACATGAAGCACATCACTTCCATCCCTGCGGCGTCCGTTGAATTTTAAGAACCTGGAGTGTACGCCATGAATTTTGGGGAAGTTGTCTCCGCAGACTGCCCAGTGTAATGAGCGCCTGTTCTCTGTTTCCCTGTAAAAGCTGTTTTCGGGCGGTGTAGTACTGGTGCCAGGGGTCAGCGGGGTAAAGAAAGCTGTAACTCTTCCTGAACGCTTTCTCATCAACCCTGTCTAAATAGTAGTTTGCGATTAATCTTGGAAGAGGAAAAGGGTGATCGCCGTTTACTATTTCGTGCAAAAGCGGTACTACCGCCGCGGGCGTTTCGTCATTAATATTATACTCGGCGCATTTAAGCGCCGCCATCCAGAAAATTTCGGAAGTTGGCGGACACTCTTTCCATATTTTAAGATAGAGTGACAGCGCGTGATTGTAATCAAAATCATACTCATAAATTTGCGCCAGCTTAAACCATGCTTCCCAGATGTTATCCGATGTATTAAAAGTATGTATACTCTGGTTAAACATCTCTGACGCCTTACTCACCTGTCCCGCGTTAAGATACGCCTTGCCCATAAGCGTTTTGGCCCGTGCCGGTATCTCGCTGTTTTGGCGGTAAATTGCCGATATTTCATTTGACAGCGTAAGCGCTTGTTCAACATCTCCCTGCTGCGCCAAAATGGCAAGAAGCCGCAAATGGAGGCTGCCCCACTTGGCGGAAAATTTAGGGTAGAGAGCGGCGTATTTTTTAATATCAGCTTGCGCGCCCCGCAAGTCGCCTGCATCTATTTTCTGGACGCAATTAATAATTTTGCTTGACATGACATAATAATTAACAGCGGCGGATTCATGGTTCTCAGCCATTAACTTGGAAACACTGTCGGCTTTTTCCGTGTTACCAGATTTTTGGTATGCCACAATATTAAGAAGCTTTGAGCGCACCCTGAGTTCCCCGCCGCTCTGCAGCCGGCTGCTTTGGGCAAGAGTCGTTAACGCCTCATCGTAATGGCCCAACCGTATCTGGCAATCAGCGATTTTGAGATGAAGATCCTTGGCGTAGATTAGAGCTGACCGATCTATCATAAGTCCTTTGTACTCATTAATCGCCTCTTCAAAGTAGCCCTTCTCCCAAAACCGGTCCGCAATAAGCGTGGGGCTTGGAGTCATGGGAGTCGTGGGACGGTATATCTTCAGGTTTGAAAAATTCACATTGCTTCCGTTTACAAAGAAACCTATTTTTTCATGATCTTTATCTATTAACGGAAAAAAATCGTAGACTTTCGATATCAAAACCCCATTGATGCTGAGGGAGATGGTGTTGCGGGCCCGTTCAATAACAACTCTGTTTTTTGCGCGCCATGGAACTTTGCCGCTCTCAATGTCCTGGAACAAAAAATCGCTTCCGGGAAACGTTATTCCGCTCTCCCCGCTTCCGCCGCGGTTAATGTGGATGCAGTAAGCGTTTTGGGGGTTGTTGCCAAAAAGAAAAATACCGGCGTTGAAAATATCGCGCACTGAACCCTGTATATCAACCTCAATGAGTACATCGCGGTTAAACCTCCACTCAAGTCTCGCATAGGAAAAACCTTCTGAATACCCCCAGAGAAACCGGTCTGTTCTTTGCCATCCGCCCTCTTTTTGTTTAGATGGGAGTTGCAGGGATGAAGGTTTTGGAAACGGGATTTGCTGAGACAGAACATTCTCTGTGTCTACTTTTCCCGCGTCCGGACCAAATACCCATTCTTCAGGGCTTGCCGGAAATTTCGAATGTACAAGCTGCCAGTGCCAGCTCCCCTTCTTGCTTTGAATGTAGTGATTTGCGGCAAAAATTCCGCAAATTATCATTATAAGAGCAGATATTGCAATTGTCGCCCATTTTTTACGCATAAAGCGAGTGGTACGCTTTGAAAACGAAGGAGGCCTCGCTAAAACCGTGTCGCCTTTCTGGTAGCGTCTTATGTCAGCCTGGAACTCCTCCATAGATTGGTAGCGGGCGGCTGGATCTTTGGCCATCGCTTTAAGCGTTACCGCCTCAATTTCATCAGGCAGCCATGGGATCAGTTTTTTAGGAGGAACCGGATTCGCCTCCATAACGTTGAGCGTTGTCTGATGGAGGTTACGTTGATCGAGGTAGGGATTTTTAAAGGTAAGCATCTCATAGAGCATGATCCCGAGTGAGCAGATATCGCTTCTGTGATCCATGTTTGAGCCTAAAAGTCTCTCCGGAGCCATATAAGCGGGAGAGCCCATAATTTCGCCGGTTCTTGTTATCCCGCCGTCTGCGTCCTCCATCGCTTTGGCAAGTCCAAAGTCAATAAGCACCGGAAGCAGAGGCTCTTTCATTATCACATTGTTGAGCTTGAGATCTCTGTGGATGATTTTTTGGCTATGAGCGTAAAAGAGCGCTTCTGCGAGTTTTGACACTATCTCCAACACATCCACAAGTTTTGGTTTATATTCATGGAGGTGATGATAGAGATTTTTACCTTTGATCAGCTCCATGGCAAGGTAGTAAGCGCTGTCTTGAGCCGCCACTTCGTAAATGTTTACTATATACGGATGACTAAGCTTTGCCACGGAGTGAGCTTCACTCAAAAACCGCTCAACAAAACGGTAATTTATGGTAATATTAGCGGGCATCACTTTTAAGGCAACCTCCCGCTCAAGATCCATCTGCAAGGCTTTATATACTACAGCCATGCCGCCCCTGTCAATTTCATGTATAATGCGGTATTTACCTACAACCGCACCCGCGTCAAAAAACGTGCGCTTCACGGAGGAGAGCATATTGTGAATACGAAAACCGCCGGGAGCGTTTCCATTAGGTGAGGAAAGGTTTTTAGGGTCGAAGGGATGGATGTTCATAAATACAAATTACAATGTACAATGTACAAATTACAAATAAAAGCGGGAAACCGCTGCCTGTTAGAATTAAAAACCATTCCGGAATACGGTCTTGATCTGTAATTTACCTTAAAAAGGTCTCCCATAAAAAATGAACCGCCCCGAAGCAAGCTTCGAGGTATCTGGTGGATCTGAACCTTTTATAGCGAAGCAAAGCTTCAGGGAATTAGACCCGGTTGAGATTAAAAAAACGTCATACGGTCTTTATTTTTACATTGTGCATTGTAATTTGCTTTGCTTTAAACTGGTATGTTCTTTGCAAATTATAAACAAAAGCACAAAATAGTGAGATTTAAGATACACTCCGGAATACGGTCTTTATTTGTAATTTGTACATTGTACATTGTAATTTGCCTTAAAAATGTCTCTATGAAAATTAAAAAAGAAAACGTCATACAGTCTTTATTTGTACATTATACATTATACATTGTAATTTGTAATTTGCGCTATGCGTAATCTTGCGAGAATCGGCGCGGTGGTTCTGGACTTGGATGGAGTGCTTACAAGCACAGCCATACTTCACGCGCGGGCCTGGAAGAGAATGTTCGATGGATTTCTTAAAAATTACTCGGAGCGTACAGGTACGTCTTTTGTGCCTCTTGATGAAAAGGCTGATTACAGGGAGTTTATTGATGGCCGCCCCCGCAGCGAAGGAGCCTCCGGTTTTCTTCGATCAAGGGGCATAAATTTGACTTTCGGAGAGGAGAGCGACCCGCCGGATAAAGAAACAGTATGCGGACTGGGTAATCTCAAAGATCATATATTTTTGTCGCTGCTTCGGGAACACAAGGCAAGCGTTTACGAAGACGCTTTGCGGATGGTACAATTATGGCGTTCCGCAGGTTTGCGCCTTGCGGTTGTAAGCGCGTCAAAGAACGCCCGTGAAGTGCTCAATAGTTTAGGTATTGAACCTTTTTTTGATGTGATAGTTGATGGTAATGACGCGCTGTTAAATAAGCTCAAGGGGAAACCGGAGCCCGACACATTTCTTTTTGCGGCAAAGCTTCTTGGGATCACGCCTTCACGCTGCGCCGTTATAGAAGACGCTTTTGCCGGCGTTAAGGCCGGCAGTCTGGGAGGGTTCTCTCTTGTAACAGGAGTGTCAAGAGACGGCGGCCGAAGCGAACTATTTATCGCGAACGGAGCGAATCTGGTTGTTACATCACTTGACCAAATCCCTCCTTTAGGAATATTACTGAAACAATCCGCGGATAAAATTCCCTCAGCTGTCATTTTTTTTAAAAGCCTGTCAAAAAACCTGAGTCCCGAAAATATTTTAGTGTGCCTTGACTATGACGGCACTCTAACTCCGATAGTTCAAAGACCGCAGGACGCCCGGCTCTCTTTGCGGATGCGCAACATCATTTCCGTTCTCTCTGAAAGCGCAAAAGTGGCGGTGATAAGCGGACGGGATATGGAAGATTTACGTCACCTTGTAAACATCGATAACATCTTCTATTCCGGCAGCCATGGTTTTGAGATAGCAGGCCCCGGAGGGATAAAAATGGAATTTGAAGAAGCTATGGCAAGCAAAAGTTCACTGCGGCGTGCAGGAGAAGACCTTCAAAACCTGCTCTCCGAAATTAATGGCGTATTTATCGAGCGCAAAAAATTCGGGTTGGCCGTCCATTACCGTCTTGCGGATCAGCAAAATATCAGCAAGATTAAAGATACTGTACAGGACGTAGCGGCCGCCTATTCCGAATTAAGAATCACTCATGGTAAAATGGTAATTGATCTGCGCCCTGCGCTATCCTGGGATAAAGGTATGGCTGTCCGGTGGATCACAAAAAAACTGTTTGGCGTCAATCAAAACAAAGCTTATCCTCTGTATATCGGCGATGACATTACCGATGAAGACGCTTTTGGCGAAGTGAAAGATTGGGGTACGGGAATTTTAGTTGGTAATCACAACGAGCCCAGCTTTGCCGACTACTCGCTTGAGTCGCCTGATCAGGTACAAATTTTTTTAGAAATGTTGAACGCGGAATTAAAAACAAAATAATTTGAATCTATAAAAACACAATGGAAAAGCGAAAATTTTCCCCTCGCACATACGTTACTCCTTAAAGTTCAACTGTTAGATCCTTTTCCCTTCGTTTTATTTGTAATCTGTAATTTGTCAAAGGAGTTATTGATGTCAGCTTTCAGAAAAAAAATTCACCTGTCCGCGTTTATTACCGGCGGTCTAATTGTTTTAATGCTTGTACTTTCCGTAACAGGATCAATCCCAGGCCTTGGGGGCCAATCTGCTGTAAACTTGAGCGATGAGGAGATCGCAAGCTTTGTTCAGGTTAATCACCGTATGATTAACATACAAAGCGAACTTGAGGAACGGATGATAAAAATAATTGAGGAGCAGGGCCTTACAGTTGACCGGTATGTAGAGATATTAATGACCCGGGAAAACCCTGAACTCGCGTCATCGGTCACAGATAAAGAGATGGAGAAAATAAACAAGGCAAACGAAAAAATAGAGGGACTTAACCAGGAACTCCACGAGAAAAGCCTTGCGGTGATCGCGGAAGAGGGGCTCTCTATTGAACGTTATGAGGAGATCGCCAACGCTATGCAGAACTCAACTTCATCACAGAAACGTTACAATGAGATGATGGAAGAGCTTCGCGGCCAGAGCGCTCAGGGCTAGATCCTAACGCGGATTCCACGTTTGCGATGTTCCGAGGATGATGGCTACAAACACCATCATTCCTATCGCAAGCTGCGACTGTCTTTTAAAATTGTGCTCACGCCGTACAACCGCGAGTTTGCTATGAGAATGCGTTTCGGCAATGTCAAGAGTATCGGCGTGAGTGTGATTTGTTCTTTCCTCAGCTAATTCTCCGCTGATAACAGCGGCGGAATCCTGATTTTGGATTGCCTCCCGTACAATACCGGAATGCTGAGAACCGTTCACGGCATCAGTTTCGTCAACATGAGCTTCTTCACCATATATAACCGGTACACAAATTAAAACCATTATGACTGATAAAAAAATATTTCTCACCTGACTATACTCATCCCAAAAAACGGTTTAAAATGGCGTTGACTTCCTTAGGATTAGCCGTACCCTTCGAAGCTTTCATGATTTGCCCCATGAAAAATCCGGTGAGTTTTTTATCGCCATCTTTGTAGCGTTGAACTTCGCCCGGATGAGCGCCAACCACCTCTTTGACAATTGTTTCAAGGGCTCCGCTATCGGATACCTGTTCGAGTCCTTGCTGGCTAACGACAGTTTTAGCGTCTTTATCTTCACTCTCCATTAAATCAAGGACCTTTTTGGCCGCTTTTGCGGAAACGCCGCCGCCATTTATCAACAGTATAAGCTCCCCCAACTTTTCAGGATTTACTTTCAACTCAAAAGGGCTTTCAAGCTTGCTGTCGTTCATCATCCGCATGATGTCGGTCATAATCCAGTTAGAGGCTGATTTTGCATCCTTACAAATTGATACACATTGCTCAAAATAGTCGGCTATACAGCGTGTTGAGGTAAGAACTTCAACCGCGTTAGACGGTAATCCGTAATCCCTCTCAAAACGGCCGCGGCGCTCCCGCGGCAGCTCAGGCAGCGTACTCCTGACTTTTTCGATAAACTCACTCTCAACGACAACGGGCATAAGGTTGGGATCCGGAAAATAACGGTAATCGTCCGCGCTCTCCTTTGTACGCATCGGTATCGAACAGTTTTTGTTAGGATCCCATAGAAACGTCTGCTGCAAAATTTTTCCGCCGCTGCGTAAAACATCTTCCTGGCGCCTCGCCTCATATTCCAGGGCCTTCTCCAGATGCTTAAAGCTGTTCATGTTCTTGGTTTCTGTTTTTGTGCCAAGCTTTTGCTCTCCTTTAGGGCGCAGCGAGATGTTGGCGTCACAGCGTAAACTGCCCTCTTCCATGTTGCAGTCGCAAACATTAAGATACTCAAGAATTTCTTTAATTCCGGCTAAATAAGCGCGGGCTTCGGCGGGGCTTCGCATATCGGGCTTTGATACAATTTCTATAAGCGCGCTTCCGCCGCGGTTTGCGTCAAAAAGAGAGTCCGCGTCCTGATCATGAACGAGTTTGCCCGCGTCCTCTTCTATATGGATATGATTGACCCCTATTACCCTTTCTTCGCCATTTACAGTTACAGTAAGTTTGCCATCTTCACAAATCGGCGGATTATGCTGAGATATCTGATATCCCGCAGGTAAATCAGGATAAAAATAGTGTTTGCGGTTGAAAATTGACTTATGATTGATACGGCAGCCGATAGCGAGACCCATAGCCACCGCCATCTCTACAGCCGCCCTGTTAGTCACCGGAAGGGTTCCCGGCATTCCGAGACACCCCGGACAAACATGAGTGTTGGGAGGATCGCCAAAAGGGGTGGTACAACCGCAAAAAAGTTTTGTTTTGGTAAGCAGCTGCGCATGCACTTCAAGTCCTATTACCATCTCAAATTCCAAAGTATCTCTCCTACCTTTCCATAACTCTTGGCGACATGCCGGTTTCAGACAGCTTTTTCGCTACTAACTCCGCCTCTTCCCTGCTCTCAAACGCCCCGACTCTTACCCTGTAAAGCACAGGGCCTCCGATATTAGGGGACATTATTGTGACATCGCTATAGGACACGGAGAGTTTTTTTACCAGATTCTCGGCGTTTTCTTTTGACCCAAACGCCCCAACCTGTATAGTAAAAATAGTTTTCTGCTTCTTAGGATCAGAATTTTTTGTGGTTAGGTTGACATCTTTGTCAGAGTTTGCATCTGCAGCAGGCGCTGTATTACTGTTTTTATTTATGACAGGCGTCGGCGCGGGTGTTTGCTCATTGTTTTTTTGGGAACCGGTAACTGGAGACTGGAAACTCATATCCGCCTTAGGAACATCCTGCCTCTTTACAGTACTTCCGGGACTGAAACTATTGCTCCCGCTCTCTTCAAGAATACTTCCTTCAATAACAGAGAGCTGTTTCTCATGAAAAGAAACTCTTTCGCTGCGGCCCAGCTGCCTTGAGCATTCAAGCATCTCCCAGACAAACGGTACATAGAGCGGTGAAGCGGTATCAGCGGGAGCCGATGCCTGTAAAATAGAGTATGCGGACACCCAGTTTGACTTCTGCATCTCAAGATAAGCAAGGTGAAGCGCGGCAGCCGAGCAGAATTCGTCACTGAGGTCTTCCGCAATATCATTCCAGATCTCCATAGCCACACCGGTTTGACCGTTATGAGCGGCGCTGAGCGCGTGAAGGTGGCGATAGACTGATGATGACCTGTCGAGCCGTGAAGCCTGTTCGTAAAATTCAGCGGCTTTTTTGTAATCCTCTTTTACAAAAGCGCGATCGCCCGAAAGCCGCAGGCCCCGCGCTTCGGCAGCCGCGGCAATCTCAGGAACCGGTGAAGAAAGAAGTGGAACAACACCAAGAAACAGCGCTGTCAAAGCCATAAACAACTTGGACTTAGATCCATGTATAATTATCCGCAAACCACTTCCCCTTTACTAAAATAGCGGTTAGTTAAAATTAAAACATTAAGAAACAACTCTAATCCATCTTTTTTAACTAATCACCAACAACTTTCATTCAGACCCACTCTTTGGATCTTTACCCCGTTCCCGTTTTGCGGCGGCGCGGTACTGGTCGCGTTCCGCTTCGATTACTGAGATGGTGTCCGTGAGTTTTTTAATCTCTTTTTTCTTATGCCGTATACCCGCTTGTCCGGAAAAATAGTAGTATCCGGCGGCGATAAATCCGATAAAAAGTCCTATGCCCAGAGCCGCCGCAATAAAAATATAGATAGGAAATTCCGCGGTCACGTATCCAAAAATTCTTATCGGAGCGCTTGCGCTGAACTGCGGCTGAGTAAAAGTAAATATGAAAATCCACGCTACCGCAAAAGCAATCGCAAACACTAAACACCATTTGAGTATCCGCATAATCACAGTATCCTTTCGGCTAAAAGTGTCATTCCGCTGCTCTCAACTGCCCTCACCTTTAAAATCATTCCTGCTTCAACCGAGGTGCAACTTAGAAGTACCCGTTTGCAGCCCCTATCCTGTCCCATCCACGCCGCTGTGCGTTTCTCCTGTCTTCCGCTTATCAGAATCTCAAGCTCTTCCCCTACAGATTCTTTGTAAATTGAGCGGGTAATCCCGGTCTGAACGGCAATCAGCTCCGCGAGCCTCTCCTGTTTCTGTTCGCCTGAAATCTCCTCTGTCATTGACGCGGCGGTTGTACCTTCGCGCGGAGAATAAGCGAACATAAACGCTGTAGTAAACCGCACATCTCTTACAAGACTGAGAGTCTCTTTAAACTCCTTGTCACTCTCAGTCGGAAAACCCACAAGAATATCGCTTGTAATATCCGCCTTAGGGATATGTTTTCTAATCATTTCAATAAGCCCGCGGTAGCGGGCGGATGTGTACCCGCGGTTCATCAAGGTTAATACACGGTCAGACCCCGCCTGAACCGGCAAATGAATATGGCTTGCGAACTTGTTTGATGATGAGACCGCCTCAATAAGTTTTTCGGTACAGTCTTTAGGATGACTTGTCGTAAACCTGATCCGCTCAAGTCCGTCAATAGCGGAAAGCCTCAGAAGCAAGTCCGGGAAATCGATTCCTTCGTTATTATAAGAGTTTACATTTTGTCCAAGGAATGTTATTTCCTTAACACCGCGTGAGATTTTCTCCTTTACATCAGCTTCAATAAGCTCATATGGAACCGACTGTTCGCGCCCCCGCACATAAGGCACTATACAGTAGGCGCAATAGTTATCGCATCCCCTCATTACAGGAACAAAATCCGTTACAGGGCTCTTGCCGAAAACAGCGGGACTGCTCTCATTTTGAGGAAGTACGGAATCAATCACCTCCCCTATGCGCTCCATCTGCTTTGCCCCTATAACCAGATCAACACCCTTTATCAGCTCCTTAAGCCTGCCGCCAAGCCTCTCCGCCATACATCCTGTCACCCAAAGCTGCTGATTGCGTCCCTTCTTTTTATTCGCAAACTCAGTAATGCGGCTCTTTGCCCTCTTCTCCGCGGCTTCACGTACACTGCATGTGTTGACAACTACCAAATCACTGCTATCCGGGCAATCGCTGATAACAAACCCGCGCTGAGAAAGAAGCTGGTATATCGTGTCGGAATCGGCCACATTCATCTGGCAGCCGAATGTCTGGAAATAAACTGACGGCATGGACTCTGTTTCGATTAAGGATGCTTTTATCTACAGAGTCTAAAAATAATATAATGCGAAGTACAGAAGAATACCATCCGTTACATTCGTTTCTTCAAAAATGGAACCGTTTACCAAAGATGAATTTGAGTACCTGAACTTGAAGCCGCAATTTGCAACCCAAATTTATAATAATGATGAAAATGAACCCGCAACCCTGAACTTGAAGTCACAAATTGTGACCTTGAAGGGATTTAATTTTCCGTAGCGGTATGTAAATAAAAAGGTTGCTAACTTATTGATTTTTAAAAGCTTTGTACCTTTTTAGTTTTTTTCCGCTTTGATTACATGTTTTTTTTAATCCACTACAAAATTGCCATATACTACGCTTATACATTTTTCTACTCTATGTTACTATATAATAACCAGTACTCATTTGAGCGGCGTATCTCTGCGCCTCAAATGTTTCGAGGTCGCTTTGGCGTATACGGTAGTTACGTTTTGTAAGTTTTAGTGCAGGCAGATAACCTTTTCTTATCCAATTCCACACGGCATGTTTTCCTACGCCATAGCGCATGGCTATTTCTCCGCATGTTAACATTTTTTCCATCTCACTTTCCCCTTTTAAGTATCATTTGTATGTGTGAAAATGGCGCTTAAAAAGCGTCAACTTTAACAAAAGTAACAGTAATATACAGTTACAAATTATCTTGATTCAATGGGGGTTTAACTCATATAAACTCATATAAACTGTTATTAATTTCTTTAACTAAACAGTGGTGGCTGTATTTATTTGGGGAATTTAGCATTACAGGTATGTATGTTTTGTGCGGCATAAACAATCAGGTTTTAACTTAACGTATACCCTCCCAAAAAACGGCTATGCGTTGAGAAGTAAACACCGATACGATCTTACTTGCATTGTTTAAGCGGTTATTTTATATTATTGCTGCACAACACATTCTTTACTAAAGGGGTAAGATTATGAAAATGAAGTACCGTAAGCCGGAACTTGTTGTTCATGGTGAAAGAGACGTTGCTGAATGGGCAACTCCCCAAAAGGAAATTACACATCATTTCCCAGCAGTTGCCTGTAAGTGTACAATGGGACAATCAAAAGCAATGGCTCCGCAGTTAGATAAGCTGCGGCCTTCTGCTTGTCACTGTACAATGGGGCAAGCTCGCGCCATGACTCCTCCGGTAGATAAGTTACGTCCTGTTGCCTGTCATTGTGCAAACGGTGGTTCGCGTGTGACTTATAAAGTTCAAGCGTCACCCGTACAGGATGCAAAAGCAGCGTAATATCTTTGGTATTTTAGATGTCGCGAAGGAGCCGTGGGTAAACCATGCGCTTCTTTTGTTGTTTCTATTACATGTTATCGGAAAGTATCTCGGAGTGTAGCACTCATGTTCTCTGTAGGCCAATACATTTACGATCCAGAACGACTCATTTTTTATCAAAATGGGTATGGTTCGCATACCATTCAAAAGATACACTCATGTATCGAACCAAACGATAATTATGAGAGCCTGCATGAAAAGCTCAACGCCTATAATGCCGATGAAATCCAAATCAAACCAGGCGCGTTGAACAGAGCCGGAATCTGTTTGACAAATAATTGCAATTTTCGTTGTAATTATTGCAGCGCGTCTTCTGTGGAAGGTCATAAGGAATCGCTTACCATAGAAGATGTAATGGCGTTTGTAACTGATGTAATGAAGCGGTACACTATCAACAAACTTCTTGGAAACGCAGAAGAACCGTTAAGCCTGTATTTTACAGGCGGCGGGGAACCTGCCTACGATTGGGATTTGTTTACAAATTCTGTCGTTCAAATCCGGCAAAAAAGCAGTGACAACAATATCCCGCTTATTTTGGGTATCACAACAAATGGTTTGTTAGACGAATCACAGCGGGTTTTTATCGCGGATAATTTTGATTCTGTAATGGTATCCTACGATGGGATGCCGGAAATTCAGGATAGAAACCGAAAGAGCGTACACGATTCTCGTCATTCGGAATCTGTTGAAGAGAGTATCCGTTTTTTCTCAAAAGCGCAGATACATCTGTCTATTAGAACAACGGTATGGCAAAGCGACTTTTGCCGTTTAAAAGAGATGGCTGATTATATCTTTGGAAACTTTGGTATTGGTATGGAATGGAGTATTCTGCCGGTAATCCCTACAGGCCGCGCCATGAATCGTGTACAAAAGGAACATGAGAAATTGCGGGAATCTGATTTTCTTGCGCCTTATCTTGATACTGTTGAATACGCAAAAAGTAAATATGGGGCGGTTAATATCGGCACACCTGTTTTTCAGGATATTGTAAACGCTTTCTATTGCGGAGCAATATCAATCTATTGTACTTGCCCGTGGCTTATGCCGGACAGAACGATTATCACTTGTATTGAATCTTGCGATGTGAAAACCGTTATCGGAAAAGTTGAGGGTAATGAGGTCGTTTATTTTGAGAAATGTCCCGATCCTCTTTTCAAGGTATATCAAAAGCAGTTTGATGAATGCCGGAAATGTATAGCTTACCGATTTTGTAAAGGCGGCTGTCCCGTTCGTCAGTTGATGAACGGAAATGTTAAAACTATGATGGATGATTGGGAATGTGTTATGATTCAAAACTACTGGATGAACATTTTTCAGAATGTTTTGGATGGTAAAGAATATCTTGGTTGGCGCGGTTCGTCTGTTGAAATAGATGGCTTGGAAGATGTTGAAGTATTAAAATTAACGAAAGTATAATGTCTCCATGAAACTAAACGGTATTGAGGTGAATATCCAACAAGTAAACATGGAGCAGGTAGACGGGGTATTCATAATTCATGACAGCGTTTCAAAAAAAGTTATTCAGCTTAATGAGACTTCGTCTTTTGTTTGGAAAATGATACTTGAGCATGAGAGAATTAGTGATGATTTAGATTTAGTTACTTCTCATATTGTTAGTAAAGTATTGGAAGTGTATGAGGTGCCGGAAGATGAAAAACGGGATGTTTTTTCGGATGTCGAAAAGATACTTAAAGATTTTCTTGATACCGGATTACTTTTGGTTAAATCTATGGAAAAAAGTTGTCTAAAACTTGAAAAAGGAGGAGGAATAGAATGGCGTTTAAATTTTTGATATGTGCGGCAGTTGAAGATAAGGGCAGGCCGTGTCCTCGGTGTAACAGCACTAATACCGATAAACAAGGTAATATTTGGTATTGTTACGATTGTCAAAAGGAATTTTAATTTGATTTGCTAATGTCATATATTGTGGTTTTGGGGGTTGATTGAAATTGAATAATAGTTATTGAGGTTATCGTTATAGCATAATTCACGTAAACACTGCGCCACCCCAAACAATAGGGCGCGAACACCTAATTAAAAGGAGAAAAATCATGGCTAATGAACGGCTTGGACCGGACGCAGACGGGTATGTCCACATGTTTATTCTCATTGATACATCAGGATCAATGAGCGGAGCGATTGAAAAAATCAATATGGCAATGTCTGGTGATATCAAAACAAAATTACTTGAAATCGCTGATGATAAAAACCTGAAAATTCTTATGCATGTTCTGCGTTTTGATGAAGGACAGCCTCGTTATGTCGTAGGTACAGAAAATGGTGGTGTAGAGCTTACTGATGGGTTTATTTGGACAAATCTACCTGCAGATGGTAATAGGACATATACAGGAGAGGCTATTGAGCAAGTCTATAAAGACATGAAAGTTGAATTTATTGGGCTTAAGGCACTAAATCCGATAGTTATTCTAATTACGGATGGTTATGCAAATGGTCAAATATTGGTAAAAGACGCAGCACAAAAACTTAAAACAAAGTTTATGAAAAAAGATAAATCTGGAGATCTTGTTGTAGGACAGATTGAAAAACTCATTCGAGTTGGTATTGGTGTCAAAACACCAAATGGCGACTACCAAAGAAATGAGTTGGAGGATTTCGCAACGATTGGAACTCTAAATGAGGTAGAAAATCAGCCGTTTGTTTTTGAGGTGGAAAAATTGGATAATCTTGGGGACATTTTTACAAACATCGTTGTTGCAAGTCTGTATGCATCATCATTAGCTTCTCAGGAAGATGACCCTGCGGTTACTCCAAAAATGGTTACTACTGATCCAGATGAAGAGATAATTTAACATCGGGTTTAATCCTCGAGGCATTGTTATAAAATATTTTGATTCACAAACTACCCCGCAGCTTGCTGCGGGGTAGTTTATTGAGAATAGAAAATTTCTTTTGTGGTGAAGAAAGCGATAATATGCAAAATTATATTATGTTGTCCGAATATAAAGAAGGCTCCAACCACAAAAAATTCAATATTGGATGCCAAGATTTTGCAGATTCAAAACAATTTCAGATAAAAGGAACAACAATATGGATGGGATGTCTTTCAGATGGACATACAAATATGCCAGACGGCAGTCCATGTCCTTATCCCGAAGTTGGAGCAAAAAAAGCTTGTGAAGAGTTTTTTAAATGTGCTGAGAATTATATATCTAAAAGTGGGTTGCAGGTACTTGATGGACTTGATTTTAAAAAGTCTTTCATTGATGCATGGAAACAGTCTGTTACAGATGATTTTCTCAATGTACGAACGCAATCCAACAATAATACAAATCGCACTACGGTTTCTGGTACCAGCGCTGAATATGACAATAAAGAAATATTAAGAAAATACGGTTGTACGTTTATATTTGTTGTTTCTGATGGAAAAGAAATTGTTGTAGGGCAACTTGGCGATGGTGGGATTGTTTTATTTAATGATGATTATGATTTCATAGTTTTTAAGTATTTCACTCAAAAAAATAGTGGTGGTGTCGACTCGCTTTGTGGTTCAAATGCGGAATATAAGTTTTTTACAGGCATATATAGTACAAATGACTTTGCTAATGTTTTTATTGCATCGGACGGAGTTTTTGATGCGGCTGCTTGTATCCCGCCAAAGAATACGATATTGAACCAAAAAATAAAATTTGCGATGTATGCAACTGAACTTCAGGAATACTACAAACAAAATGGCGAAGAACTTACCAAAAAGAAGTTGAATAATTTTGAGTTTTACGCAGAAAGAAATAGGCGAACAAACTTGCCGAGAAGTTTAACAGATATTAGTCCATTTGATGATTGTTCCGGAGTATTATTTGTTACGGCAGACTCACCCCAATCATTTCCATTGGAGAAAAATGGATTGGACGAAGTGGTGAACAAGAATAAAAATGCGATTGTACTCAGAAATGGAAAAAATTACGCCACGGCTTTTGAAGTGCAAGTAGGTAAAACCCGTAATTTATTACACCCTGAATTGCCGTATTATGCTGCTCGTTCAAAATTGATTTCTGAGGGGATAAAAAAAATTGACAATAGGACATTTTATTTCACTGAAATCGAATCGCTGTCAAGTATTGATGAACGAGTGATTGATAGATACCAACCTATTGAATTTTACTACCATACAAAAACGCTCTCTGCAAAAAACTTATTGTCATTTTCGGTACGGCTTAGTAATTTAATAAATGAAATGAAAATTTTAAAATTCTATATACAGCGTGGTTTTTTTGAAACATTGGGTGTGCGGTTTGATGCTGATGGAAGTTGTTTTTTTCAAATTCATCCGCAAACCATATCGAGAAAAAAAAGCGACTATAATTTCGACAAGGAATTCAATGATCTATTAAAACATCTTAATGTAGAAAGCGGGCCGGTGATCTATGATTCCGTTAAAAAACACCCGAGCCGTTTTAAATTGTATTATACAACGTTTTACGGGATAGAAAAAATTATTGACAATGCTCCGATCTATGATCGCTCGTGTTTACCACCATTTGCACTCATTAAGTCAAGCACAAACAGTGGTGGTTATGCAATGCTGAATCTTGGACGGGAATCTTGGGAATATGAAAATGCGGATAAGGTACATTCTCGTGTATTGCATGGACGCCGGTGTCGTGTCGGTAGAAATTGTTCAATTAAGCATGGAACGACAACAATAAAAGTATGGAGCGAATAGATGGATGACATTATTTGGATTGATAACGGCGGTACAAAATATAAACTTGAAAAAGAACCAAATGGCAGATTAAAATCCCTTGGTCAGGGTGGTCAGGCGAAAGTTTATTTGGCGACAGTATTGGGTGGAAAAAGGCAGGTGGCTATTAAACGATATACATCTGACGTTGATAACACAAAAAAACAGCATATTGCACGGCTTTGCAGTATAAACCCAATAATGAAACCTAACGGCACTATTGATGATAGATATGTACTGCCGGAAACGATCATCCAGGATTTTAGAGAAGGTTTTGCATATGTAATGCAGTATGTACCATTAAAAAAACACGGATTTCTTACGGTAAAAAACAAACATTTGTTTTCAAAATTAAACACTTCTCCAGCGGCGTTGTTGAGGGTGTTGATAAATATTTCAGAAGTATTTAATATTTTACATTGGGGTAAACACAAACAGAGCGGTGTTCTTGCGTATAAGGATTTAAACGAGGAGAATGTTTTTGTTAATCCAAATACAGGAGATATCAGGTTAATCGACAATGACAACCTTGGAGCAGCTAATCAGGGTAACATTAAAGGAACTTTCGGATACATGGCACCGGAAATTATTGACGGTAAAAAACCTGATATTTGGAGTGATCAATTTTCTCTTGCGGTTTTATTGTTCAAAGGCTTGCTTGTTGGTACTCATCCTTTTTATGGCGCAAATGCCGAGGAACTTTGTAAAACTGGTATCAAGGAAAATGGGCTGGATGTTTATGCAAATAGATATGAAAAATCTGCACTTAACAAATGGATGCTATCCGATCCCGTTTTCATTTTTCATCCAAAAGATTTGCGAAATAGACTTGAAAAATGTAGAGACAGCGAGTTGCGTTCAAATGCTAATACACGCAAAACCTATTGGGAGTTGCTGCCTGACGAGGTAAAAAATGCATTTATTAAAACATTCACCCAAGGTTTAGAACAAAAAACTACACGTACTCAGACAAGTGCATGGGTGAAAATTTTTAACCAATGGTATGCAGAATTAATTCCTTGTAAATGTAACGAACTAAACTTCGCTAATACATGCTGCTATAAATGCGGCAAAACAATTGAAAAAAAAACGATACCGAAATTACATACATCGCAAAAAAAAATCGCAACACTTGCAACCACTATAGTTAATGGAATTCAGTGTAATGCGCTTACTTCAAAGAAAATTGATCTTGTAAATGGGCAAACTATTTCAGGTAGTGATTTTGGAAATGAATTTAAGAAGTATGATATAAAAGCTATGGTTGTTTACAAAGATACAAAAAAATGTTTTTGCCTTAAAAACATTGGTACTCAAAGTTGGTATGTTCGTGATATAAACAAAAATGTGATTGAATTGACCACTGGTAAACTATTTAACTTATCTATTGTAGGGAGAAATGTTGCTTTTGTTAAAGGGATTCTTCAAGTGAAAGTACTTTGATATAACAGAATATTTTGAAGGGTGATAACATGCTTTTCAAAGAAAAATTAAAATTGATTTATAATAAAGAAATTAAATCAAATCCTCACTCTCGCATACAAGACACAAAGTGGGTTAAAGGTGTTGTAGCAGACAGTTGTTGTGATGAATATCAGGATGAACGTAAAGACTTTTTTTCTGTTATAGATAATATAAACCTTTTTGAATGTTTTTCAAGTTGCACAGATGTAAATGCCGAGATAAGTAGAGTTTGGGCAAACAAACCAAAATTTGTTGATGGGGGTTACTATCTCAATATTATTGAGACGATACTTTATGTTTTAGGAAACAAATTTGATTCAAGCGATTTGGGTTCCCATCAGCAACGCTCATACTATCAACCGACAAATAATAACGACAATACTTTTGAAGACCTAAAATTTCAAAGTTTAGAATTGGAAAAATTAATATTTGCTTATATACAACAACTTAAAGAACAACACTTTTACACAGATTATGCTAAATTCAAAAATAAAACGGTTTCATCACAAAATGCGAAACAAACAAACAGATGTTCAAGGCAAAAGAGTATTACTGACGTGTATGCAAATACTCTGATTGAACTGGCAAAAAAAGAAGATGAAATATTGATTGCGTTGCGAATTGGACAGTATGAAACAGAATTGAGCGCACAGGTATTGGCTAATCTCCAGAAATTAACGATTTTTGCTCAGATACTAATGAAAGGGATGATTGCTGATTTTGAAATTAGTAGGAAAACATTTGGAGAAGCAAGAAAAAGACAAATGGCAGAAGCAGAGAATCATAAGTATGATAACTACTATTATAATAAGTTAAAACAAAATTTAAACAAAGAAAACGATATCTTTTGGGACTCTATTGAAGAACAACTAAATCGGTTCAGAGAATTTCTTTCGGAAAAGTTGGATACTGTTGCTAAATAGCAATAACTGGAGGTCGTATGGACATAACGCAACTAACAAATCTTGATACGGCTATAACATTTAAACTACGAATGGAACATTATAAGAAAATATTGAATGCCGAAGCAATGGATATTGATAAAAAATTAACTACGCATTCTCAGACACTAATAAACGATATGGTTTTACTTTTTGAAGAAAGCAGGGTTTCTTTTGGACAACGGCGTAAAAAGCTAATGGGAGCTATTGAAAAATGCCAGGCTGATGAGAATTGTTATAAACAATTAAAACAAACTTTGGATAAAGAATGTGAAGTCTTTTTTGATACTATTGATGAATTGCTAAACAGTTTCAACATGGCTCGCAAAAGAAGATCGGATATTGCACAAGAAGAAATTGCTAAAATATTAAGTTAATAGAATATAGTAAGTAAATAAGAACAATTAACAGAATTCGATATAAATGAAAGTGCTTTCTGAATTGCGAGAAATAATTTGCCGTATCGGTGGAGCAGATCTAAAAATTTTAGAAAAATGCCCCAGCGAAGACAACAAGTTTATTGCTGTAGGAATAGGCATATTAAATACCGTTTTGTTGTCTATGATAACGATGTTTTTTGCCATACATTCGATAGGAAATGGAATATCGTATGTTTTAATCGCTCCCATTTCTATTCTTTGGGGTTTTATAATCTTTGGTATCGACTGGGGATTAGTCACTACAATCCATAAGAAACAAAAAGCCAACGTTGTTGAAAAAATAATGGCATTCTTTGGATTTGTCTTTCGAGTGGCGGTTGCTGTTGTTATATCATTTACGGTTTCAAAACCATTGGAAGTACTCGTTTTCAAAGACTATCTTCCTACTGCAAGACACCTGATGAAAGTGGAATATAATGAAAAATTAGATGCACCTAATGAAAAAAAAATACAAGAGTATAACGAAAAAACCTCTGATAATATAAATCAAATTGAAAAATTAGAGATTGAAAAGCAGGAAGCCCTTAAAAATGATATTGTACTTCAAGGTTTAAAAGAAAATTGGGATCGTTTACAAAAAGAGTCTGAAGAGTTTGAATCGGCAAGAGCTCAAGCGCAAAGGAACATAAATAGACTGACAGAAGAAAATAAAAATTACAAAGATAATTTCCCAAATTGGGAAGCATACAAAAATAAAATAAATGATAATGACATTGAAGTCAGCCGACAAACTATTATTAGAAATGAAGCGCGTAGTTCAAGAGATGATCGAAGAAATAGGTTAGAGATAGCAAAGGTTGATTATAAAAAAAGAGATTCCACGATTACTGCTGATTACAAAAATCGAATTGGTAAGTATGAGGGCCAAAACCAACTATTAGGTGAATATAGAGAGCATATCTCAGAGAAGCAAATCGTTGATCGTAGAGAAAATGAGTCCATATCAATTGTATTTGATCGTGATAATCTCATAACCAATATAATTGCTATAGGATCTCTTGAAAAATATAAAAGTGATTCTACTGCTTCACCTTTAGAACGGAAAATTGCGGAAAATGTGTTTTTTGTTCGATTGTTATTGATGATTTTGATAATGATTGTTGATATGGCACCTATTGTGATAAAATCTTTAACTAAACGCGGCCCTTATGAAGTAGAAAAAGAAAACATTGAAAAAACGAGAAATGCTGAAAGCCTTGCTGCATCAGAGAAAAGAGAAGCTGAATGTCGCGCTGAATCGGATAAGAGAAAAACCGAGTGTCACGCTGAATCAGAAGCATATAAAAGTGTATGTTCTAAAATGACATTAATGAATGAAATGTATAAAGCAGCAATAAAAGAGCAGGTAGTTTTGGGAAAGACAACGATTGTTTTTTATAAAAATATCAATACTGTGACAAAAGAAGCATTTAATGAAATAAGAAAAATAATAAAAGAACAGGCCAATTATAGTAGTCAAGAAACGAAAGTTGATTTTAATGAAATTAATACAAAATTGGAAAAAGCATTAATCGCTTCGAAGAAGAAAATGTTAGATATGTATAATGACTTTATTGCTGAGACAAAATCTTGATTGTCCTCATCATCCGCAATAAGCGGCCCCTTGCCTTACCAAACATATCACGAATTACTCAAAAACATTCATCATCACTGAGACATAATATATATTAAAACTAAAATTGGAGTATATTTTGTCTCAACAAAAACCTGTTATTAATCGCCGCCAAAACGCGATAAATTTGATAAAAGCTCATAATGGCTGGATTCGTATGTCTGATGCGATAAAAGCCGGTATAAATCGCCGGACGCTGTATTCGCTCAGGGATGATGGCGTTATTGAACCGGTTTCGCGAGGTACATATCGTCTTTGCGGCCAGCATTCGCTTTCAGAGCCTGACAAGGCGGCTGTGGCTCTGCGGGTACCACATGCTGTGATATGCTTGGTATCTGCGCTCTCATTTCACGAGATTACCACACAGATTCCAGGCGCGGTTGATATTGCTGTTCCTTTTGGGGCAGCGGCTCCACGCATCTCTTATCCGCCTGTGAAAGTGTACAAGCTGCGTGAGCCGTCATTTAGCGCAGGGATTACCGAGCATCTGATTGACGGCGTAAAGGTAAAAATTTACGATATGGAAAAAACCATTTGTGACTGTTTCAAATTCCGGCGGTATCTTGGAATGGATGTTGTTTTGGAAGCGCTCAAACTCTATCGCGAGCGTAAACCGCTAAGAGTCAGTAAGCTTATAGAGTACGCCCGTATTTGTCGGGTGGAGAAGATAATTCGTCCTTATCTTGAGGCGATATTATAACAGTCTTGTTCCGGTACAGTTTAAACTGCCGCAATTTATATTAATTATTGAAGCTGCCTGCACCAATAAAAGGATAATTTGACTTTGGAAAATCAAACAACAGAGTGGAAAGAAAACTGGCATGATGAATATATGCGTACAATTTGCGCATTTGCAAACACTTCCGGCGGCGTACTGGAGATTGGGCGGCGCGATGACGGCAAAATCACAGGCGTTGCCAATATTGCAAAACTATTGGAAGATTTACCAAATAAAATAAAAAACGCGATGGCTATAATAGTTGATATTGATGTGCGTGAGCAAGAGGGCATAAAATATGTTGTTGTAAATGTGGGAACATATCCGTTTCCGATCAGTTATCATGGGGTTTATTATATACGTTCCGGCAGTACCACTCAGGAATTAACAGGCAGCGCGCTTGATGAGTTTATTCTCAGAAAACAGGGTAAAACATGGGATGGCATTCCGGTACCTTATGTGAAAGTTGATGATTTCGAGAGCGATGCGTTTAAAACGTTTCGTAAAAAAGCTATCGAAAGCACTCGTCTTACAAAACAGGATTTGGAAATAACAGACGAGATACTTTTGAAAAATCTGAGGCTTACGGATGGCAATTACCTGACCAAAGCGGCGCTTCTGTTATTTCATCAAGACCCTGAAAACTGGGTGCCTGGAGCGTATGTTAAGATCGGTATGTTTGAAAATGAGGCGGATTTAATTTACCAGCACGAGGTTCACTGCCCGTTAATTATGATGCCCGACAGGGTTATGGAGATAGTATATCTGAATTACTTTAAGGGTATTATCAGTTATGAGGGTATACAGAGGGTAGAAACTTATCCGGTTCCGCATTCAGCGTTTCGCGAAGCGATAATAAACGCCATTGTTCACAGGGATTACAGTACCGGCAATCCGATTCATATTCACGTTTACCCTGATAAAGTGTTAATTTACAATGACGGCAGATTACCCCAAAACTGGACTGTTGAGGATTTATTCAGCCAGCATACATCAAGACCGTATAATCCGCTGATAGCCGGCGCGTTTTTCCGCTCAGGTCAAATTGAGGCATGGGGACGGGGCATCGCAAAGATTACTGAGGCTTGTGAGTCTTGGGGTAAACAGGAGCCATTTTACCGTATACGCCCGAATGAGGTAATGATCGGATTTTACACCGAACCGAAGTTCGGTGAAAAGTTCGGTGAAAAGTTCGGTGAAAAGTTCGGTGAAAATGAAACGCAAGCGAAAATTTTAGAAATAATGCGCCAAAATCCTGCTATCAGCGCAAAAGCCATAGGTGAAGAGATCGGTATTACTACGCGCGGAGTAGAAAAAAGTATACGTGAATTGAAAACTGCCGGTAAAATAGAGCGTATAGGCGCGGCAAAGGGCGGTCATTGGGTTATAAAATAATAGCACCTACCCCCGAAAACACATAAAAAGGCAGGCGCTATCTACCTTTTTATTTTTGCAGGTTATTCGCTCTGATAAATCAGTTACTTTACAAACCGTTTCCTTATCATAAGTCAAATTCCGATAATTGCTCAAAAGTTTCATACTCCTTCCCGTCCCTTTACGCCTGTTTAAACCCGTTTATGCCCCTTTACACCCTCTTTTGACCTTATAAAACCGTATACGCCTCTTTACAACCGCATACGCCCTCATTCAACATAGACAGTAAAAAAATATCCATTTTTCCTATTGACCGGCCACTTGTTTAATGATTTGTTTTGATAAAAAGGAGCAGAAAATGTCGGTGAATGTCGGTATGCCGGAATATAGGGAAGATTGCGAAACGGGTATTGTCGAACACTGCCTGACCGAAAGACAGAAGCGTTTTGTTGATTTGTTTATTCGTACTGGCAGCGCGATTAAGTCTGCGCTTGAAGCTGGGTATAGACAGCGTCTTCACGCTTCTCTTCAATAATGAAGAGCGTATGATCGAACTCTACAACGCTCTTTTTAACACACACTACGGCCCTGATACCCCAATAGAGATAACAACGCTTGAAGAAGCAATATACAGGAATGTAAAAAATGATGTTTCGTTCGTAATTGACGGTAAAGTTGTTATCCTTATAGAGCATCAATCCACAATAAACGAGAACATCCCTTTGCGGATGGTCTCTTACGCGGCGAGGGTTTACGAAAAACTGTACGGCGGCAAAGATAAATACCGCAAGGAACGGATGCAGATTCCGCACTGTGAGTTTATCGTTTTATACAACGGGGCAGAGGATATTCCCGATGATCACACATTCAGCTTGTCGGATATGTATATTAAGAGCAGCAAGAAAAACCCGATGGGAAAACTTGAGCTTGAGGTTAAAGTTTTAAATATCAATAAAGGGCGCAATGTTGAGATAGCGAAGAGGAGCAAAACGCTTTCAGATTACGAAACGTTCATAGCTGTTATTCGTAAGCATCAAAAGAAAACAGATAATTTAGACGAAGCGGTAAAACTTGCAGTAAAAGAGTGTATTAAACGTAGTATCTTAAAAGGATTCTTACAAACCCACGCGACGGAGATTGAGGATATGATTTTTGGAGAATGGGATAGCGCAGAAGAGTTGAAGGTAGCCAAAGAAGAGGGCAAGAAAGAGGGAGTCATTGAGCTTGCCAGACTCATTCAAAAAGGCGTTCCCTTACCGGAAGCCATGAAAAAACTTGGCATAAAACCCGTGAGAAAAAATAGTAAAAAAGAAAGCTAATTCTCAGACCAAACCTGTTATCTACATACCGGCACAAGGACAGTCTACGCAGCGCACAGAGGATACAGTTTAAGAGACCGGAATCACCCAAAGGCCACGTTGACAAATCAGCCACTACAAATCCACTACAGTTGCATAGTATTGTGTAGTATTTTAGGGTAGTGGCAGTTGAATAAGTAAAGGAAACAAGAGAGCTTTGCATTTCTGTATATCTTTATTTATCAATGTGTTACTAACCTTAATCGTGGTCTGAGCTTAAAAAATGTAAAATCCTGGTGAAGTCACAAATTGTGACTTCAAGTGGACACGGTGGTATAAGAAAAATGCCATGCGCATTTACAGAGCAGGTGTCTCTATGCTTTCCGCTGTTTTGCGGAGTGACGCTGCCGTAAAAAGTAACCTTACGGCTATGCGCGTTCGACCACGCAAAACCAGTCTTGACAAACTGTTATCTTTAAATTAGAATATACAAAATGCAAGCGACTCGAAGATCAAATTTACCAAAGAGGAAACAATTCAATCCAACGACATGCGGGAATATTGTATTTCTTGGGTCGATGGCAATAGGCGGTATTTTAGGATTTTTCATTGGGGGAAAATATGCGGAAAACCTTTTAGAAAGGCAGATAAAATATGCGTTAGTACAATATATAGAAACAAGCGAAGCAAAAGAAAAATTTTACAAAGAAGAGAGTGTTAATTATAATGACGACGCTATCGCCAACCCAGGTTCGGTACAGCTTTACGAACAAAAGGTTTTGTTGTTCGAATTAATTAAAAGCTTACGAAAAAGCTCACACGCGGATAAAAAACTAAAAGAGTTCAACGGAAAAATTCCGTGTGCCAAGACGCAGCAAATCCGCGAAGATTGCGAAAAAGAGGTAAACGCGAAGAGATTTTTTATTGTCGTTTTGTTTGGAATGGGAGGCGTTTTTTTGGGTCTTATTGTCGGACGCAGAATATCGGAAACCGTTGCGGGTACAATTTACAACCACAACCTTAACTCGGAGCAGAGAGACGGATTTTTCAGATGACGCGCGAAACTGCTACGCCTCAAAATCAATCTTCCCATCCTTACTCCGCCCATGCCCTTTACCCTTACCGCTTTCCGCAGTAAGAACCACATCATCCGCCGTCTGCTGCGCCCGCTTACTCCTGAACTCCAAAACCGCTCCCGGCAGCCCAACTTCCGCAAGCGCTTCACGTATATTCGCGGACTGATTCATAAACCATTTTTTGGTATTGGTTCTCTCAAATTGGAATGAAAGCTTCAAATTTGCGGGAGGATGGAAATCAAGATGCGCTCCAACCTCACCAAGAGCAGAGGGCGCTACGTTTAAATACACAGAAACATGGCCGGTATTACTTCTTTTTTTTGCGCCGCTCCTGTCTTTTAGAAATTTAACATGTACCTCTGTCCACTCCTGACCGATTTTTACCGGAAGCGCTACAATTTGCTGCTGAATATCGCCGCCGCGCGTCTGAGCGGCCAGGAGCTGCAGAGTCTCAAGACCTCTGGCGGCAGATTGAATCGCGGTTTTAATGCTGTCGCCAAAAATAGATTGAGGGTTGTTTTGCTGCGGCTGTTCAGAATTTTGAACGCTTCCGGGTTTGATGTTCGCGCTACTCTGCTGCGCCTGCTGTTGTATCGTTCTCGCGTTTTCCGCCTGCAAATGGGTAAGTTCCTTAAGAACGTTTTTGAGCTTTGCGGTAAGTTCTTCGCTGCTTTGGCGCGTCTGCTGTTCGAGTGTCTCCGCGACAGCCCGTAAAATTTTTTCAACGCCAGGCAGCATCCGCAAATTGTCCGTAAGCTGAGAAGCGGCGGTACAGAGCTCTTTAACAGAAGAAAATACATCCTGCAGCGCTTTTGATACATTCATCATAAGATCTAAGCGCAAACTCTCGATACTCTGAGCTGTGGTAAGAAATGGGCTCTGCCCGCTTGATGATGTTGATCCAAGCGAGCTGAGACGGCTTTGCAAATCCAATGAGAAAAACGCTTCCTGAAAACCGCTGCGCAGCTTTTCAATTTCACCCCACATCCTGTTTGCCAGATTTAAAACCTCTTTAGCGCCCGTTTTGTCATCAAGAGCGCCCGCGTCCCTAATTAACTGTTGAATTAATTCCTGCGCCGCGGTGATACGTGAAAAAACAGCATTTGCTTCCTCAACGCCGCTTTGCAGTTTTGGCATGGAAATCAAGCGGTTATAAAAATTTTCCGAAACAGGGTATGTTTGCGTTTCAGAGCGAAGCATCTCATGGGCGGAAGCGACGGCGGTTTGAACAATACTCATAAGTCTTGCTTTTTGCCCGGAGTCAAGTTCCTCTCTATAATGCCCGCTTAAAATGGATGAGGCTGTTTTTTCCAGATTATCCGCTATTTTCATCAGGAAATCCGCTCTTATTAAAACATCCGGCGGAGTGGTTTTATTTTGAGTTGCAATGAGCCTATTTTCGGGACTATCTGGTTTATTGAGCGTGTGCGTATCCGCTTTAATTTCAATCGGATTGACCTGTTTATTTTGAATTGAATTCAGTACGTTTCCGGGATTATTTGATTTATTAAGCAGATCTGTTCTGATTTCACTTTGAATAATTTGTTGTGCAGATTTCAGATCATTGCCGGCAGCATTGGCTGCATTTAAAACATTCGCTTTAATCTCATTAAAAACAGCTTTTTGCGGAATATCAGCCCTGACTTTACCACTAAGAGCCTCCGGTGACTGAGCCTGACCGATGATCTCCCTGAGCAGAGCTGTTTTTGCGTTTATTACCGCAGCCGTCTCTTTTGAGTTTCCATCAAGAAGCGCCTTGATTGCCGCTTCCGCAAGTTCAGTGAAAGCGGTTCTTATCATGGTTACCGCTGCGGTCTGTTTGGGTGATTCCTGCCTCGGCGGAATATCCGCGTCAAGTGTTTTTGGTGAAAAGAGTTTAGAATCATGCACGATCTCAAGCTCTTTATAGGCAAGAGTCGGAAACTTGTTCAAAAATTCATTGAGAAGCTGACGCGCTTCGCCGGGGGGCAGCTGCGGATTTGGTGATGATACCGGAGAATCTAATTTTCCCAAAATATCAAGAAGCTTTAACGGCACGCCTGAGAACGCTGACGTGCATAAGTTTTCAATCAGAGCGCTCCTGCTCAAATTATCAGCGAAAAGTTTATCTTCGGTGAGGAAAAACGTTTCTGCTGTCAGCGGCTGCCCCTGTCCGCTCATTTCAGGCGGAAAGCCCGCGCTCATCCTGCCTAAGAGTTCAATCTGCCGTATTAAATCCTGCGTTCCGGCGGCAGGAACGCGTTGCGCAAGTTTCTCCATAAGTTGGGGATTATCAAGAATAAGACGGATCCACTGGTTGAGCTTTTCTAATTGAATTTGTGAAGCTGCGTCTACAGGTATGTTACGGTTTTGAAGCAGAGAATCAAGCGCCTTCAAGACGTCAAGATTTATCTCTCCCCGTTCTGTAAAAAGTTGTTCAAGGATAGCCGGCGGCAGGGAGCGCATGAAATTACCTGTAAATCCATTATGTATCTCTTCGATAACTTTTTGCAAATTTTCACGTGTAACAGCGGTCACAACCTGTTGTTCATTGGATGAACTAAGCCGCACGGCAACATAATCTTTCACTTCACCTGAAAGTTCCCGCAACACTTTATCCGCGAGTTCCGTATTTTTCGCCGTGTTGACCGCGTAAAGCCCGTCCGCGAAAATTTTCTCCGGTGAAACAACGAAATAAGCGCTTTTTTGGCCATTTTGATTAACAGTTTCTTTTGCGCCATCTTTATCTTGAGATGGCTGCCCGCTTGGGCTAAAAAGATCTGATGAGGGAAGCAGTTTTAGTAATTGGGCATCTCGGGGCGTTATGTTGTCAGGAATAAGAACAATTTTGCCTTCAGAAGGACTGATCAAAACATTTTGCCCTACGCTCAGCCCCGCGTTTGCTTCTGTCTTAACAGAAAACTCCCGCCCGTTTTCCGTTCTAAGCACAAAAGAGTTCCCCTGATCAAGCTCACGCACAACAACAGCGCGCGTCAGACCGCTTGCCTGTCCGGCGTTAGTAAATAATGGGCTTGAATTGATCTCTTTTATCATCGGGTTTATGCTTTTCTACAAAATAATAATACGGAAACAAAAGGTATATGAGACAGCAATACGAAAGTGTTTTTGATCTATTTCTGAATCCGGATATTTTATTTCCGCGTTTTCCTTTGGATACTTTGGATAACTGAAATATAAATATCCACATATATTATTGTATATCGGCATGGATGAAATATAAATTAGTATCTTATGGTATTTTCTTACTATATTAACCGCCCCATCTACGCGGCAGCCTGGTATTTTCTGCGAATTTTCCGCGGAAAGAAGAGATGCGTTCTTTATTGCGAGGATGCTTTCGATATTTTACTTTTTAAAAATGTGGGGCGGCATCTTGGAAATGTTGAGATAGTTGCCAAAAACAAATCCGTGCGAAGTAATCTGAAAAAATTAGGTTACGAACATGTTTCTACAATGCCCTCTTTTCCCGACGCGGTAATTATGTTCAGAAACATGGCCTGGAAATTCCCCTGTAAAAAAATCGTTAAAATCGGATTCAAACATGGAGCTTATAATTTTAAGGCACACTCAAAAGCTCAGTACTATAACATGTTTAATCTGTTCTTTCTTACTTCTAACAATGAAGCCGAAAGGGTAAAAAAGTCGGGAGTCACTGCGGAACTGGCAGCCGCGTATCCAAAGATAGATTCTATCTTTGACGGATCAATTACCGCGGATCATCTAAAAGAGCTGTCTGAAAAAATTGGCCTTGATCCTGATAAAAAAACGCTTTTATTCTCATCGACATGGGATGGAAGCGGAATGTCCGCAATTGATAAATGGTATGACAAAATCAGCTCTTTAAAAAGCAGGTTTAACCTGCTTGTGACAGTACATGACTGGATGAGCGGTAGTTATAAAAACGCTCTGAGGGAAAACAGGGATATCTTTTTCATTGAGGAATTGGACCGCATAAAGTATATCATGCTGGCGGATGTTTGTGTAAATGACACAAGTTCGCTTATAGCTGAATGTTGTCTGTTAAACAAGCCGTTGGTTACATTTAAGACAGCTCAAACTTCCCGTACATTGCCTGACGTCATAGAGCTGATCGAAAAAATATCGCTCAGAATAGACCGGTTTGACGAACTTGAGGGCGCTGTTGATCTGCTTTTAAAAAACGGTGGATTGTTTGCCAAAGAGCGCGCTGAAGCAGCAAAAATAATGTTTGATACACCGGATGGTCTCGCCGGTAAAAGGGCGGCGGAAAAGATAGTTGAACTGGTGCCGGAACTGAAAAAGCAGGTTTGTTAAGTTTCTTTGAGATAATAAGTTATCAAATCCATGTTTGACAATTTATAAGCCCTGCCGTTTTTTTTACGATTTCTTTCAATAATTCCTTTCAGCTGGACATCGCTGCTACGATATTTCACGATTTCGGGGTATTCTTGCGTTGGTTTTGTTTGAGACGCCTTTTTCTTATCCATTATATTACCCCTTTTGAGATGGTTATTTGTTCACGGAACAAACCGGTATTGTTTATCCCGCTGACGCAATGTTTTTGCAAAAAACCAAGAAATCTTACTCTATGCTAAACATAACTGTTTTTCGTACACCCGCAGCTCATTTTTTACGAAAATTCGTAATTTTACGAAATAAACTGATGTGAACGCCATTTTTTCGTATAAAAAGGGTTTCCTCTGACAGGCAATACCACATTTTTTTTATTTGAGAGATATGCTTCTACATATCTCTCAAATACCGTGTCAGTATGGAAAATTATCCGTTATGCTATCTGAAGCATTGATTTCTTGTTAAAGTTAAAGCTGCCGCAAGATCATACCGCCCAATGACCATGTTGTCCAAAAAACTTCTCTCAATTCATATCCCATCACTACAAAATATATATTTACTTTCCCGCCCGAAGATACAGGGTGAATCTAACTTTTAAGGAGTCTGCACATGCTTGACATTCAACGTATAAGGGATAATCCGGAATTTATTGCAGAAGCGGCAGCGAGAAAAAAGAGTCCCGCGGATATAAAAGGCGTCATCGCGCTTGACTCAGAGCGCAGGGAGCTGATACGTGAAGTTGAGCAGCTTAAGAGCAAGCGTAACAGCAGTTCGCAGGAAATAGCCAAACTCAAGAAAGAGAAAAAAGACGCTGAAGCTCTGATTGCGGAGATGAAGCAAACTTCCGATTTGATAAAGGAGTTTGACGAAAAACTTGCTGAAACAGAAAAACAGCTCAATTATCTCATGGAGCGTATCCCAAATGTACCGCACGAATCGGTTCCTCACGGGGAGAGCGAAAAGGATAATGTGGAGGTTTCGCAATGGGGTGAAACGCCAACGTTTAACTTCAAACTCAAAGACCATATAGAAATCGGTACGGCTCTTGATATAATTGATTTTCCCCGGGGAGCCAAAATTACCGGCGCCGGTTTTCCGGTGCTCAAAGGCAAGGGCGCTCTGCTTGAGCGCGCGCTTTTAAACTTTTTTCTGGATACTCATACCAACAAAAACGGGTACACCGAAATTTTTCCTCCGTTTCTTGCTAATAGAGAAAGCCACTGGGGTGTAGGGCAGCTTCCCAAAAACGAGGGTCAAATGTATTATGTCAATGAAGATGAACTTTTTTGCGTCCCTACATCAGAAGTTCCGGTGACAAATCTTCACAGAAATGAGATTCTTGACGCATCAAACTTGCCGGTAAGCTATTGCGCGTACAGCGCGTGTTTCAGACGTGAAGCCGGCTCTTACGGTAAGGATACAAAAGGGTATCTGCGTGTGCATCAGTTTAATAAAGTAGAACTCGTGAAATTTGTCGAGCCGGAAAAATCTTACGAAGAACATGAAAAACTGCGCGCTGACGCGGAAAGCATTTTACGCGCTCTGGAACTTAAATACAGAGTGTTGCTGCTCTGTGACGCGGATATGTCTTTCGCGGCGGCTAAATGTTATGATCTTGAAGTATGGGCTCCTGCCGAAAATAAATATCTTGAAGTATCTTCATGCAGTAACTTCGAGGATTTTCAGGCGCGGCGTATGAATATCCGCTGCAGGAACAGGAGCAGCGATAAACCCCGTTTAGTGCATACGCTTAACGGAAGCGGTCTTGCTACAGCAAGAATTATCGTCGCGATACTTGAGAATTATCAGACCGCTCATGGTACGGTAGTGGTCCCGGGGGTGTTAAGGCCATATATGAATGGGATGACGGAGATCACCGGAAAGTGATTTTGCGGCGTTGTAAATCATCAATTAATGCAGAAATAGATGGCAGAATGCAGAAATAAAACAAGTAAGATAGTTGAATAGTTTATCTATGTATTTTAAGAATTTTTAATATTTTCGCATTTTCCCAAGGTGTCATAAAATGTCTGGAATGCGTAGAAAAATTCTGTGGGTTGATGACGAAATTGAATTTCTGAGATCTCATATAATGTTTTTAGAAACGCGCGGCTATAGTGTTTTTCCTGTTTACAGCGGCGATGAGGCGGTGCGGCTGATAAAGGAAAACCCTTCCGTTTATGATATAGTGCTGCTTGACGAGCAAATGCCGGGAAAAAGCGGACTTGCCGCTTTGGATGAAATAAGAGAGATAGAGCCGGATCTGCCTGTTATAATGATAACCGGAAATCAGAAAGAACAGGCTGTAGAGACCGCTCTCGGCAAAAAAATAGACGCCTACCTTATAAAGCCCGTAAATCCCAACCAGATCCTTTTATGCTGTAAACGTATTTTAGACTCAAAGCGCCTTATCTCCACTCACCTTTCTGAAAAGTATCTGCGTAAATTTACAGAAAATAACGCTCTTCTCAATAGTTTTTTAAACGTGTCGGATTGGATAAACCTCTACGAATCTCTTGTAAAGTGGGATCTGAAACTTGAGGAAGTTGACAACGAAGGTTTACGCCAGATGCATGCCGGGCAGAAATCAGACTGCAACAAACGGTTCGGCAGCTTTGTAAGTGAAAATTACGCTCAATGGATAACAGGCGGGCAATCAAAACCCGCTCTGATGTCAAATGATATTGTGGAAAAAGTTGCGGTTCCGCGGCTGCGCAACGGACACAGCGTTCTTATGGTGGTGTTAAGCGGAATGCGGCTTGATCAGTTTCTCATGATTGAACCGGAGCTAAAAGAACATTTTTCTGTAAATAGTTTACGGTTTGTTTCATCTCTTCCGACAAGCTATGAGTTTTGCAGAACCTCTCTTGTGTCGGGTGAATATCCGCAAACCGTATCGGAGCTGATACCGGGTATCTTTGAAGGCAAAGTTGATATGTGTAATGAAGATGTTATGACGCTGCTCACGCGGCATGGGTTAAAACGTCTTGGGGTTGAAGGTGTTGATACTTTCTACATAAATGCCAACGGGCTTTCGGAAGGTCAACAGCTCAACGCAATTGTGAATTCTTTGAGAAAAGAACCAACTTTTGGAGTTGTAGCCCTTGATGTTATCAATCAATTCTTAAGTATAAGCGGCGCCGGTAATCTGTTTAAGGAAGGCGCTTCTGACGATGTTACTTTTCGCGGGCTGGTTAAATTCTGGTTTATCAATTCTGTTATAATGAAGCTTGTAAAAGAGGCTTCCAATAACTCCTGCACCGTTATTCTGACTTCCGATCATGGTCATATTCTTTGCAGCAGGAGCGCCGAAATTTACGGACGCCCAAAAATTAACAGTAACCGCAGGTATCTTTCCGGTAAAAAACTTTCCGCTGATGAACGTAATGTTCTTTTTTTGGAAGAGCCGTCTTATTTCAAACTTCCGGGCGGCGCAGCCGAAACAAAATGGTTAATGGCGCGTGAAAATTATTATTTTATTTATCCGGAAAAATTTGGACATTACCAAAAACAGTGCCTTAACTGTTTTCAGTACGGCGGCATCTCTCTTGAGGAGATGATCATGCCCCTTTATATCTTTTAGTCAGGTTGAGTTGTTATGCCGGATATTAACAGAAACACAAACAGAAGTAACCGTTATTAAAAAAACCGAGTTAATATGCGAGAAGAAACATTATCTGTCGAACAAACACGAGCTCTGGGGGCAAGGCTTGCTAAAACAGCGGCGGCAGGCGATATATACGCCCTTGAAGGCGGCCTCGGAAGCGGCAAGACCGAATTTGTACGCGGATTTGTAAAAGCGCTCTCCCCCGCAAGCGCGGTGCGAAGCCCTACATTTTCTATTGTAAATACCTATAAAACACCTTCTTTCCCTGTTTATCACTTCGACTTCTACCGTATAGAGGAGCGGCAGGAACTTTTTTCTGTCGGCTTTGACGAATACGTAAACGGCGATGGTGTCTGCTTAGTGGAATGGGGAACTATGTTCCCCGATGTTCTCCCACCATTTACAAAAATTATTCGCTTCAGCGACGCGGGGGAGTCCAAACGTATTGTTGAGGCAGGGTTTTTGTTTTAGCAGCCGCAAGGCAGCGAAGAACTTTTCGTTAAAACAAAAAGCGTTATCTTACGTAATAACTACCCGCGTATGACCTCGCGGCTTCATCATAATCGGATACCCAGTTAGTTTTGTATATCAATTCCACTTTCTTTGAACCTTTGGAAATTTTATATTCGTAATACCATTCTTCGTCACTAATTTTATTTTCCGGACTAGTCGCATCTTCCCGGATATAAAGATTTTTGAGCTCTAAATAGCCATTAGTATTTATATTCCAAGATTTTGAAACAAAAGTAACCCATTCTCCTGATACATTTTTATGTCCGAATTGCGCCCTGTTACCCGATCTTTTATCATCATAAAAGCTGATGTACCGGCTGTCATCGCCAGAAAAAAGCTGACCCAACTCGATTAATTTCTCCCTGTCACTAATATCATCATCATCCCAACATCCGGAAAAAATAAACATCGAGAGAACCACCGCAGGCAAAACGAAAAACGAATGTTTCATTGTTCATTGTAAACCCCTTTACAAAAAATTATTATTTATTGAGTTTTGTACCGGCTGCATATTCATTAGCGGGTTATATTTCTAATAATATATATTGTTCCGCCAATAAAATACTGCGTCATTTTATAAAAAGATACCGCTTCCCAATCTCTCCACTGTTCATTACGCAGCTTAAGGTTATTCGTTAAGACTGAGACACATAATACACCTTTATTATATAATAACACCTGAGGCAGGCAATTTTGTTACTGGAATTTATAGATAATGGCGAAATAAATTCATAACGCGGTTGTATCCTCTAATGTTATGTGCAAGTTTTGCTGAACGTTTCTGTATTATATTGACAAAATATTTAAATTTGTATATACTAAAAATAGGGGTAAATTATGCTTTTGAATAAAAATCAAGAAAATACAATAAAATCTTATGATATTTCCGCAAAAGAATTTATTGAAAAAATTGCTTTATTAAATAATTACAATAACACATATGATTACTTAATTAAAATATTAAAGGAAAATGACAATATTCTTGATCTTGCTTGCGGACCTGCTCAAATAAGTAAATACATAAAAGATAGAATAAATGTGAATATTACAGGTGTGGATTTATCAAATGAAATGTTAAAAATTGCAAATAAAAATATACCTGATGGAGTATTTACAAATGAATCAATAATTACATATAATAGCAAAATTAATTATAATTTAATAATTATAGGTTTTGGTATACCGTATTTAAATAAAGAGCAGACAATAAAATGTATTCAAAATAGTATAACAATGTTAAAAAACAATGGTCATATTTACATAAGCTTCATGGATGGTAACAAAGAAGGATTTGAAAAAACATCATTTGGCAAGGATAATGAATTTTATATTTATTATCACAAAAAAGAAGAAATAGAAAATATATTGGAGAATAATGGAATAAAAATCAAGAAAAAATATGAACTGAAATATAATGAAATGGATGGAAAAATAACAAAAGATATAATATTAATTGGAGAAAAAACATAGGTAAATCGCAAGTGTACCTGTGTACGGACGATATATACTCCCACCATCCGTACACACGGCAACCGCTGCCTGTTCCCTGCACTCCTATTACCTGACAACAAATTTACTTGTCACAACACTTCCCCTCGTTCTATCCTTAACATCCACCACATAGGTGCCTGCCGCTAGCCGCGACGAAAGTTTTATTGTTGTACTATAGCTGTCTTTTTTGAAAACAGATGAGAACAGCCTCTGCCCGCGTATATTGTAGAGAGCGATCTCTGTATTGTTATCCGCTTTAAATGGCAAAGTTACGTTAATGCTTCTGTTTCTTGCCGCTGAAATTTTCAGACGGTAAGCATTAACATTTCGTTTCACCTTTACCGAAATAACTTCCGGTTCAATCTCATTTTCGATTCTATACGAAAGAGAGGATACCGCAATAAGGTACCAGGCGTTGTGCGGGAGCCACTGCTCTACATAACGCCAATTCATAAACCATCGCTCGCCATTCGGATCGTGAGGCGCGAACTCAATATTATTCTCGTTTACGAACATTGAGGTAATGCCGTTGCAAATGCCGCCCTTAATATTTGGAATATAGCGCGCGGCACGGCTGTAGTGGACGTATTCGCCGCCCTTGTTTGGGCCGTGTCCATACATCATGCAAAGATTAAGCGGATTCCTGCCGAGTATCCAGTCGAGCTGGGCGGTAGCCATTGTAAAAAGCGTGTCTCTCCACATATTACCGGCATCCGTTGTACCAATTGAATCGGCCATGGGCGCGCCTAATATTAATGCCGAGGCCATGGACGCCAAGCGGGCATTCTCTCCCTGCCACCAGTAGCCGGTTTCGTTTTGCTTGGGGATAAAGAAACGCGCCTGGTAAGGTGATGGAACGGCAGGGCCGTCGTCAATTTCATCGCCGTAGACCTCAAAATCCCAAAGCGAGAAACCGCCATGCTCAAACCCGCGTTCTATCCCAAACATTCTAACGTGTTTTGCCTGAACTGCTGTAAAGGTATGCTCTACACGCCCGACAGCCGTATTATTGGTGATCGTAAAAGCGGGTGTCCAGGTAGTCCCATTTGTAGAGACATCTATCCGGTAATGCCTTCCAAAAGCTCCCTCCCAGTTAAGGACAGCGCGGTTTACCATGTAGGTTTTACCGAGATCTACAGCGATCCACTGGGAATCGTTTTGGCTGCCGTTCTGGTAACTCGACCAACGTGTAGTTGAACTGCCATCAACCGCGTTTGAGGCTGTATAACTCGCTTCTTCACGCGAAGCTGTAACTGTCTTCCCCCGCGCCAAATCGCCCAACGGCCCGCCGCTTGTCTCTCCGCTCTCCGCCCTATACATTTTTGCGTACTCAAACGGGTTTGAACCGCTTTCATAAGTGATATTATGGTATGACAGCAAATTTTTCCTTATAGCCGCGCGCAGCTCTATCTTTTCGTAAGAATTGGCTGCGGTCTGATAATAGCGCGAGAGCGCGACTACCGGAAACCCCTCCTCCGCCGCGTGATAGAATGGACGGATGTTATCTCCGTTATTATCGGTTCCCGAATAAAACCAACCGTTCGATGATTGACGATTGAGAAGAGATTCTACCCTTGCGCGCGCGTCAACACGGTACTGATTTTCTCCAGTTGCTATGTAAAGCTCCGTCGCCGCGAGGAGACCGGTATAATCGTCAATTATATTTTCCTTGCCGTCATCCTGATATTTTGTAGGATTAGATTTAAGATGCGCGTATGCCCGCACCGCTCCGGCCAAGTATTGCGCCGCGCTGCTGTCGCCTGAAGAAATACCGGCTTTATAAGCCCGCGCAAGCGCGGCTATAGATACACCCGCCCCCTCGCGCATCGCCGATTGATAGGTGTTGGAGCGTATTCCGTTGGAGTTGGGCGGATTATTCGGTAAAGCGGAGCTGTCTATTCCGCTCAAGTTACCCCAGTTGCAAATCTCGCGCGCCCCACGGGTTCCCGAACCATGCGCCGATGCGTCTACCCACCTGTACCCGTCGCCCCAGTTGTCAAACACGGAGAGATAAAAGAACCCTTCCGAGTCGAGCGACCGCAAGAGATAATCGGCCCCCCAAGCGGCCTCTTCCAAAGCCGCCGCGCCGAACGCCGCCGGCTGAGCCTCGTTCGCGTGTAAAAGCGCCCATACGACAAGCGGTATTTGCTGAGGCGTTAAATAATTGGAATATGTTAAATGCGAAAGATGCTTCCCAGGATCGCCGGTGGCGTCCCACCAACCGCCGTAAATATTGTGCGTTCTGTTTGTTCCGAATACAGGAAGAGCTCTGTCCGAATCATCTGTGTTTCGCATAGTTTTAAAGAAATTTACCTGATCGGCGCCGGTTCTTGTTTGCAAGAGCTTTTCACCAATGGAAAACGGCGGCGATGCCGCTGTACCCACTCTCACCCTGTATCCATCCCCAACCTGATTAAACGCGGAAAAATCCGCGACTTTAAAATAACGGAAACCATCCCCGCTCCATTGGCTGACAGTGCTTTCCTCCCCAAGGGTAATTGTATGCACAACACCAACACCGCTCTGTTCACTGATAACTTCAGCGGTTGTGGCGGTAATATTATAAACAGACTGCACTATTGCGCGCTTAGTTCCGCTTTTTTCGTAGCCGACATTGTTTACTACAATTGTAATTTGACCCGGTTGCGCAAAAAGTAAAGAAAACGCGCAGATAAGGATCGCCGCGGCGTTGCGGGCTTGAATAACAGCCGAACATTTCATAGTTCCTCCCTGTTTTTATCAATGATATATTAAGATTATGATAAAGATAATATACATAACCACGTTGGTTAAGGGTATTGTTTATTCGTTTAAAAAATGCTGCGGGGTGTGCGAGGTCTTTTGAGTGGTTAATACGCTGGTTTTTAATTGATCAAATAAAGATATTAACAACTTTTAACGTTTTTTCGATGACCTGCCCGTTCTGCAAATCTTCGGTGAAAATCATCTTGCATCCATTTTCAAGCGCAGAAGCGAGGATAAGGCTGTCGTAATATGAATACCGATATTTTTCATGTAAATATAAAGCCTTTTTTATTGTATCCATATTTATTAAGCTGATTTTGCAATACGAACAAATTTCATCAAATGCGTTCCCTATGATTTTTTTGCTGATGTTCCATTTTTTAATGCATATGTTACTTAATTCGTTTAACGCCTGCGTACTTGTATAGCATGTGTTTTAATAACCGCGTTTTTGCATATATCATTTTTGGACGGCTCTGTATCTGAATAGATATATACAAGTATATTTGTATCAAGAAAGACCTTATCGTTCATTGGCGTCTTCTCTGTTGAATACAAAACCACGGGTATCAAGCTTCATAGCTTTGAATATAACTTTTTTGTTATCCGCCTGGTTCTCAGGTTCTTCCGACAAAATAATTACTTTCACCTGATTGGAAATTTTGTTTCTGTATTCTGCCGGAATCGTAATTACGCCGCCGCTTACGGATGCGCGAAATTCATAAGCCGTCATTTTATTGTCCTCCTGTAGTCCGCAAATTTAGTGCTACCTTAATAATATGATAGGAAACGTTGAAAAGTACAGAACAATTTTTATGCCCGCGCGGTGCAAAGCATGTGTGAAAAAGTTTTATGTTAGATTAGTGAGGAAAGATTTTGAATAGTATGGCGTGATTTGTAAATTGTTTTTGAATGTTTTATTTGATTGTAGTTGTATGACCGTTTAGATATTTTGCTAATTACAAAAATCAAAAAGCATAAATAATCTACCCTCTGTATAACATGCGCATTTTATATTGTCAGTTGGATATATGCAGGAATAGATATGCAAAATACGTACATGCCTAAATTATAGCTTTTGCGAAAATTGTGATGTTTTTGGCGATTTTTATACAATCAGAAATTATGTACAATATCACTTTCATTAGTACAGTTCATAAAGAAAACGGCAAATGCAATTCTGACGAGTTGCATAAAATTATTGAATTAATAAGCCCTGATGTAATATTTTTGGAAGCGCTCAAAGATACCTGCAGCAATTATGAGCGGATGTTGTTTTCTCGCTTCGGAGTATTTCACAAAAAATTGGAAATTAGTGCAATTCAAAAATATTCTCAAAGTCATTCGTTTGAATATGTTCCTGTACTTGATACTGGATTATCCGATGAGTTTGATACAAAAATTAAGATAGTAACAGAACTTTCTGAATACCAAAGATTAATAGATAAGCATAATTTATTGACAATAGAATACGGTTTTCCTTTTCTAAACAGTGAAAAGAGCACTCAACTACACAGAGAAATGAGAGAATTAGAAAAACAAATTTTCGCCGATAATGAGGCGTTTCAAAAAGCTAATGCAAGCATTGATGCATATGAAAACTCAATGCTTCACAATATTTATGCTTACAGTAAAGAAAACATGTTCAATAAGGCAATATTTATGTGTGGTTCAGCACATAGAGAATCAATTATTGACAAAATCGGAAAATTTGACACAGAGGAAGATTTGAAGCTCAGTTGGAAATTCTTTAATGAGATATGAGACAAAGAAAAACACCTGCCGCTAACAGAGCTGCTTTGTGTCAAGCAAGGGTATACGCATGCTGATAGTTTTGTGAGGTTTTGTGAACGTAGCGCTATTTTACCCTCCGACCCACCCAACCGTGGACAGGTAAGAACCAGACCGCCGCAAGCGCCCCCTATTTCTAATAACATCGCTAACATGCGCCACTGTAGCCTTGTTACACGCGGATACTCATAAGGGCTGACTCTCATTTACATTAATTACGGTATAAACCAGAGAAGAGAAAAAGCTGAGAGCGCGGGAGAGCGTTTGTACGGCATATATTATTTTATATCAATGAAAAACGAGATCATTTTATACTGTTTCAACGAGCTTGCCAAGCATATCGAGGTAAGAAGGACGAAGAAACAGTTTGGTTGACGCAAGCGCAAATAGTGGAATTATTTGAAACAAAACGGCAGGCAATCACAAAGCACCTTAAAAATATTTCTGAATGTGGAGAATTGGAAGAAGAAGTGGTTAGTTCCATTTTGGAACTAACCACTATACACGGGCTATAGCTGATAAAACCCAAACAAAAACGGTAAAGTGCTATATTTTGACATCTTGGTGAAAAATAACAAGAAAAATGTAACTTGACAGTGTGTGAGTAAGAACAATTAGAATAAAGCAAGGTATGAAATTAATTTTTGCGGTTGGTATCGGCAGTTTTATAGGTGGAATTTTTCGCTATCTGTTAACTTTACTTATACAGACAAAATCAACGGCGAACTTCCCGTCAGGCACATTGATTGTGAATATTATCGGTTGCTTTTTCATTGGAATAGTTATTGGACTTTTCGATAAAGGGCAGATTTCAAACGAGTGGAAACTATTTCTCGCAACGGGAGTTCTTGGCGGATTTACTACTTTTTCCGCGTTTTCAAACGAAACTTTGACTTTATTCAGGGAAGGACAATCCGCTTATGCTTTGATTTACATTTGTGCGTCTGTAATATTTGGATTGTTAGCGACTTATGCCGCTTATTTGGTTGCAAAGTAACATAAATAAAATTCGAGTATGTAAAAAATTTTCTGTAATTAATTCTTCCGTTGTTTTGTTTCCTTGTTTTTCCCAACATTGGCAAATCTCCGCCGCTTATCCCCTCTCTGCATATATTATTTTCCTACCACAGGACACAGCCGCTCCGCCGCCAAATTAACCGGACGCCGCTGACCCCCACCCCAAAACCTCCTGCCAAAACGTAATGGAGAAACATAATACCGGGAATTCACATTTTCGACAGAGACTTCCTCAAAAATGAAAAATACAAAATCGCGAAAAATACCTTTACAGAACAGCATCACTATTCAGGGCGCGTGTCAAAACAATCTGAAAAACCTCTCTCTTGAACTGCCGCTCAATAAACTTATTGTTGTGACAGGGGTGAGCGGGTCGGGCAAAAGTTCGTTAGCGTTTGACACGGTTTACGCCGAAGGGCAGAGACGTTATGTTGAAACGTTTTCCTCTTACGCCCGCCAATTTTTAGAGAGAATGGACAAACCCAGAGTAGACCGCATTGACGGGATACCGCCCTCTATCGCGATTGACCAGACTAATCCGGTGCGCACATCACGTTCTACCGTTGGTACGATGACTGAGCTTAATGATCATCTCAAACTGCTTTTCGCGCGGTGCGGACGTTTACATTGTAAACAGTGTGGCAAAGAGGTAAACCCGGAGAGCGCGGAGTCGATCTGCCGTACCATTCTTAAAGACGCTATACAAAATGATGATAGCGGTAATCTTATTTTGATAACTTTCCCTGTAAATAGACCTTCAAATTTTGCGGAGCAGGAAATTATTGACCTGCTGCAATCAAAAGGTTTCAGCCGTATCCTTAACAAATATGAATGGGGAGTAGAAGTAGCTCTTGACAGAGTAGCGGCAGTTCCAAAGAACCGGGGCAGAATTACAGAGGATCTGGAGCAAGCGATAGCCGCGGGAAACGGTCAGGTATGGATTTACAAGGTAGACAACGCAGGAAACGCTCATTCTGTGCGCCGTTTTTCATCCGGGCTGCATTGCGCTGATTGCGGGATACAATACAGTCCATCAACACAGAGCCTGTTTTCGTTTAATTCGCCGGTGGGAGCGTGCGAAAAGTGCCGCGGGTTCGGCAGGACTATAGGTATTGATTACTCACTTGTAATTCCCGACGCGTCGCTTTCACTTTCAGGCGGCGCTATCAAACCTTTTCAGACGCGAAGCTATAAAGAATGTCAAGATGATTTAGAAAAGTTTGCCCGCAGACGGGGAATCCAGCTTAACAAACCCTGGTCGCAATTGACCGATGCGCAAAAAAATATGGTTATTGAAGAGGAGGGCAAATGGGAAGATGGAAAATGGTACGGGGTGAAAGGCTTTTTTGATTGGCTTGAGAGCAGAAGCTATAAAATGCACATTCGGGTTTTGCTTTCACGATACCGCACCTATCAGCTTTGTCCATCATGTAACGGCGCGAGGCTTAAGCCGGAAGCGCTTGGTTGGAAAGTCGGCCCTTACGACATGCATGAGATCACGCAGCTCCCCATAAGCGCGCTTGTGGATTTTTTTGAAACTTTTTCATCAAAAAATAAACTTGATCCGGCAGCGCAGCTTGTTATAGATGAGATAAAAAGCCGCCTTGGGTACTTGACGGAAGTTGGACTTGGTTACCTTACTCTTGACCGTCAATCGCGCACTTTGAGCGGAGGCGAAGTGCAGAGGATAAACTTAACAACCGCGCTTGGTACGCGCCTTGTAAATACACTTTTTGTACTTGATGAACCAAGTATCGGTTTGCATCCGCGGGATATCAACCGGTTGATAAGTGTATTGCGGAAATTACGGGACGCCGGAAACAGTCTGCTTATAGTTGAACATGATCCTGATGTTATAAAAGCCGCCGACTATGTAATTGATATGGGGCCCGGCCCAGGGGCGCTTGGCGGACATATTGTTTTTGAGGGCACTCTTGATTTAATGTTGTCAGATAAGATTTCGCCTACCGCGGGATTTATAAATGGCAAAAAAAGCGTCCTTGATAACATTACGCAAAAGAAAGTGACAAAAGATACGGCGGTTATCGAAATTATCGGCGCCCGGGAACATAATTTAAAGGACGTTGACGTATCTATACCATTAGGTCGTCTTGTATGCGTAACCGGAGTGAGCGGGTCGGGAAAAAGTACTCTGATCGTAGATATTCTTCATAACGGAATAGCCGCGCTTAAGGCTAAACCTGTCGCGCAGCCCGGGAAACATGTTGAGATAAAAGGGTACGAAAAAATCACAGAAACGGTTCTTGTCGATCAATCACCAATTGGAAAAACAACCCGTTCAAATCCGGCAAGTTATGTTGGATCTCTTGACTCAATAAGAAAACTGTTCGCGGCAGATCCGCTTTCAAAAGAACGCGGTTATACGGCAGGCACTTTCAGTTTTAACTCAGGAAATGGCCGCTGCCCGGTTTGTTCCGGTAATGGTTTTGAACATGTAGAGATGCAGTTTCTAAGCGATGTGTACATCCGCTGCCCTGAGTGCGATGGCAAACGGTTCAGAGAAGAGGTATTGGAGGTCAAAATCTCCGGAAGCGGAGATCAAAAGTTTTCATTTTCCGAAATTCTTGATCTTACCGTACAGGAAGCGTGTGACTTTTTCGCCGGCCATAAACCGATTATTAAAAGTCTTGCTCCGCTTCGCGATGTTGGTTTATCCTATATCAAACTTGGTCAACCAGTGCCAACCCTTAGCGGCGGAGAAGCTCAACGGTTAAAACTTGCCGGTCATCTTGCAAAAAGTGATCTTCGCTTTAACAGCAAGGGAACGCTCTTCCTCTTTGACGAGCCGACTACCGGTTTACATTTTCAGGATATATCAATACTTCTTAAAGCCTTTCGCAAATTAGTTGACGCGGGACACAGCGTATTAATCATCGAGCATAATGTTGACTGCGTAAGAGCCTCGGACTGGGTGATTGACTTAGGTCCGGAGGGCGGTGAACTGGGGGGAACTCTTGTTTGTGCCGGACCACCCGAACAGATCGCGAAAAATAAACGCAGCCATACGGGGCAGGCTCTTGCAAATCAATTCGAAATTAAAAAAAGCGGTATTGATGGGGTATATACCGAGGTACAGGTTGATTCCGGAAATGATATTATTATTAGAAACGCGCGGGAACACAATCTGAAAAATATTAGTACAAACATTCCGCGTAATACATTTACAGTTATTACAGGCGTAAGCGGAAGCGGCAAAAGCACCGTTGCGTTTGACATTTTGTTTGCTGAGGGGCAAAGACGCTACCTGGAATCGCTTAACGCATACGCGCGTCAATTCGTACAACCCGCTTCCTGTCCGGACGTTGACGCTATCGCCGGAGTTCCTCCGACAGTCGCCATAGAACAGCGCACAAGCAGAGGAGGACGCAAAAGCACAGCCGCCACGGTAACGGAGATTTATCATTATCTTAGATTACTTTTCGTAAAGCTCGGAACACAGCATTGCCCAACATGCGCCATACCGATTGAAAGTCAATCGCCTGATTCCATCGCGGCTTCAATAATGAAACATTTTAAGGGACAGACAGTTGAACTACTCGCTCCGCTTGTAACCGGCCGTAAAGGTATATATAAAGATTTGGCGGCATGGGCGCTTCAGAAAGGTTTTAGTGAGTTAAGGGTTGATGGCAAAAAGCTTTCCACTGCCAGCTGGCCAAAACTTGACCGATACAAAGAACACACAATTGAGCTTCCTGTTGGAACTTGCCAAATCAAACCCAATAATGAGAAACAGTTTCTTGAGCTTTTAAAAATCGCTTTAGAGCATGGTAACGGCAGTGTAAAATTAATGACTTACTCGCAAGAGAGGCTCTACTCCACTCACCGCACCTGCCCGCGCTGTTCACGCTCTTTCGCGGAACTTGATCCGCGCATGTTCTCATTTAACTCAAAGCACGGTTGGTGTCCCAAATGTTTTGGTACGGGGATGGAGATTTCAGGCTTTGACGAAAACCAGACCGGAGAAGAGATATGGTGGAACGAGTGGTTTGAGGGCAGTGAGAAAACATGTTCGGGCTGTGAGGGAAAGCGTCTCAATGAGAATGCGTTATCCGTACTTTTTCGTGATATGTCAATATCAGATTATACGGCATGGACAGTTCAGGAAGCTTTGAATGAAATTAAAAAAATGAGATGGGACAAACGGGAAGAGGAGATCAGCCGCGACATTACGGCGGAACTTCTTTCGCGCCTCTCATTCTTGTGTCAAGTCGGACTTGGGTATCTTTCATTAGACAGAGCCGCCCCAACGCTCAGCGGCGGAGAAGCGCAGCGCATAAGGCTTGCGGCGCAGCTTGGCTCAAATTTGCGCGGTGTCTGTTATATACTTGATGAACCGACTATCGGGCTTCACCCGCGCGACAACAGCATGCTTTTAAACACTCTCTTTGACCTCAAAAACAAAGGCAACACAGTTGTAGTTGTAGAACACGATGAAGAGACGATACGCCGTGCCGAACATATTATAGACCTTGGCCCGGGTGGGGGAGCAAGAGGCGGTGAGCTTCTTGTGCAGGGGTCAATTAACAATCTTCTCAAAAATAAACGATCAATAACCGGAAAGTTTTTGCGTGAGCCTTTAGTTCATGATCAGGGAAATGTAAGAGAACATCCGGGCAAAAAAAATTGTCTGACAGTTTCAAACGCTTCGCTTCATAATCTTAAAAACATAACAGCTCATATCCCTTTAGAAAGATTTGTTTGTGTGACAGGCGTAAGCGGGAGCGGCAAAAGTACGCTTGTAAAAGATGTGTTGTATGACAATCTTAAACTGCTCTTTTCCGGTAACAAAAAGGGAAAACAAAATCTGAACTTGCGCGGATGCGGCCAGATAGAGGGTTGGGAGATGATTGACAGGACGCTTGAGGTAGATCAACGCCCGATTGGAAAAACTCCCCGCTCCTGTCCAGCGACTTATGTGGGATTCTGGGATGAGATACGCAAACTTTTCGCGAAAACATCTGAGGCGATGGTGCGCGGTTACACCCCGAGCCGCTTCTCCTTTAATGTTCACGGCGGCAGATGCGAAGCGTGCGAGGGTCAGGGAATGCGAAAGGTAGAAATGAGTTTTCTACCGGACGTAAATGTTTCATGTGAGGTATGCGGCGGAGCGCGGTTTAATCAGGAAACGCTCACTGTACTTTTCAAAGGTAAATCAATAGGCGACGTACTCGCAATGAGCGTGGATGAGGCTCTTCATTTTTTTGATGCTCATCCCAAAATACACTCCGCCCTGGAACTTCTGCATGATGTAGGTTTAGGATACCTTTCTCTTGGTCAGCAAAGTCCGGCTTTAAGCGGCGGAGAGGCGCAGAGGATAAAACTTGTTACCGAACTTGGCAGATCCGGACAAAAACGTACAAGAGGGAATGTTCAAAATATCCGCACTCTTTATGTTCTTGACGAACCGACAATAGGTTTACACATGGCTGATACTGAAATGCTCATAAAAGTACTTCGCAGATTAGTTGACTCAGGCAACAGCGTTGTGGTTATTGAGCATGATCTTGACGTAATCGCGGAAGCTGATTGGGTGATAGATCTTGGCCCTGAAGGCGGTGACGGAGGCGGCAAACTTATTGCCGAAGGCACTCCGTGGGAGCTTATTGCAAGTAAAAGAAAAATATCTCATACCGCCTGTTTTCTGGGTGATTTTCTTGAGAAACGTACTAACATAAAAGAGCTGTCAACGCTTAGATAAGTAACTAAAAAATGAGATATGCAAAGCCGCGCCTGAGCCTTTTAATGTTCATACAGTTTTTTGTATCCGGCGCGACGCTTCCAATACTGAGTCTTTATCTGAAAGATCATCTTGGCTTTACGGGAGCTCAGGTCGGTTTGGTGATGGGACTATCAGCCGTAGGTTCCATTATATCTCCGGTGCTCATGACTTTTATAGCCGGCAGAATAATCTCCTCCGAAAGATTATTAGGTTTGTTGCATTTGTCAGGCGGACTATGCATGGTGGTTTTCTCCATGCAGACAGAGTTTTATTCTGTTTTGTTTCTATATATTGTTTATAATCTTATTACTGTCCCCTGTCATTCCCTTATAACCGCAATCACATTTCACCATATGCCTTCCGAGGGCAGTAAGTTTGGTAATATTCGGGTCTGGGGAACAATCGGCTGGATTTCGGTCGCGTGGATTTTCAGTTTCATTGTTGTTCAGTCAGATACCTCGGTTCATAATATCAGTCAACTGCCGCTTCTGCTCGTGATATCCGCCGCCGCATCATTTATTATGAGCGTGTACAGTCTCACCATTCCGGCAAGCTTGACACATGAACTCAAAAATCAGAAACGCGCGTTCTTTCCGGTTGACTCATTCAAAATTATGTTAAACCCGCAAGTGCTTACGCTGTCGCTAATAGTAACAGCAGTCAATTTTGTTGACCGCTTTTATTCTGTGGGCACAGCCCCATATTTAAAGCAAATCGGCTTTAGCGAAGAAAGCATCATGCCGGCAATGAGCCTTGGACAGATACCTGAAATATTCGCGATGGGGATATTGGCTTACGTATTAAAACGCTGGGGCATGAAAAAAGTGCTTATAGCAGGAATGTGTTTGGAGATGTTTCGCTTTGGTGCGTGCGCGTTGGGGCAAAACAGCCTGCTCGTATTTTCAAGTTTGAGCATGCATGGACTGGCGTACACTTTCATATTCATAACCGCCCTCATAAGTCTTGACAGTTTCTGCAATAAAAATGAGCGCACCGGAGTTCATCAGCTCTTTTCTGTACTTAACGGAGGCGTTGGAGGATTTTTGGGAAGCTTTACAGCAGGTAAAGTCGCGGATTATTTCAGCGACAGCGCCGGAACAGTATACTACGACGCTTACTGGATGGTACCGTTTCTGCTGTCAGGTTTTATTTTGGGACTTCTGGTGATATTTATTGAGGATGTGAAAAAACCTGTACCGATGGGTGAGGAGAATGCAGAAATAATAATGCAGAATGCAGAAATTAAGGAAGTCACATAGAAATTATGTTCTCTATTTTTGCGGTGATGATGGATATATAAACAGTAGTCAATCTTGAAAAAATCAATTTGTTACTTCACCAAAATCACTGCTGATATATTTACTTCTGCACTGCCATCTCTGCATTGTTTCTTATTTCTGCATTCTGCATTATTATTTCTGCGTTGTTTTTGTTAATCGTATTCAAAACCATCATCATAACAATCCCCGCAACCGCACAGCCCGAAGCTATTACAAATGCCGGAAACATGAGGTTAATATTATCCGCGGCAATATTCTTATAATAACCTGCGATTTGCGATGAGATGATCGCTCCGCCGCCAAAGCCTATAAGCACCAATCCATAGTTGGTCGCTGCGTTTTTGGGGCCAAAGAGGTTTGCGGTCAATGTTGGAAAGTTACTTAAAAGTCCGCCGTAGAAAAATCCGATAAGGGCGATAAGAGCGTAAACCAAATAACCATTTATGCTGTTGACTAAAAGAGAAAGTACCGCTGTTCCGGAAAGAATAATGATTATTGTTTTTATTTGTCCTAACTTATCCGAAACTATACCCCAGGTAAGACGGCCAAGGGAATTGAACATTGATATCGCAAGCACTCCGATTGTGGCTGTTGCTCCAAGGCCTTTTGCTACAGCTATAGGTTTTGCAAACCCTATAACCATGAGCCCGCCCATACAGCCAAGCAGAAAAGTAGCTGTTACTAAATAAAACTGCGGCATTTTAAGTATTTCTGCGGGTGAATAATCCTTTACTTTCTTTACTGCTGTTTTAGCGGCGGCGGCAGTTTGCGCCATGTAATTGTCGGGCGGATTTTTCATGAAAAAACTTCCTATTGTACATACGGTAAAGAAAACCGTGCTCATAATCATGAATGTTTTGGATTCTCCTATGCCTGTTCCCCCGAAGTTTTTGATCAGGCTCTCAATAATAGGAGTAAAAATAACACCCCCAAACCCCAGCGCAGATACGATTATTCCGGTGACTAATCCTTTTTTGTGCGGATACCATTTTTGCGCGCAGGCGATAGTTGTTGAGTATGTAAATCCCATCCCCGTCCCGCCCATAATACCATAAGTGAGCCACAGCAGCCAGGAATAGTTTGCGCTGACTTGTGAGGCGAAGAGGAATCCGGTACCAATAATGATACCGCCCATAAGAACGACAAACTGTGTGGAATACTTTACGGCCAATTTACCGCCTATTATGCCGCCAACAGACAACATCGCGAGCATAAACGAAAAAGAGAGTCCTGCTGCGGCGTGATTGCCTCCAAAGATGCTCTCCGCAATACCTGTCTGAAACACGCTCCAGATATATGCTATACCAAGAGTAAGCTGTATGGATATTGCCGCGAGTACGGCGTAAAGACCTTGCTTTTTCATAGTTTGCGCTTCACTTCTTATAAAATGAGTTTATCAATTTTGTTCGGTATTGATTTTCTAATAAACGGAGCTTGAAATTTATCGGAAATGAAAGCAAAACTTGGATCCGGTCGGCTTAGTAAAAAAGCCCCCATCAACGTTGATAGAGGCCCGTCGTATCTAAGCTTTGAGTTTTAAACTCCAAGTTCTATAATTTTTCGACTCCTTCGCCGCGGTTCTCAAGCTTTTCGATGAATTTCTCCGGATTGCGTTTTACTCTGCCTATGCATGAGGCGCTGCATACGTAAATCCTCCGGTTATCGTAATCTACAAACTGGTTTTTCTTAAGTTTTTTGCTGACGCATACAGGGCATGTTACCTGATCGCCGGAGGCTCCCGCGGAAGCTCTTCTGGCTGGTTTCTCAGCGGCGGGAGCCACAGGAGCCGTGACAGCTTCCGGTTCCACAGCGGGTTGAAAACTCTCTGATGAGCTGCCGGAGAAATCGCTGTTAAAAGAGGATTCCGAAGATGATTCGGATCCAAAGGAGGATTCCGGAGTTGATTCAATTTCCCATGGAAACTGGGCTGCTACAAATGTGAACGCTGCCGCGCAGGTTAGGGCTAAGAAGCTTCTTGTTATAGTTTCTTTGAGCATTATGCTCTCCTTTCAGTTGAGATAGTTAGAAAAATAATATAATATAACCACATTCAAGATGTTAAACATTTGTCTTGTGAGATCGAAATTGAAACAAATAATAGTAATTCCGGCTTCTACAATCATGATATATATATCGTTATCCGGCACGTAACTTGCTTCATGTATTTTCGCACTAACAAATTTACGGGCGCGCCCCGCGTGTCCGCCACTTCTCAAAAACACTAACCTACAATATCAGGAGGCTCACGTATGAAGTTACGTACTTGCAGATTCTCACTGTTTTTCGCGTTTGTATTTGCTGTCTGTAGTTTTGCTCAAGGAGAACATGGCGATACGACAGGATCGCATGGCGGCGGGGATGGAGGATCAAGGGACAGAGGGGGTAAGGGCAGGGAGCATAGCAAAGAGTATAAGCAGAAGTCGGGATGCGGCAGCATGATCGGATGCCTTTCTGTCGCTCATACCAGAATTATCCCTACAAATGACGGCGGAGTTGTGGTAGCCATAGGAAATAAGCTTATCAAGTTTGACCGCAACATGCGGCCCAAGGAAGAGGTGGTAATTGAGATGAGCAGAGAAGAGGTACAGATGTCAATACAGCGCATGAAGGATATTATGGATATGTGCAAGGAGATGATGCCTCGCGGGCAGGGGATGGAGAATACCATGTATGACAACTGCTGCGATGAGGAACTTTATTAATACAGAAATAATAATGCGGAATGCGGAAATGATTGGATTAGATGTTTTATTTCTGCATTCTGATCTGCATTGCGGTTCAATAAACACGGTCTTCATTATTATTTGAAAATGAGGCTGTATGGAGAATGGAAATTTCTTCCACTTAACCTATAAAGGTTATATGGCCGCAAGTGAAACTCATCGTGAAGCGTTGTGTACTTTAGGGAATGGATATTTTGCGACACGCGGCGCTCACGAGAGTTCCCACGCGGACGGTTTTCATTATCCAGGCACGTATCTGGCAGGCGGTTATAACCGTTTAAAAAGCACTGTCGCCGGACATGTCGTGGAAAATGAGGATTTAGTCAACTGGCCAAACTGGCTTGTGTTGAAACTTCGCGTAGGGGATGGGCAGTGGTTCTCACTTGACCATAGCGAGCTTCTTTTTTATGAACAGACGCTCGATATGAGACATGGAGTTCTTCATACAAAAATTCGTTTTAAAGATGAGTCTGGCCGCGTCAGCCGTTTGGAATCAGAACGTTTGGTACACATAAAGAATCCCCATATTGCCGCAATCCGCTGGAAGTTAACCGCCGAGAACTGGTCAGGCCCGGCTGCGGTAGAGAACGCTATTGACGCAACAGTGACAAACAGCGGTGTAAAACGTTACAGGGATCTCAGTTCCACTCATCTGGAAGTCTTACGCTGCGGCGCGTTTTCGGATGACGGGATATTTTTGGAAGCGCAGAGCTGTCAGTCTCATCTGCGCATGGCGGTTGCGGCGCGCTGCCGGGTATTTAATGATATTGGAGATATGGCGCTCGAACGCACTTCCATAAATAAGGAAAAATATATAGCTCAACAACTCTCATTTGAATTGCGTGAAGAAACCACAGCAACTGTTGAGAAATATATTTCGATTTACACATCCAGGGATACGGCGATAAGTGAACCTGCTTTTGAGGCTTGCAATGAGGTTAAACGGCTGTGGACTTTTGAAAAACTTTTCATCTCTCAGCGCAAAGCATGGAAGCACCTCTGGAACCGTTTTGATATTCATGTTGAGAGCGATTTTGAAAGCCAGCTTTTGATACATCTGCACATATTCCATATTTTGCAGACTGCCTCCCCAAGCACTTATGTTTTAGATGTCGGTATCCCTCCAAGGGGTCTTCATGGTGAAGCCTACAGAGGACATATTTTTTGGGATGAGCTCTTTGTGTTCCCGCTTCTCAATTTGCGAAATCCGCTTCTTACCCGTGAATTTCTTCTTTACCGGTATCACCGGTTGGAAGAGGCGCGTCACGCGGCTAAAAAAGCTGGCTTTAAAGGCGCAATGTTTCCGTGGCAAAGCGGTTCGGATGGCAGGGAGGAAAACCAAAAAATCCACCTTAACCCGCAGTCCGGACGCTGGCTGCCGGATGTCACTCATCTGCAGCATCATGTAAATTCAGCGGTGGCCTTTAACGTATGGCACTACTATCAGGTTACTGATGACAAGGAGTTTCTCTATTATTTCGGCGCGGAGATAATACTTGAGATCGCCCGGTTTTGGTCATCAAAAGCTCATTTTAATCCCAAAAGAGAGCGCTTTGAAATTCACGGGGTTATGGGGCCGGATGAGTACCACACCGCCTATCCCGGCGCGTCAAATCCCGGCATAAACAACAACGCTTATACAAATTTTATGGCTGCCTGGGTGATAGACAAAGCTTTAAAAACACTGCGAATTTTAGATAAAAGACGCCGCGAAGAACTGCTTGCGGATCTTGAAATAGACAATAAAGAGCTTGATCGATGGAATATAGTGTGCGCCCGGATGTTCATCCCTATCAACTGCGGGGTAATAGAACAGTATGAAGGCTTTTGCGAACTTAAGGAGCTTGATTGGGCCCATTACAGAAAACGGTACGGAGATAATTTCAGGCTTGACAGAATTCTTGAAAGTGAGAATGATTCGGTAAATAATTATCAGGCTGGGAAACAGGCTGACGCGCTTATGCTTTTTTATCTCTTCTCAATCGAAGAGTTAAGCGAGATGTTCGTAAAAATGGGCTATGACTTTGCGCCGCAAACAATTTTGAGCACCATCGACTACTACAAAACCCGTACAGCGCACGGCTCCTCCTTAAGCCGCATTGTATTCTCATGGGTTATATCAAGATCAGACCGCAACGGCTCATGGGATATTTTCAAAAATGCCCTTGAAGCCGATTTTAAAGACGCGCTGGGCGGTACAACATCAGAGGGAATTCACCTCGGAGCGATGGCCGGAACAGTTGACTTAATACAACGCTGCTACACCGGACTCGAGATAAGAGAAAATGTTCTATATTTCAAACCGCGCCTTCCGAAAACGGTTTCTGAAATCCGCATGTCAATACGCTTCCGCAGTCACTGGATTGCAGTGACTATGAACCATAAAACCCTCACCCTCTCTTTTGAAAGAGGGTGGGGTAATCCGATAAGGGTTAATGTAGAGGGAGAGGAATTTATCTTCTCCGAGGAAGAAACCCGTTTTTTTAGGTTATGATTATCAACGCGCGTGCCTGCTGTTCTTACGCAGGGGAACGATCATTGACCGTTCCGCTATAACAAACAGGAATATTGGATTGCCTTACAGCTTGATAAATACGATCCCGCCTTCGCGGGAATGACGCTGCTATAGACTACCTGACGTCAAATTTACGCGCAAGATCATTATCAATAACATATATACATACCTCTTTAGCTCCCTGTTCTGTGTAGTCAAATTTTTTACGCAAGTTGCGTATAAGGTATTTGACGTCATCTCTGATTCGCTTGTCATAAGTTTTAAAGTCTTTGGCGCCATAATCTTTAATTGCTCTGCGGAAATTTTCATTGTCAAGAAACGGATCAAGCGCCTTTTCCTTGAGGTTTTGTATAAAGCGTTCCTGCAAAGCTTTAAAGAGCGCGGTCTCAGTAATGGGAAGCCCGCCAAGCATTATGTCCTGAGTAAGAGTTTTAGAAGTATACTCTTTTTGCGTCTCTTCCCGAAATGACCAGCGTCTGGACGCGCTTATACCCGCTCCAAGAAGGCGGCTTTCAACGCTTTCAAAGAATTCTTCGTTGATTTTCAGTTTCTCTCCTGTATAAGTACAAGTTTCGTAAGCGGGAGGTTCAAAGTTTACGGCGTATATATAGTTGAGTATATCACGCTCAATTTGGTCTTCATTGTAATAATAAAGAGACTCCTTGACTTCCTGCAATACTGTATAATTATACATCCGTAAAAGTGAATCTAAAAAACCTGCCGGAATTGATCTCATTAAGTCACGTTTTTTGCTCATAAAAAAGTCCACAAGCATGGACATATTTATAAGTTTACCGGAGCGGGAATAGGTGGAGATAAACTCATTAAATATTTTAATTGAGTCACGTCCTGATATTCCGCTTATACCCTCGCGGTCTGATTCCCCGATAATCTTACGGCGCCGTTTTGCTGTGAGATTTTTCCTATCCTCTTCGGAAAGCCATGACGGAATAACTCCTGAATAAATCTCCATCTTAAGCAGCTGTAAGTTTTCGTCACAGTAAAGACTATACTTTCTCGGATCACTGATCCAGTCAAGGAGCGCTTCAGACCGGGTGTTCATCCGTGAAGAGATAATAATTCTGGCAAAGTTATTGAGAACTCTTGGCAGAAATGTCTCCTCTATATTAGCTCCGAACGTATGCCGGTAGATCTTTACCTCTGTAGTAAGATCAAGCACGTAAGGGATATTAATATACTCTATTCTGTCTGAAAAAGAACGGAACTCTTTTACATTGTTCTGATCTTCAGGGTTCATGATCGCTAAGAGAAGTGAATTTACATTTTCTTCTATATTGTCAACTTTATGCACCCCTTCGCTTATGATGTTGTGAAGCTCAATAAGCCTCTCTGTATTATGAGATTTTACATCCATAAGAGCGTAGATGCCGTTATTGGTTTTAGCATAACGGGAATAAAGATAATAAACCTCATCTGTTCCATTCAGAAAAGCGTCAAGTTTTCTCTGCACCGCGTGGTTAATTACCACCGGACTTTCCGGAGGTATGTCCCCTGGATTGAATACGGAAATACCTTCGCCAAGCCTGCGGTTAAACCGGTAAGGCCGTGCGTAAAGCATTTTATAAACAGCTTCCGAATTTTTAAGTTTATTAAGCAGCGCGCGGTAAACCCCGCTGCAAAATGTACAGGGTTTGTCTTTAAATACCCAGTGATACTCCTTAGAATGAAAAAGCGCGTCTTTGAAATCGGAATTCGCATAAAGATCATTGTAAAAGCTTTCCCTGTATTTTTTAGGTATAATTGTCAAAGGGTGATCATGGCTTGGGCACGGAATTTCCAAAGCATTGTCTTTATCAGCGCTTTTTATTCCCTCGTTAATATTACTGCCGGAAGCTTCTAGAAGAAGAGCAAGCCGTTCCAAAATTGGCTCTGTGTCAAGCACAGGCCCTAAGACGGAAGCGTCTAAACGCCATACTATCTCATAGCGCATCCCCTGTTCCGAATTTGCGTACGCCTCAAGCTTTCTCAGCAGATTATTGAGGAAAGTACTTTTACCGCATCCGGGCGGCCCGTTAAAAATGTAAATCTTATTTTGCTGGCTTCCCCGGCGCATGCCTTCTACCATATGTATAAGACGGTTTGCAAATATCCTGTCCGCGAAAAACGGCCTGTCAAGCTCATTTTCAAACAAGTGGCTGCAGTCGTAATTAACATAGTTTATCGACTCTGGGTCATTCGGATATTCATCTGTTCCCGGGCCGATATTTGTCGCAATCAGATCATGGAAAACCTGAAACACACTGCGCAATACCGAACGCGGATTGGAGGCAGCCTCAGCGAGAAACTTCTCAAACGGAATAGGCTGATGATTACTGCATTCCGTTATCCGTACATTCAGATTGTTAATCGCTTGCTTTATACTGTTATCAACATTTTTAACAAACATTTTAGTTAAATTTTCTTGATTGAGATTTGTAAGGTATTCTATTCTCAAATGATATGTTTTTGTATCCGTTTATATCACTTTAATTATTGTCCTTTATGTGAGGATTTTACGTGAAAGATTCCGGTTTTTCATAGTATACAGTACTCTTTGCCAATTGAGTTCCCTACTGTTGCCATCCTCCCCCTTACGCAAATTCCTGCCATCGCTCCGCGACTCTCCCCTCTCTACCTCACTTGTCTCAAGCTGCACAGGGCCATCCCACAGGAACTCAAGGCCAAGCATGACATTAGATATAAATTCCGCCACAAGCGGCTTACCCTCAAAGTGATGGTACAGGTACAGAGTATTGTTTGCGTTACGTTCAGGGTCTACCGTAATAAACGGCGGATGATATAAACTGTCCTGAAGCATTTTGCAGTAATCTCCTGCGTTGCGGCTCTTGACATAGTATTCATACACCATTTTGTTTGAATTAAGCCGCTTACCGGCTACAAATAAATCATGCTTTGTCACGAAATCCTGATCAACAAAAGTGTCAATAAAAAGATAATCGCACATGTTGTTTCTTACGTCAAATATTTTTTCAATACCTTTACCTTCAGCTTTGTCGTAACGCTCTCTTTCACGAATTGAGGATATACGCTGAAAATCTTGAGACAGTTTCCCCTTATCAGCCAACTCTTCTATATATTGGAAAATTCGGATACCCAAGGCGTAGGGATTGAGTCCAACGCGGGGCATACTAGCTATTCCCGCATGCAAACGTGCAAAGTCTACTTCATGACCTAAAATACGGTCATCGCTTAAAAAAAGTTTCTCATGCCAGTAACTTGCCCAACCCTCATTCATGATTTTTGTTCTGATTTGAGGCTGAAAGAAAAGTGATGTTTTGCGCACCAATTCTATAACAGATTTCATCCATTGATTTTTTCCCCGGTTAAGATTTTCGGAGTGACGCAGAACATACTGCATAATGTCAAGGTTGCGTTCATTGCGTGAAATGTTTGCCTTTTCATATAAAGATGAAAACTCAGGATACTTTTTGTGAACATCGCTGAAAAAAACCTGTTCCGCAATAGTACTGTCCTGACGGACGCAGGCGTTATACCGTTCCACTTCCTTTATATACTCCGTCATTGGTATCTTTTTAACAGATTGTAAAAAAATATCAAAGTAATAGTCAAGGGGAGTTGCGGAAGATACACCGCTGTTGTCAATACGCGACAACTCGGAATGATATCCCACCAGATTGTCTATAGATCTGGAGAACTCTATCACATAATCTACCCACCGCCCCTTCTCCGAACGCAGTTTGGCGATAGTGCGTTTATCGGAGAGAGCCTGACCTGTAAAGTCAAAGTCCCATGTATTACGGAAATACTGATTACATCTGAAAAAATCTATATGTCCGAGAACGTGATAGAAAATCATCACGTTCATCCAATCCGGGTTATTGTCATTGTAGAATGAGATAGCCGGACGGGTGTTAATTACCGTTTCATACGGGTTATTAGGATATAGTTCATAACGTCCCTTTTCCTTAAGACATTCCACATCATGTACCCAGTAGTCGTAAAGGGTAGGTATCATGTACTTGGGTGTCAATTCGATAAGGTCGCGGTTAGTAACTATATATTCCAAAGTCTCATCGCCAAACCGCAGTCCGGCATCGTAAGCTCTCTCCTTACAGCCTTCCATGATACGTTTGGTTTTCTGATCTACTAATTCCATTATGTTACACTTTCCGTGGAAAGAAGCTGTTTTATACCTTCTATCAAGCGAGATTCATCCGCGTTTTCGTTAATAACATCCATGCGCAGATAATCGGAGAACTCACTGAGAACCCCTGAGTCTTCCAGATATTTTTGCACCTCTGTTTTCTGCCCCGCGCTGTAGCTGTGCTCAGCTATCGTTATACCTACACGGCTCGCGTAGGAGAGAATTTTTTTTAGTTCAGGGATGGCTTTTTCACCTACCGCGTCCCAGTCATCGCCATCTGTACCCTGAAAAACAAAAATGTTATACTCCTGGGCTAGATTTTCCTTTTCGACAATTTCATTTATAAATTCATAGCCGGTTGAAACCTGAGTGCCGCCTGCGACTTTTGAGTTGTAATAAGTATAAAAGTCGGGAACTTCCCGCGCTTCGGTATCATGAACTATAAATCGGGTTTCAACCCTCTTTGAATATTGATAAAGAAGCCAACTGTAGATTAGCACATGCTGCGCTACTACAAGCTCAGTACATTTACCTGCCATAGAACCGGAATAGTCCCTGAGAAAAAAGACCATCGCCTGCGACTCGTAATCTTTCTCGCGTGACAATACCCTGTATATTTTGTCTTTAGGCGACACTAAAAACTCAGAAGTGTCAATAGTTGCCATATCTGATATACGTTCCAGGCCGATATTAGTTTCAATCACTTTGCGTAGGGTTGCTTTCTTATCAAGCACTTGCCCAAACCCGCGGTTCTTATCAGTAATATCATAGATAAATCTTGTAAGCGCGCGTTTGGTTCCGCGGTCCTTAAGGTTTGGAAGCGCGAATTGCTGAGTAAGAACACGCCCGAGATCGTAAGCGCTCGATTCCATCTCGTGTCCGGAACCATTACCCTGCCCGGCGCCGTTTCCATCACCCTGCTGCTCAGGACGAATCGGCTGCTCACCAATGACCTCTCCCTCGTCCCCTTGTCCGCTTCCCCCAGCCTGACCTTCCTGCGTTGGGTCGCTTACAGAATCATGAATAAGTTTCTCTTCAACAGTTGACGGAACAATAACAACAGAATCGTTTGCGCCCCGGCCGGGCTTAAAGAGACGTCCCACACGAATTTTGCGTGGAAATCCATCTTGTTCCCGTTGTTTATCCCGTTCCAGAAGTTCATCAATTGTAGAGGCGCCGACCGCATTTATAAATGATTGTTTATCAATGCCGCTAAACGCCTCAAAGTCATTTAAGGTATAGAGACCGGGCAGAGCGTGGCGCCGCTCTACCCCATTCTCGATAACAGGCTCATGGCTTTCCTGACTGGTAACTTTCTCAAATTCCATGGCCTCTTTACGTCTTTGATCACCATAATCATTATGTAAAGCATTACTCATTATAGCTGTTACCTCAATTCTCATCTTCCTGCGTACAGAAGTACTCTATTGTTTTCTGCGCGCATGTGGTACAGTAGTTGAGTTTCTCAAACATCGTTTCTACCATCCGGTCGTAAAGCTTCTGGTTCTCATCGTTTGTCCTGTTGGCAAGCGCGCCCACAAGACTTCCCGCTCCGGCTATGTCGCTTTTAAGCCTGACATCCGTTACAGCTTTAACAAGTTCAAGATTATCCATGAAATCATATCCGGGATTGAGAGATATTTTTTGTCCGTAAATTTTTCTTATTGAAGTACGGAACGTGTCTCTCTGCTCTCTGGTTTTGAGTCCCAGTCTTTCCTCAACGCTGTTAATGTAACGTTCATCAATTTTGAGCGCCTTGAGCTCGCCGTTTTGCGGATCCTTATATTTCCACATACGGTCCGGGCCCAAATTTTCCGCGTCAATACCGATGATCATATTGACATAGTTCATTACGTCTTTACGGATCGCCTGCGGTTCGTCCATGTAGGCGTTAAACATCTCAGTCATAACCCTTTCGCGGTATAGACCTTTTGCTACCTTGAGGTCTTCAAGGTACTTCTTGCGGTCATTGGGATCCGGCACATAGTCAAGCACTACCCTTTCACACGCTTTAAACACATCGTAAGAGAACATGCACCGTCCTTCATTAGTTTCGCTGCTTTCAATCAAGAGCTGAATAGCGCGGCCAAGGTTTCTCTGTCCCATTCCCTTTTGTCCGAACCTCTTCACAATGGATGGGTCTTGATTAAGGGTATCTATAACCTCAGCCAGAGTTTTTATACTCTTTTCCCCCGCAACTTCCCCCGCGGAAAGCTTGAGCATCTCAATAGGCGTAAGCTTCTCGGAACGCGGCAGACGGGTAAGCACAACCGCTACCGAAGCGGCGTAGTTAAGGTTAGGGTCTTGGTGCAATTTCTCCCTGTTGAGAGTCGTACGCGCTTCAGAGCCTATTGTATACTTAGTCAATGATGTTTGCAGTCTGTAATTTGTATTGTGAGAAACATAACAGATTCTGCATCGGTCAATAATCGGAGCTTCCTCTTTTTCAGAAAGAAATCTGTTAAATTCAGAGTTATTTGATGTGGCGATAATAAGCGTATCTATCGGCCACTTGAAACCGTCAATCTCAATCGTACGGTTCTGAATTACTCCAAGATATACCTGTACCAGGTCTTTCTTATTCTTATAAATTTCATCACTGAAATGGATGCCGCCTCCGGCTACTCTGGCAAGCGCTCCACGGCGCAAGTCAAATCTGTAAGGGTTGTTGGTATCCGAAATGTGAAGAAGCCTCTGAATAGATTCTTCACCTAAAAGGTCTACCGCGGAGGATGTCATCTTATCCTTAGCGGGATATTTTCCTGTTATTGTTCCCAGACTCTCAGAAAGAGGTACAGATAAAATCTCTATAAAGGAAAGCATATCCTCAACTTTACCGTCAGTATGCTCTCTGATCTCATTCCAGATATAGCCGCTGCAAGCTCCAAGGGCTCTGTAGTTCTGATATAATTTCTCAATCTCTTCATCGCTGAATCCGCCTAATTTCGTAAGAATCTCCTGAGACGCGCCTCTTGTATCAGCCATGTTCATAGCTAAGATCATTGGGTCTTCATACGTCTGCGATTCAATAGTTTTAATCTTTCCATATGAACCCAGTTTATCAAGATTGACGAATTTAAAACTATATTTACGGTTGTTTTCCTGAGCAAGAAATTCTCTGTAACGGGTGCAGAGGAATTCAACGAAAAATGTTTTTCCGTTCCCTGGTTCGCCAACAAGAACGAAAGCCATTTCAGCCGATGAACCGTTTTCCGCCGCGTCTTTTACATAGGATACAAAGCTGTTAATTTCGTCATACATCCCGATTACCGGTTTTTTTCCGGTGCGAAAGATGCTGAAGTCATAAGTTGTCTTTCCATTGACTACAACTTTGTCAATCGGGCTTTCCAAAATCATTCGCGCTACGCCCTGGAACGCGTTTTCAAATACCCGCTCTTTTTTCTTAACTGCTGTCAGATGATGAAGCAGACCGCCGAGGTTCTGTGAACCCATATTTTTTCCTCCCGAAAGCGTCAATGTTGTATCCGTTTTGGGCTTGTTTCGCCTTCTCTAATCGGATTTTTTTCAGTTAGTTAGTTATCAGTTGTCAGTCAATTATTTGTAGAAACTCTTGTGTAGAACCACATAATAGAAATTCTGTCCGCGCACTTTGAAATAAACGAAATGGTGTGTGTTTTATTGTCTTGTTTTTTGAGTTTTAGATTATAATGTTATATAAAATGTGCGCTTGTTGTTTGTATACGGTTACTATGGGGGGAATATTTTGAGAGGTGGTAAAACGACGGATATAGTTTTTTAGATTCACTCTTCAAGCTGCACAAATTTTCCATTTGCTAATTCATCTTTTAGTAATTCGTAATTATAACCTGCGCTTTCACGGTACATTCCTGTTTCAACGTCATTCAATTTACCGAAGAAAGTAGAATTGTAAACAATATCCATTGCTTCGGCAACAGATACGTTTTTGTCATCAACAATAAATGATACTACATCGGCTGTAACAAATTCAATTAATTTTTGTTGATTACCGGTCATTTTGCACACCTGTTACATCTAAATATTTTATCGCGTTTTCTGTGTGAAACGAATATTGACTTGTCAATTCTTTGAACTCCAGCCGTTTAACCATAATGTCAATATCTATATATCCCTGTAAAAACAGATTGAATGTGACAGACAAATCATCATTGGCAACACATCCTATAACAACGTCATATTTGCTGTCATAATTGGTTAGCGGATTTGCAATGTCCTTGAAATTTCTGTTACGGTTATTCATAACAAAATATGCCCACTCATGGCAGGGGTTTTCAAACCGCTTAATTTTAACATTTTTGTCCTGAAAAATTTCCTCGTTAAAAACAAACGGAGTTACTTTAGGAGAACCGCCATACTGCTTTGCGGTTCTAATTGCCATCCGTTCAGCTTGTTCTTTGATGTCTGTCAAATAAAAACCTTTTCCAAAATCTTTGAACAAACGACATTTCGTCAAGTCGATACATTTGATTTCTACATTGGAACCATGATATAGAATCATATAAGTCCGCCGTTTTTCTTGCAGACATATTGCATATCTTCAATTGCGGCGTCTAATCCTAATGTATGCTCAATCTCATATTGCTCTAATAAAAATTGCAGTCCGCCATTTGCTTTAAGATAACGAAAAGCGGAGAGGTCGTCCAACTCAAATCTACTCCCAAACTCGTGTACGCACATAACGGCATATCTGATTATTTTTTTATCTTTTTCTGCAATCATAAATCATGGTTTTCTCAATAATTATCTGATATTTGTGTGCAAATTGTATATAAAAATACGTTTATATCAAGATACTATTTGCCGGATTAAAAGAGATAATGGTCTGCATGTTCCAAAATGTATGCAATACAAGCGCACGAAAAACAATCGCTAAAACAGGAGCGAGCATTATCAGGTTAATTTCAATTTATTACATCATAACGCAATAATCGCCAATTTTCCATTCCGCGCCCATTCAGGGCGCAGGAGAAATATTGTATCTACTATCTTGCGCTGTTTTAAAGATTTTGGAGCGGTACCTAGCGGTTGAAGTAAGAGAAAAATTGGGCGGATACGGCGCTTTAATTATATTTTCATAGAGTTGATTGTCCTCCATAGGTTAAAATCAGGCATTTTATCTCCATCCCGCTTCTAAATCAAATATTCGTATTACCCGAACTAATTGACAGCAGGTGTATATATGATTCCATTGAAGTTAGAAACATTGTTAGAAGGCCGCGTGATTGAACATGACCGTGTAGAGTATAAACGCCGGTGGAATCCATCCGAGATCATTCACACCATTTGCGCTTACGCAAATGATTTTACCAACACTAACGGCGGATATGTTATTATAGGTATTGAGGAAAAAGATGGCCGCCCTATACTTCCGCCGGTTGGAATTGATGAAGATCAGCTTGACAGGATTCAGCAGGAATTGTTTCAATATTGCAATTTTATTGAGCCGCGCTATATTCCCCAAACAGAAATTGTGCGCTGCGAAGATAAATCGCTTTTGTATCTTTGGTGTTCTGCGGGTGATGACGGGCCGTATAAGGCTCCTAACGATGTGTATGCCAAGGGCAGAGAAGATAAACGCGGGGAATATTGGATTAAGCCGATGTCCATAACAACAATCGCAAAGGGTAATGAACTTTCAGAGTTATTTGAAAAATTTAACTCAGTTCCGTTTGACGATCGCATAAACCGTCAGGCAAAAATTACCGACATACGCCGTGGATTTGTTGAGGATTTTCTTGTTGAAAGCAACAGCTCTTTGGCAGATGAAATTAACAATAAATCATTAGATGATCTAATGGCTGCTTTGGAAGTCGCCAATGTTACGGATGTTGGAATTTGCGTCCGAAATATTGGATTACTTATGTTTTCTGAACATCCTGAAAAATTTTTACCAGGCACACAGATTGAATTGGTTTGCTTCAACTCTCCGGACGCTGAGGGGTCAGATGATTTTACCGAAAAAGTGTTCACCGGTCCAATACAAAAACAGATTCGTGATACGCTTTCATATCTGAAAACCAACCATATTCAGGAAAAGGTTGTTAAGCATCGGGATCGCGCAGAGGCTGACCGTTTTTACAATTACCCGTACAGCGCGTTAGAAGAAACGTTAGTCAATGCGGTTTTTCATAAATCTTACCGCATCCAGGAACCTGTGGAAATCCGTATATATCTTGATTGCATAAAAATTATCAATTACCCCGGCCCTGAAAAATGGATAAACATGGATGCATTGAGAACCGGTAAAGCTGTCGCCCGCCGTTATCTAAATCGCCGAATTGGTGAATTTCTTAAAGAGATTGATTTATCAGAAAAAAGATCCACCGGTATCACAAAAATTTTGCGTGCACTCAAAATTAATGGTTCACCATTGCCTGAATTTGAAACTGACGAGGAACGGAACTATTTTATTGTAACAATTCGTCCCCACGAAGCATTCAAAACAAATGAGGTTGTAAATGAGGTTGTAAATGAGGTTGTAAATCGCCAAACTAAAATTTTACACGCGATGAAAGAAAATCCCAACATAACCATTAAACAACTTGTAGAAAAAACCGGCATTGCAAAACCAACTCTTGAGCGCGATATAAAGAAAATGAAACAGACTGTAACCATTAAACGAGTTGGGTCTGATAAAACAGGGTGTTGGGAGATATTTGATAAGTAGATTATTTTACTGAGTATGTTTTGGGATGGATTGGGGGAATTACCTGTTGTCGGGAGTGACGCGACAGAATGATTAATAGACGGATCTATATAACAAATCCAAATTCAAATATATTGCGTACAACATAAACGCCTTATACCGCAAAAATGCGGTTTTAGGCGGCAGACAAGAAATTATAATGCCCTTTGCTGATCATAACTGTCGATCATCATTTTTGCTGACTTTGTTTGTGTTAACATGCTTTGGTAGGCATCATAATCCCAGTGTAGGTACATATCCCATAGACCAATTTCAATGTCTTGCGTAAATTGCTCAATGTTCTTAGGTTTCCCTGTTTCATTATCAAAATAATGATCAGATTTTATTGAATCAGTAAACACTAGTATTGCTTTATATTCCCCATACGAAAATTTATCACGCCAATCAGATGGATATGTTATATTACGATTATTCGAATCATATGTACACTTGCTAAACACTTCATTTACAAATTTTTTTGCAGCATTCCTAATCGTTTTAATTCTTGTATCTTCTATAAAATACTTGTCAACATCCATAAAAAATAAATGGTCACAATGTCCGTTGTTAATTTGAATTCTTATTCCCTCAATTTCATCTTTATCAATAAGTTTTGGTAAAAATTGAATTTTTTTAATATCGAAAATGTTCTTGATAGGAATTTCAATAGGGATACCTAATTTATGAAGACAAACTAAAACGGCTCGCTTTTCTGCGATACTCAAAGTATTATTAAAATCTTCTTTAGCATTACAATACGTATTTTCTCCTTTGGCGTATTTTTCCATAATATCTGATGCCTTGATCGCTATCTTTCTCACTTTTTTAATTTTATTTTCACTTTTTAGATTATTAAAAAAAGTGCCAAAGAAAGTTCCTATAAATGCGCCTACTAATGCACTTATCAATGTGATTAATACCGGTGTTAACGTCATCATAAATTCTCCTATTTTTGTTCTTTCTAAAATTACTCCAACTTATACTTTGTAACTACCCAAATGCTCCTTTTGGAAATAATTAAATACATAGAGGAGGGTACAAAATATTTCTTAATATGATAATTCTGTATGACATTGATATATTTCCAGTGTTGAATATTGTGAATAGATGATATATTTAATGGTAACAAATCTATAAACAAATCAACAAATCAACAAATCAATATCTAATCAAATTGCTATAATTGCACTATATATAAAAGCAGCAATTCCAATAAATTTCAACCGATGATTAGCGAATATAAAATTGATACATTATAACGTAATTTTTTGTTGCACTTATTACTCTATAATGTCATAATACTAATGACTGTAGTAAATTCAAAGCGCAATACAACTTACTCCCTGCAGAGTGCAGAAATGATAGAGAAAAAGAAATCTTCAAAAAAACTACCTTTTGATGTTGCAAAGTCTATCTCGGAGTTGGGCAAAAATCTTCACCTTGCCCGTAAGCGCCGTGGTCTATCTGCCCGCGCTGTAGCGGAAAGGATAGGCATGGATCAGCGTTCTGTGCTTGACGCAGAGAAAGGTAAATCCACCACAGCAGTGTCAACATATCTTAGTTTACTGTGGGCGTATGATCTGCTCGGGTGTATGAAAGATGTCGCTGACCCGATGAAAGATGTTGAGGGCATACGTCTTGCCGCTGCCCGCGAAAACAGACCCTTAAAATCGGATTTAGATAATGACTTCTAAAAACAACACTTGTTTCGTCTATATTACACTTCCGGGAGAGACAAAACCTGTTACTGCGGGAAAATTAGTCATAAACGACACCGATATCGGGGCGGTAGGCCGTTTCATTTATGGTAAGTCGTATCTTAGCCGGCCGCAAGCTGTGGCTATTGACCCCATTGAACTGAAACTTACTGATAAGATTTATGATACCGTTAAAATGGGTGGTGTTTTTGGAGCGATTCGTGACGCTTCGCCTGATCACTGGGGACGGCGTGTAATCCAAAAAGAGCTTAACCGAATTGATGTATCTGAAATGGAGTATTTGTTAAAATCACCAGATGACCGTATTGGGGCTTTGGGGTTTGGACTTAATAATGAACCGCCCGCGCCGTTGTATGAGTTTAATAAAACACTTGATCTTGAAAGATTGCAAATTATCGCGGACAAGATTATTTCAGGAGATTATGCTGAAGATAACATAACCGAAAAACATGAACGTGTCCAAGCGGAAGAACTATTATTGATAGGTACTTCTATGGGTGGAGCGCGTCCCAAAGCAGTTGTATATGATGATAATAGCCTGTGGTTGGCAAAATTCAACACTAACAGAGACAACTGGAATAATACTCTGGTTGAACACGCCATGCTGAATTTGGCAGCTGCCTGTGGATTAAATGTCGCACAAAGTAAAACGCTGCGCATTGGCAGCAGGGATGTGTTGTTGGTAAAACGTTTTGACCGTGAGTATGCAAAGGATGGTTTTTTCCGCAACCGAATGTTCAGCGCACTGACTGCTTTACGTTCTGATGACAGTCCTACACTTCGGGAAAATTGGTCTTACCCTGCATTAGTGGAAGAGTTGCGTAGATTTTCCCATGCGCCGCGCGAAGACGCGAAAGAATTATTTATGCGAATGGTATTTAATTCGCTGATTACTAACACAGACGATCACCCACGCAATCATGCGTTTATTGCTCGTGAAGGCAACAAGTGGCGATTAGCTCCAGCTTATGACCTGACACCTTCGCCCGTATTATCGCAGCGACGGGATTTAGCTATGGCGGTTGGCAAACACGGCCGAGGAGCGAATATTGAAAATTTAACGTCTGAATGTGAAAGATTTCTGTTAGAACCACCGCAAGCTGAATCTATAATTAAAACAATGGCTGAAATAGTAGGTTCAAACTGGTATAGGGTAATGCGCAGCGCCGGAGTGAACGAAACTGATTGCGAAAAGCTTAACGCCGCGTTTGTTTATGATGGCTTTTGGGCATGCCGCGATTGGTAATGAAAACATTTGCGTGAGCAATTATCTATATATTAGTTATTCGCCTTCCCCCCTTCCCGCATATTATATTTATTATCTTGTGCTGTTTTGCAGACTTGGAGAGGTGCCCGAGCGGTTGAAGGGGCACGCCTGGAAAGCGTGTGTACGGGTAACCGTACCCAGGGTTCAAATCCCTGCCTCTCCGTTTTTTCAGGTACTGATTGCAGGAGCGCGGGTTTCATCGATTCTTGCTGCGGAATGATGGAATTATCGCATTGATAATTGCGGGTTTTATAATAATGATTATTAAGGCGCGTGAAGTTCGCCATCCCTGCACCCGCGGATGTGACGGGACAGATGAGACACGCGTTTCTATAATCGCGATCAAAAAAGGGGCCAGGCCCTGCGCAACTAAAGGCCGTGAACCCCGCCAGGCCCGGAAGGGAGCAACGGTAAGCGGAGTCTGAGTGTGCCGCAGGTAAACTTGGCCCCCCTTTTTTCGTTTGGGTAAAATGGTTTTCTGTAATTTGCAATCAACGCATAACATTAAATAATAATGCAGAATGCAGAAAGCAGAAATAAATTCAAAAACGATTAATGCGGGATGATCGAAATTAATGTTTTTATTTCTGCATTCGGACATTTTATTTCAGCATTGCTTTGAGGAAAGATGGGATATTTAGTTTTTGCGCGAAAATGGCGGCCTAAAACTTTTGACGATGTAGTCGGTCAGGAACACATCGTTAATACTTTATGCAGAGCTATTGAGAAAGACAGGGTGGCTCACGCCTATATTTTTACAGGTACGCGCGGGGTGGGTAAAACTACTACCGCCCGAATTCTTGCGAGAGCTCTAAATTGTGAAAAAGGGCCTACGCCAACGCCTTGCGGTGAGTGTGAGGCGTGCAAGAATATTCTAAGCGGATCTGGTTTTGATGTACAGGAGATAGACGGCGCCTCAAATAACAGGGTGGAGGATATACGAAAACTTCGCGAAGATGTCGGTTATACTTCCATGAGCGGTAAGCACCGTATTTTTGTTATTGATGAAGTTCATATGCTTACTACCTCCGCCTTTAACGCTCTTCTCAAAACATTGGAGGAGCCGCCGCCAAATGTCATCTTTATTTTCGCGACAACCGAACCCCACAAAATTCCGGCCACTATTCACTCGCGCTGCCAGCGCTACGATTTCAGGCGTGTGAGCGCGGAGCAGCTGGCTGCGCATCTGGCGAAAATCTGTACGGCTGAAAATATATCTTTTGACAAAAGCGCGCTGATGCTTGTAGCCCGTAAAGCGGAAGGCAGCGTTCGCGATTCGCTGAGTCTTTTGGATCAGGTTTGTTCTTTTTGCGGAGATTCTCTGTCGGAAAAAGAGGTTCGTTCCGTGCTTGGTCTTGTTAGTACTGAGATTTACCGCCAACTCATGAAAGACATAAAAGAAAAAAACGCGGGCAGCGCTCTTGAGGCGGTTCAGAAAGTGCTTTTTGACGGTTACGACCTTCATGAGTTTGTCATGGGTTTACAGGAACATATAAGAAATCTCCTTTTTGCGCGTATTCCAGGGGCCCTTAAAGCGCGCGGACTTGATTTGGAAGACAGTGAGACCGCTGTTTTTGCCGGTGAATCCAAAGAGTTTGCGGAATCCGATCTTCTTCGCATGGCTGAGATCGCTAAAAAGTGCGAGTATGAACTTAAATGGAGCGCTTATCCCCGGTTTTTAGCTGAGGTGATGGTTTTAAAGCTTCTGTATCTTGACAGCTCAGCAAGTATCGAACAGCTGCTTAAACTTGCGGCAGATGGAAATGATGGAACCTCTTTGCAGAGCGCTGCCGCCGGGCTTGCGACCTCTTCTGACGAAGACGTAAAAAAAAAACTGAATTAGTACCGCCTTCTCCATCATCTGATTTCACTATACAAAGTAACCATAATTTACATTTTAATGAAGACAGCAGCGATGCAAAAGAGCAGGATGCGCCCTGCTCCGAAGGGCTTAACGCTTCCGCTATACAGGTAAGAGAACCTGAAAAACCGCTGCCCGGCTTTTTGGAGAATTTGAATCCTGCCGGTGACAGTTACAATTTTACATCCACGAAAGCCGGAATAGATAAAGATATCGAAGAAGAACCGCTTATTAAGATACTTTTAGATAAATTTAACGGTGAACTGCTAAATTAGGAGAAGTAGACAGATGAAAAACATGAGTAAATTGCTGAAGCAGGCGCAAAAAATGCAGTCTCAGGTAGTTAAGGCGCAGGAGGAGCTGCAGAGAAAAGAGTTTGAAGGAACTGCCGGAGGCGGCATGGTGAAAGTGGTTGTTAATGGCAAAAATGAACTTACATCTATCAAAATCAATCCTGAGGTGGTGGATCCGCAGGATGTAGAGATGCTTGAGGATTTGATAGTCGCGGCTCATCATAACGCAATGGAAAAAATCAAGGAAGCGACAGACTCGGCGTTTGGTTCAATTCAGGGCGGGCTTGGGCTGCCTGGGCTGTAATGCTTTGATTAATGCAGAAATAATAATGCAGAAATGATTAAGATTAGATTTTTTATTTCTGCATTCTGCGTTATTATTTTAAATTAGTATCAGGAATAAAAATGTTAGAAAGTCTTGAAGAGTTAGTGATTGCGTTAAGCAAGCTGCCTGCCATAGGGAGAAAGAGCGCCTGGAGGCTTGCGCTGCATATTATGGAACGGCCTGAATCTGAAGTAAAGCACCTGGCCGATACTGTGCTTTCGGTGAGGCGGAAAGTCAGACGATGCGCAATTTGCTTTAATTACAGCGAACAGGAAATTTGCGCGGTATGCTCTTCTCAGGCGCGTGACAGGTCTGTGATTTGTGTGGTTGAAAAGCCTACGGATATGTTTATTATAGAAAAAGCGGGGCGGTACAGAGGATTGTATCATATATTGGGCGGTCTTTTATCTCCGCTTAATGGAGTGACAGCTGAAAAATTGCAAATCGCCTCGCTCAAGAAAAGGCTCACTAAGGATGAGGTAAAAGAGGTAATTATAGGTCTTGGAGGCAGCGGCGACGCTGAAACTACCGGGCTTTATCTGGCGAGCCTTCTTAAAAGTGAAAAGATGAAGCTCACAAGATTTGCGCGTGGACTGCCCGCCGGACTTGAGCTTGAGTATGTGGATCAGCTTACACTCACTCAGGCTCTTAATGAACGCATTGATATTCTTTAATAGTGGTTAGTTACCGTAAAACCAGTTCGCGGGTTGTTCTTTAACTAACCATTAATTATGGAGGGAGATATGACAAAATCTCTTTTACGCTGGGTTAGAAAGGTTGGAGCTTCCTGCTTCTTCCTGGGGTATTTTCCTTTTGCGCCTGGTACGGTGGGAGCGTTGATCACGGTTGTAACGCTTTTTTTGGCAAAGGATCAACTTGCGTTTATGCTTGGGCCGGAAAACGCTCTTAACTTCTGGTGGACGATGATCGCTCTTATCGCGGTAAGCTTCTTTCTTACTGATAAAGGGAAAGAGGTTTTTGGCAGGGATGATCCCCCGCAGACAATATTTGACGAAGTGGCGGGACAGTTTGTAACTTTCTTTATGGTGCCAATAAATATAAAAACGCTTCTTTTAGGTTTTGTACTGTTTCGTTTTTATGATATTGTTAAACCCTTTCCGGTGTATAATCTCGAAGAGATTGAAGGCGGGGTTGGTGTGACAATGGATGATGTGGGAGCCGGTGTGCTTGCTAATATTACTCTGATGATTCTTCTTGGAACGTATCACTGGATTCAGGGGTATTTTTAAAATGGATATTGTAAACACTGTTACGCAGTATCTGCAAAGTAATATAGGTGGAATCAGTTTCAGTGTTACCGCTGTGACAATAATGATTGCCGGACCTCATATTACCTCTTTTTTTAAACGGTTCACCAAGTCATACAACTGGTTTTTCAGATATTGCTGTTACGTTATCCTTTGTACTGTGGGAATCAGTTTTTTGGCAAAGTTTATTTATCAAGGACTCAAGCACTGGTTTGAACAACAAAGCGGGCTTGCGCTTATTTTATGGGTAACAGGTGTGTATCTGGGTCTTGCTCTGCTTGCAAAGCAGCAAAAGGAGATCTGATGGAACAGAAAGCCGCTCAACTTGGAGAACTTCTTAAACGTAAAAACCTTACGCTTGCTGTGGCTGAGTCGTGTACCGGAGGTCTTGTGGGCGCAGCGGTTACCTCTGTTGATGGATCATCGGCTTATTTTCGTGGAGGAGTTATTGCATATGACAATAACATCAAGCGCGATATACTGGGGGTGTCATCAGCAGATCTTGAAAAATATGGAGCGGTGAGCGATCCGGTGGTAAAAGAAATGGCTTATGGGGTTGCAAATTTTTTTAACTGCGATTGCGGCGTAAGCGTTTCCGGGGTTGCCGGCCCGCATGGCGGTACAAAAGATAAACCTGTAGGTCTCGTTTTTATCGGCGCGTTTTTTCGCGGACGAACGTATGCCCGCTCATTTTTGTTTATCGGAAACCGTCGTGAGATAAGATCTCAGAGTGTGATGGCCGCATTGGATTTTTTAATCGGAATTATTGATACCGATGAATAATAAAAACCTCCCCCTTCTCTCTACTAAGGCAATTGTTTTGTTGCTGATGATAGCCGCAGGTGTAAATGCGTCGCAAGTAAGAACGAATGCTCAGGGGTTCTCTGCTCTTGTCAATAATGATCCGTACAGGGCGCTTGATATTTTCACTGAAAACGCGAAATCACGCGATCCAAATACCGCAGGCGCGGCTTACAGGGGTCTGGCGTTTACACATGAATTTCTGGGGCAAAACGATTTGGCGCTCCGCTCCATTTTCAGAGGATATCTGGCTGATAGAAACGATATCTTCCTGAGCGCTGTGGCAAGTGATCTTATCCCCTTTTCAAGAAGTCATATAGGTTCCGCAATTAATGAAGGTTATACGGTTTTAGAGGAATTAAGCAAGCGCAGAAGCATCTTCAGCGCTACGTTTACGGCCGATCTCGCCAGCCGCTATCTTAATGACGGCAAAGTGGGTAAGGCGAAAAAACTTATAAGACCGCTTGGGATAGTGCGCACATTTCGTATGATAGGACCGTTTGAAAATATTTCAGGATCAGGTTACCGTAAAGTTTTTGCTCCTGAGCAGGAACTTGATTTTGAAGCGAAGTATTCGGGAAAAGATGGAACGCAAGCGGCCTGGTTTCCTTACCACAACAGCGCCGTTGACGGTTGGGCGCGAACCGAAAGCAATTATAGTTCTACAGACGCGGTAATCTATTATTATGCTAATGTTGTCAGCGAAGCAGCTCAGGATGTTAATATAGGATTTGGGGCAAGCGGCGCATTCAAAGTTTTCCTGAATGACAATTTAGTCCTTGCCGATTCGGTTTTCCGAAATACCGGCATGGATATGTTCATGCAAACGGTAAAACTTAACAAAGGTGATAATAAGCTTCTGATAAAAATGTGCCATGAGGAGAAGCATTCCAATTTCCTAATCAGGTTTTTCAATGATCATGGCAGGGGGCTTTCTTCTATTACTTATAATAATAATATTGGAGTTTTCCAAAAAGAGACGTCTACTTTTTCCGATCTGGTAAATTCACCATTCAGCCAGTGGATAGAGAACTATCTGCTTGACCGCATAAATGGTAATAGAGAAGACCTCGAAGCTGTGCTCATGCTCATGAAATTCTACAACACAGCGGAGCTCACCGACAAGGGGCAGCAATTTAGCCGGCACTTTATCGCCCGTTACCCTAAAAGTTCAATCATGCATAGCCTCTACAGCGAGTCGCTCTCAAGAAGCGGTAAATTAACAGACGCTCAAACAGCCATGCGCTGGGCGTTTCGGCTGTGCAAAAACAATTATTACGCATGGTGGAATGAACTGCAGATGTTATTTGCGTCTGCGGCGCTTCCTGAGATCAGGGCGTTTATGGATACCTCGCCTGCTCACTGCCGCAACTCATTTCAAGCGCTTCTCTTTATGTTGAGCCACTACTCTCAGGCTGGCAACAGAAGTGAGTTTGTAAAGGTACTTGATGAGATAGGGGAAAATTATTTGAACGTGAGTACCGCGGTAAGTCTTTTGAGCGGTCATTACAGCGCTCATGGAAATATCAATCAGGCGGAAGCGCTTCTGAAAGGGTATCTCCGTTATGAACAAACATCAAATGAGATGTATTCGGAGCTTGCCTCACTTTATTTAAGATCGGGACAAAAGAAAAAAGCCACGCAGGCATTTAAACAGAGTTTACAATTTTCACCTAATAACCCTTCCGCTTATTATTATTTGTCTAGACTGGCTTTTCAGAGCCGTAATTATACTTCCGCGTATACTTATGTTAAAAAAGGGCTTGAGCTTATGCCTGGCTCATCGGCGCTGACCTCTTTAAAAGGTTCTATCCTCAGCGCGCAGGGTAAAACCGAAGAAGCTAAAGACGTTTTTCGAATGGCTATCGCTTACGCATATAATAATTTTGAAGCGTGGAACCAGCTGTTTTTGCTTGAAGGCAAACATGATCCTCAATCAATAGTCAGCGCGCCCGATCCTGCCGATATCGCCAGACGATCTAATGGGTGGTATGGTTTAGCCGGCGCCAATGGCTCAATACTTTCTTATTCCAAAGATTTGTTTCTTTATCCTAGTCGAGGTGTCAGAGAGCGCCATTTTTTAATGGTACACCTCCCAACACAAGCAGCTGTAGCGACATGGAAAGAATACCGCATAAACCACAACAGTAACTTTCAGTTATTAAACATTACCAGAGCCTATTCCAAAAGCGCTGACGGCAAGGAGACGCCTGCCGATATCTCTCAAAACTTGGCTGTCTTCAAAACATTGCAGCCCGGCGACAATATAATTTTGGAATGGACAATAGAGAATCATTACCGCCACGATATGGCTCGCCAGGTTTGGGGTGAGCATGAATTTGCTCTGCATCTGCCTGTTTTTGAAACGCGGTTACGCCTTGTAACGCCGCTTTCGGATACTATTCCGTATACAGTAACCGGTAATAATATAAAAGTTGAGAAACAGAACATTTCCGATTTTATGGTAACTATTTTTTCAAGAGAGTCTTACAGCAGGCCGGCTTGGGAACCATTTGCGCCCACAGGAACCCAAAACGATGATAAAGTGTCTTATTCCACATTTACGGCGTGGTCTCAGATTTCAGACTGGTATCTTAATTTAACCGAAAGTAAACATAATCAAGCTTATGAGTTTAAAGAGCTTGTAGATTCACTGACCCTCAATGCGGTTGATTCATTAGAGATGGTACGCAGAATCCACGAATATATAACAGAAACAATACGCTACAGCTATGTCCCTTTCAGGCAGTCCGGTTGGATTCCGCAGTCGCCGATAGAAGTGCTGTCTACCAGGATTGGTGATTGTAAAGATATGGCTTCTCTGGGTAAAAATCTGCTTAACGCGGCAGGAATACAGAGCGAACTTGTGCTTGTTAATACGCGGGAGCAAAACGGAACATTCCCCTCTTTTATTGGCCCTAATTTTAATCACTGTATTCTCTCTTATACTATAAACGGCGTACGGGAGTTTATAGATTTTACAGACAAATATAATTCTCTGGGTAACCTGTCGCGTATGAATCAGGGTTCACGCGCCCTTGCTGTAAAGCGGGGAACCAACTCTCTCATTCATTTGCCTGTAGACAGCGCTCATAACAGGGTGCTTATAAGAAGTGTCGTCTCTATAGTTGATTCTAAAGGAACACTGTGGCGCAGAGTAAAGTCATCGCGTACAGGAGTTCACGCGGGTGATTACAGGGCAAATACCTGGGCTGTGTCTCCTGAGGAGCAAAAGAAAGATTTACAGAGGCAGCTTTCTGTCAGTTTCCCCAAAGCTGCTGTTAACTCTATGCACGTAGAAGGCGCGGAGGGCGTAGGTGATTATGTGAATGTGGAATATAGCTTTACAGCAGCTAACGCAGCTCAATTCAGCGGTAATAATACGGTGCTGCTGGATCTTGATATTGCCGACCGTATTCGCCCTGAGCACTTTCCAATCGAGAACAAACGCACTCAGGATATTGATATGGCGCAGGCATGGTTTGGCATCGGGACTTTTGAATTGGATGGACTTCTTGAATTTCCGGAAGGATGGAAACTTGTCAATAAACCCGATGATGTAAGCTTTTCGGGAGAGTGGGGAGAGTACTCAGTTACTTTTAAACAAGCCGGCAATAAACTTGAGTATTCGCGCAGGGCGGTTTTTAATTTTCAGGAACCAGTACCCGCGGGAGCAGGCGGACAGCTTTATTCATTTTTTTCAAGCGTCATTGCTGCTGATAATGTTCAGCTTGTTTTTTTTAGAAAGTAAGTGCGGGCGTTTTTTATATTACAATTGTTGATTGGGGTGTATCTTCCGTCCGTCATCCCCGCGAAGGCGGGAATCCATTGTTCCTGTTCTTTGTTTTAAATTGCAAAAGAGAACAATAGCCATCGTCTTCACAGGGTGACGTTTGCATGAACCTTTCACAATAATCAACAGTGCTGTACCCTGGACAAAATGTACACTATGGAGTAATATTATGCCTGTCAAGCACGTCATCTCCGATATGGACGGAGTAATTTACCGGGGAAAAAGTCTCATTCCCGGAGCTAAAGAATTTATTTCGGGGCTGATCTCTTCCAATACAAAATTTCTATTTCTAACCAACAATTCCGAACAGACGCCCCTTGACCTTGCGCGGAAATTAGAGCGTCTTGGCGTTAAAGGCATACAAGAATCAAATTTCATAACATCAGCTATGGCCACGGCCACATTTTTGCACAATCAGCGTCCGGCGGGTACTGTATTTGTAGTCGGCGGAGGCGGTCTCATAAGCGAACTTTACAAAGCTGGTTTTTCCGTTTCAGAGCATAAGCCGGACTATGTCGTAGTAGGTAAAACCGCGTCCTTTAATTTTGAAATGTTAAAGAAAGCGATATCTCTTATTATGGATGGCGCAAAATTTATCGGTACTAATCCTGATGTAATAGACCCAATGGAAAATGGATTCGAACCCGCATGCGGAAGCTTGCTTGCGGCAATAGAGATAGCTTCAGGCAAAAAACCTTATATTGTCGGTAAACCAAATTCTCTAATGATGACTATCGCGCTGAATCAGCTTGGAGTAGTTGCCAATGAAACAGTTATGATTGGCGACAGGATGGATACCGATATAGTAGCGGGTATGGAGGCTGGCATGAAGACATGTCTTGTGTTATCGGGTGTCAGCACAAAAGATACTATTGATGAGTTCCCTTACAAACCGGATTACATTTGTGAAAACGTTGGTGAAATTGACCTTAGTAGAATGGACTGATTTTACGTATGGAAATATCAATACCTACACTTTTACGTATTAAGCCTAATGCCATTTATAAAATTGGTAAATACTTGCGTAAAGAACGCGTCATCCGTATAGCGCTCTTTTTTGGCGCCGATCTCAAAGAGAAATTCGCCGAACCGCTTATGATCTCCTTTGATTCTTCAGAGATTGACGTAGTTCATGAAGAGACTGTGACTACAAACGAAGCGAAAGCCATCTTTAAAAGCGCTTTTGCCCTTCCTTCTACTGTTCAGGCAATAGTGGCAATCGGCGGAGGGAAAGTGATAGATTATTGCAAGTATATTGCTTTTGTTATGCAGCTGCCTGTTATAAGCGTTCCGACATCAATTTCAAACGATGGTTTCGCTTCACCTGGAGCCTCACTTATTATAGACGGAAAGCGCAGGTCTCAAAAAGCGCGGATCCCTTACGGCGTAGTGATAGATACGGAGATCATCAGAAAATCGCCGGAGTCTTACACTTATTCAGGCATTGGCGACCTTATCTCAAAATATACCGCGAATTACGACTGGAAACTTGCTTACCGGATGACACAGGAACCTGTCAACGATTTCGCTGAACTCATATCAAGCAACGCTGTCGCCATTATGGTTAATTATCCCAAAAAAGATATCAAAGACCTGGAGTTTCTGAGACTTATTTGCGGATGTCTTGTCATGAGCGGCGTGTCTATGGAGGTAAGCGGGTCAAGCCGTCCCGCAAGCGGAAGCGAGCATCTTATTTCGCACGCTTATGATATGATAGCTTCAAAGCCGTCTCTTCATGGTATACAGGTAGGAATTGCTACGTATGCGGTGAGCTGGCTCCAAAACAATCGTTTTCATGGCACTATAAAATCGGTACTTGAGGAGACAGGTTTTGTAGAGTACGTAATGAAAAATCCTTTGAACAAAGATGATTTTATTGAAGCGGTAAAACATGCTAATAACGTAAAGGATAATTATTATACGATTCTCTCTGATCTTGGAAATGTAGAGAAATTGATTGAATTTATAAAGGAAGACGAATATTTTAATAAGTTTTTATCATAAGATGTAGTTGATCTGCTTGAAAATCTCTTATTGCGCTGGAGTGTATTTTCCAGCGCCGCCGCCCGCAAAGGCGGATACGTTGTCTCTGCTCTTTATTTTAAGTCACCAGATTAAGAACAATAAGCCCCCGCTTTCGCGGGGGCTATGTGAGGCGGATCTTTTCAAGTGAGTCGATTATATGGCGTTTACGCGCTTGAGCTTCTTAAGAGGGTTTGGAATACCGGTTGCATTAAGTGTTCCGTTAGCTAACTTTTTTAGGGAGAGAGTAAGATGAAAGCGAACGTAAATCCTGATACGTGTATAGGTTGTGAACTTTGTACAAGTGTTTGCCCCGATGTTTTTAAGATGGAAGATGATGGTCTTGCGCATTGCATAGTTGATGAAGTGCCAACTAATGCGAAAGCATGCGCTCAGGAAGCTTCAGATAGTTGCCCGACAAGCGCTATAAGCCTGAGTTGAAGAAGCAGGGAAATATTTTTTATTGTAAAATGGGATAAGATTGAATATAAGCATCAGCGATTACATTGACGAATATTTGCATGGCGGCCTGTTCGCTCAGTGGACCTCTTTATCCGGTGAGCAGGCAGGGTCGCTGCTTACTTTAATGCTTTCTGGTTTGGAAAGTCAGGCAGTTGATCTAATTGCCCTTGAAACTGTACTATTTAAGATTGGCAGCCGTGATGATTTGTCATTTGACGTCAAAACCGCGCTGCCTGCTCTTTTAGAGAGTTATTTTGATTTTCTTTCGGCAAGCGGAAAATATCCTCCCGCAAAAAACTGGCTCAGTGATCTGCGGCTTATCACGCCAAAATTTTTGTCCCGGTTAAAAAAAGATGGTTCGGTAAAGGGTGAAACATTTCGCAAAAACTACAGCGATGTCGGAAGAAACGGCAATTGTCCCTGCGGGAGCGGAAAAAAATTTAAGAAGTGCTGTATGCAGCTGCTTGGGTAATAATAGAATTGTTTTATTTGTAATTTTTATATTGTAATCTGTAATTTGCTTTGTAAATACCAGTAATTTTTTTACTTGCGTTTCAATATCGTGTTCCTGCCGCGCATACTGCGCTCCATGCATCCCCATTTCCCTTCTAAGGGTGGAGTTTTCTGAAAGTGTGCAGAGATTTGTTGCAAGCGCGCCGATATCACATTCTTCCGAAAGTAAACCAGAATAACCATGAGATACAATATTTGGAATATCACAGTGACTGCTTCCAACAACCGGAATCCCGGCGTATAAAGCTTTTATTACAACGATAGGAGCTCCGCCTGATAATATGTAATAAAATGACAAATTTTCAAAGGTAAAGCGGGATTAGTGGAATCCATAGGGTTCTCCTCAGTTTACCTCTTTTAGGTTTAAGCTGTCTCTGTGCTTTTTCTTAACGTTAAGGGAAGGAAGGTACGGGGATTGCATCGCTTTGTCAAAAAGCATATTAATTACCTGCATACTGATTTGCCTCTCTCTTCTCCTGCCCCGGTTCAGTTCTATTTCAAGCAGTTTAAGCAGATCGCTGCCGCCGTTGACGATATTTTTCATCGCTTTTTTTGACAGGATATATCCGACAGGGCAGTTAATTTTTTCTCCAAGAAGTTCCCTGAAAATCCACAACAGAGCCGCTTGACGCTTCTTGCCATAAGGCATCCGCAAATAACCTGGAAATTTCGCCTGGTATTGACAGTGTTGATTTATGATGAAATTTCTTTCACTCACCGCTTTTGCCGAAGCGATATACTGCCCGTAAAGGTTTTCTTCTATGAGCTGAGCTGCCAATGTATGTTCAATATCAAGAAGCTTTAGAACATCGTTTATAGCATATTCCAGAAGCTCCGGCTTAATCGGGCGGATAAGCCAGTTAGCCCTTTGAAATCCATCCTTTTTGTCTTTATCAATATTAAGGTAATTTGCGAGATTGACAGGAAGCCCTAATAGTTTTTGCGCTGCGGCAATATCATTTACCGGAGATATTGTACAGCCCAGTACATTTTGGGTCATAAACACATCATTGCTAAAAGAGAACATGACTTTTGTTATATCTCCGCAAGTAAGAAACTCCTTCAGTGCGGAATTGTTACCCATACGCAGCACGTCAATAACCACAGATTCTTCGCCGTCAAAACATTGAAATATGGAGATTGAGTACTTGTAACGGAATGAGCCCTGATCACCTTCCAAATCAAGAGCGATCTTTTTTACCTGCCTTTTGCGCAAACTGTCTAAATAACTATTTAGCTCCTCTTCGGTAGTTATAATGCGGTCGATATTAGTTTTGGGCTCAACAGATTCGCGTATTTGTGTTGTATTTAAATTACCTGCTGCTGAATGCATATGTTATTGTCAACTTCCGAAAATAAGATACTGTACCTTTTTTATACGGATAACACATATAGATATTGTGTTGTAATTGATACCATCATCAAGGCCGTATGCGGTTTAGTTTTATGAAAAATACTAAATGGGCTTTAGTGTTTTTATCAAGCAGCTCTCAAATTTTTATAAAAGCTATTCCCCTCCTGACAATTGCCTGATCAGGGCGAAGCGTGGCTGAAACAAAACTCATATAAAAACAGATAAGGGCTGCATCTCAGAAAATTTGCGTATAAGACTTATTAAAAACGCAAAGTGCGTGTAGGTAGATAGTATGGTGTTAAATAAAAATTGTCATAACTAATGTTCATAAATTATATTAAAACAGGGTGTGCGTAGAAATAATACAATGATATACAAAGGTTATTAATCAGCACGCTTAAAAATTGCATATTAAAGTAAAATGTATGAAACCTAAGAAACGGTAAACGGTTGAATTGCTGTACTTTAAACCATAAACTTATACGTATCGGGTAGGAGATACAAAATAACGAATTGATACCGGTATTAATGGAGGATTTACAATGTTTCAGTTGATGTTTGTTGTATTGGTATTTGTAGTATTGTTGTTGATTGCATGGAAGCATTTGGTTGCACGGAAACAAAAAGGAATGAAAAAACCACAGAAGGAGCGTATAATGGGATGTAAGACTGCCACAAAAGAGATTAATGTTGCGTTTCCAGCCGGGTATGATATGTCATGGTACGTTACCACGCAGGCTGGCAATAAAGTAACCGTCAAATTATTTGATGACACAACAGTTTATTTTGAAAAATCAAAGCAGGGTACAGAGGCGATGCCGCCGCTTGACTATGGTGTAAGCAAGGTTAAAGGAAATAACCTGAAGGTAAAGATAACTGTTGAAAGTTGTTCTGAGGATCAAATCAAATCAGCTATCAGCGGTCACAATATCATAACACCTTCAGGCAGAGAAGTTGGAAAGGGAATGCATATTGCCATCGAAGATTGGACTGATAACGATTATAATGATGTATCAATCTCATTGCTGGCATGGAAAAGGTAAGGTTGATCTCACCAGTATGCACTTGATGTAAGCGATAAACAACCGTAAAAAGCTTAACATCTGAAACCAATAAAAGACCAGCCCGCCGTAAGGCGATGGCGGATTACAGCCGCCATCGCCGGTATTTTATACTCTGCTTATAAACCTGTTTCATCTGCGGCTTGTTTTGATTGTATGCCGCTTCAATGGTAATATAAACAAGTTTCAAAGATAAATCGACTTCGCTAATGTAAATAAATCGCGTATTGTATTCGGCCATTCATTATATTTTTCTATTAAAGCGGTTTCCCCCAAATACGACATTTTTTGGAGAGGTGTCCGAGCGGTTGAAGGGGGCGGTCTCGAAAACCGTTGTACCTTATGGGTACCCGGGGTTCGAATCCATGCCTCTCCGAGTTATTTTGGAACAAGTGGGAACCCGTGGTTAATGTGGATGAGCATTTTATTGAAGCCAATAAATTGGTCGAGACCGGCAGCAAGACAAATCACAAATCCCCAAAGCCATTGATGCTGAACGAATAGATTTTATGGTAGTCTTAAACAAGGAGCGTATCTTTATGAAACAAAAATCAACAGTGGCAATTGTAAAGTGCAGTTCTTATGACGATCAGGAGTTAGAAACAGCCGTCAACAAAGGTTTAGCGCTTCTCGGAGGAGTGGACAAATTCGCTTCTCCAAAAGAAAAGATTCTTTTTAAACCAAATATTTTATGGCCGACAAATCCCGACAAATGTGTTGTGACACATCCGGCTGTTTTTAAAGCAGTGTTGAGCGTTTTCAAATCTACAGGAGCTTCGCTTTTTTTCGGCGATTCCTCGGGCGGCTTGCAGTCCCCTGAGAGCGCGTTGAAGAAGAGCGGACATTTTCAAGCCGCACAGCCGCTTGGAGCGGAGCTCGCCGACTTTGTTAATGGAGAATCTGTTTCGTATCCGGCAGGAGTTACAAGTAAACGGCTTTTAATAGCAAAAGGAGTTCTTGACGCGGATGGAGTGATAAGTCTTCCAAAGCTCAAAACACACATTTTGACCCGTATGACCGGAGCTGTGAAAAATCAATATGGATGTGTGCCTGGAATGGGCAAAGGACAGTACCATGCTCAATTTCCTGATCTGCATGACTTTTCAAAATTATTAGTGGACATTTGCGGCTTTGTCAACCCAAGGCTTTACATTATGGACGCGGTAATGGGCATGGAGGGCAATGGGCCTCAGAGCGGAGATCCTCGCCATATCGGCGCGCTGATTTTCTCAACAGATCCTGTAGCGCTTGACGCGGTGGCTGCCGGAATTATTGACTTGGATCCAAGTTTTATTCCCACTTCCACAGCAGGCTTGCAGGCAGGGTTAGGTACTTACAAAAATGAAGATATCGAACTTTTGGGTGATCCGTTAGAGCAGTTTGTCATAAAGGATTACAAAGTGGTGAAAAAGCCAGTTCAATCTATACCGGAAACTCCTTTTCTTAAGAATCTGAAAAGGTTGATAAATCCAGCTCCTGTAATTGATAAAAAAGCGTGTACCCGCTGCGGCCGCTGTATTGACGTATGTCCGGTGGAACCAAAAGCTGTAGGTTGGAAAAAAGGAAGTATTCCTAAAAAGAGCGTACCCGTTTATAACTATCGCGAATGTATACGCTGTTATTGCTGCCATGAGATGTGTCCCTCCCGCGCTATCAATGTAAAGAAGCCTTTTTTAGGCAGGTGTTTTCCTTTTTTGTCATATATCGCGCTTCTCATGAGCAGCATATTCGCAAAGCGAAATGACAAAACTAAATGAAACAGCCTCTCCCGAAATTTCCCGGGCAGCTTAAAAAAAATGACGCTGTTTTTATCTATGGAGCGGCACAGAAAAAACCATTTTTATTAGTTTACAAACAAGAAAAGATTGAAGTTGTGCACGGGCCTTCCTGCCGCTGCGATAAAGAGATATTTATTGAGCGTTGTAACAAGGATGGCGTTGATGTTATTGAGCGCAGAGGAGGAGGGGGTACGGTTGTACTTTCCCCGGGGATGCTTGTTACAATTGTAGTGGGGCAGAAGAGAGAAAAAGACGGCGCTCTTGACATTTTTCACAGGGTACATGAGGCGTTTATCCCCGCTCTTTCGCAAGCTGGGGCGGCGGGTGTTACTCATGAAGGGATCAGTGATCTGGCTGTAAGGGGGAGAAAAGTTTTAGGCAGTTCTCTTTATATGGGTTCAAATACAACGTTTTATTATTATCAATCCAGTTTAATGGTTTCATGCGATCTCTCGCTTTTGGATCGTTATCTTTATCATCCGCCAAGAGAGCCAAATTATAGAAGGGGCAGAGCGCACAGCGAGTTTTGCGCGAATTTAAGTGAATTTGGTTTATGCGTTGATATTAATGAGCTTTTGGTATTGATAGAAGAATCCTTAAAAAAACATCTGACATAGTCGATTTACTTGAAAATGTCTGCTCAGATGTCACCACGCGCGAAGACGGAGGTCTAAATACCCGGCAAGCGCTTACTACTTCACCCCGCGAAGGGCGGAGGCCTATTTGTGTCTGTCTTTGCGGGGATACCGGTGCGGGAATTTATGTTATAGAGCGATAAGAGATTTTCAAGTAGAATGAATATACGGTAATCTGGAGCAAAGACTGAAATGTTAGATACGCGGCACTATCTTTTTTACAGCGTCAATATTACAGACGGCAATATCATACTCGATGAGGGTGAAACGGCTCATGCAGTCTCTGTTCTGAGGGTAAAAGAGGGTCAACAAATACAAATAACAGATGGTAACGGATCTATTTATGAATGTAAATGCGAACAACGGTTGAAGAACTCTTTATCATGTAAAACTTTAACAAAAAAAAGTGTCTCCAGAACAAACCCGCGGCTTACTCTGCTCTTAGGCATTCCCGACAAGGAACCTTTTGAAACAGTTCTTGAGCAGGTAACCGCTATCGGCGTTTTTCGTATAATACCCCTTGTCATGGATCACTGCCGCAAACCTTGGTGGGAAAATTGGGACAAGATACAGAAACGGTTTATATCAAAGATGATCGTATCTATGAAACAGAGTCTTTATCCTTATATGCCTCAACTTGACAGACCAACACGTCTTCCTGAAATTATTGATACATGTCCAAAACCGCTGATCGCGGCTGATCAGAATGGAGAAACCTTACGCGATGATATTTTAACTTCACAATCTCAAATTTGCTGCCTGATCGGCCCGCCTGGCGGTTTGTCGATTGAGGAGGAAAATTTACTTGAATCGCATAAAGCGTTAACGGTAAAAATCGCGCCCCACAGATTACGAACCGAACTTGCCGCTGCGGTTCTTTGTTCACGGATTATGGCTTCGTTTCTTTAAGCTGTTATTTGTAGAACGGGCCGCTCGCGATGGGGGAAAAAGGATTTGAACCTGGAGCATATTTGTAAAGAACAGTTCCTTGTAATCTACGCCCATTGGAAAGATACTGAGATCGTTATAGGCTACGGGTCTCCATATTCTGAGGTTGTAGCCAACGGACACCGCGTTTTTTTTGTTAAGAAAATATTCCATACCTGCGCCGAGATTTAAGCCAAACCCGGTATTATCAACTCTGTTTGGTTTTGTTACCTCGATGCCCATTCCTGTTTTATAGGTTGTTGTGAAGATGTTCCAACCAACATTTGGTCCGATTGACAAAAAGTAGCAATGCCTGGGATTAACCGGAAAAAGCAGATGCAACTCCGTTTGAATACCGATTGTTAAAAGACTGTTATGGACGATCACATCATCATACAAACCGTTAGTATATTGCACCGCGTCTTCATAAATTTCTTCATCGATAGAACCCCGCCCAAACTCAAGTGCGGATTGAATCCTCAAGCGCGGATTTTTGAGCGCAAACCGTTTTCCTCCCGCTGTGCCAAACATAAACATATTGTTACGGCCAACATGTTCCGGCTCTTTCACATCGTCATATTTTCTGTAGCCTTCGCGCACGTTGTAAGAAATAAACCCCGCCGGCAGCACCAGCGCGGAAGATAGTCTTGAGGGTCTTCCTGATTGAGAATGAATATCAGTTGCCGCGGCGGCGATGACGATAAGAACACTGGCCGCAATTTTTAAAGGGCTGCGCACAGGGAGGATATATTTTTGCATGGTTTTAAAATACATTTTTCGCCAGGTATCATTCTTCAATTGGCAGCTGCTGAATATGAGAAAGCTTCGGTAACATGCATGGCAAACTCAAAAGAACTGTAAAACTGTAAGTCCGGCGGCATGATCAGTTACTCATACCTTCACTGTCATCATTAAGATATCCCACGGATCCCATATATTTTTCGAAGTTCGCTTCAAAGGCTTCCATACCGCCCCACTTGTTTATCTCATACTCGAAAGCATCGAGCACTTTGTCCTCAATCAGCTTTCTGGCCTCATTATTAATGGGGTGCAGGATATCCTGATACGTTCCATCCCGTCTGCGCCTGCTTGGCATGGATACAAAATACCCCTGAGCGCCGCTGATAATTCTCAGCCCTGTTACTACAAAGCACTCATCCAGCGTAATACTGGCGAACGCTTTGAGTTTCTCTTCGTTTCTAAGCACAATTTTTACGTCCGTAATATCCACAACAGAAAGCCCTCCATGATGGTAATATATATGTCGGCCCGGCATATAACATAAATATAAGAAGCAACTTCCCTTCATGCCAAAAAAATTTAAACTTTTTTAACCCTAACCCCTATATTATATTAATATTCATATCGAATACGTTTAAAATCAGGTTTAAAATCAGGTTAATAATATGAGCACGCAAAAAAAAGATCTTCTGACACTTTTCGACTATTCTACCGAACAGATTCGGGAAATGATCCGTCTGGCCGCAGAGATTAAAGCTCGGCGGCACAGTAACCAGTACAACAAACTCCTTGATAAAAAAACAGGAGTGCTTATTTTTGAAAAGCCCTCGCTTCGTACACGTATTTCATTTGAAACAGCGATATATGAGCTGGGAGGGCATGTAATAAACCTTGCTTCTGAGGCTGTGGGCGTAGGCACGCGTGAGAGTGTTGAGGATGTAGCGAAAAATCTGGAGAGAATCGTACATCTGATCGTATTCCGCACTTTCGGACACGGTAAGTTAGAACGGCTGGCCCGTTCCAGTTCGATTCCTGTTATAAACGCGCTTACTGATTCGCATCATCCCTGCCAGGCGCTGGCCTTTGGCCTGACGATGCATGAGGCGCGGCCTGACACAAAACTAAATGTACTTTTTGCGGGTGACGGCAACAATGTATGTAATTCCATTATGGTTCTTTGCGCAAAATTAGGACATAATTTCACATTCGCGGGGCCAAAAGGATATGAGCCTGACGCTGATGTGGTAAACCGCTGTTTGGAAGTTTGCGCTCAGAGCGGCGGCAGCGTAAAGGTTACCAATGACTTACACTCAGCCGCTCCGGATGCGGAGGTCATTTATACCGATGTATGGACAAGTATGGGACAGGAAGCGGAAGCGCAGGAACGCAGAAAACTTTTTATAGACTATCAAGTAAACAGAGCGCTTATCGAGACAGCGACACGTGATGTACTTGTTTCGCACTGTCTGCCGGCGCTGCGGGAAGAGGAAATTACAAGCGATGTGCTTGATTCCGCTCACAGCGTTGCTTTTGAGGAAGCGGAGAACCGCCTCCATATTCAGAAAGCTGTGATTGTGCATCTTTTTTCATGAGGAGATAGTTTCCAGTTGTCGGTTATATGTTTCCAGTTAAAAGAAAAGACCGTTCATAAAATAGTGCGCGTGAAAATGTTTTTAACTGGAAACTGATAACTGGAAACAAAAAGAAAAATTATGAGTGAAAATCGTGTTCCTTTTGGGATAAAATCCTTAGATAAAATGATATACGGAGGGCTTATTCCCTTCTCCGCCAATCTTCTTGAAGGCGCTCCGGGTACAGGCAAAACTACAATGGGGATGCAGTTTATATATAACGGTATCACTATGTACAATGAACCTGGGCTTATTATCACTTTTGAGGAGTTCCCTCAGCAGTATTACCATGACGCGCTGAAGTTTGGATGGGATTTTAAGAAGCTTGAGAGCGAAGGTAAACTTAAAATCATTTTTTCCGATCCGTCTACTACTCTTAATGAATTTGACAAGCCGGGAGGAGAGTTTGTCTCACTTGTAGAGGAGATGGGAATAAAGCGCGTAGTGGTTGATTCTATGACGCACTTTGAATCTATAAGCGCAAATCCCCATGAATTAAGAACCATGGAGAGGCGCTTTATAAATGCGCTCAAAAGGGAGAGTCTAACAAGCATCCTGCTGCGGGAGAACGATACGCTTTTGGGTAATGTATCTCAGATATCAAGCAAGATCTCTTTTATTGTTGACACTTATGTGCTTTTACGGTATGTTGAAATAGACAGTGCCATTGAGAAGGCTCTTTGTTTTCTTAAAATGCGCGGCAGTGATCATCAGAAGGAGATCCGCTGCTTTAAGATAACGCAAAAAGGGATAGAGGTCTCCTCGAAGTTCAGCGGCAAAGAAGGTATCATGAGCGGAATCACACACTCAACGCCTCAAGACGCGTTTGTAAATGTATTCGGAAAGAGGTAATCGGGAGAGTTTTATGGAGCTTCCGACAACCGCAGAGGTATTTCTCATTGCCGGATACGTTTTGTTCTGCATGGGATTAAACGGCGTTGCTTTTTTGATCTCCGCTTTTTACAGAAAAAAGTTGAAGCATTACGCTCCGTATTTGGGTTTTCTACTCTCGCTTTTATTTGGGGCGGTGTTTATAGGAACCCTTTTGATAAAAGACGGCGGATCAAGCGTGAGTATTGTTAGAACGACATCTCTTTTAGGATGCAGCATGTTTTCCGCTTTAAGTGTAACCGGATTATATATGTCAATGAGAAAGGCGAGATAAGGGAGAGTGATTTACGAACAGACCCTCTTCTTTTTCGATATGTCGGCTGTCACAACGATGCTTGTATTCGCCTACCTGAGCAAGCGTCTTGGCGAAGCTCTGCCTATAAAACCGTATTATATAATACTTTTCTTTACATCAGCGGCGATTGTCGCTGCTTCCGGTATTGAGACTATTCCGCAGTCATTGAGTTTGAAATTTATCTCATTATTAACATATACAATCCGGTGCGCCGCGACAGGCGTTGCTTTTTTTGTTGTGCTGAGGTATTGGAAATGGCTCTTCGCCGAGTTCTCAAAAAGTTGAGGGTTTGATTAAAAGTGAAGAAAAAAATTTTACTTATTGAAGATGATGTCGACAGCGCGGCGCTTGCAAAGTTAGTGCTTGAGACTGATATGTTTGAGGTAAAAACAATTTTTGATCCTGAAGCCGCATGCGATGAAGCGAGAGCGTACAGGCCGGACGCCATATTACTTGACCTGTGCATGCCCAAGCTTGACGGATGGGCGGTGTTCAGGCTTATTCGCGAAGACAAATCTTTCGATAATATACCAGTCGCTATTCTCACAGGTAAAGGTGAATCGTTTGATCATATGGTGGGTCTTCATATAATGAACGCAGACGCTTACATCACGAAACCATTTGGGAAACAGGAATTGATAGATAAAACATATGAGCTCCTTGAAAGAAAAAAATAAACGCATTCTTATCGTTGACGATGAGGTAGATGTTCTTGATTTTTTAAAGATCTATCTTGAATCGCTTGGCTGGGAAGTAACGACCGTTCCTGCCATACGGCAGGCTTTTGATGAGCTTGACAAACAGGCTTACTTTCTGGTAATTACCGATATCGCAATGCCGGATATGGACGGTTACGAATTCATCAGTAAAATTAAAGAGAAAAACTATGGTTCTCAGATCGCTCTTATGACAGGTTTCGGTTACAACCCAAAACATACGCTTGTCAAGATTTACAAAACAATCCGCTATCCCTGCCTTTTCAAACCTTTTAACAGGGCGAAAGTGGCCGAAGCGGTTCAAAACGCTTTTGACAATTATAACAACGGCAGTGCCGCGCAGGCTGTTGACCCTAATTCTCAAAATTAGTAGAAGCTGATTAATGCAAAATGCATAAATAAAGCAACGGACATATGAGACATCTTCTTTTTGTACTCGAGTGATTTTAATGTTTCTGCATTTTGCGTTATTATTTCTGCATTACACTTTTGTGTGGCAAAAATAAAATTTTTTACAGAAAGATTTTTACCGGTTCGATGCGTAACATAATAATAAGGGGCGCGCGTGTTCATAACTTAAAGAACATAGATGTGACTATTCCGCGCAACACACTTACGGTTATTACAGGTTTAAGCGGCAGCGGAAAATCATCTCTTGCCTTTGATACACTTTATTCTGAAAGTCAAAGACGGTATGTGGAATCCCTCTCCTCTTACGCCCGGCAGTTTCTTGGGCTTATGGAAAAACCTGACGTTGACCAAATAGATGGTCTCTCTCCCGCTATCTCCATAGAGCAGAAAACTACAAGTCAGAATCCCCGCTCCACAGTAGGGACAATAACCGAGATACATGACTATCTGCGTCTGCTTTTTGCAAGAGCGGGTACGCCTACCTGCTGCGGACGCGTTATTTCCCGCCAAAGCATACAGGAGATAACAGATAAAATTCTTGGATTGAACCAAGGGACAAAGTTTCAAATCCTTGCGCCTGTAGTCAATAACCGCAAAGGCATTCACAAAGAACTTTTGTCAAAGTTACAAAAGAACGGGTACGTTAGAGTAAGAGTTGATAAAATAGTGTATAATATTGATGAAGAAATACCAATCGATCCGAACAAAAAGCATACTATAGAAGTTGTAATTGACAGACTGATAAACTCTCCAAAAATAGCTTCGCGCCTTACAGAGTCAATTGAGACTGCTGTCGCGGTCAGCAGCAACGAAACTGTTGTCGCGGATATAACAGGCGGTGAGGAACTTCTTTTTTCGCAGCGTCTTGCCTGCATTTCCTGCGGCATGAGCTATGATGAACCTACACCGGCCATGTTCTCCTTTAACAACCCTTTGGGAGCGTGTGAGCAGTGTCACGGTTTAGGATTTCTTATGGAGATAGATCCGGAGCTTGTAGTGCCTGATCCGGCTGTTAGTTTAAGCAATGGAGCGATTGTGCCGTGGAACGGCGCTTATACCGAAGGCGGATGGAACTATCAGATTTTGCAGGGTGTATGTAAGCATTATAAGATATCAATGGACAAACCATACAAGTCATTCACCGAAAAGCAAAAACATATATTGCTGTATGGTTCCGGGGATGAGCTTATTGAAGTGATGCACGAAACTAAAAACGGCAACTACCGCGGAAAGCTTAATAAAGTTTTTGAGGGAGTAATACCTAATCTGCTGCGGCGTTACAAAGATACTTCCTCTGAGGAGGTCAGGCGCTGGATAGAGGGGTTCATGGCCCGTAAAACCTGTAATGTGTGTAAAGGAACAAGATACAAAAAGCAAAGTCTTGCGGTTTTGATTGAGGGTAGAAATATCGCGGAACTTTCAAACTTGTCAATAGAATCCGCGCTTGAGTTTTTTAAAAACTACAATCCTCGGGGCCAGCATCAAAAAGAGATCGCAAAGCCAATTGTACGGGAGATTTTGCAACGTTTTGGATTTCTCAACGATGTGGGGCTTAGCTATTTAAGCCTTGACAGAACGGCATCAACACTTTCAGGAGGAGAGTCTCAACGGATTCGTCTTGCCACTCAGATCGGTTCAAAACTTACGGGTGTGCTTTACATTTTAGATGAACCGAGCATTGGTCTTCACCCCAGAGACAATACGCGGCTGCTCGCCACCCTTACCGCGCTAAGAGACCTTGATAATACGGTTGTCGTGATTGAGCATGACAAAGAGACAATAATGGCGGCGGATTATCTTATTGACATTGGCCCGGGCGCGGGAACCCATGGAGGCGAGCTTGTTGCGCAGGGAACGCCTGTTGATATAGCCAAATCAGGAAAATCGCTCACCGGACAGTATCTCTCCGGAAAACGCTCAATTCCGCTCCCTGTAAAAAGGCGCGGCGGAAACGGCATGTCTATAAAGATTAATGGCGCGGCCGGACACAATCTAAAAAGTATAGATGTGACTTTTCCTCTTGGAATGCTTGTTTGCGTGACCGGAGTATCAGGATCGGGTAAAAGTTCTCTTGTAAATCAAACGCTTTATCCGGCATTAGTCAAAAAGCTGTACAAGTCAAAAGCTATCCCCTTGCCGCACAAAAGTATAGAGGGATTATCCAATCTCGACAAGGTAATCGATATTGATCAATCGCCTATCGGCAGAACGCCAAGATCCAATCCAGCTACCTATACTAAAATGTTTGACACAATAAGAAACCTCTTCGCTATGCTGCCTGAAAGCAAGATAAGAGGATACTCTCCAGGCCGTTTCAGCTTTAATATTAAAGGGGGCAGGTGCGAAACCTGCGAAGGCGATGGAGAACTTCGCATAGAAATGCATTTTTTACCGGACGTTTATGTTCAGTGTGAAACATGCAGAGGAAAACGCTATAACCGCGAAACACTTGAGGTACTTTACAAAGGCAGATCAATAGCGGATGTGCTGAACATGACTGTTGACGAAGCGCTTGTGTTTTTTGACAATCTCAGCGTAATCAAGCAAAAACTTCAGGTGCTCTCTCAAGTTGGTTTAGGGTATATCCGGCTGGGGCAGCCCGCAAACACCCTCTCCGGGGGTGAAGCCCAGCGGATAAAGCTTGCTTCGGAACTTGCTAAACGCGCAACAGGGAAAACGCTTTACATCCTTGATGAACCCACAACGGGCCTTCACTTCGAAGATATTTTAATGCTTATGAACGTCATACAGGAGCTTGTAGACAAGGGTAACTCAGTCATTGTCATTGAGCATAATCTTGACGTAATAAAATCCGCGGATTATATAATTGACATCGGGTTGGAGGGTGGTCATAAGGGAGGTACTGTTGTCGCGCAGGGGACCCCGGAAAAAATCGTCGCAAATGCAGCTTCATTTACAGGAAAGTATTTGAAAGAATATCTTGTTTGACAGCTTTAAACTGCCGGCATCATATTCAACAGCCGCAGAGAAATTATTTCACAGGCTAAAATCACATATTTAGCGCATGAGCGCTTAAAATTGCAGGTATTATATCTTGCCAGATTCAGGGAACAAAAAAGTTATAGGTTTACGACAGTTTTGGGTTTGCGATGAAGTCCAGCATTTTGTTTCATAATATACGTTTCATTGGGGTAAATCGAATTCCGTTCTTTGTTTTCTCTGTATCTGTAATGATAAAACCAAGTTTCCTGTACGCTTCAACCGCGTAAGGTGAAGAGTTAACTGTTATTTCTGCCGGGTTGAAATGTTCAATCATCATTTCGAGCAGTCGCCGCGCAATACCTTTCCGGTGATAATGTCCATTAACAAACAATAAGTTTATGCGGTCGAAACGCGCCCCCAAGACCCCGATTGTTTTTCCGTTATTTTCACATGTCCAAAAGTGAATTTTATCCTGTTTTATCATATCCCTATAATTTTCCAACGTAAGGAACCTCATAAATTCCTCTACTCCCTCATCTGAATATTCAGGTGCTTCATATTCGTAGAATACATTACGAATTAATGTCAGCGCTTCATCAAGTCTTTCGAGTTCCAATTGTCCGAATACATATTGCTTATTCATGTTGTGCCTATTTTTAACTTCACTTTCAAAGTGTACTTTTTTTAGATAGTGGTAATTTGTCTACCGCATTACCGCTTTACTGATGCCTAACGTTATAGGTTTACAACGGTTTGACAGCCCGAATAAAGGCCTGCGCGACAAAACCAGGGCTGGTAAACTGTGAATGGAGGTCGGCGTGGGAACGAGCCGAAGGCGGCCGGCCTAGCCAGTCGGAACCCCGAGCCGCCCAGAATGGGCGGCGGAGCGTATACCGTTTATTATATGCCGCTGTACCGTACATTATTATTTCATTGCTTCCATCAAACTATAATAATATTTAGCTTCTCTGGTTTTATATAATTGAAACCATGCTTCCAATACATTTTCTTTTATTAAATTAGTCTTTTTCAAAACTTCATAAGTAAATTCTATTGGAGCTAAACCAGTAGCCGTAATTAAATTATCATCTACGGCTGCCGGCTCATTCAAATAATATTTACTGCCAGTATATTTAGGACAAACCATTTCCAAAAATTCTTTACTATTACTTGTATGACGCCTATTATTTAATAAACCATTATTCGCTAAAGCGATGGTTGCGCCACAAATAGCCGCAACAATTATTTTTTTATTAATTATTTCAGAAACAATTTTTATAATCTTATTATTTACTTCATTATTTATCCATGTATCGCCGCCGGGCAGAATAAGTATATCATTATCCATAAAAACCACATCATCAATACACTTGTCAGGATTTATTGCTATCCCGCCCATTGTTTTTATTGAAGCCATTGTATTACCTATTTTTATAATGCTAATTGGCCCTTTGTCCTTGTCAAAATAACGCTCACTATTTAATTCCGCGGTAAGAAATCCTATTTCCCAATCAGCCAATGTATCCAATAAATACAAGTAGACATTCATAAAACCCCCTTTTGATTTTTTATATGGTTTTTCTTCATTTTGTTTTTACTGTTTTGTCAAACCTGCTGTTCAAGCAAGAACTGATATCTGTCGTAACAAATTTTCCGTTGTAGAACAAACTGAATATTGTCGCAGGGGTTGGAGAGGATTGTGCTTGTTCCATTGTTTCAAGTTTTACCAATTTCAGCCACCCCTTTTTCGCGGCGTAACTTTCCGCACATTTTTTGTCAGAAATCGCGCAACAGATATGTTCTCTGTCAATATTTTCCTTTGTCAGTGTAATAAATTTTGTGTCCATAAAGTCTCTATTTTTAAATTACTTGTTTCTTTCGTTTCCACTGTGTCGGCCGCAAATAGCGGCTAAAAGCGCATATGGGCCTATTAGACGATGGAAACCGTACTTTATTTCCTTTCTGGCATTTTGAAATCCATTAATGCCTTATTTAAATAATCATTAAATGGTTTCATATAGTTAAATGTTTCTACAGATGCTTTTATAAAATTTTCAGGCTTAAAAAAATTGTTTCTTTTACTTTATACTCAACATACCATGATTTGTTTTTTAAATATTCCGCTAGTCTGTGACTTTTGTCATATTCCTTTGGTACATTTTTTAGTTTTTCTCCTTTTACTATAAAATTACTTTTAAATGATTCTGTCTCCAGTATTTTTATAAATTCATTTGCGTTTCTTACAAGATAGTCCCGCATGCTTTTTCTTTTTTACTATTGTCAATAATGTTTCTTCTTTATATCTTATGATGTCTTTATTTATTTCAACTATATCAAACCCATTTTCTGCCACTAACTCCTGTATTGAATTTTCATCGTGGTATTGATCATACATTATAAATTCCTTTATTGTTCCGTTCAATTGATTTATCAAGTAATACCTTGTTCCTACAGAAAATTCGGCTTCAAATAATTTAGTTTCTTTCATAAGGAAATACGGTTCGCTACTCCAAAAGTCATTGCCATTAGATACATACCAAGTTCTACCGTTTTTCTGTTTTTCAAATTCTGCTTTTCCAAAAACGTCAAATATGAATATTCCATCATCAGCCAATAAGGTACTAATTTTTTGAAGTAATATTTTTTGTTCATTAGGCACTAAAGCACTAAAATCACAGAAAATCATCATCGCTACATTATATATTCCGTCAATATTGTCTTTAATATAATCCGAATATTTATATTCTACAATCCCTTTAATTGATTTATTTCTTTTACCAAACTCAATTGATTCTTTATTAAAGTCTATTCCCATTACATAATGTTCCAATTTTCCTAATTCATAAGCATATAATCCAGGTCCACAGCCTAAATCAATTATTCTAGAATTTGGTTTAATTTTAGAATTTATCCAGTTGACAATATCCCTTCTATTAGAAGGCATTCGTGATGCGGCGTTAGTAGATTCATCCAGTTGATTTTCTAAAAGAGATTTACTAATATACTCATCAGTCCAGATAGATTCATCGTTTCTTTGATAAATTTTTAATTTGTCGTTGTACATAGTATTATATATAAACCTTTTTAAATAAAGTCAATGTGTATAAGGAAATTTGCCAAAACTTGCGCCAAGCCGCAAGTTATCTGCTGGCATTCACGTTATTGTTTATATGCTTTTTTTAATTTATATATTTTCGTGTAGTCGCACAAAACGGTATTGTCAATTTCAAAACCCACTTTTTCAAAATATATTTTCATATCTTGCTGCATAAGTTTTTTGTAACTTTTGGGCTCTATCAATTCAATAAAAGCAAACTTTACTTTTCTGCCTACTGTTTTTGGTCTATCCCATTCTACAACGATAAATTTTCCCTCATCTTTTAGAACTCTGTGAATTTCAAGCAATATTTTTTGTTGAGTTATTTCCTCTAATTCATGCAATACTAATGATATAACTACAACATCAAAACCCTTATTCTCTAACTTCAAGTTTGTTGCGTCCATTGCTTTCAAGTCAATGTTAGAAATGTTATCTTTCAATATTTTATGTCTTGCTACATCTAACATTTTAACAGACCTGTCAATGGCAGTAACTTTAATGTTGCTATTAGATTTTGCTATTTTTATGCTGTTCTGACAAGTTCCTGCACATATGTCAAGTAGAGTTTTGTCGTTCTCTGTTATTAGTTTTGCTACTGCATTTCTTGGGTTAGTCTCCTCTTTATTGAAATATACAGATATACATAAATCATATATTTTTGATATTATATTGTAAAACAACCTGTGTATTTTGTATCTCGTTTTCATTTCTTTTTATTCCATTTTCAATTATCGTATTTTTTTGTTATTATTTCAATTTGTACGTATCCTTCAATCTCATTCTTTCGCTGTCCACCGTGCTCTCGCCCGCTTGCAGATAACGTTATAGGTATCCAACGGTTTGGGCAGGTTATAGGTCAATGCTGAGCATTGACCCCTGCCAAACTGTGCTTCCGCAAAACACCACAAAGGGCTGAAAGCCCGACTGGTGTTTTGCGGAAGCCGAGCGGCCGAAGGGAGCGAAGCGTATACCGTTTGTTATGTGCAGTAGGGGCGTACACTACTTATTTCAGGCAACGTATCCTTTGACCTGATTTTACTCATATTGAGACTTCGTTTCTCTTTTGATAGATGATCCATAATTAAGATGAATATTCTTTTGCCTGCTGTGGAAATTTTTGAATTAGCCATTTCAAAACTTCTAATTGATCTCCATTAGTGGCACGTCTAACTTGAATAAGCAATTTCTGCAGGTCAGGACGTGTTAATGTTATATTTGAGGCTCCTTCGTTACAAACAGAGCAGATTGCCCTTAAATTGGGAGGTTCATCTGTACCACCCATACTTTTGTCAATTATATGTCCAATGTGAAGCCGTGTTTTTTTCATAGGGTCGTAAGGATGTGGTTCACCCGCTACAGCTCCACACATTTGACAGGTAAAACCATTTCTATCCAATACAAAAGCACGAGTTTCTTTAGAAATTTCACGTCCAAAAGCAGGCTGGAGTTCATCCGTTTCCAGTAGATATTCGCCTGGTTTTAGATTACTTCTATCGTTATGCGTTAAGATTTGGAAACCCTCTTCATCTCTCAATTCACGAATGCGTCTTGCCCATTCTGAAGTTCCAGCAATTTCTCTTAGTTCATCAGAATCCATTACCTGCCCAATATTTTCCAGAAAGTGTGAACGCAGTTTTGCCCTTGAGCCTTTTTTCCTTTCGGGGATATTTTTTTTTGCCATTATGCAAATTTCCTTTCTAGAATTTTATGCTTGGCAAAAGCATAATACATATCTAATGCTTTTTTTATTTGAAAGCCAACAGTTCTTGCAACCGGCGGAGGGAAAGCATTTCCAACTTGCCGGTACTTACTTGTTTTGCTACCTGTAAATATCCAATCAGCCGGAAAACCCTGAACACGAGCAACCATTTCAACAGTAAGGCGTGGCATACCATCAAATTCTTTTTCCGGTGAGTCATTGGCGATACCTTTCCCGTCTACGCCAAGTGAAGCCCATGCTTTCCGTGCTCGAGTCGGTCCCAAATCAGGACCACCGTGCTTTTTACTTCCTCCAACAATAGTAGGAGCAATATCACAAGCATTATTTTTCCACCAATCGGCATTTTTCCAGTTATTCTTTGCCATTAAATCATACAGTAATTCACCAACAGTGGGGGGTTTTTTATTAAATGGATTAGGCCAAAAAAAGTGTGGGGCAATATCCTTACGCATTGCTATAAAGATAACACGGGGGCGTAATTGAGATACACCAAAATCAGAAGCATTTAATAAGCGCCATTCAGTGGTATAACCCAAATATTCTAAGCTCTTAATTAATTTTGCCCTATATTCATCAAAAATAGAATCCAAAATTCCACGTACATTTTCTAACATAACTGCTTTTGGCTTTAATTCCGACACAAGCCGCAATGCTTCAGGGAATAAATCACGTTCATCATCAGATCCAAGTTGTTTTCCTGCAACTGAAAAGGGGGGGCAAGGCACTCCGCCTGCCAATAAATCTAATTCAATAGCCGGTTTTGGAGAATACTTACATATATCTCCTTCTATGATTTTCCAATTAGGACGGTTAAACCGCAATGTATTACAGGCATTTGAGTCGATTTCTATAAGTTCAAGGTGCTTAAATCCGGCTTTTTCAAGCCCTAAAGCCTGTCCGCCAGCACCAGCACATATTTCAATAGAATAATAGGCCATTTTATCCCTCGCTTTTAGTCTATCCTATCACGATTCCACTGTAAAGTACTATTTTCATATGATTTTGTCCATATATTTACATAAAAAATCAATGCGCACATTTCGCATAACGTTCTAGGTTAACGACGTTTTGGGCAGGTTATAGGGCAATGCGCAGCATTGACCCCTGCCCAAACTGTGCTGGAGCAAAACACCACAAAGGGCGCAGCCCGACTGGTGTTTTGCCGTATGGGTATTCGAATATTATTCATTCATTTTTTTCTTAATAAATACCGTAAATGGTATTATTATCACAATATTAAACAAAGCACTATATAATATTGAAATTAGTGCTATTGATAAATTTTGTCCCAATGCACTCATGTCTCCCAGAAACCCCAGAATAGTAATAACACCAATAAGTACCGCAATTAAACTTGCAATCCAAATCGTTTTTCCAAAATATTTAAAAAAATTTAATGCGTTTAAGAGTTCCTCTTTATCAACTTCTTTTTTTAATGTTATAGAAAATGCCCAAGCCATTTCCTTAAATCCAAATATTGTACTTACAAAGAGAAAAGGCAATATTCCAACAATTATAAAACTGGGAAGGTTAATAAAAAACAGAGGTGAACCTCCTGAAACAATAATTGTGGAAATAACTCCTGCGAAAAATATTCCCAATGAAAGAAAGTATCGTATCATTAAATCCTCCAGTAAAATTTTATCCTATTATTGAATCAAATTCAATATTTTGTCAATAGTTCACAATCACTTGCAAAAAACTGGCACATAACGTTCTAGGTAACTGACATTGCCAGCCGCTAACCGAGCGACCGAATGGCGGCGGAGCGTTAACCGTTTGTTATGTGCTGTATTTCCTTTTTCTATATTTTCTTCAACCAAATGCTTCCTCCAGTATTTTTATACAACAACGGGAAGCGGCTCTTTATTTTAGATTCATACATACTTTCCAAATATGTATTAAACAATACTATTTTAAAATTATTATTATATTCGAGAAATGCCCTGAGCATATATTGTTCATTCCATGCCCGTCCTTCCAATAACCATTCCCGTGGATATTCGAATGGGTAAAACACGTCATGAAAATGTATATGAACACCGTGAGCCAATATAGGCAGTATTTCATGAAATATATAATTTACATCGCTATTGAATTTTGCGACATGGGTTGAATCTATAAACAGAATATCATTTTCATTGAGTTCAGTAAATACATCTATGGAGACTTCCTGAAGTCTTTTTTGATGAATTGTTACATATTCCCTGTCGTTATTCTTTAGCAAAGATTCCAGTCTTGCGGGATAAGGTTCGATAAATTTACAGTTTATTGAGTTTCCCATGAATTTTTCATTTGTATCCAACATTACGCTTGAAGAAAAGCCTGAACCGGCCTCAATTATTTTTTTAGGTTTTAAATACCTCATCATACAATACAGTAATATTGCGTCTGAATAGCTATAGCATCCGTTATTGTAATAATATCTTAACCCGTCCGATTTTTCATCAGTAAAAGGCAGTTCCTTGTAAAAAGTTTCAAATGAATCCAATAAATTCAATTGCTCATTAGCATTCAAGTCAATGCCGGGTAATAATTCTGGCAATGGAATGTTAAAATTATGCCCTTTTATTTCTTCCAGTGATGGTATTGGAGAATAATAACCTCCGGGTTCAAAAGGCCCGCCGCCACTGTGTTCTTGATATTTTTTTACAAAATAATGAGGCAACGCATTTTTTACCAGTCTCCTAAATAGTCCCATAACAACCTCCGAAACATTATTTTTTACACCATATTTTCGAGAAATTTCGGAAATATAGCACATAACTCCTTAATATACGTAATACCCCATTCTACAAATTTCCTCGAATATAATAAAAAACCGCCAAAAACACCACAAATTTCCCAAAAATCATAATTAGGTATGCACGTATTTTGTATATCATCATTGCGTTATATCCAACTAACAATACAAAATGCGAATGTTATTCAGAGGGGGCTTATTTTATGTATTTTATTCAGAAACTGCTTGGACACAAAAATATAAAAACAACGGAAGTTTTTACGCTAAAATTACAAACCGCCGCGTTGAAAATATTAAAAGTCCGCTTGATGATTTGTAGATGCAATGCTGTCGGATGAGCCTCAAATTCTGTAAAGGCTTTATCCGCTAAACTAAAAGAAAACCGGTAACTTTAATTTCTACATTGCTTTATCTCCGCCATAATCAGTATAATTGAAATAGAGGGTTTGCTCATCTCAATTTTCACAACATGATTTTGGTAGTTTTTACGGAAGGACGGTAGGTTATGCAGATTCAATTTTGCGGCGCCGCGCAGACAGTTACCGGTTCGCAGATACTTATTACGGTTAATGGAAAGAAAATCCTTTTAGAGTGCGGACTTTATCAGGGCAGACGCCAGGAGACTTACGAAAGAAACCACAATTTCATGTTCAACCCCGCGGAGGTTGACGTAGTAATTCTGAGCCACGCTCATATTGATCACAGCGGAAACATTCCAAATCTTGTGAAGCAGGGGTTTACAGGTTCTATTTACGCTACTCCGGCTACGGTTGACCTTTGTAAGATTATGCTTCGGGACAGCGCTTTTCTTCAGATAAAAGATTTAGAGTGGGTGAATGTTATCAGACGGCGGCAGAAGCTTCCGGAAATGCCCCCTCTTTACACGATGGGAGATGTGGAGCGTACGATGGAGCAGTTTGTGGGTGTGGATTTTGACCGCACTTTTACTATCGCTCCCGGAGTGGATGTGATGTTTAGGGACGCGGGGCATATACTTGGGTCAGCCGGACTGCATCTTGAGATACAGGAGAACGGCACATCGGGCCCGCCGCTGCGATTAGGGTTTACAGGAGATATCGGGAGGCCGAATCTGCCGCTTAATAATGACCCTAACGTTCTGCGCGATCTTGACCTGCTTATTATGGAATGTACTTACGGAAACCGTCATCACGGCTGTTTTGATCAGCTTGAGGATGAGCTGGCGGCCGCGATATGTGAGACCGCGGCTGCCGGGGGCAAGGTGATAATTCCCTCTTTTGCCGTGGGCCGTACCCAGCAGCTTGTGTATGTGCTTCATAAGCTTTTCAATCACAACAGGCTTCCCGACATGCCTATATATGTAGACAGCCCGCTTGCGTGCGCCGCCACTGATATTTTCAGGTCGCATATGAACTGTCTTGACCGGGCGACAAAACGCATATTTATTGAAGATAAAGAGGACCCGTTTGGTTTTTCACGCCTCACGTATATTCACGATGTTGACGGCTCTAAAAAACTTAACGGACAAACATTTCCTCATGTCATAATTTCAGGATCAGGCATGGCGGAAGGGGGGCGGATTCTTCATCATCTCAGAAATAACATTCATAACCCCAAAACGCTGCTGCTGTTTGTGGGATACGCGGCAAAGGACACTCTCGCGCGTAAAATTATGGATGGGGAAAAAGTTGTCAAAATTTTCGGTGAGGAGCATCAGGTACGCTGCAAGATAAAGAGGCTCGACGCGTTCAGCGCGCATGCTGACAGGCGGGAGCTGCTTGATTATGTCGATCTGAACACTCCTGAGCGGCTCAAGCATATCTTTTTGATACATGGGGAAACCGATCAGGCCGTATCATTCAGAGATGCGCTGCGCAGTAAGGGGTATCAGAATGTGCACTATCCGGCGCTTGGGGAGACGGTTACGGTTGGCAGAGCGGACTGGCCTAAGTGCGCAGCTCATGCGTATGTAAAGGCGGAATTAGCGCATAAATAAAATTGCTGAATGCGGAAATGATTATCTTTCATGTGTGATGAGGTAAAACGAGAGCGTGCGGAAGGAGTAAGCGCAAGCGAATCCTTACTAAAAGTAGTCTGCGCTGTTATTGAGTGCGGCAGTAAAATATTGGCAGCCCGCAGAGGTCCGTCTCAGAGTCACGCGGGGTTGTGGGAGTTTCCCGGCGGTAAACTTAACGGTGGGGAAAGCGCTTTACAGGCTTTAATAAGGGAGATCAGGGAGGAGCTGGGTGTTGAGATTGTTCCTCAAACAGCTCTTACACCTGTCATTTATGAATATCCGTCAATTACAATAGAACTTATCCCATTTATATCCCAAATAATTTCAGGCGAACCATTTCCGCATGAGCATTCGGAAATTATTTGGATTGAACCGCGCGATGCTTTGAATCTTGAATGGGTATCTGCGGATATTCCTGTTTTTAAGGAGTATCTTCAATACCTGCCTGTGTGATGTTTACCTTATATTCGTTCATAAGGGTAAAATCAAAATATTCCAGCTCGGTAAAACTATGTCGGATTTTATTGAAAATCCTTTAAATGCGACCGCTCGGTAAGATTTATCTTTAATAGCATTGAAAACTCTCAAAGTATTACCGTTCGTGTCTGTTGCGCGACTGGTAAAAGCTGACTATATCATTTTGTAAATTACTTTCGATATTGTATTTTTGGTATATGCAAGGAAGAAAAGAGTTTACGCCCAAAATATTTTACACGACCAGCTTGGATGCTTTAGTTCCGGCAGATGATTTTTACCGTCATATTGACCGTCGCCTTGATCTTTATTTTCTATACAAATCCACCAGTAAATACTATGGTACAGAAGGTCAGGCAAGCATTGATCCCGTTGTGTTTTTCAAGATCTGTATGGTTGGTTATCTCAACAACATC
>JAIRVB010000022.1 GCA_031254105.1 Chitinispirillales bacterium
GATTTCTTCTCTTTTTGACCCATAAGTAACCCCCCTTTTAACAATGGCATTGGGTTACATTAATTATGAGCCAACGAAGACATTTACACTATATACTTTAGGTTACTTTTTTTATGAGCCAATTCGGGTCAGATTCAACTTAACTTATCGGTTGCTTACCATCCACACCATTAATTATATTGTTTCTATGCATAGAAACACTTCGAAACCCAAAGCTCCTCCGGCCCAGGAGCTTATCCGCTCAATCAGCGCCATTGGCGACAGCGGCATGCTGCAAAATTTTTTCACCGAAATTTTCACCGCCACGGAACTTCGTGATTTGGAGCTTCGCTGGGAGCTGATGAAAAGATTGCGCGATGGCATACCTCAACGCAAAATCGCCCGTGAGCTTGGTGTGAGCCTGTGCAAGATTACCCGTGGAGCGAAGATCGTAAAGGATCCGAACTCAATGACGAACAGGATACTTGCGGAATCCGCGGGGGGAATAAAGATGTTTCCGGTTACCGGTTTTTAATTGTCAACCAGAAATACTGCGTTGCACACCGGAAACCGCGCAAAACCCTGTAAACGGTCTTTCGTTTTAACTGTAAACTGTAAACTGACAACTGGCAGTTAATAACTATACTATAAGAAAGGTTTTACCAAAAATGAGCGTCAAAATATTCCTCGATGAATCGGAAATCCCGCGTCAATGGTACAATTTAGCGGCTGATCTGCCGACTCAGCCGCCTTTGGCTGCGGATGGTTCGCCGCTTACTCCTGAGAAACTCTCGCCTGTTTTCCCGATGAATCTTATTGAGCAGGAGGTGAGCGCGCAGCGCTGGATTGATATTCCTGAGGAGATAATTGAGATGCTTTACCGCTTCCGGCCTTCTCCTCTAAAAAGAGCGGTATATCTTGAGAAAGCTTTAGGGACTCCCGCAAAAATATTTTACAAGGATGAAAGCGTCTCCCCTGCCGGAAGCCACAAACCTAACAGCGCTATTCCGCAGGTGTGGTACAACAGGCAGTTTGGTACAAAAACGCTTACTACTGAGACAGGGGCGGGGCAATGGGGCTGCGCGCTCTCTTTTGCGTGTTCACTTATGGGACTTACCTGTAAAGTATTTATGGTGAGAATAAGCTTTGACCAGAAGCCTTTCAGAAAAGTTATGATGGAGACCTGGGGCGGTAAGTGCGTTGCCAGTCCGTCAAACGAGACTGAAGCGGGGCGCCGGTATCTCGCGATGGATCCAAATATGCCGGGCAGCCTGGGCATTGCGATAAGTGAAGCTGTGGAAGCGGCGGTAAGCGACAAAAGCGGATCAACAAAGTATACGCTTGGCAGCGTGCTTAACCATGTTATGCTTCACCAGACGATAATCGGGCTTGAGGCAAAAAAGCAGCTTGCGAAAATCGGAATCAAAAAACCTGATGTTGTTATAGCGAGCGCGGGCGGAGGATCAAATTTCGCGGGACTCGCTTTCCCGTTTATACAGGATAAAATTAACGGCGCGGATATAGATATTATCCCGGTTGAACCCACCTCCTGCCCCACTCTTACAAGGGGGCTTTTCAGATACGATTTCGGTGATACGGCGGGCCTCACTCCGCTTTTACCGATGCACACCCTGGGCCATAACTTTATGCCGGCTCCGATTCACGCGGGAGGTTTGAGATATCATGGGATGTCGCCTCTTGTATCTGAAACTGTCAACAAAGGTCTTGTATCGCCGGTAGCTCTGCCGCAAACAGAATGTTACAAAGCGGCGCTTCAGTGGGCGCGTACGGAAGGATTCATTGTCGCCCCGGAGTCAAGCCACGCCATTGCCGCAGCTGTCCGCGAAGCTAACAAAGCTAAGGAGGAGGGCAAGGAAAAGGTAATAGTATTGAACATAAGCGGACACGGCCACATGGACTTGGCGGGCTACTCAAAATTTCTGAACGGAGAGCTCACCGATTACGCGCTTCCGCAGGAGGAGATTGATAAGGCGGAGAGAGAGCTTGATGGGCTGCCAAAGATAAAGGGATGAGATAAAACAACGCAAAATGGAGCGTACAACATTTTTCTGTAAAAATTAATCTTTCAATCATACAAAGATAATGCAGAAATAATAATGCAGAATGCAGAAATAAAACAAATAAGATGGTTGAATAGTTTATTTATGTATTTTAAGGATTTTTAATATTTCTGCATTCTGCATTATTATTTCTGCATTATTTTGAGAACGGTATTTGCTTTTCCTGATATAAAAAATATCAGACGGAAGCGATCCCCCGCTATGTTTAAACCACGGGCAGTAAGAGACAATGTATTCTGGTTTGGAGCTGTACGCTGGGAAAAGGGCGTTAGCCATACCTTATCCCAGCTTCATGACGGTTCAAGCTCCAATTGTTATTTTTTACGCGGAAGCGACTCGAACGCGCTTATAGATACCGCTCCGGCCGCTTGCGGGGATCCGCTTCTTGAGCAGCTCAGAGAGGTTGACTCTATTGGGTATGTAGTTGTTCAAAACGCCTCTTTTGAATGCTGCGGGATGCTTCCTGATATTATGGCTCTTTACGAAAGCAGCCTTGTCGTTTGCACTGAGCAGTGCGCTTCTATCTTAAACGCGAACTTTGGCATTGACCCGACACGAATCAGAACCGTCAAAAGCGGCGACACGCTTAGCCTTGGCACAAAGACATTTACATTTATTGAACTGCCGCCAACACCCTGGCCGGGCAGCATGTGCAGCTTTGTGCAGGAGGATCACCTTTTCTTCTCAGGCAGCCTGTTCAGCGCCCATTTTGCTACAAGTGACCTTTACGCCTACGACCGTGTGCGGATCTACCCCGGAGCAAAGCGTTTCTTTGCCGAAAACTTTATGCCCTTTATGGCGCTTCTAAAACCCTACATTCAGTTGATTGAATCCTTTGAGCCTTCGCTTATCGCCCCAGCCCACGGCCCCCTGCATTATGACGCGCCGTTTATCATAAACGCGTATAAAAACTGGTTAAATGATAATCCGAAAAACTTCGTGGCTCTGCCGTATGTGTCAATGCACGGCAGCACAAAACGAATGATCGATTATCTGGTAAGAGAGCTTTCAAGCTTTAGTATACCTGTGCAGCCTATAAACATGGCGCTTAACGGCCAAGACGCTTTAGCCTGCGCTCTTCTTGACGCGGCAACAATAGTTTTTGGCTCACCCACTATACATTCGGGCCCTCACCCGCTCATGGTACAAACCGCGTCTATCGTAAACGGGCTTAAGCCCAAAGCGTTCAACTGCGCTGTCGTAGGCTCTTACGGTTTTGAAAGCATGATGCCGAAGATGCTGACAGGACTGCTCAACAGCCTCAACGTACAGCACCTAAAACCCCTTCTTTGCAGAGGGATACCCGGAGAAAAAGATTACGCAGCCTTAGAAAAGCTCGCCGAAGAGATCGCGGAAAATCATGTGGATGAGAATTTGGAGCTGGGAACTTAAAGTTGTCAGTTTCCAGTTGCCGGTTCCGGAAAACGTCAGATCGAAAAAGCAAAAACTAAACTCTTGAGCGGTTTTTAATTGGCAACTGGAAACTGGAAACTCAACTCCGTCTCTGCCCCGGTTTACCGCTGCCTGCGCGTACTGCCCACCAGACAATAATAAACATGACCGCAAGAAGAAGAACCGACCAAAACCACCACATTGTGCCATACCCGCCGGCTCCGGCTCCATCCATCCCGCCGCCCATAGTATCTTGAAGAGCGCCGGTGTCATTTCCGTTTGCGCCCTGAGCGGTAATGACACAGGGCAAAAGCAGAAAAACCGAAATCACCCAATGATATATACGCATATAACAGTCTCCCCGACAAATAAAAAATTAACAGAATGCTTACTTAACTGTAATTTGCAAATTCCATACCAGTTCTTGTCACAACTGTTTAAATAATTTATTGCTTAAAGTAGATAGATAAATCAAGATTGTACCTTAACAGCCGAAACAATTACAAATACCTGTATCCCCTCGCCGCGGCCAAAACCGGTAAGACCTTCGCCGGTTGTAGCTGTTAATCCTATACAAGTTTCGGGAAGCTGCAAGAGAGAAGCTATTGACTGTTTTATTTTAGGGATAAACCTGGCTAAATGCGGCTTTTGGGCTTCGACCGATATCGAGACGTGAGTCAGCTGACATTTCACAGGCGAGAGAGTTTCAAGCGCTTTCTTTAAGTAGACGCGGCTGTCAGTTACTCCATGTTCAAGGCAAAGTTCGTCGCTGATTTTACCGAGAATATTAACACCGGAAATGCCGGAAACAGCATTGGTCAAAGCGTGAAGAATTACATCCGCGTCGCTGTTGCCGCAAAGCCCCCGCGCCTGCGGAACAACCACCCCGCCAAGTATCAGAGGCTTATGTGAGTTTTCAGGCTCGAACCTGTGTGAATCCTGACCTATCGCTGAAATAGAAATTTGCATGTATTATTTATCCTGAATTAAATTGTTAACCACCTTTGCCATCGCCGGATACCGCGGCAGACGCTCAAATACAGACGATAACCTTTGCAAAGCAACAGGAATGAATTGACTGTAGCGTGATTTTCCTTTGTTAATAGAAAGATTACCGTACGCGCCCAAAGCCTGCATAAGACGCTGAGCGGCGCAAATGTAAAATTCATCTTTTTTAGTTAGATTATCTTTCTTCGCAAGATAATACTCAAATAATATCTTGAAAGTATTATCGTTCAGCAGATTTACATAAGGATCATAAAGCAGAGACGCCGCGTCATAGTGAGGCGGTCCCAGGCGCGCTCCCTGAAAATCCACAAAACGAATTTTTTTATTGTGAACCAAAATGTTTTCCGACTGAAAATCACGGTGCGTAAATGTTTTGTCAAGACTACCGGCGTGAATAGCCATTCTGACGCGCTCTTCCTCCCATTGAGGCGTAAGAAGCGCGGGTTTTTTGAAAAACTCCGCGACGCAATGCCGCGCAAAGTAACCGCTTTCCCACAAAAACACCTCCTTATCCATGGCACGGGAGGTAATTATCGAACTGACATCTGTATCAAGCCGCTGCCACGCGTACATTGTGTCAATAACTTCTTTATACATATTTTCTATGACAGGGATATTATCCGCGCTGTCTTCACAAAATTGCTTTAAGGTAACCTCTCCAAGATCTTCTTCAAGGATAAGTCCGGCTTTGGGATCGCTCGCGTAAATTTTCGGCAAAAATGGAACGACAGAAGAAACCTCCGCCTCTATCCCAAGAAAGCGCGGCCAATCCTCATCCGCGCTGTCCCATTCAACAAGTATGTATGATTCTTTTAAACGGCTCAACCGAAAAAAACGGCGAGTCGAAGCAGCTTGCCCGGCCAGCTCCACTTTCCACTCTGAAAGGTCGAATTCTTTAAGCGTAAATTTGAGAAAATCTGTTTGCGCTGAGGTCAATTCCATAAGTCAACAACACCGTCATTCACATCGGATTGAATTTTAGCAAGCGCCTCGTGAGTGCCGATGTCCATCCACCACGATGCCGATTTTTCAGGCGCAAGTATGCCCGGAACGTGTTTGCTCTGTGCAGCCCTTTGCCAGACAGGTATGATAGAGAAATCATCTTTGTTGACAAAATCAAGAAATTCACGTCTGTAAAATGTAACTCCTGTAAACCTCGCTTCGCAAGCCTGCGGGCAGGTATCTCCTTGTGATCCAACTCCCAGAAAATCACCGCTGACGCTGTCATATAAAATTGTCCCTCCGTCTGTTGCTGGAATTGACACAAGCGAGCAGATACGTTTCTCTTTCATAAAACGGCCGGCCAGCTCAGCGATATCAAACTTATGCAAAATATCCACATTCGCGACAAGAAACGCGTCGTCCCCGGCCAAAAACTCACGGGCAAAATCAAGCGCGCCTCCTGTACCTCTTATCTTTTCACTTTCATAAAACAATTTGAAAGGTACCGCCGAATTTTGCTGAAACCGCTCCATCTGATCATGTAAATAATGGGAATTGACGCCAAAAACTGAAAACACACCTGATTTTTGCAATCTGCGAAGATTGTGAGCCAAAAGCGGTTCACCGCAAACCGGAACAAGCGCTTTTGGGAGACGATCCGTAAGAGGTTTAAGGCGGGTGCCGAATCCTGCCGCGAGTATAAATCCTATCATAATAACTTTTCCGTCATAAAAGCCTCTCAGGATAATGCGAAACTTCCTCAAAACGCTCCTGCCAGACTTTGTAATTTTCCTCCCAGCTCATTCTCATCTGTTCAGCGGACTCTCCTTTTATAAGCGCTTCACGCATACCACTGTCACCCGCAAGAATGTCAAAGGGCATCTTATTATACTCGTATTCATAAGGCGGATTTTTAAACTCAAACGAGCCGCCGCTTGTCTTGATAATTGCGCTTAAAAGCGCCGCGGTTGTCTGTACCGGACGAAAAGTTCTCGGATTTGTTACATGAATCTGTACCCCGCCGCAAAATTTACCCTGCCATTTTTGAAAAGTGGGGATAAACCCATGTTCCCTGAAAAGGCAGCCTGGAAGTTTTTGTTGATTTAAGATAGAAATGACCTCAGGAGCGTTCATAAACGGCGCGCCAAAAAGTTCAAAGGGGCGGGTAGTACCGCGGCCTTCTGAAATATTTGTAGCTTCAAGGAGAACCTGGCCGGGATAGACAACCGCAGTATCAAGAGCAGGCATATTGGGCGAAGGCAGTACCCATGGTAAACCCGTATCACTCCAAATTGAATCGCGCTGCCATTTATCCATCCATAAAACGTTTATGTCTGAGTCCGGTATATAATGTTTTTTTATGAAAAGAGCCATCTCTCCCATTGTCATACGGTGACAAAGCGGAATATCCGCTCCGCCGACAAATGAAAAATAATTTTTCGAAAGCATCGGTCCGTCAACCCCGACAGCCCCGATTGGGTTGGGCCTGTCAAGAACCCAAACAGGAATCCCCTTCTCCGTACACGCTTCCATGCAATGTTTAAGAGTCCAAACATAAGTATATGGCCGCGCTCCAACATCCTGAACATCAAAGAGCAGCGCGTCAATCCCCTCAAGCATCGAGGATGCGGGTTTACGGTGTTCCCCGTAGAGGCTGTATACAGGAATCTTGAGAGTTGGGTGAACACTGCCCTCCCACTCTATCATATTGTCCTGTGTTTGACCGAAAAGTCCATGCTGCGGGCCAAATACCGCGGAAAGCGTGCAATGGCCGCTGGTGGTCAAAATATCAACTATATGCCTAAACGATGAGTTTACAGAGGCCGCGTGACATACAACACCGACACGCTTGCCCTTTAGAAACTCTGGAAAATCTAACATAAGCAGGTCAAGTCCGAATTTGGTCATCTTTTAGATAGCTCCCTTTATCAATCGCGTGACCGTCTCCCTCATCTCAGAAATCTCTATTACCCCCGTATGCAGCTCCTCTTTACCCTCTAATCCATCAACCGCTCTGTGAACAGGGATACCGCTTATACGGCTTAATTCTTTTATAGATTCAAACTCATCACTTCCAGACTTTGTACCAAGACCTTTAAGCACGTCCGCGCTGAATTTGTACGGACTTGCGGTAGACACGATAACTACAGGAACATCATCCTCAGATTTTCCCGCGGCAGCCGCAGCCACAGCTGTATGCGTATCCGTAACATAATTGCTTTCACGATAAACTTTACCTATTGTGTCAAGAACTTCCCGCTCATCGACCCAGACCGCTTTTATATGAGAATCCATTCTCTCTTTTACTATCTGATCTACGGTGAAAGAACCGGTACAGCCAAGAGCGGTATACCAGCCGCAAATTTTGCCGGCATCGCGGTCCGACATCTCAAACAGGAACCGCTCAAGGTTTGACGATATAAGAATATCCATTGACGGCGACATGGTCTTATGAAATTCGCGGTTACGGTCATACGTTCCGGTTGTAAAAAAGTCGGTTAGTACTTTGTTGCGGTTTGAAGCGCAAATGAGTTTACGTATAGGGAGACCCATCTCTTTTGCGTAATATCCGGCCAAAATATTTCCGAAGTTTCCGGTAGGCACACAAAAATCCACTTTTTCTCCATACGAAATATACACGCGTTTCACCAAGTCTAAATACGCTTTAACATAATAGACTATTTGAGGACAGAGCCGCCCCCAGTTTATAGAATTTGCGGAGGAGAAAACGGTGTTAAGCGCGGCCGCCTCTTTTCTCAGCCCCTCATCACCCAAAAGCTCTTTGACCTCATTTTGGCAATCGTCAAAATTTCCGCGAACCGCAACTGCATGCGTGTTTGACCCATCGGTAGTCGCCATCTGCAGCTTCTGAATTTCACTGACCCCGGCGTGAGGATAAAACACGACTATTGATATGCCTTCACGGTTTTTGAATCCCTCAAGCGCGGCCTTGCCGGTATCGCCGGATGTCGCTACAAGTATCATTGTGTGTGAAGTATCGCCTGATTTTACTTTAGCGAAACGCATGAACTGAGGCATTATCTGTAAAGCCATATCTTTAAAAGCGGCAGTAGGCCCATGCCACAATTCAAGCATATATTGACCGTTGCCGATAGATTTCAGATCAGCCACCTCAGGAGTGTCAAAGCTGTCGCTTGTATAGGCGTTAGCCACACAGGATTCTATCTCTGTGGCTTCAAAGCCATCCATAAACGGAGAAAGTACTTGTTTGGCAATCTGCTGATACGATAAATTTTGCAATTCACTAAAATAAATACGCGGAATCTTTTCAGGAACAAAAAGCCCGCCGGCAGGTACCATTCCCAAATCCACAACTTTTGCAAAAGACAAACTTTCCGAATTATCTCTCGTGCTGATGTAGCGCATTTTTCAGTTAGCCCTTTTAGATAGTGATTATGACTTAATCCGAAATAAACAAAGTGTTATTGCTGCACTCACGCCACCCACTCAAAGACGGGGGGCTATTGTTCCTGGTTGGTATAGCGGAAAGATCACTGATCGTTCCCTACGGATTGTCACAACATTTAAGAACAACGGCCTCCGACTTCGCGGGAACGGCGAATGGGAAATATACTTTTGTTACACCCTGAAATATTTGATTTATACTAGCGCTCACTCCTCAATACGGATAAGCTGAGTAGCCGCGCGCGCATACTTCTCTTTTTCTATCTTACCAAGCGCGTTTTGTATCCCTTTTTCGCTGGCGTTGTGAGTGATAAAGATGACCGGTACGCCGCTGCCGCCGCTTTTCTCTTTCTGCATGACCGAAGCGATGGAGATACCCTCACTGCCTAAATGATTCGCAATTGAAGCCAGCACTCCAGGATTGTCGCTGACTGTAAAACGCAGATAGTACCGGCTTTCGATCTTCTCAACAGGAATCATATTTATCTGTTTACCGCTGCGGTAATAATCCATCGGCACGCGTACAGGAGAGTTACCCGTGATATTTCTTACTACATCAATTATATCACTTACTACGGCAGAAGCGGTGGGCAGCTCTCCAGCGCCTCTTCCATAAAGCAGAATCTGGCCTACCGCGTCTCCCTCAAGTAAAACCGCGTTGTACACATCGGAAACCGAGGCTAGAATATGCCCTGCGGGAAGCATTGCCGGATGCACACGTACGTCAAGACCGCCGTTATTCTTTTTTATTATTCCCAAAAGCTTTATTGTATAACCGAGCTCCTTCGCAAACTCAATATCATCTTTACTTATATGAGTAATTCCCTCTACCGGAAAATTGCCGTATGACACGTATGATCCGGACACAAGCGAAGCGAGGATCGCGGCCTTGTGTCCTGTGTCGCCTCCCTCAATGTCAAGAGCGGGATCAGCCTCCGCGTAACCCTTCTCCTGAGCCTGCTTTAACACATCCGCAAACGGCAGCCCCTGCGCTGTCATGCGGGAAAGGATATAATTGCATGTACCGTTTATTATTGTTCTTACGCTGAAAATATCATTTCCAACCAAACTCTCGCGTATGGATTTTATCACCGGAATACCACCGCCAACAGAAGCTTCAAAATAAAGCGAGACATTATTAACCGCGGCAGCCTCAAAAATCTCAGGCCCATGCTGAGCTATAAGAGCTTTATTAGCGGTTACCACATGTTTACCCCGCTTTAGCGCATCGAGTACAAAAGCGCGGGCAAAACCGGTTCCTCCAACAAGCTCAACGACTACAGATATGGACTCATCGTTCAAAATATCATTTACATCAGAGGAACAAACCGCCCCCCCCGCAGGAAGCCGCGTGAAACGTTCCAAATCCTTATCAACAACCCGGCTAAGTTTAAGATCAAGATCAAGCTCTGATTTAAAATACCCAAGACGCTTATCAAGTACCCTTATTACTCCGCCGCCAACCGTACCGGCGCCTACAAGACCTATATTGATAGTAGACATTTTAATCATACCCTTTTTATTTGAAAATTTGTTCTCTTCGTTGAAACGATCCTTAAGGCCGCCCGCTCTTGTATGCGCCACCTCTGCACATTTATACGGGCAGCCCTCGCGGCTGCCCTTTTCTATTCGCCCGCATAGTGAGCGCCCGCGAGGGCCGCCTTGCTGTGAGCTTATTCCTCATTAAATTTCAATTCAAAAAGCTTAATAATCGCTTCCACCGCCTCAACCTCATCTTCCCCCGCCGCCCGTACCGTAACATTTGAACCTTCCGCGGCTGCAAGCATCATTACGCTCATTATGCTCTTTGCGTCAGCGGACGCTCCATCCTTAATGAGCTGTACAGATGACTTATACTTAATCGCGGTTTGCACGATAAGGGAGGCGGGACGGGCGTGTATACCCAGAGAATTAATTACTTTCGCAATTTGTTCTGTCATAGATTTAGTACCACCCTATTTTTTCTTCTTTTTACCAAATCCAATTTTTACCCGCAAATGTAGCGCATCGTTCTTAATTTCATTTACAAGACTGTCGATATTGGTAATGGTGTATTTGATATCTTCATAAAACTCATCATTCTTGTAAAGTTTACCAAGAGTACCCTCGCCGCTTTCAATCCTTTTTATAACATCCTGCACAGAAACGACAAGCGACTCCGCCTGTGAAACCATCATGTTGCCCCTAACCATAAGATCTTGGCCGCCTGTTACTATATTGTCAAGACCAGCGCTGTTTCTGTCAACAAGCGCTTTTAAATCAGATGATACAGTTTTGAGATCCGCCATAGCTGCATTAAGCACAGGCTCATTTCTGATAAGCATCCTGTTAGTCACATTGGATATTGTGTCAAGACGCCCCATCATCATGTGAAACTTATGTATAAACGAGGAATCCGCTACAGTAGCTTCGAGCACATCCGCCACATTAACTATAAGGGTTTCAGCCTGGGCGAGCACCGTACCTAACATCCCCATAGCTTCCGAAATTCCGCTGTCAAATCTACCCCTTATAAATACCGTATCGGTATTAGTGTTATGCGGTACTTTCTTTCCGGCGGAAGTAAGCGTAGCGCCAATACCTCTCTCCCCCAAAAGGCCAACGTTTACAACCGCTACTGTGGTGGAATCTGTAATGGGAACATTATTGTCAACATTGAGCACTACGGCTACCTCAGTTCCCCTTAAGCCGATCTTTGCGACCGTACCTTTTTTTACACCATTGGCGAACACCGGGTCACCCAGCTGTAATGTGCCAACTTCCCGAAAAAGCACCGTATAAGTGACCATCCTTTGTGCTACAGACGCTTCCTTAAGCCATAACACTCCGGCAACTAAAATAAAAAGTGAGGTAAGGATTGATGCCCCAACAATTAAATCAACGTTCGTTTTTTTCAACCCTGATGTTCCTTCTTAGTAAGGGCGCGATAAACCGCGCCCTTACACATGTTTTATATGGGCGCTGCGCGCAACGCCCCTGGCGGACTACTAACGCTGTCGCTGTCATTCCTCCACGGCGGGGACGATCTCAACCTTCTCCGCCTTGTGATCCTTTACTTTCTGGTTAATCTTCTTAAGCTGGCGCTCTACCTTGCTTATTGCCTCATCTATCGCCTTACCGATATTCTCCGCCCTGGCAGATCCGACAATCTGGCGCCCCTGAACGTTCATGGTTATTTCGGTAGTTTTAACCTTATCCATGTTCTCGCTGTCTAAAACAACGTGACAGGAGGTTATTTTGTCAAAAAATTTCTCAAGGTTATTGAGTTCGGCTGTAATTGTATCCTGCAGGTTTTGAGAAGCTTTTGTATGACGTGATGTAATCTGAATCTCCATAAGAAGCCCGCCCCTTACTTGATTATGTGTAAAAAAGCGCGGCAAGACAGGGCCATCCGGCCGTCCACCGCGTTATGCCAGATCATTTATAATAGTATCATTACTGCATGGAATAATTCAACCGCTTAATAAGTGAGAGCTTCAAAAAATATACATCACGTATGGATCAAATAAAAATTAACTTCTATTTCCACGCGCCCTCTAAACAATATATATATTTATTTTAGGCTCACCGGAATCCGTAAGCGTATTTTTTGAGGAACAGGCAGCATAATGAAAACAATTTTTATCGTAGATGATAATGATACCAACTTGATGACAGCGAAAACCGCGCTGGACGGCACCTATAAAACCTTCGCGTTGCCCGGTGCCGCAAGGATGTTTAAACTGGCGGAAAAATTCACGCCTGACCTTATCCTGCTTGATCTGGATATGCCTGAGATAGACGGTTTTGAAGCGATGCGGATACTTAAAGAGGATTTAAGGCTCAAAGCCGTACCTGTCATTTTTCTGACGGCAAAAAATGACCCCGAATCAGAGATACGCGGTTTTGAAATGGGGGCGCTTGATTTTATCAATAAACCGTTCTCACCCCCTGTTTTGGTAAAGCGCATTGAGATGCATCTTGAAACAGACAGGTTAGTGAAAGAGAGCCAGGCAGCGGTGCGGGAGATTCACAACGCGACAATCAGAGTAATCGCGGATATGGTGGAAAACCGCGACAAAGTAACGGGCGGGCATATTGAGCGCACGCAGCTTTATCTGGAGATACTTATTAATGAGCTTCTGCAAACAGGGACTTATACCGATGAAATCGACAAATGGGATCTGGGGCTTCTTTTGCCGTCCGCGCAGCTGCATGATGTAGGTAAAATCGCCATAAGCGATCTTATTCTGAATAAACCCGGTAAACTCACTGACGAAGAGTTTAAGGAGATACAGCTCCACTGCACCTACGGAGAAAACATAATCGACCAGATCATAGCTACTACAAAAGATGACGGCTTTTTGCACCACGCCAAGATGTTCGCCGGGTATCACCACGAAAAATGGAACGGCAAAGGTTACCCCCGGGGGCTGAGCGGCGATAATATTCCCCTTGAAGGCAGAATTATGGCAATCGCCGATGTATATGACGCGCTTGTGTGCGAGCGGCCGTATAAAAAGGCGTTTACTCACGAAAAAGCTGTCGAAATAATAAGCAATGACAGAGGTACGCATTTCGACCCGAAATTAATCGATGTATTTTTGAACATTGAGAAGGAATTTAACAGCCCCTTCGTAACCTCGCTTATAAATGCCAGCAGGGAAAGCAGCTGTGTTTAAGGAGAAACGCAGGCACCATTCCGTAATGTGGGCTTTTATTGTTTTCTCTATAACACTGTTCTCTGTTATTCTGGCGGTGGGAGGCACAGCTTTTGTACTGTCAATGCAGCAGATCATCAGGACAAACAAGAGCGTAAAATTATCTCAGCTGCTGGAAATCGAACGCCTTAAGCTTGAAACCTCCGTAAACAGTGAGATCGCCATTATCCTGAAAATGGCAAGCTCCCCGCTGATACAGGAATATTTCATAAACCCCGCAAATTCCGAATTGGAACAGACCGCATTAAAAGAGATCGTTGATTACCGCCGCGCGCTCGCGGGGAATTCTGTTTTTTGGATAAACGACAAGGATAAAAGATTTTATTCCGATAACAACGATTCACTTATTACTTATTTGGTAGATGTGGAAGACACGATTAATTACTGGTACAGGATGACTCTTTACGAAACAGAAAAATATAACTTTAACATCAACTATAACCCCGAGCTCAAAACAACCAATCTTTGGATAAACGCGCCGGTTTTTGACAGAGATCATAAACCGATAGGGATGCTTGGAACCGGAATCGACCTTTCGGCATTCATCGAAGCAACTTACAAAAGCTATCAGGGGAAACTTGATCTCTATTTTTTTAATGCTTCGGGGGAGATTACCGGCGCAAAAGATGCGGAACTCGCATCCATCAAAAGAAGCATTAATGAAGTGTTAAACAAAACCGAAATTGATATCATCTCCACGGCAAAATCCCTGAAATCCAAAGAGACGCGAATTATCAGCGTTCCATACGGGGAGATCGCGATAAACGCAATTCCGGCGCTTGGATGGTATTCAATAGCAATCTCACCCGGCAGCATAGACGATTATAACACTGCCATGACAGCGCTTTTTCTTGTGGTAATCATTGTTATAGCTGTTTTATTTATAATTTTCAATGTCTTTATCGCCCAAAGCTTAAAAACGCAGCGCAAGACGATGGAGGAACTTGAAATCGCCTCCAAATCCAAAAGCGAATTTCTCGCGACAATGTCACACGAGATCCGCACGCCTATGAACGCGATAATCGGAATAGCTCAGGTTCAGCTGCAAAAAGAGAATCTCCACTGCGAATACACTGAGGCGCTTGAAAAAATATATAGTTCCGGAAATAACCTTCTGGGAATAATAAACGATATTCTTGACATGTCAAAAATCGAATCTGGTAAATTAATGCTCGCTCCGGCGGAATATGATCTGCCAAGTCTGATAAACGACGCTGTTCAGCTTAATATTGTGCGGATAGGCTCAAAACCGATTGAGTTTACGCTTGATCTAGACGAGAATCTGCCGCAAAAACTGTTAGGCGACGAACTGCGGTTAAAACAGATTCTTAACAATCTGCTCTCTAACGCCATTAAGTATACAAAGCAGGGCTTTGTCAAGCTGTCGGTATTCCGCTTCATTAACGGCGGCGAAGCGCTTTTACGTTTTTGCGTCAGCGATTCAGGACAGGGTATAAAATCCAAAGACCTTGATAAAATGTTTTTGGAATACCTTCGTTTTAATTCCGAAGCGAATCGCACTACTGAGGGAACAGGGCTGGGGTTAAACATAACTAAAAAGTTAGTTGAAATGATGAACGGTAAAATTGAGGTGCAAAGCGAATACGGAAAAGGCAGTGAATTTACAGTTACAGTAAAGCAAAAAACTATAGAATGCGACCCAATAGGCGCTGAGATGTCGGAAAAGCTGCGCAGTTTCAACTATGTAAACAAAAAACAGCTGGAGAACCTTAAGTTAACATTCGAGCCGATGCCTTATGGAAAAGTTCTTGTTGTTGACGATGTAGAAATTAACCTTTACGTGGCGCAGGAACTGCTCTCGCCTTACAAACTTTCTGTCGAAACCGCGCTGAGCGGCTTTATCGCATTAGACAAAGTACAGTGCGGCAATACTTACGATATAATTTTTATGGATCACATGATGCCAAAAATGGACGGTATCGAAACCACAAAAAAAATACGGGAAACAGGATATAAAGGCGTTATCGTCGCGCTCACCGCAAATGCGCTTGCCGGAAATGATGAGATGTTCAGGCAAAACGGTTTTGATGACTTTATCTCAAAACCAATTGATACCAAACATCTCAACAACGCTCTTAATAAGTTTATACGCGATATACACCCGCAGGAAGCGACCCAATACAGGGAGCGGGCGGCAACAGAATCCGCAACAAAATCATCTATTAGCCCTAAACTGCTTGAAGTGTTTAGCCGCGACGCTCAAAAAGCAATTACCGCATTAAGGGAAACAACCAAAAACGGAAACATAAAACTCTTTACCACTACAGCGCACGGTATGAAATCAGCGCTCGCGAATATAGGTGAGAAAGGCAAATCAGAGCTTGCGCTTAAGCTGGAAGATGCTGGAAACAACAATGATACCGCTTTTATCTCCGCAAATACGGAGCGTTTTATTGAAATTCTTGATGACTTAATAAAAAAACTGATCCCGGAAGAAACAACAAACAACACCGGCATACAGGAAGATCCCATATATTTAACAGAGCAGCTGCTGCTGATAAGAGAGGCCTGCGAAGCTTACGACGACACAAAAGCTTATGAAATCCTCGATATGTTAAAAGAGAAATCCTGGAAAACGCACACTCTGTCCGCGTTAGAGGGGATTCGAGATGTGCTCTTTCTGCACAGCGACTTTGAGGCGGCAGCGGAAAAAGCTACTGAGATGCTCGGGAAGATTGAGTTTGTATAAGGCGGCCAAAACCCTGTCATCCGTTTTTCCCGCGCGGCTGCCCGCCCGTTCACCGCAACCACGCCGCCACATGCGTTAATCAATCCCATTTTTTAAACACGAAGAACACTGCAAGCAGAATCAGTATGAACCCGACAATATGATTCCATTTGAACTCTTCTTTCAGGTAGGTTACCGAAAACACCGTAAATACAATTAGCGTAATCACCTCTTGGGCTACCTTAAGCTGAGGCGCGGAGAAATAAGAATGCCCCATACGGTTCGCCGGAACCTGAAAGCAATATTCAAAAAACGCGATTCCCCAACTGACTAAAATTACTATCCACAGGGGACTCTGTTTGAACTTCAGATGCCCATACCAGGCAAATGTCATAAAAATATTTGAAACCGTAAGCATAGCAAGGGGAATTAAACTCTTGAAATCCATAAATTACTTAACTTTGACTATGCCGAATTTACTTTTTGGCCTTAAATAATGAAAAAATAGATCAAAAAAGGCTGGGAAGCACAGGCGTAATCACTGCTAAAGCTCTAATTCTCCATCCTCAAAAAACCGCGTTCGCTTGCCTTTACAAAACAAATGATATTTTTCACTTCCGCGCTCTCAGGAAACTCTGTCTCTAGTTTTGAGAGGGCGTCATTCAATTTCAGATCTTCTCTAAAAAGAATTTTATACGCCCGTTTGATATTGCTGACCTGATCAGCGCTGAAACCTCGCCTTTCAAGGCCGATTTTGTTAAAGCTCACGACTCTGAGGGGATCTGTACCGGTAAGCGCATAAGGTACAATGTCTGTAACAAGTTTTGCCATTGCGCCAATCATGGCGTAGTCGCCAATTCTGACAAATTGATGAACCGCGACAACCCCGCCGATTGTAACAAAGTTTCCGACAGTAACATGCCCGGCTAAAGCCATGCTGTTTGAAGCAGTCACGCCGTCTCCCAAAACGCAATCGTGGGCTATATGGCAATAAGCCATAATCCAGCAGTTTGAGCCGATGCGGGTTTCTCCGCTTGCGTTGGTTCCGCGATTAACAGTAACAAATTCACGAAGTACCGTGCCATCGCCGATAATAGTGAGCGTCTTTTCGCCCGCGTACTTTTTATCCTGAGGTTCGAGGCCAATAGCCGCACCTTTAAAAATGCGGCAATTCTTTCCAATGCGTGTTCCTTCTCCAAGCACTACATGGGAACCGACCACAGAACCATCCCCTATCTCCACATCACGTTCTATAACGGTAAACGGACCGATTGTAACACCACTGCCTATAAGCGCCCCAGGCTCTATAACAGCGGTAGGATGGATACCTGCCGCGTTTACACCGGCGCCTGAGCAACATGGACATTTTTTACCGCTACCACTCTCATTCATTGTTGTTAATCAATCGTTTAAGGTGAGAATCTTTTTCTACGTTAAGCAAAGGTCCGATTAATCTTACCCCTGCCCGTCACAATACTAAATCATACTTTCTTAGCCGCGTCAAACAGCGCAAGACCCTCAGCCTCACAAACCAATCTGTCTTCAACATAGCATTTGCCGGAAAACTTTCCTGTGCCCCGTCTGAACTGCAGCATCTTTACCTCTATACGAAGAACATCACCCGGCCTGACAATTCCCCTGAACCGTGCATTATCAATACCCATAAAGAGCACCCTGCCGTCTATACTCTGCTCCGCATCTTTTTTGTAGAGTCCCATGATCCCTGCAGCCTGCGCGATAGCCTCTATCTGAAGCACTCCGGGCATAACCGGATTTTCAGGAAAATGGCCCTGAAAAAAGTTATCATTGAAAGATACGTTCTTCGTTGCGATAATCTCCTTACCCGGATTTATGCTCACTACTTTATCTATAAACAGAAATGGGTAACGGTGAGGAAGAATTTTTGTAATATCTTCGTATGAGAGCTGAATAGCTTCCTCAGCTCTTTTTTTCGCTTTCTTTTTGAGGTGCTCACGGATGGTTTTAGCCATCTCTATGTTGGCCGCGTGTCCTGTACGGGCAGCCAGAATGTGCGCGTTAATCGGTTTACCGAGAAGATAGAGGTCGCCGACAAGATCAAGAGCCTTATGGCGGCACGGTTCATTCCAGTAACGCAGCTCAGTATCATTTAAAAAGCCGTTCTTACCTGGTGTAACAGGTTTTGAATTGTTAAAAAGCTTAGTGAGATAGTCTATTTTCTCATCGGTTAATTCTACATCCTGCACTACAAGCGCGCTGTCGAGGCTGCCGCCTTTAATAAGCCCTTTCTCCCTGAGCGTTTGAATTTCTGAAAGAAAACAAAAGGTGCGGGCTGAAGCGAAATCGTTGACATAATCCTTAAGCGAAAACATAGTCGTGTACTGAGCGCCCAGAGCCGGGTATTTGTAATCGATCTCAAGAGTCACTCTGAACCTGTCAAGAGGAAACACCGCAAGCGCTATATCGCCATTAACGTACATAAGAGGTTCATCAATATTGATCACTTCCCGCTCAGCGGCTTGCTCTACAATGCCGGCATGCTGGACAAGCTTTACATAAGGCATGGCGCTGCCATCCATGAGCGGAATCTCCTGCGCGTCTACCTCTACCCGGCAGTTGTCAATTTCAAGACCGGCAAAACAGGACATTACATGTTCTATTGAGTAAACTCTTACATCATCTTTTCCAATGGTGGTGCCTCGGGCCAGATCTACGACATAGTCGATATCAGCCGGGATTTCCGGTTTACCCTCAAGGTCAGCCCTTACAAACCGGATTCCGTAATTTTCCGGCGCCGGATGAATTGTAACCTGAGCGCTGACACCTGTATGCAGACCTGTCCCTGTTAAAGACGCACCCTTTTTTATAGTATGCTGGAACGCCATAGTGAAGGAGTATCCTTTCAAAAGCAGTGAGATATGAAATTTACCGACTTCAAATATAAAATGGCAAAATACAGGATACAGAAATAAAAATATTAAATTTTACTCATTTATGTATTCCGCAATTTTATTTCTGCGTTATGTTTATAATCTAAATACTGGCCGCGTTTCTAAGCGATTCCAGCTCGGACTTTAAACGTTTTACCTCTTTTAAAAGTTCAGGCACCTGAGACATGGACGCCTCAATACGCCTCATTGTCATAAAATCTCTGGCCGGGTAACCTGTGATCTTAGATTTTGGAGCGACATTTTTTGATACTCCGGATTTAGCTCCGATAAACGCGTCATCCCCTATCTCAATATGCCCCACAAATCCAGCCTGCCCCGCTATAATAACCCGCTTACCAATATGTGTTGAACCTGAAATACCGGTTTGAGCGGCGATGGCGGTGTTCTCACCTATCTCTACATTGTGAGCGACATGAATAAGATTGTCAAGTTTTACACCTTTACCGATAACAGTAGGTTCAAAGTTACCTCTGTCAATCGTTGTACACGCGCCGATATCAGCGTTATCTTCTATAATAACTATTCCAAAGCAGGGAATACGCACAAACTCAGCTCCGGCTCTTGCGTTACCGAACCCATCGCTGCCTATCACCGCTCCTGACTGTATTACTACATTAGAACCGATGAGCGTACCCCAGCGGATAATAGCGCCGCTGTCGATTCGCGATCCTTCACCGATACGGGAGTCCCGCTCAATCACACAGTTAGCGCCTATCCGCACGTTGGCCGCTATATGAACATTGGAGCCAATGACTGTGAAAGGCCCTGCGGAAGCGGAAGCATCGATGACTGCGGCAGGATCGACAAAGGCGTTTCTGTGAACCCCTTGCCTAAAGAGCGGCGACACATCCTCAAAAAGCTGTGCTGTCCGGGCGTAACCAAGATACGGATCATCAACCTCAAGACAGATCTTGCCTGTAAACGCAACACCCTTTTTAACAATAACAGCGCTTGCCGCGCTGCTATCTATCTGCTCTTTATATTTAGGATCAGAGAGAAAAGTTATATCACCGGCCATGGCAGCTTTAGGGGAAGAGATTCCCTCAATCTCCATATCCCCCTTATCTTCAGGAACAGTACTTCCGATTTTGACGGCGATAACCGATAATTTCACTTATTTTTCCTTAGCAAGTTGAGTTAACACCCGGTCGGTGAGGTCGTAAGACTGCTTCGCAAAAATTACCCCGCCCGCTCTCCAATCAAATATATAATCGAACTGCTCATCCTTGGCGATTTTTTCTATAATTTTGTGAATCTTTTCCAAAATCGGTTTTGTGAGCTCCTCATTTTTTGTGAGCACCTCGCCTTTCTGACCAAATTTATCCTGCAAAAACTTTTCATGCTGAATGATTTTCTGCCTTAATTCATCTTCAAGAACCTTTTTACGGTCAGCGCTTAAAAGAAGGCTCTGCTTCTCAAGCTGATCCCTTAATTCAGTGATCTCCTTGGCTCTCTTGGACGCTTCCTGCTCCCACTTGGCAACTTCCTTATTGAACTTTTCCTGAGCGACTTTTGTCCCTTCAAACTGGGTAAAAATCTTCTCGGAATTGACATACCCGATTTTCATCTGCGCAAACGCAGAAGTAAACACCGCAGCCGCGAAAAAGAACATTACGGCAACTTTAACTTTTTTAATCACGAAAGCCTCCTTTTGCAGGTGATCAATAAAAAACCAATTTCATAAATTTAAAATCTAATCTAAGGAACGATCAGTGGTCGCTCCGCCGGTGCAAAATCAAGTTCAAAATCTATATAATGGGGCCGGACTTCGCCGGCTATGATTAAGGACGCTCCTCAAGTAGCCGCCCCAAGCAAAAGTATCTGCGCGTCACACATTATTCTTTACTATGTTCCATGTATGAGCAGCCCCTTCACATACGGATTGATGATCATTATTACTAAAATAATAACTATTAAAATCCTTTATTCATAATAATATGCCAGTTGAAACCGGCCGGCTTGGCGTCTAAATCTTTTTTATTGACAGGATCAAGTCCATAGCCCACATCCACACCCATAACTCCTATCATCGGCAGATTGACGCGCAGCCCCATGCCAACACCTTTGTAAAGGTCGCCTAGGTCTATTCCCGATATACTGGACCAGGTGTTTCCCATATCCGCAAACACTCCAAGATACATAGTCTGATCAACGACCGGATAACGAAGTGAGAGATTTGTCGCGAACATTGATATACCATCACCCTGCGCGCGGTTGCGGTAGCCGCCAAACTGCCAATCGGGGTATCCCCTTATCATCGCGTCTCCGTAAGCTCCGCCTCCTGTAAAGAGATCGTTTCCGGATATGGTTATCCCGCTGCCAAGTCTTGATATCGCGCCGAATTTTACCTCGCTGCCAAAGACGAATTTACCCGGAAGCCTGAAATACTGTTCATAGGTAGCGGTAGCTTTAAGGTATCTGTAGTCACCGCCCAAACCCGCTATTTCAGGAGTTATGGTCAGTCTTGATCCCTCATTTGGAAACTGCGGCATATCAAGATCATAACGTTCTACATTAAATCTCAATTTGCTGATAAGTCCTGTTTCTACAAGGTTGAGATTACCTATAGTGTCATTGTCTCTGCTGTTTTGTTCGCGGCTAAGCTGGTAAACTGTTTGGAAGCGAAACTTGTTGTCAGGCCACGAGAGACGTGATCTGCCCACACCGACACGAAATCCATAGCTTAGGGTTGTATCTCTGGTATTATCGGAATAACTGTAAATCTGCTGGTCTGTAAATATAGTTCCAGTGAGCCACCAGGGAGTATCCCAAGCCCATGGTTCTGTAAAGCTTACCATCCCGAGCCTGCGGTAATTTCCGTACTGAACCTCAAGCTTAAGCTCCTGACCCGCTCCGCGGAAATTTGGGATAGCTGTAGAAAATGTACCGGTGAGCTTATCATGGTCGCTGTAGGCGGCTCCTACAGTAAGCTGACCGATGTTATCTCTTTCGATAATATCAAATACAAGATCAATAGTGCCGTCTTCATTTGGGATAATATCCGGAACTATATTGGTAAAATAGTTGAGACGGAATATATTCTGCTGACTTGTAGCCATAAGCGATTGGCGGTACCTCTGCCCCGGCACCAGAACTATCTCACGGCGGATAACCTTTTCCATCGTCTTATTGTTGCCCCGAACGTCAATTTTACGTATAATAGCGGGACGTCCTTCAAATATATCAAAGTTAACATCAATGGTATCCGCGTTCTCTCCCCTGTATGTTCGCTTATCATCGAGCCTCACCCACAGATACCCCTCCTCCCTGTAGGCGTTTTCTATCATAAATTTCGTCATCTCGAAGCTGCTTCTCTTGAACGGCTTGCCTTTGGCAAGCGCAATCCTTCCGGTCAGAGGGTCGGTTTCGATAATTCTATTTCCTGTAAATGTAATGTCTCCGACAACGTACTTGCGCCCCTCATTAACGGTAATTTCGATAAAAATATCCCGTTTGTCCTCAGAATACCATATACTGTCGCGCTCTATTGCCGCGTCAAGAAAACCTTTCTCATGATAGTGCATCATCAGAGTATCTAAATGAGAACGATAGAGCTCCCTGTTAAAGCCGCCTGAACGCCACCAACGGTTCTCTTTTGTTTTGAACCGTTTTGAGAGCCATCCCTCGGTCACATCCTGATTGCCGTTAAACACAATTGATTTTATTTTGACGCGCGGCCCCTCTTTGATATCATATCTGACTATAACATTGCCGGGAACGCTGGTGTTAACTACAACCGCCTCAATCTCAGCCAGGTGATATCCCTTATCTGCATACATATCGCTGAGAACCTGCTTGCTTTTATGCAGCTGAGCGTCAGAAAACGGCCTGCCAAGCCTCAAAATCTCCTTCTTCTCAAGCTCTTTTCCCTTTATCTTTCTGTTACCATGGAACTCTATTTTATCTAAAATCGGAAACTCCTCAAGCCTGAGCGTAAGCGTAACGCTTGAGTCGGTTTCATCATCAACAAAAAAATCTACCGACCTGAAATTACCGGTTCTGTAGAGTCTGCGAATAGATTCCTGTATGTCTGATGGAGTAAATGTCTGCCCCTCCCTTAGCTCAAGAACGTTTGACACCGCCTCAGGCTGGGTCACCTCAAGTCCCTCGATCTTCAGAGCCTCAAGCACCTTGGCGTTTGACGCGCCAACAAAAACCGCAAGTATTACAGGAATAACAATAAGAGGAATTTTTCTCATAAATCAGCTTTCCGCAAACCCCTTCAGTCAGAGCGGCCCCCGCTGGGGCCGTAAAAACTTATTAAAATAATTCTACGCAGCCGCTTCTACAACAGTTTACATAACACGGCGCTCCAAACTTTCGCTTAGGCAAGCGAAATATTTTTGTTAGTTACCAATTGCCAGCTACCAGGTTAAGAAAAAATGAAAACAATCATTCATGAATACCCGACTATAAACGCTCTCAACAAAATAATGTGAGATGCCGCCTGTTTCCAACCACCAACAAAACTCATTTATTCTGTTTTCCCGAACAGCTGAAAACTACTCTGTCAATCACTTTTCTTAAAGACTATATGATCATTCTCAGTCTCAAGCGTAATAGTATCGCCATCATTAAATTTGTTGAGCAAAAACTCTTCAGCCAAAGGATCTTCCAAGGAACGCTGAATCGAACGGCGTAACGGGCGGGCGCCAAGCACAGGATCAAATCCACCGTCTACAAGAAGCTTTTTGACCTCAGGGGTAAAAACAAGCTTAATGTTGCGGTCTACAAGACGCTGCGCAACCTCGTTGAGTTGAATATCAACAATCTGAGCGATCTCCTCTTTGCCAAGAGGGGCGAAAACGATTGTCTCATCAACACGGTTTAAAAACTCAGGGTTAAAGATGCGCTTGAGCTCATCAAGAACCTTACCCTTCATAGCTTCATAATTGGAGGATTCGTTAGTTTTCCCAAACCCTACAGTACCGCTCTTTTTAACATCGCGCGTACCCGCGTTTGATGTCATGATAATTATGGTATTCTTGAAATTAACATGGCGGCCATAGGAATCGGTAAGAATACCATCATCAAGTATTTGTAAAAGCAGATTGAAGACATCGGGATGCGCTTTCTCAATCTCATCGAGCAAGATCACGGAATACGGTTTTTTCCGGATTTTCTCGGTAAGCTGCCCCCCTTCCTCATAACCCACATATCCCGGAGGCGCTCCCACAAGACGGGAGACCGCAAACTTCTCCATATACTCCGACATATCTATGCGCACAAGCGCGTCTTCGGTATCAAAGAGGGACTGTGCAAGCGCTTTGGCAAGCTCAGTTTTACCCACACCTGTAGGACCAAGAAAAATAAAAGAGGCGATGGGGCGGCGCATATTGTGAAGCCCAGCGCGTGAACGCCTTATGCTCCTTGCAACAGCGCTTAAAGCCTCATCCTGACCTATAACCCTGCGGCGGAGTTCATCCTCAAGATGTATTATCTTCTTTGTCTCCTCTTCGGCAAGACGCGCAAGAGGAATGCCGGTCATTGTTGCAACGACTTCGGTAATGATCGACTCATCGACCAGCAGGCGCTCCTCAGCCTTTGACTTACGCCACAGCGCCTTTCTCTCTAAAAGCGCGCCTTTAAGTTTCTCCTGTTTGTCACGCAGCTTCGCGGCGCGTTCAAACTCCTGCTGCTCAACGGCGCGTTCCTTATCCCGCACAACATCAGAGATCTCCTTCTCCATATCACGAATCTCAGTTGGGATCTCCATGCTTGAAAGCCGTTTACGCGCGCCGGCTTCATCAATAACGTCAATAGCTTTATCCGGTAAAAAACGGTCACTTATGTAACGTTCCGAAAGCTTGACAGCTGAGTCTATAGCTTTATCTGTGTAGGTAACCTTGTGGTGCTCCTCATAGTTGTGGCGCAACCCTGAAAGTATCTGAATCGTTTCTGAGACGCTTGGCGGATCAACCATGATGGTCTGAAAGCGGCGCGCCAGAGCCCCGTCTTTTTCAATATACTTGCGGTATTCATCCAATGTAGTAGCGCCTATGCACTGTATCTCACCCCTTGAGAGAGCAGGCTTAAAAATGTTAGAGGCATCAAGACTGCCTTCAGAACCGCCAGCACCTACAATAGTATGCAACTCATCAATAAATATTATAATATTCTCATTTTTCTGCAACTCTACCATTAAAGCCTTGAGCCGCTCCTCAAACTGGCCGCGGTACTTTGTACCGGCCACCATTGAGGCCATATCAAGATTAATGACACGCTTGTTTTCAAGTACCTGCGGGATATTTTTTTCGATTATCTTCTGAGCAAGCCCCTCTACAATAGCGGTTTTTCCGATACCCGGCTCACCTATGAGCACAGGGTTATTTTTCTTGCGGCGGCTTAAGATCTGCACAACCCGCTCTATCTCTTTCTCTCTTCCTATAACCGGATCAAGCTTGTTTTCGCGCGCCATAGCGGTAAGATCACGGCCAAAATGATCAAGAAACGGAGTCTTGCTCTTCTCCTTGGCTCCTCCTCCGCCGGACTCTCCGCCGCGCAAAACCCGGTTTATCTCCTCCTTGACCCGCTCATAATCAAGCCCTGCCGAAGCGAGAGCGTTTGCGGCCGCGGACTCAGTGTCTTTCATAAGAGCCAAAAGCAGATGTTCGGTGCCTATATACTTATGAGACATCGCGCGCGCCTCATTGGCCGCTATCTCAAGCACCTTTTTGGCGCGCGGGGTAAAGGGAAGCATCTGACCCAGGGTCATCATTCCGCCGGTAGATGTTATGGTTTTCTCGATACTTGTGGTCAGCTCATCAAGATCGATACCCATGCTACGCATTACCGCAACCGCAACCCCATCACCTTCCTTGATGAGACCAAGAAGCAAATGCTCTGTGCCGACATAGTCATTGCCCAGCCTTACCGACTCTTCTCTGGCGATCTGCATCACCTTTTTGACGCGGTCAGTAAACATCCCATTCATTATTCGTCTCTTCCCTTTCCAAGTATTTTCTGCAAGTGGTATAAAAAGTGCATTTTACATCTATCCTCCCGAAAAACGAGAACTTATTGTCCCTGATTACTGAGGGAACAGCAGGAACAATGGATCACCGCCTTTGCAGAGATGACTTACCTGTATCAGCAGATTCTTTAGTTACAACCCCGGCGTTCTCTTTCTTCTTTTCTTCTTTGTTAGCAAATCCCTTACCAAATCCGCTCTGGAAACATCCAAGTCGTTCTGCGCCTCCTCAAGGCTCCTGTGAATATGCAGATGCGCAGGCATACAAACTGTGATCATCTTATTTATCTCTTCAACAGTTAGTCCATCATAAATACCGCACTCAACCCCTATCCTAAGAGCGGAAGTGAGATTGAGAAACTCGGTAAACGATAACGTCCTTGCATTAGTGAGAATCCCAAGCGATCTGAAAACCTTATCACTAAGCTCAAGCGGCGCATCCGTCATAAGCCGCTCTCTGCTTTTTCTCTCATGGGATATCACCTCATGTATAACTTTTGCGGTAGAATCGATAAACTCTCTCTCCCCTGCGCCCATAGTAGCCTGATTAGACAGTTGAAAAAAATTACCCACTACCTCCGAATGCTCTCCGAAAAATCCACGGGTCGAAATACCCATCTGGCTTGCGCCCTGTAAAACCGCATCTACCGCTTTTGTAAGAACAAGCCCCGGAAGATGAAGCAAATAAGAAACCCGCAAGCCTGTCCCCGAATTAGTCGGACAGGCGGTAAGAAAACCCAGCCGTTCATTATAGGCAAATTTCAGATGACCGCCGATATAATCATCAAGCAGGTCAAGTATCTCCCAAATATCAAAACTGTGAAACCCGCTGTCCATACCCTGAATGCGAAGATGATCCTCTTCATTTATCATGATATTTATGCGCCTTGATGAATCGCACGCAACCCCTCTCTCCCCTTCACCCCTTAAGAGATCCGCACTGACAATGCGCTCCTCAATAAGGAACTGCTGCTCAAGCTTGCGCAAGCGTCCAAAATTGACAAGTTCAAATTGGTCGCAGAATAGTTTTTGGGGAACCGACTTTATAACAGAAGCGATTTCATTAAAAATTTTCTGTTTCTCTTTTGAGGAGGCGCGGGCAGGGAACTTACGCCCCTCAAGGTTTCTGGCCACACGAATTCTTGTGGAGATAACTACATCGCTCTGCGGCCCCCTGTTGTCAAACCACGCAGGAACCTGACCATATAAGTTTAACCCGCGGCGTTTTGTACTACCCATTTAATTAGCATCCTGTCTTAAAAGATATATAGCATCCCTGAGTATCGCGGCCTGCTCAAACTGCTCGTTTTTAATAGCCTCATCAAGATCACTGCGCAGCCGCTCTATACTGTGAGGACAACTTACGTCCTCAAGCCCTTTAGCAATGCCGTATCTCTTACCCTTGTGCTGATTGCAACCATGCACTTGAAATAAAATTTTATTGATATGCTCTTCAAAAGCGCTATAGCACCGCATACACCCAAGCCAGCCGCCGGAGCGAAATTCAGATAACTTAAGACCGCACTTGGGACAGATAATCTCCTCCTCAAGCATTTCATTTACAACTGCAGTTATATCAGCTTCCGTATCTGTGCCATCACCAAGCACAATCCCCCTCTTAGTCGCGCACTCCTCGCACAGATGAAACACCTGCGTCTCGTTTTGTATGATATGCGTGAGGTGAACCGTCGCCTGGTTTATTCCACAATCATCACACTGTTTCATTGAAATGATTCCTTATCTCAAATCCGCCAAGGTAAAATTAAGCACAACATATAAAAATACTAAATGCGTATCACAGATGCATAGGAGGAAGATCAATTTACAATATAAGGTCTTTCAAGGCTTTCACAAATCATTAAAAAAACGAAAAAGGTGATGTACTTCCAACTATTTTATTCCGCTAAAATATTTATATTTTAGCGGATGGAATATTTATATTTTAGCGGATGGAATATTTATATTTTAGCGGATGGAATATTTATATTTTAGCGGATGGAATATTTATATTTTAGCGGATGGAAT
>JAIRVB010000006.1 GCA_031254105.1 Chitinispirillales bacterium
AAGCCTCCCTGATGATCCCCGGCAGCTTTTTTATATCTTTTACAATGTAGTTATTCTTTGTGACGGGCATTGAAATGCTCGAAATATCCACTTCCTGAAAAGAATCCCTGCCGATCAACGGCATGCTCACATTACCGGTAATAAACACGACAGGGGACGAGTCCATATAGGCTGCGGCAATACCGGTCACAAGGTTTGTAGCGCCGGGCCCCGACGTCGCTATGCACACGCCGGTCCTGCCCGTCGCCCGGGCGTACCCGTCGGCGGCGTGGGCTGCTTGCTGCTCATGCGACGCCGGCACATGCTCTATCTTTTTCCTATTTTTGTATAACTCATCGTATATATCTATTACAGCAGCTCCCGGATAGCCGAACACAGTTTTGACGCCCTGCTCCAGAAGACATTCGATAACGATTCGCGCACCTGTTATTTTCACGATGTTCCATCCTCCGCTGAACAATTTAACGATCTCGTCCTCGTCCTCGTCAACATCTTGACCGCATTATACATTAAAAAACCTTAAAAATAAACAATAAAAACAAATACGTTTCTGTCAACCGTTTTTGATTTTGTCTCAAAAATTGCGAAACATTAGGGGTAAAAAAATATATCAACGGAGCAAAAAGCCTACTTAAAAACACATCAATTTTTGTAGATAGATTTGTGTAAATCTCTTTTTTTAAGCGGTTTCACAACCATAAGCCTCGCCCAGCACGTCCCGAGCTGATTTTTGCTTACGCGTCATCAGCTCCGCCAAGCCCGAAGCCAAGCTGGGCGAGGGCGAACTGGCAAATATACAGGGTCTGTTTCTAAAAAGATAATGGAGACTTTAGCGCGCAGCGTTATAAAAAGCATATGACTCTAAACGCACGATAAAGTTTTTTAAATATAGTCAAAAGATTAAAGGTAAAGGCATTTAATAAAATCAAAAGCGATAACAATAAACCTCTCCATTTTCGTCCGTTCCATTAGATAATTAACTGCGAATGGGCATAAAACGGTGAATTGTCTTGCTTCGCTATATTGCTCAATGAACTCATAGCCGTACAAATCTTTCTGGTTCATTTGCTAAATAACATTCATGCTTCCCCACATCGATAAGCTAGAATTCCGTTATGATCATAAACTCGCGCCGTAAACGTCATCGTCTCCGCTAGTTATTTTGGCGCTCGTCAATCCCTACTCAGTGCTACGAAGGGCAAAGACGTTGATATCCAACACGGCATGGGACGTCAGACGTTCTGTAGATTGGTAGATGACTCAAAGAATATTGAGGTATCAAAACAAAGTTTTGGAAACGCTTTGCGGCACTAAGACCATCAAGGCCGCAGTGACCAAAACGTCCATACAGAAAAGACAACTGCGAAATATTCGCATGACTAAGCGCAACCCCAAGATTTGTATGACTTACTACGGCCCATTACAGATCTCGGGGTAGAAATATGGATTGCTATTTACGGGATTGAGTTAATCACCCCGGCGCTTAAAGCAGTTGTAGCGTGCGCAATCGTCATACAGTATACTTCAAGGATCATTTAAAGGAGCTCAAAAAGTATTAGCTAAACATGCAGAATTTTCCGTGAACAAGTCGGATTTTTTTACCACAAATGTACAGGTAGTGTGGCTTTTATTAAAAGGTACGGGCGCTAAGACGCGCCCGAAATAAGCTGGAACTCCGTCCAGCGCCGGTTTCACCGGCAACCCCGAAAGAGATAATCCTAACCTAATACTGCGCGGTGGGCTTGCTTCTTCGCAAAGGCTATAAAGTTATCAAGCCTCCATGGATGATTCTGTTTTGGGATGACTCTCTTTTTTGGCTTTACTGTCGTAGGCTTGAAGTTGAAGTTCTTCGAAGTGCGTTCGTGGAGCGGGATTTCCTCAAGCGCGAATATACCGTCATCAGTACTGAAGAACAACTCCCCGCTAAACGTTCTGATTACTAGCCCCTTAGTGCCTTTGTAGAAATAGATAGGCAGTCCTTCCTTATTTACCGTACGATAATAACTATTGTCAAATCGTATCGAGTGCCCATTATCAACTTTACGGTCTGTAACAACAGCAAGAATCATATCAATTCTTTCAGCAGAGGGTTGCGTCTCAAAGACGGATTTAATATTATTATTGAGGGCAAACTTAGCGTTATGTTTCGCTATGTACTGTGGGAGGTACTCGTTTGCTTGCTCAACAGTGGTCACGCCTTCTAGTCTTAAATCGACTGGTAGGCGTGATTGCATTGTGCCGTTAAGCCGTTCTATACGCCCTTTTGCCTGGGGAATCGAAGTTGTTTCAATCTGTATGCCCAACTGTGAGCAGGCGTAACTGAACTGGGTAAACGAGTCGTCCTTGGTATCGGGATCCCCTTTTTTTCGATATTCAAACACTGTTCTGCGGTCAGTGTAAAACATATAGGGTATTCCATAGTTGGTCAGTATCTGCTTTAACACGTTGTAATAGCCATTTAGCGTTTCTTGTTTGTCAAAATAGCCTCCGACAACCATTCCAGTAGCATCATCGATCGCAAGGTGGAGAGTATATTTTTCATCGCCAAACCAGATGTGGAACGATGCGTCCATTTGTATCATCTCTCCAAAATGGGAACTCCTTGGACGCCTCGGGTGCGCGTCCTCGGCATCAATAATCTTAGTTAACAACGCATCGGCTTCCTTCTTATTCGTTGTACTTTCCATCTTCTCTTTAAGCCTTTTATTGAAGGCCCTTCGAACCCGGCGAGTTGCCATGGGAGATATTATATCCGCGTTCAGCAGTATACTTCTTACCGCGCTTTCAGATAAAAAAATACCTTCCCTCTCTCCAAGCAACTCTGTATAATGCGTAAAATTCGCGTCATAATACTTATTGGAATAGAGACCGACAACGTCAGCGATAGTTTCACTGCTTAAACAATGAATAGGTTTTTTGTTTCGGTTGCCATGTTCAAAGAACGCCTTTCCCTCTGCTTTGTACCCGGCGATATAGCGGTCAATACTCCGCTTCGAACAGCCGAGTTTTAATGCGGCACGCGCTTTATTGCCATCATTTTTAATTAGTTCCTTGATTACTTCATACTTATTGTTTTCATTCATACGTAATATTACCTCTCTGATAATCACACCTCATTTCTTTTGAATGAGGCTTATTATACCAAACGTTGTTTTGCCTGTTATCAACACCTAAGTTCAAAAAAGCGTGTCGTATATGATGTGACATTTTTCATTTTTTGGACCTTCTTTGAGACAAAATCACATGTGGTTCAGCGAGACAATATCACAAACGGATCAGAC
>JAIRVB010000002.1 GCA_031254105.1 Chitinispirillales bacterium
ACACCCGTTCCCATTCCGAACACGGAAGTTAAGACCTGCTGCGCCGATGGTACTGCATGGGAAACTGTGTGGGAGAGTAGGACGTCGCCGGAGTTTTATCTAAAGGGGCAAACCAATAATGGTGAGCCCCTTTACTATTTATAACTCATATCACCAATATAACAAAAAGCGTTTCTTCAGTGAACACAAACATAATACAAATGTGAACAAAATCGTGGTAATGAATCTACCAAATATATCCACCAAAAAAAGTTATTTGAAATCAGACAAATCAATAAATTCGTAAATCAATAAATGCCTATATTAGGCAATGCAAAATCAAAAAACCGGATTGTATTGGAAAAACGGAATTGCGATAGTTTACACTTTTTTTATAATGGCGTAGATAGCGTATTATTATTGATAGGCAAAAATAAAGATACGGTCTTGTATGCAGCATAAGGAGTTACTTTACAGGGCGTTATGTATGTAATACGGAGAACAGACGTTAGAACCTGTTGCACCGAATTCATAAATTTTTTGCATTAAAAGAATTTTAAGAGATTAGTATATCTCCCCTTACATAAGCATGCGCATCTTGTGTTGTCGATTGGTTATACGCAAGAAATAAATATACAGAACGCATACATACCGGAATTGGAGCTTTTGGCGAAAATAGCTATGTTATTACGGATTTTTTTATTATATTTAAGAAAATATAGAAAAGTTATGTTGTGTATATTTGGGAGTTAGCGGCAATGCGCGGACGACAGTGAGTTTATCAACAGAAAAAAATACTGAATTTAATATTTTTCAAGTTTTTTGCGTAGAAAACAAGAAAAATAGTACCTTTGCAAAAAATAAAAGATGATTTTTATGAGTGTAAATTGGAGCATTTTTAATGTAAAACATAATCAACGAGAGCAAAAGGCAACGAAATTGAAAATTGATAATTGAATAGAATATAAACCGTTTGAAAGGAATCAAAATAAAAATGGAAATGGAAAATATCAATAAAAATCACAACCAGGAGCGTCATTACAATGCAGATGTAAGGACACTAACCCGAACAGGGATAGTATTTTTGTTAGTGCTTTTTTTGTTAATTAGCTGTAATTCAAAAGTACAGGAGAGCCAAAATTCAGTTTCAGTTTCGGGAATTGGCACTGTACTGGCACAACCGGATATGGTATTAATGAACGTAAGTTTTTCTCACACGGCGCCGACTACCAAAGAAGCCAAAAATGCCGTAGAGCAAACAATGCAGCAAATATTGAAAATTTTACAGGATGAGAGTGTGGAAGATAAATTTATGAAAACCATATCACTCAACTATGATGTGGAATATTATTATAGGAATGGGCGCCGGGTTCGGGTTGGTCAACGAGCACAACAGACTATTGTTGTAACCGTAAACGATATGGTAAACACTCCTGAAAGATTTTCGTCAATATTGGATAAAATTACTGCTATTGACAAGGTTGAAGTTCAAAATATCAAGTTTGACATTGAAAATAAGACGGAATTATTCAAACAAAGCCGTGAATTAGCATATCAGAAAGCATTTGACAAAGCCAAACAATATGCGGAACTTTCAGGGCGCAAAATTGGAAGAGTATTGACAATTTCAGAAGGAGTAAGCCAGGATATTGCGCAAACTCGTGTGTTTATGAATAATCTACAATTTGAAGCGGCGGCAGACGAGTTTTTATCTGGTAGTTCCTCTGTTCCTACAGGAGAGCAGGGAGTAACATCTGAAATTAATGTTATTTTTTCGTTGGATTAGAGTGTTTGGCAAGACGATTGTATGGACAAATGTCAGCGTGCAACGGCTGCAAACGGTATCTATCAAGGCACAATCATAATTTTGATTTTTCGCGCCTGATTTTTTGAAGTCTGCTGATCACGGGATACGGTTGCTATAAAATATGTTCCCGGCGCTAGTTTGCCTGAGCTGCCGCTGATGGGAGTCCATTCAACACCGTCATCCTGTTTTTGAAAGGAAGCGCTCTTTATATTATTATTCCAGTATCCTACTAATTTTCCATCAGCCGCGTATATTTTTACATCCGAAATACCACTGCCTGTTATACGAACCGCTCTTTTGGATTTCAGGCTTATGACATTAGGGAAAATGTTTACAGGGACGTTTTCCTGCGCTGCGCCCGTAAAACCGGTTTCAAGTTTTACGGTTATACCTCTGTCCGAATAGGGACTGGCATTGGTAGTGATGATAAGAACCCCTTTCTTATCTTTCCATTCCTCAAGTGTAAATTTGCCTTTGCCGTCTTGTTCCATATATACCGGTACGATGCTGATTTTATTGTTCTGTTGCTCCATTACAAGCGCGCTTGCTGCCCATGTTTTGCCTCCAGCGGCGTTAACGGAATTGTCAGTTTGCCCGTTTAGACTGATATTAAGCATGTTTGGGTGGTTTAATTGCGGGATATACCAGAGAAATTCCGCGCCGTATGGTTGTACCGTTCTTGTCACAGACTCCGGCGCTTGAGCTGGTACTGTCCATTTCATCATTTTCGGGGAATCGGTTATAAACACTTCCGCCTGAGTTCTGTTTCCGGTAAAGTAGCTTTCCGCGTGAAAACCGTTAAGAATCTGGGCGAAAGTTTTTCCTGCGTAGCTTTGAGAAACAATCTCAAGGTTTTCGTGAAAGGAGAGGTTCCTACTGGCGCTGTTATTGTCATAAACGCTCTTTAAAAAACCTATGCTGTCTTCAGGGTTTGTTCTTTCATACAGGTATTTCAACAGAATGGAGTTAACGTATAAATTATCGGAAAAGATGTTCCTTTCAAGGAGAGTGATCCTGGGGTTCTCGAAATATTGCGATATGTATTGAAGGTAATCTTTTACTTCAGGAAATGCAAGATCTTCCATCAGTGTGGCGCTGCCTTCTGTCCAGCCAAGCGGAAAATCATCAAGATAAACATTACCTTTGACATTCCACACCGTGGCGTATTGCACGGCATGAAAGAGTTCGTGACTGCAGGTTACTCTCAGCGCTGCGTACGGATCTTTGTCATAACCCAAACCAGCCCATTCCGAACCAGACCAATCGCTGTTTATTTCTATACTGCTGCGCCAACCCCGGGTTGAGTGCCTCCCATCTAAATGTGTTATTCCATAATAACCGGGGGCCTGACGCGCGATCACGATGCTATAGTACTCTGATGATCCGTTTACCGCAACCGGCAGCGGTTCATCGAAACCGAACCGTTCGACTATCATCGTGTAGGAACTGTCAAGAGCGAACGCCGCTTCGTCAATATAGTCGGGAACTCCGTTTGGTATATCTGAGCGTATATTCCAGTATTGTCCCGATCCGTAACAGAATTTGTCTGTTATGTCAACGCTGTCTCTACCAGATGTCGTGTAGAACACTCTAAACTTTTTTTTGGGTGAGATAAATGAATCGTAGTCTTTGGGGATAGCTGTAGCTTCTTTGTAAAGCGCATGAAATTCAGGGCTGAGTTCATCCCAAACGCGCCACAGAGAGAGAAAATCGTTTTTTGCGGGATAGCTGAAATCGGTAGCTGTCACGGCAGCCGCCAGTCTGCCCTTAGCGCGTCTCTCTTTGACCCTGTGTTCAAGATAGGGCCGGAACTTTCTCTCTACTTCTAAGGAGGATTTATGGCCGGTAGTTTCATGACTGTGCACTCTTTTCATATGTTCATGACCGCGGCCGCGTGTTTTGGACTGAACGCTCAAAGCAAACAGCAAAATAACGGCGGCAAAACTCACCACGCAACGGTTTATTAACTGTAGATGATTACCTGAACAGTTTCGCACTTATGTATTTCAGCTTTCCGGTAATGCGGATGGTTATCAACGGATTATTATAATAAATATACAAGATGCGCCAAATAAAAAGCCGCGGACACTTTTTATCAAGGAGTATCCGCGGCTTTTATATTGGTACCGCTACGGGGAATCGAACCCCGGTTTGATGGCTGAGAACCACCCGTCCTAGGCCACTAGACGATAGCGGCTTTTTTAGTTAAATAAAACCAAATCTAAAATTAACGCACAAACTTATTTTAAGTTGACATATAAAGTAAGCTTACAACTTAAAAAGCTGGGGTGCAAGGATTCGAACCTCGATAACTGGAACCAGAATCCAGAGTCCTGCCATTGGACGACACCCCAATAAAACCGCGAAGCATCTAATATAATTAATTGCTGCTGCCTTAGGCAATAGGGAATCCTCTCCTCACACTCATCAATTCACCCGCCGCTGTACGGGCGTTGCGTGCAACGCCCTTCCCTCACCCTCACCCTCACCCTCACACCCACACCCACGCAAATATTTTTAATCCGACACGCACAGATATATATCATAAAAAACGGCAACAACAATTATAAAACAACGGAACGACCACTGGTCGTTCCCTACAAATATTAACTTGTGCATCAATGGGCGTTGCGCTCAACGCCCACACTGGTGTTTTTATTTGTACATTGTAATTTGTACATTGCCTTAAATCACACCATGATCAATCATAGCATCCGCCACCTTAACAAACCCGGCGACATTCGCTCCGTTAACGTAGTTGATGAAATCACCCTCTTTGCCGTAAGCGGCGCACTGAGCGTGAATGCCTTTCATGATGCCTAATAGCTTTGCGTCTACCTCTTCACGCGGCCAGCTCAGGCGCATGCTGTTTTGGGTCATTTCAAGCCCGCTTGTGGCTACGCCGCCGGCGTTAGCCGCCTTGCCCGGGCCGTACATGATGCGTGCGTCAAGGAATGTTTTGACCGCCCCGGGGACTGAAGGCATATTGGCTCCTTCACCGACGCAGATACAGCCGTTTTTAATAAGCGTTTTCGCTTCGTCTTCGTTAAGCTCATTCTGTGTAGCGCAGGGCAGTGCTATGTCGCACTTGACGCTCCAAGGACGCGCGTTTTCTATATATTGACAATTGTAATGATCGGCATATTCTTTGATTCTGCCGCGCTTAACGTTTTTGAGCTCCATTACAAACGCGAGTTTTTCCGCGTTTATACCATCCGGATCATAAATAAAACCGTTTGAATCGGAGAGGGTTACAACTTTTGCCCCAAGCTGCGATGCTTTCTGGCAGGCGTATTGCGCTACGTTTCCTGATCCGCTTACGGCAACAGTTTTACCTTCAAACCCCTGCCCGCGAACCTTTAGCATCTCATCACAAAAGTAAACACAGCCGTAACCCGTGGCTTCAGGACGGATAAGGCTTCCGCCCCAGCCGGTTTTCTTTCCTGTAAATACTCCGGTAACTTCATTTGCAAGCTTCTTGTACATACCGAACATATAACCGATCTCGCGCGCGCCAACTCCTATATCTCCCGCTGGCACATCGGTATCAGGCCCCAGGTGGCGGAAAAGTTCCGCCATTAACGCCTGGCAAAATCTCATCACTTCGTTATCGGACTTGCCCTTGGGGTCAAAATCGGCTCCGCCTTTGCCCCCGCCCATAGGCAGGGTAGTAAGGGAGTTCTTAAATGTCTGCTCAAACGCTAAAAATTTCAGAACTCCGAGGCTTACTGAAGGATGAAAACGGATTCCCCCTTTATAAGGCCCTATCGCGCTGTTCATCTGTATACGGATGCCGCGGTTGACATGTACTTCCCCTTTGTCATCAACCCATGGCACTCTGAACATTATTACCCGTTCAGGTTCAGCCATACGCTCAAGGATTTTAGCCTTGCTGTATTTTGGATTTTTATCGATGAACGGGGCAAGCGACTGCACAACCTCCTCAGCCGCCTGATAAAACTCTTTCTCACCCGGGTTTCTGGTCTTAAGCACTTCCATAAATGCGCTTGCGTCGAAAGACATCTTCTTACAGCTCCTGTTTTTTAGTTAGATTTCAACAAAAGATCAGCATAGTTTATTATTGTTTATCGTTGATTTACAGAAAAAGGTTCGCGCTTACGTCACCCCCGTTAAGGCGGGGATCTGTTGTTCATAGTCTTTGGATTTAAGCATAAAGAGTAAGAACAATGGATTCCCGTCTTAGCGGGGGTGACGGTACAAAGATATTCTTTCATACAAAAAACTCTTTCCAAGTAAATCAACTATATCACAAGTCAATTAATTTCTCGCGACAGTTCCACTGAGTTTGTTACTCCCAAAGAGTCGTAAATTTTGAGAGTAGGTTTGGATTTGTTAAGTGTAAAAAAATGAATCCCCCTAACTTTATTATCGACAAGATCTCTCACCTGTTCAGTGGCCCAGTGGATTCCTACTTTTTCAAAGTGTTCATCATCCTGCGCCCGTCCAAAAGCTTTGAGCAGAGGAGCGGGGAAGCGCGCTCCAAGCGCAAGCTCAGCCATACGCTCCATCCCCTTGCGGTTTGTAACAGGCATTATTCCGGCCACAATGGGAATTTTTATCCCCGCTATTTCGCAGCGTTCGCAAAAGTCATAAAAGTCATGGTTGTCAAAGAAAAGCTGAGTGCATATATAGTCGGCTCCGGCGTCAACCTTTGCCTTAAGGTAGTCTATCTCTTTGAGCCTGTTCGGTGTTTCAGGATGACCTTCCGGAAACCCCGCGATTCCTATTCCCATATCAGGGTAATTTTTTTTGATGAAACTCACAAGCTCCGCGGCGTAACGAAAATCGTTCGCTTCCGTAATACCGCTGTTTTTGGGTTTGTCACCCCGCAGAGCCATAATGTTTCTGATACCGCTGTTATAATATGAGTCAAGAATATCTCTAAGGCCGTTGAGAGTTGTTCCGACACAGGTCATGTGGCTGACAACCGTCAGGCTTGTTTCCCGCTGCAGTCTGGTGACAAGACCGTGGGTGAGGTCGGTAGTGCTGCCGCCTGCTCCATAAGTGACGCTCACGAAAGCGGGTTGCAGGGGAATAAGCTCGGAGATAGATGTGAAAAGCTGTTGAGAACTTTTTTGATCCTTTGGAGGAAAAAACTCAAAACCGAAAGAGATACCGTTATTTTTAAGAATATTTGAAATATGCATTTTTTGATTTTTTTAGTAGTGATTATATGGGTGCATGGGTTCATCATATTCCCCGCACATTAATTTTTTTAGTAGTGATTATACTAAGTATGCAGGTTTATCATACTTCCCGAATATCCCGCACATCAATGATCACTACTTCTTAGTAATGATTATACGAGTGCGTGGATTCATCATACTCCCCACACATCTCGCACCCCGCCGATCACTACTAAAATACTTTAGGAAACGTGGTGATGTAAAGGTGAATAGATTCCAGCTGCGTGTTACCGGAAAAGAGCGTTTTTCCTTTGCTTTATCTGTAACCGGAGCTGGTAACTGTTTTATTACAACATTACGATGTACCAAAACGTATATTAAAAAAATCAGTACGCAGTAACGGCTAAACATATCCCGGTCACTGTATGCTATAAGTTATTGCCTCTTGTTACTGTTATCAATAAAATTCATAACAGTTGGTTAAGATCACCTTTGCTATTGGAGGAGACTGTGGAGCAAAGATCCATATATATTAGTGCTTTCGATAAAAAACGGCTTTTGGCCCTTATTGACGCAGAAATCAGCGGCAGGGGCAGACTTGATGACTCATTGCAGAATCTCAAATCTGAACTTGAGAAAGGAATCGTTGTCGAACCTGACAAGATGCCGCCTAATGTTGTCACCATGAACTCAACGGTTCTCTTCAGAGACATGGAAGACAACGAGGAGATGACATACACCCTCGTGTTCCCTGCTCACGCAGATATGGACCAGAGCAAGCTTTCTATTCTTGCGCCCATAGGGACGGCTCTTATCGGTTACAGAGAGGGAAGTATCATAGAGTGGAAAGTGCCCTCAGGTGTGCAGCGGATAAAAATAGAAAAAGTACTATTTCAACCAGAATCGCAGGGCAGCTATGAGCTTTAGGGCGTGTTTGATACTACCCGGCCCACTTCGGGTAGTGTCGGCATACTCTATATTTTCTTCTTGTTGTATCACGGCCGTAGAATTAAAGCGCCAGACTGTGTTAAAACTCAAAACAAATAACATTGACAAAGAACAAGTTGCTGTTTTTGGGCAGATTTCGCAACCGATTTATCAACTATCCTTGACAAAAGTGTCGTTTTGGACAAGGTGTCCATGAAATAATAATGGAGGTGAGGGGAGTTGAACCCCTGTCCGAAGGACAATTAATATGAACCGCTACATGCTTAGCCCAACTTTTAATCTTGTTTCCAAAACCGCCGTCAGACAGGCTGAATTGAAAACCAGGAGCTTATCTCACCTGCGGGCCGCCCCTTCCCGCAAGCCAGCGCCTTAGCTGCTCAAGTACATACAGACGCGCTCTGCACTCGAGTTGCCGCCTTTAATTAGGCAGCCATTGCGAAAGAATAGTCTTCTGCAATTATTGTTTATCGGATGATTAACGAGGCCAACCGAAATCCTCGGCATGCTGTCCAATACCTTTCATCCCCCGTCGAAAACCAGTACACCCCCTTTTAAAAGCAAATTATAAATTACAATGCACAAATTACAAATAAAGTCAAAATCAAATTGCAAATTGTACGAACTTTTTTATGAAAGCCGCTAATTCTAAATATAATACGGTTCAGCCGGTTTAGTATTAATTTTTTTATCTTTTATTTGTACATTGTACATTGCCGTACTAAGCGCTTTCTCTCGTAATAAACTTGGTTTGCAGTTCCTTGTGTTTAACGCCGGATTCGCGTCCTTCGATTTTATCCACAATCATATTTATTGCGTAGTCTCCCATTTCAAGCTTTGGCTGGCGCACGGTGGTGAGCGCTGGTTCGATAACCTCAGCTGCGGGAATGTCGTCAAATCCTACAATCGCAAGATCGGAAGGAACCTTTACTCCCATCTTTTTTGCTTCTTTGATGATGCCGATAGCTACCATATCTCCCGCCGGAACAAAGATGGCGCTTATCGCTGGATCGGCTTTACGGATTTTTTCAAAGACTTCTATCCCAGATTCCATATTGTCATCTTCTACTTCAAAGACAAGCTCCGGTCTAAAAGGGATTGAGTTACGTTTTAAAGAAAGTTTGTAGCCTGAAACCCGCTCTTTTGTGGGGAGTCCCAGTTTATTTGAGGTTACACATGCGATTGAGCGGTGTCCTTTGTTGACAAGATAGTCTGTGGCGTCCATCGCGCCGCCCTCGTTGTTTACGTATACGCTGTCAAGCTCTTCGCATTTGCGCGCGACAACAATGCTTGGTACGCTCTCTTCACGAAAGATAACAAGCTCCTCGTCGGTAACAGTAGAGGAGATAAGAATCACGCCGTCAATGCGGCGCTCACGCGCCAGACGCTGGAAGAGCTGAGACTCATTTTCCTTTTGTCCTACGGTGTCAAAGAGCTGTACTGTGTATTCAATGTCGCGGTTTGTACTCTTGATGCCTTGCAGTACGCGCACCACGAAAGAGGAGGCGAGGTTTGGCACGATAACCCCTATAGAGTTTGACTTTCTGGTGGCAAGCCCCCGCGCGATTACATTTGGATAATAATTAAGCTCACGGGCGATCTTTAAAACTTTCTTTCTGGTAGACTCAGAAATATTAGGTTTATTGTTGATGACCATCGATACAGTCGCGGATGTTACGCCTGCCCGTTCTGCGATGTCCTTCAATGTCACTGCCATACTCTCTCCCATATTCCAAATTTATGTATGGGCGTTCGCCCTGTATTTATCCGCAAAAACGGGCAGTGCCCCTTATGGAATTTTTATTTATTCCATATTCATATCCGTTGTACGGGTGCCCATAAAAATGCGGAACGATCAATGATCGTTCCCTACAACCTGAATGAAAAACGCAATGCCGCCTCATTTGGTCCTGCCGCGAGATCCGGCTCTATATTTATCTTTTGCGGATAATCGCTCAAGTGAGCGTCCACAACAGCGTCAAATATCGAATAAATATATGTAAAGAGCGCAAACCAGAGATAGGTGTTGCGCGTTGAAAACGCGTTGTCGTAGCGCCCCTTCCAGTATGAAAGATGTTCGGCGCGGTAAGCGTAGCGCGAACTTGTGGAGTCCCTCATCTGGTTGTATCTGAAAGAAGCATCATTAAGAAGCCTGTGCTGATTGTAAGCTGAGACCAAAAGAGAAACCTGAACCGCCCCAAGCATCCCACCCTTACCGGAATTTCCGTTGTAAAGCTGCCCAAGCCCCAGTCCTGGCGCTGCGGCAAGCCACCCCGCACGCAAAGGGCTTCTTTGCTCTGTGCTGCTTGTCACAATACCGCTTGCTCCCAAAGTATGCATTACACCAAACACATGGCCCCCAACCATCCACGCAAGCGAGTTGTAAGCGGTCATCTTTGCCTGACGAGTCTCAAAAGCCTCCCTGTCGGCCCAAACCGAGTAATTCCCCGATCTGTACATAAGAGCGCTGTCGCCCTTTGCGCTGCCTTTAATCACTGCCGCGCTGTCTTTATATTGACCGGTTAAGTTTTTTCGTCTGTTATACTCATCCCACCAATAAGCGCTGAAGCTGCCTGCTGAAACTTCAAACGCAAGAAACATGCCGCCTAATACAGGCTTGCCATGATAAAACTGTCCGCCCCCCGGTAAAACAAGGGAAAGCGCAAGGCCTGCATAAGATGGAGATGGTATGGATACGGAAAGCGGCGCAAGTTCCAAATCAAGTGAAACCTGTTCAGATTGGGCGGACTGCGGCTCTGTTTGACTATGCGCTGAAAACGTTATCAGGCAAAGTACGAAAAACCACCCGAAATACAGACGTGATACGCCTGTATTTCCAAATATACTTTTTTTCATTATATTCATTTAATCCTTTAAATAAAAATAATTCATGACAGCCGTTGAAACCCACTCAGTCCGGCGAAGATCCGGATTTTTATAGATACTCCAATGTTTTTATTTTAAAAGTTGCGTTTCTTCCTCATAGCCTCTTTCTAATAGTAGCAGAGTGGTCATCTGCATAAAAGTGTAATTGGCGCGCATGTCGGCGATTATATGTTGGATGGCGTATCTGTTGATTTTAATGGTGTTTTGGTTGCAAATATGGCGGGTGGAAACCATTGTCGTTTTACAGAAGACACTCATAACCGTGTAAAACTATGAATGTATAGCGCAATCAAACTGTTTCTCCGCGCTCTTCCAGAGCGCGGAAAGAAATTTCGCCCCTTTCCCATCATCTGTACCATTAGCTATTTTAATAGTACCGATTATATATTATATAGCGACTATAATCTACCTTGTTTAATTTATAAATATCAATCCGCAGGATTCTAAATAAAGTAAAGGTCTGTGTAATGAGTATCCGCTGGCTTAGAAACGTGCTTATTGACGGCAACAAAAGTACAATTGAGATTCAGATCGGGGACAGGCACATTGGAGACAAGTGCTACACCCGCATTAACGAAGAAGTTGAAATGTGGTTTGAGAATATTTATAACACTCGCAGTGACATTATCGCTCAGGGTATTGACATACTCAAGAAGCGGCTTTCAAACAGAAAAGTAACATTCCCGGATGGACATCCCTATGACTGGCAATAAGTTTTTAGTAATTCACGGCCATTTTTATCAGCCGCCAAGAGAAAATCCCTGGCTTGACATTATCGAAGAACAGGAATCCGCCGCTCCGTATCACGACTGGAATGAGCGCATTTACGATGAGTGTTACCGCCCAAACGCGTATTCGCGTCTTCTTGATTCAAAAGGAATGATAGTTGGCATTCACAACAACTATCAGAACATGAGTTTTAACTTCGGGCCTACGCTTTTTACCTGGCTTGAACGTTATCATCCTGTTACCGCCCGTAAAATTATCGCTGCGGACAGGGAAAGCGCATCCAGGTTTGGCGGTCATGGAAACGCTGTGGCGCAGGTGTTTAATCATGTAATAATGCCGCTCGCCTCGAAGCGCGACCAGCTCACGCAGATCCGCTGGGCTAAGTATTTTTTTAAGAAAAGATACGGCCGGGATCCGCAGGGGATCTGGCTTGGCGAGACTGCCATAAATATGGTTACTGTGGAGTGTCTTATTGAGGAAAAAATCAGCTATGTGATTCTTTCCCCGAATCAGGCGGAAAGCTTTCGTTCACTTAACGATGGAAACTGGACTCATACCAATCAGCAGCCGATTGACACGAGAAGGCCATACAGAATATTTCCCCGCACCCAATCCGGTGAGCAGCTTGAGGGACGCCTTGACGTTTTCTTTTTTGACGAAGGGTTATCCAAGGAGATAAGTTTTAATGATCTCTTAAAAGATTCCCGTGTCCTTGGAAGCAGAATCAACGAATGTTACGATCAGAACAATGGTTCCAATCAGTTAGTCACTATAGCTACGGATGGAGAGACATTCGGGCATCACAAGGCGTTTGGCGATATGTGTCTTGCTTTTTTCTTTAAATCAATCGCTTCCGAACTTGGTATAATACCTGTCAACTTTAGCTATTATTTATCAATGAATCCGCCTCAGCACGAGGTATCTCTGCGCAACGCCTTTGGCGAGGGGACAGCATGGAGCTGCGCTCACGGGGTTGGCCGCTGGATACGGGACTGCGGGTGCAGTACAGGCGGAGAGGCAGGATGGAATCAGGCGTGGCGCGCGCCTTTGCGCAGCGCTCTTAACGAGCTGCAGGCTCAGATTGATTCTCATTATGAAGCGCGTCTCTCAACGCTTTTTGCGGATCCGTGGGTTTTGCGCGACAAATATATAAGAGTTATGGGGGAATCTTCTCTCGCAAAGACTGCCGAGTTCCTTAAACATTACGCTGTCAAGTTTACTTTTAATGATGAGCTCACCGCGGAGATCAGGCGTCTTCTTGAGGCGCAGAAGTTTATGCTTTTTTCTTATACCTCATGCGGCTGGTTTTTCAATGATATAAGCGGAATTGAGACTGTACAAAATCTTGCTTACGCCTGCCGCGCGCTGCAGCTGGGGTTGCCGGAGGTAAGCCGCAAGTTAGCGCTTTTTCAGTTTATGGAGCAGCTTTCCAAGGCTAAAAGCAACTTAAAGGATACTGATGGGCGCACACTTTTTGAGAAACATGTCCTGCCGTTTTTTCATCACAAGAGGCTGCTTGCCTTTACGGCGGCTGCGCAGCAGGTGCTTGCCGTAAAGAAGTACTCATCATACGAAAAAACCGTATACAATCTTGAGCTTAAATCTATTATGTCTCAAAAGGCAGGCCGCATGAATTATGACGTGGTCTCGGTGCAGCTGGAAAGCGGCATTACAGGCGAGAGCAGCTCATGGTCGGTGCTCATAGCCCACAGCCCCGAAACGGAACTCATGGGATGGGTTGTACCTTCTAAAGGTATGCGCACCGGAACAACCAAAACAGAGGCTTGGACATCCCACCCCGATGTCAAGACATTCACTCTTTCGGATCTGTTTTACAGCTCCCGACACGATCTGTCAGACTTTTTCCAGGACCGCATGGCAAAGGATACCGACAAAAGGTTTTTGGGTTGGATGGAGCAGAACGAACCGAATCTTAACGTTCTTACCCGCCTTAATTATCCGCTCCCCGCTTATTGCAGCACCCCTGTGAGATATGTACTGCAGAATCGCTGGAATACTCAGATACATAAACTGAGAAAGTGGGGAAGCGAGAATGAGGTGTTTGCGGATCTTCAGGAGATAGACGCGCTTGAAAAAAGATATGCGATGAAAATTGACAAAAAGCAGAGCGCGCTCACGCTTCAGAATTTAATCATAAGAGGGCTTGAGATGCTGCAGCAGGAGCTTTCGATAGAGATATGCGACCGGCTCAGGTATCTGCTTAATTTTGTAGACAAATTTTCGATCCCTGTTTCTAAAAGCAAGCTTGAGGATATTTTTCATCCGGTTTACGAAGGACCGCTCAAAAATCTTTACGCTTCCCAAAAAAGCGAAGAAAAAGAGCTGCTCTCGAATTTAATAAGCTTTGCCCGAAGAATGAATTTTAATACGGATTCTTTTAATTAACGCGGAAGTAAAGCATGTAAAAATAAAAACCTTATTTATTTTTTAAGTTAGTATTCAAAACTTAGAACAGTCTTTCAGTAAGGTAAGATTTTTGTGTTCGGACATTTTATTTCTGCGTTGATTTTTTTGATTGCGTCTAAAGCTGCCAGTTAGATATATTCTTAGTAATATGGTATAATTGTTATCAAAAAAGGTAATGCGGATATGATGGAGAAGACGGTATTATTTTGGTTGATTCAGTCTCTCATTGTTCTTTTTGGAATTGCGATAGGCCACAGTTATCTGCTTTTGAGGCTGCGCAGGGAGGAAAACCGCAGGCGTGAGCTTGAGATTATGCTTATGGAAAAGAGAACCGAGGTGCTCAAGCAGGGTAAAATGGTAGCTAAGGATCTTGAGGAAGCCCTTTACAAGGCAAAGGTGCAGCAGGAGATTGACGATATTATACGCAAGGATCAGGCATAATGAAACGTTTCTTACCGCTTATTTTTGTAATTGCGATAACGCTTCCTGCTTTTAGTCAGATGAGGTTTCGCGGTAGCGACGGCTGGGGGTGCAATACCCGCTATGAACAGCTTTTTAATAATTTTGCTCTGGAAACTTTTACCGGCACAGTGGTAAGAGCCGATACCGTGAGACCAATGACGGAGATGGGTGTTGCGGTGCGGTTAGTTCTCACATCCGATGTTGGCGGCGGTGAGTTGATGATACATCTCGGCCCCGCGTGGTTTGTCCTGAATCAGGATATAAATTTTCCCAAAGGTGACAAGCTTGAGGTTAGAGGCTGCCGGGCGACCATAAGCGGTTCGGAGTTTGTCATGGCTGTAGAGGTTAGAAGAAAAGACAGGGTCTTGCGTTTCAGGGATGATGACGGGAATCCGTTTTGGTGTGTGTTCCGCAGAAAATAAAATAGTGGACAGCAGTTTGCCGTCCATATTTTAAGGTTAAGATTATGCAAAGGCTGCAGTAAAACCGCCAGGCAGGGGTTTTGTTGATTCCCTGGTTCAATATACAAAATCAATACCTTCGTATCAAAATAAACAATAATATGAAGACAGTATCCGAAAAACAACAAAGTATATTCTTAATTTATTTTTATAATAACAGTTGATTTAAATTCAGCGTTTAAGAGAGTTTTTATGGAATTTCTGGATAATTCGGTCAGTTTAAAAGATGATGGTTTTTACATCGATGATGTTTCCTTGAATACAATTATTAAGGAATATGCGGCGCCGTTATTTATTTATGATGGTAATTACATTGAAAAAAAATACTTAAGTTTGTATAAACACATACCCTGGAAAAAATTAAAAATTTTCTATGCTATGAAAGCAAACTATAATGTATCAATTTTAAAAATGCTTAAAGAGAAAAACGCGTCTCTGGACACTGTGAGTCCGGCTGAAGTTCTGCTCTCATCTAAGCTTGGGTATCCTCCTGAAAACGTTATATTTACAGCAAATAATATGACCGATCAGGAAATGGATGAGGTAAAAAAATCTGGGGTTTTATTCAATATAGATTCATTATCCCGGCTTGAGAAATATGGAAAAAAATATCCTGATACCGATATTTGTATAAGATTTAACCCTGACGTTATTGCGGGAGAAAATTCTAAAGTCCAGACAGGGGGAGAAAGTACCAAATTTGGAGTTTTGCTCAGTGAAGTGGAAAACATTAAAAAGATCGTGGAAAAGTACGGCCTCGCGGTAAAAGGACTTCATGAGCATACCGGCAGCGGAATAAGTGAAACTGAAAGTGTTTACCAAAGTATGCGGAATCTGCTATCAATCGCTAAGAGGGAAAATTTCCCAAACTTGGAATTTATCAGTTTCGGGGGCGGTTTTAAAGTGCCTTATACCCCTGAGGACAAAAAAATTGATTATTCCGAATTTGGAAAAAATATCACAAACATATTCTCATCATTCTGTAAAGAGTACGGGAAAGAATTATATCTGTGTTTTGAACCGGGAAAATATGTTGTCGCGGAAGGCGGATACTTTGTTGTACAGGTAAATACAATAAAGAATAATAGAGGCAGAATGATAGTTGGAACTAATTCCGGTTTCCCGCATTTAATTAGACCCGTTCTTTATAACGCGTATCATCATATTTGTAACATTTCAAACCCGCGTGGAAAAATGTTTACATATGATATATGCGGAAATATTTGTGAAACAGGGGATTTATTTGCCTCTCAACGTCAGTTGCCTGAAGTTCGTGAAGGTGATTTTTTGCTTATTATGAACGCGGGAGCATATTGTTATTCTATGGGAAGTATTTACAATTTAAGACCTCTCCCTAATGAAGTGTTTATTTATAATGGAAGAGCGAATCTAAGCACAAAGATGTTAAGCAGCAATGATTTTGTTGAAAATATATTGAGAGGGCACTGCGGATAAGAGATTTGGGTATGATATTAATCATTCCACTTAAAAAGATCTGCCCGGCATCATTCCGCTAATGCGGGGATCTGAAGATAAAGTGCAAATCTGATAGCTGTTATAGTTGATCCGCTTGAAAAATGGCTGATCGCTTTGGGACATATGTTCCTGCGTTGTCAATCCCGGCTAATGTGGTAATTCATTGCTTCTGTTCTAAGTATGAAAATAGATAAGAATAATATACCCCCGCATTCGCGGGGGTGACGTGATAATAGACTTTTTTCAAGTGGAACTACTATAGTTCTCTCAATATCCTCTAAAATTCGCTTCCGCAAACTCCCAATTAATCAGATTATCTAAAAACGCCGCCACATAATCCGGCCGCCTGTTTTGATAGTCAAGATAATAAGCATGTTCCCAAACGTCAATAGTAAGGAGCGGAGTCTGGTTTTGCGCGAGAGGGGTATTCGCATTTGTGGATTTTGTAATTTTCAGTTTAGCGCCATCTTTAACAAGCCATACATAGCCGCTTCCAAAAAGCGCTATGGCCTCATTACTAAAGGTTTTTACGCACTGGTCAAAGCTTCCGAATGTTGAGTTAATGGCGTCAAGAAATTCGCCTTGAGGCTTTTTTATCCCTCTGGGGTCGAGGCTGTTCCAATAAAACCAGTGGTTCCAGATTTGAGCGGCGTTGTTAAAGAGCTTCACAAATTCAGCGTTGCCGGCTGTTGCCTTAATGATCTGCTCAAGACTTGCTTTTTCAAATTGAGTGCCTTTAATCAGTTCATTTGCGGTAGTTACATATTTTTGATGATGTTTTTCGTAATGAAAAGAGATAGTTTTTTCGCTGATATACGGCTCAAGGGCAGCTTTTGCGTAAGGCAGCGGCGGCAGCTCAAAAGGAGAGCTTGAACGAATCTGACGAAGTCCTTTTATCTCCATGAAATCCTCCTTAACGTCCTATGTTAGTTAAATATGGATGCAAATAATGTGCCGTACAATTAAAAAGCAATGCGAAAATAATAATGCAGAATGCGAAAATATCAAAATAATACAATAAAGAAAGACGGTTCCATATATTTGTGCTTTATTTCTGCATTCTGCATTGATTTAATAAACAATCACCCTGTTCCGTCCCGTCTTTTTCGCCTCATACAGCGCTTTGTCAGCTTTACTGATAAGCTCATCCGGTTTCTGGCCATGCTTGGGGAACGCCGCTATCCCAAAGCTCATTGATGTTGTAACTTCTCTGTTGTCATCGGTTCTGAAAACCATGGATTCTATCGCCTGGCGTATCCTGTCAACAGTGTCATGAGCGGCTTCGGCGCTGGTTTTGTCGAGAATAAGCACAAATTCCTCTCCTCCGTAGCGGGCGGCCGCGTCTATGTCCATACGTATGCTTGACCCAAGCTTTGCGGCAACGCCTTTTAAAACTTTGTCGCCAAAAGGGTGGCCGTAAGTGTCGTTGAGTTTTTTAAAGAAATCTATGTCGCACAAAACTAATGAGAGCGGAGACTCAAATCTTGAAGACGCTTTTATCTTGGCTTCAAGAATTTGCTGAAAACGGCGGTGGTTAAAGAGTCCCGTAAGTCCATCGTGGGTGGCGAGAGCTTCAGCCTGGCGCAGGATAAATATTTTCTCAAGCGCAAGTCCGGCGCTTATACCGATATGAGACAGGAGATCGATGTTTGAGTTAGTGAACGCATCGTTTTTTAGCGATTCAAGAAACATAACGCCTTTGCACTTGTCTACACCAAAGGGAACAGCCATGAAAGAAGCGAACTCATCACACCTTGCTTCCTCTTCCGTGTAACGGATTTCATACTGGTCACGACTGAAGTTTCTGAAAAAACTTAATTCCTTAGAGTACGCCATGTTTACAAGTGATTTTGGATTTTTATCGCCCAGAGCAAAATTCGTGTTAAGCAGTTCTTCAGCCCTTAGCCCTGAAGCCCGCGCTATGCGCGCGCCATGTTTATCCTCATTTTTGAGACTTATGGTTAACCGGTCGCAGGGGATTGCGTAAGGGATAATATCGTGCATCTTATCCATGACAGCATCGAACTCAAGATTTGTCCAGAATTCTTTTTCGATATTGTTTATCGCTACAAGCCGTTGGTAGTCAAGGCTATGTCCGGTGTCAAGATAAACGTGGTAGACCGCGCTGCCCATTATGTCAGCGAGATTGCAGAGGAAAGAGTGGTCGTCTGCGGAAAAACTGTTTTCTTCTGTGCTGTCAACAAGGAGAATGCCTCTTGTCACCCCATCCGCTTTTATTGGACTTAACATAATGGAACGGACGCGCTCTTGCGGTTTAAAGTTATGACCTTCATCGTAATAATAAAGAGTCGCGTTTTGATTTGTAAAGTTAGGTTCGTAAAATGGACGCAAACCATCGGTAATCAGGCTGCCTAAAATACCCTGCTTCGGTACAAGCAGAGCGTTTTTATTTACAAATTCAGTTTTTGATTTGTAACGTCTGAGCGCGTAATTGTCACCTGAGGCCGGAAAGAAAATAGCGGCAGTATTGTATGAAGGGAATCGCGAAGCAGTGAGCGTTATAAACAGATCAAGCATTTCATCAACCAGTTTTTCCGTTCGCTGCCATTGCTTTTTGCGGTGCGCGCTGCCAAGGGCCTTCGCCTGAACGGCGGCGGCTTCTTTTGCTATGTCCGCCTGCGCAGCCTCAGGAAGTTTGTTATCATTTTTTTGCGTTTCGATGGTACGTGCTGCATTGAACCATTTTCTTTTTTTGAGTGCGCCGGCGCTTATGACGGCGCCAAGTCCGGCGCCCAGAAAAAGTCCGGAAAATGTTTTTGCCGCCATTGACTCAATAAATAAAAGCAGGAGCCCCAAAGCGATAAGAACAAACGGCATAGTAAGTTTTTTAGGGAAATAGTTCATCGTCTCTCTGTTTTACCCCTTTCTTAACTTTTTATGTGACTGTCAGCGCTGTTTAGTGCGACTGTTACAGCGTCCATTAAGGTTTGTTTTTCAAGCGGCTTTGATATTACACCACTAAAACCCATATTTAGAAGACTGTTGCGGGTTATGTCCTGGGCAAACTCTGTGACGGCAATTATAGGTACATATCTTAAAGGTTCGTTTTTTCTGATTTGGTTAAAGAAGCGGATTCCATCCATGACAGGCATCGTAATATCGGTTATGATGACGTCCGGCAGTTGTTCTTCCGCTTTTTTCAGCCCCTCAAATCCGTTAAGGGCTGTGATGACCTCGTAATCTTTGTAAAGAAAAATTTCAAGAAGATCAAGCATGTCATGATTGTCGTCTACAAGAAGGATTGTTTTATCCATATATGTTAATGAGCAGCCTTTCTATAAAGAACGAGTCCTATAAACAAGAAAATAATATTTCCTATCCAAGCGCCCACAATTGTGGGCATATGTCCGTTTTGCGCGAACACAAGCGCAAAGCGGCTTAATATCCAATAGGCAAACGTCATAGCCAGACCGATACCAAAGAGCGCCGGGCCCCCTTTTCTGCCGGAGCGGGCGGTAATTGCGACACCAAGCAGAATGACGATAAAATTCATGAATGGAAGCGCGATTTTAAACTCCAGCTCCGCCATAAATTTATGTACCAGTTCACCTCTTTTTTTGGAAGCCTCAATATACTCCGAGAGCTCCCAGTAACTCATCTCCTCCTTTGATCTTACCCGCTTTACAAGTTCCGAAGGCGGGGATTTGAGTACGGTATCGGGCATGCTTGAAAAAATATTGAGTGAAGGGATGCTGTCTGAAAATGAGCGTACCTGTCCATTTACAAACTCCCATCCGCTGTCGCTGTCGTATACCGCTTCCGCTGCTTCAATGAACTGTAAGATCCCATCTCTCTTAAAAGTGTAGCGTTTCACGTTGCGGGCGAACTGGGGGTTCGTACAGAACTCATCAAAAACATACAAAATGTTCGGTTCACCGAAATAGTAAAAATTTCTGCGGTACTCCCTTATCGAGCCTGAAGTGTTTTTTGACTTTTTTTCCGTATTGTTTGCCCCGCTGCCAAAGTTTGCCTGAAGTTCCCGGCGCATATCATTTGCTTTGGGAATAATTTTCTCCCCTCCATAAAATGATCCAATCGAAAGAAGCAGCCCTAAGAACAGAAGCGGCCGCGCAAGTTGCTTTACATTAATCCCCGCCGCTTTCATGGCTGTTATCTCACTTGATTTCGCAAGCCTGCCGACGGAAAACATCGAAGCGAGAAGAAGCACTACAGGCAATATTGTCTGAATTATCCACGGCATGTAGTAATAGTAAAAAAGCGCAATTTGAACATAGCTTGCCTGATCAAACTTTTTGAGATTGCTGACATAGTCTACTGTTACGAAAATAACAATTATAGCCGCCAGAAGCCCGATAGTGTATCCGATGAAGATACCTATAAGATAAGTGGGAAGTTTTCTTATTAACACATTTAGAAGAAGCCGCGGCAGGCTGAATAGAATTCCAGGAACGCGCCACAGCCACGATCCAGCGATGGCGTTAAATACCGGGTTGTTTTTGACAAAAATATTTTTAAGAAATCCAAAATTAAACGAAGTCTCACGCAGCATGAGAATCATTAAAACTATTCCGCAGAGAATAAGAAACAGGTTTCCCGACCACATGCCTACAGCAGGAGAGATTATCAATTTGTCGGCTAAATTCTCTCCGGTTATAAGAAACGCCCAATAGACAATAAAGAAGAAAACCGAGTAGCTTGCCCCAACCGCAAGCCCCCCCCTGCGCGCCATTATTCCAAGAGGCGCCCCTATCAGTACGAATATGATACATGCCGCGGGGATAGCGTATTTTTTATGTACTTCAACCATGAACTGGGCGATCTGTTGATTGTTGTTTTTTTGGCGTGTTAAAATCCTCTCAAGATGGCTTGACTCATTCTTAAGCTGATTCATAGCTGCCGGCAGCGCTCTTCTTTTAAATCTTTCGCTCCACTGGCCAAACGTTGGCGGCAGGTCAGCTTTAATCTCTGCGCCGCTGATTGCAAATGTGTCGGCGTGTTGAATAAAGTTCCTGATGGAGTCGAGTTTTCCATTAAATTCCAGAATGATCGTGTTGTTTGATTCCTTTAAATCCCGTACATCCTGCATCATCAGGGAGATGCTTTTTTCTCGGTCGCTGCGGTAACTGGAACTGGTGCGTTCAAGACGTGTGTCGATGTTTTTAATATAAAAAATCTGATTGGCGAACCTGGCGACAAGATAATCTTTATTATTTGATTTGGAGCGGCTGTGAGTTTCACCATCGTAAAGAGAAATTTCCATATACTGCTCATCGCCGGTCATGCGGATTGTGCCGCTCTTTGCCACGGTTACGGAAGGATCCTGCCCGGCAGCGTCTGATAATATGCGTACACCCGTAAGAGTACCGCTTTGGGCGTCAACATCTTCAACAACCTGTAATGTATAGTTTGGAAAATCCCTTATAAGTATCCCAGGTTCGATGAAAGCGGCGGGACGTTTGCGGGAGATATCTCCAAGGAGATTTGAGGCATGATAGTTAGCCTGAGGTAAAATCAGGTCGTGAAAGAAGGCGAGAGACACCATGAGCACAACCGCGGCGCTCATTACAGGTATAATAAGCGTGCCCATACTTCGCCCCGATGCTTTTATAGCGGTAATCTCATTGTCACCTGCCATACGCCCAAAGGTCATAAGCGTTGCGCTGAGTATAGCCATTGGGGTGCCAAGCGCCAGTATCCACCCAAGCTGTATCATAAATACCTCTAATATCACAAGCGGATCTATGCTTTTGGACATAATACGGTCCAACAGCATAATCACCTGCTGCATGATAAAAAGAAATACAATAATGCCCAAAGAGGCAAGGAACGGAAAAATATGTTCCTTAATTATATATCTATAAAGAAGCATTTTTTAGTAATGATTATCGGCATGCATGAAGTTATCGCAGTTGCAAGCGGCGGCGATTTTTACATGCGTATCGATTTGTTTATTTGGTTTTAAGTCAAAAGTTACAGTTAAAGTCATCACTGGATCTTTCTCTCCGCGCATATTATAGAAAATACGTTCGTGCCTTGAGAGATTGCCGTAAATTCGTGAAACATATTCAGAATTCAGGTATGGTGGTTGCGTTTTAATATCATAAAAGGAGGTGCTTCTTATGGATATCTTAAAAAAAAGTGTTTACGCAGCGGTTGGGTTCGCAGTGATGACAAGGGATAAGGTAGGGGAGGCCGCTCAGAAACTGGCAAAAGACGCTAAGATGAGCGAGGAAGAGGGACGCAAATTTGTTGATGAGCTTATGAGTAGATCTGATGAAACAAGAAAAAATATTGAGCAGTATGTTGGCGAGAAGGTAGAGGCTGCTCTTAAAAAAATGAAGATCCCTGCGCGTAAAGAGTTTGATGAGCTTGAAAAGCGGCTCTCCAAGCTTGAAAACGGGCAGGGCTGCGGGAAGTAGGTCAGGTGAGAGAGAAAAAACGCGGCGGTGTGATTCGTTACCGGTATTTCGGACGCTACCGGGAGATAGCTTCCGTACTTGTCAAGTACGGATTTGGCGACCTGCTCTCCCGTATCAATATCGAAAATGTTATAAGCACAGGCAGACAGCTGTTTTCAGGCAAGAAAAAATATATAAAGGAGTTGTCACGCTGGGACAGGATGCGGCTTGCTCTTACTGAGTTGGGCCCCACGTTTATCAAACTGGGTCAGTTCGCCAGTAACCGCCCCGATATTTTGCCTGCGGATTTAGTCAGCGCGCTTGAAACTTTACAAGACAGAGTTACGTCTTTTTCCCCAAAGGAATCCCGCAATATTATCGAAAATGAACTGGGCAAGCCGATAAGCCAACTTTTCGCTGAATTTGAGTCATTGCCGTTCGCCTCCGCGTCTATGGCCCAGGTACACAAGGCGCGGCTGTGTGACGGTACGGTTGTGGCTGTCAAAGTGCAGCGTCCTGGTATCACGGAACTTATCAGCGTGGATTTAGAGATAATGTACACCCTTGCCCGCCTCATTGAAAGACATATTTACGGAGCGCAG
>JAIRVB010000003.1 GCA_031254105.1 Chitinispirillales bacterium
AAGCATAAGTACTATGGCAGTCCGCGCATACGTAAAGAGCTTGTTAATGAGTATGGAAAATGTATAAGCCAGAAGAAAGTAGCGCGCTTGATGCGTGAGAATGGTTTAAACGTCAAAAAAAAGAGGAAATACATGAAAACTACCGATTCTAAACACGATATGCCGGTATGTGAAAACATACTCAACCGAGAGTTTAACGCCGCAGAGAAAGGGCAAAAATGGGTATCTGACATTACGTATTTGCGCTCTGGGGACGGTTGGGTATACCTGACAACAGTCATGGATCTGTATGACCGTAAAATCATCGGATGGGCGTTAAGCGACAATATGGAAACTCTCAGTACAACGCTCCCTGCCCTGCAAATGGCATTTAAAAACCGCTGTGCGCAGCAAGGGATGATATTCCATAGCGACAGGGGCGTGCAGTACTGTGCGCAAGATTTGGGGGCTATACTGAAAGCTTTATGACCTACTGTTGTTCAAAGTATGAGCCGTAAAGCAAACTGCTGGGATAACGCTTGCGCAGAGTCTTTTTTCGGAACTTTGAAAAGGGAAGTCGAATTTTTAAATGGAAGGTATAGCGCTCAAAAAGTAAGGCAGGAGGTGTTTATGTTTATCGAAGCGTATTATAATCGGATTCGGGCTCACTCGACTATTGATTTTAAGGCGCCTGATAAATTTATTTTAAGAACAGCGGCTTAGCCTTAACGGTGTACAATAAAGGGGGCAAACACCAATCCAACCGTCTGAGCCGCGAATTAACGTGTAGCCGTCGAGACTTTCCAATTCAACATAAAACTCATCTCCCCAAACACGCACCGGAACTTGCGATCCGTCGGGCTGTCTAAAAGAGAACTCTTCTCCATTAACCGGAGCCGCATTCACTTCAACTATAAATGCAGACAGTATTGCCGCAGCAATAACAAACGCAAACAACAACGGATTGCTAAACACGTGAGTAATTTTTGTCATCATATATCCTCTCCAATAACATAATAGGGTAATATTGCACAATGTCAAAATCAAAAACCGCCTACACGACGCGGCGGCTCTTTTATCGACGATTTAATGTCGCGGACGCAGCGCACGGAATATCCGGTATTCCAAAGACCTATATCCCAAATATCTACTTTATCATAGCGATATTCCATGGACCAATAGTAGGAGTGATATAATAATATGGACGTAGATAATGTGGCGCTCCACCAATAGCCGTTAAAAGCCTCCTCCTCGAAAATGCCGCCGCCTGAAAGGCGATAACCTCCCGGCAATGCTGAAAATTTGTAATCATTCGTGCCGGCAGTGCCGTTCGGGTAAAAATACCAACCGGTATCGGACTTCAACTTTCTACCCGCCGTTGCTAAGCCGCCGGCAGCATCAATCAGCGTCTCCCAATCCGCGTTATCTGGCAATCGCCAACCATCATCCGCGGGACAAGCCTCTATTGCCGCCTCAAAAGTATATAGTCTGCCATATTTATCGCAATCGTCCGGGTCATCATAATAACACCAGCTGCCTTTGTGATCATACTCAAAAATATCATCATCATACTGCGCCCATGATGAATGGCGGTAATTAAGATTCTCCGTCATCCATTCCCGCCCCCCAATTGCAACGATTCCATACGTTTGATTGTTACCCCCCTCACGCATATCGGTATAATAGTCAACATAGAGCGGCGCGTTGTAGATGTCATCGTGGTAGTTATCGTGACCGGTACTGTCGTAGAATGGCTGTAGCGGCATCAATACGCCGCAGCCTGCGTCTGTTACGGTATCATCCTGCGGCGCGTTACATCCACTAACGACCGCCACCGCTGCGACCATAGCCGTAATTGTCAACTTCATTAATATTACACTATTCATATAACCTCCAATCTTTATGATGCCGAACAAAATTAACTCCTTAAATACTATGCATAATATAAACAAAAACGGTCGGTAAAGATACCTAATTTTTGAAAAGTTAAAATATCTGTTTACAGCCGCATAACCCCGCGAACAGTCACAAATTGTGACCACTTTACAAACTCAAAACATTTCACCTTTTTTTATCTTATAGAAAGAAGTTTCGCGTCACTTGCTCAGCTATGCGCACGCAATGTGCGCATAATCCGTATGCCCAAAAAGCGGATTAAAAATTGCAGTTTAAAATGTTTGCTTTTCAAAATTTTGTGTTATATTTAGTATAAGCGGGTGGTTTCTACTCACTTGAGTTCTGGTTTCCATCACTGCTTGGGAAGGTGCCCTGTTGCAAATAAGGAAATCAGAACTCTTTTTTATTCTCAAACAAAAGCAAACCGTCATCTATCCAGTACAATAATTTCTCAAAATCTTTTCCATGCAACGATTTAATATCGTTAACTTCCATTTCACGATTGCCACCAGTTTGCATGCTTGAAAATTCAATAGCAGCTACAACATTTCTCCCCTGAGTATCTTTCGCATCAATTAACACGGTTTTAGATGTTCCATCTTTTGAATTGAAAACAAATATAGGGTCACAAATCTGTTTTGGCAAATTTTTTAACTCATTTAGATCAATACCGTGCTTTTTCTGCGCTTTTTTCATTATACTCTGTTTTGCATGTAAAGGTATATCTTCAAACAGTCCTAATAGCCCTCCTCTTGGGAAACCTAGTTCGAAACGTTTATTGGTTGGAAACGTTCCGGCAATATATTATTGTAATTCATCGTTAAAATTGGAATTTAAAGTTTCCAAGTTATACATAATAACGTCTTTATCCATAAAGCAAAATTCTTTAACGCAAATTCTGTAATATATGTTGCAAAAAAATATACAGAAAAAAGGCCTCCCATCCTTGACGAGAAGCCTTTTATATTGTACTAATATCCCCCCAAAACAAAAAAAGGCCTCCCATTGTCTGAGAGACCTTTTATTTGCGCTATGAGTTATAAATAGTAAAGGGGCTCGCCTTTATTGGTTTGCCCCTTTAGATAAAACTCCGGCGACGTCCTACTCTCCCACACAGTTTCCCATGCAGTACCATCGGCGCAGCAGGTCTTAACTTCCGTGTTCGGAATGGGAACGGGTGT
>JAIRVB010000037.1 GCA_031254105.1 Chitinispirillales bacterium
TTTTTGCTGGAATTTATGATAGAGGTTAAGAGTTTTATGAGTCCTGTGCAATCTTTAATTATGCTTTTAAATTCTGAATTTGATATATATCCAGTTTCATGAAGCAATTCTAACCAATACTCTGTTTCGCTGGCTTCTTTTAACGAAATGTTTAATTTAAACACAAAATCAGCCTTACTTTGCCCTCTGATTGCTTCTTTTACATTTGCGCCAATACTCGTACCCGAACGTAAAAGCTGCTTCGACAAAACAAATTCTTTCTTTTCTCCACATAAATATTGATAAAGTTTTACTATACGAACCGCGAAACTTTTGCTCTTATCAACTACAACATTATCCCGTTTTATAAACTCCATCCTAAATAATTATGAATTATGAATTGTGAATTATGAATTACGAAAGCCTCATTTTTATTACGGGAAAGAGCCAACCGCTCATACAAGCTGCTGCCATATTGCCGCTGAAGCTGCTGATAAGTCCAATGCTGCTTTTGCGCCTCTCTCTATCTCGTAAAACTTGCGCTCATTCTCGTTCTTTATACGCATTAAAATCAAATAATGCGACCAGCTGAGATTGAACGGATACAATTGGTCAGACGCCGTATGACGTTTTCTTTTCTTTGAATCGTTTCCCAATTCGTCAGATGGCGTCTGACGAATTAGCGATGAATAAACTTTATAAAATGTTCTGGCGTTTTTTAAATTTGTTTCCGAAAAACCTTTACCAAAACGCTCGTTGAGATACTTAGACAGCTCTTTCAATAAACCACGCCCATATTCAGCGCGCGCCTTGCCGCCCTGCTCCTCTTCAATAATCATGCGGCCAACCTCAAAATAGGTTATGCACATTGTCAAGTCGGCAGTGCGGCTGACGAAACGGCGGGCCTGGTCGATCAGGTGAGCTACGGTTTCGAAGAAGTCGTTTGATTTTTTGCGTTTTATTGGTTTAACCATTTTCTGTAGTACCTCTTTTCAAAATCGAATAGGTTTTGAAAAGATTGGCTACTGTGTTGATTGCGTTGGTTTGGAATTGTTGGTGTTTGAATTTCAGTTTCATGTGTAGTCGCTTTCGTTACATTAAGCAAATAACTCAAAAATACTCTTTGCTACTTCTCCAGTTTCTGCCGCCCAGCGTATCTTTTTCTTTAATCCATCAACAAGTGAAATTTTTTTGTGTAATAAAGCATATATATCTTGACCATCAAGCGTAATAAGATTCGTTGCTCTTCCGCGACCGAAAGCCTCAAGACCTTCTTTAGAAAAACCACTGTAGCTTATAATAATCCCTCTTGTCCACGATGATTTTCCCATTATCTTTCCATTAAACGTTAACATGTCACTATTACCCAAAGGCTGCTTTTTCCATTTTGCTTCAATCAAATAATACTCACTATCTAATTCCAAACTTCCATCAATTTGTTCCCCACTCAACCTAAAAGATGGTCTTGGAGTCAATTCAAATTCACAAAACAATTTATTTAAAAATCTTTCAAAAGCAAATCCTCTCACATTAGGATCAAGATTTTGTATTAAAAGAAACTCGTTGAGAAGTACATCATAATCAATTTGCTTATTTTTATCATTTTTAGGTTCAATATCTTTATCTTTTACTAAGCTGTTTAAAAAACTATTATCCCATAATTCAGGAATTTTGAAGCCTAATATAAGTATCAATTCGTTAAGTTTGGCTATCTCATTCTTCGTCATAGGGTTCTTTTTGGCCTTATAAGTAATTCCCTTATTAACAATAGTTATTATTAACTTGCAGAATTTTCCTCTTTCGAATTCGTATGTACTAGAAAGTAACGTACTTATAGTAGGCAGTTTGCTACCGCCTATAAAAAATTTTAATAATCCAAGTTCATTTGCGACACCTTGAAATGATACCGCTTGGTTTGCACGAGGATGTGGCTTGTTAGGTAAAAAATCATATAACAATTCAGCGATATCATTTATGGCTTTTACATGTTTTGGTGTCAGTGACATATTCTCTCCTCACAATGTTTTTATCCCAATACCCTTATCCCTCAAAGTCAACCTCACATTACTCTTCTGCTCCGAATTCTCAAAACAAGCATCCGCAAAAATAATCCGCCCTGGGGCGTACTTTGCCATAGCTTCCGCATCTTCCGGCGTTACACTTTGAGCCAAACAAACGATAAATTTCATCTCTTCACCAACGCTAACACCATAAACCGTTTTACCGTTTATATTTATAGGCATAATAGGGGTCGATAATTCCTGACCCAGCTTCAACATAACCTCGTAAACCACATCCATATTGGAACGGTCGGGTTTTATAATGTCAAGCATACCGCGGATACGGGCTTCAAGTTCTGCCAGCGCGTTTTCGCCTGTGATGGGTGAATCGTCCCAAAGTTTAAGATTGGATGAATCTAATTTGAACACCCGAAAACCTATGTCGAGTGTTTCTGTTGTTAAGGGGTTGTCGGTTTTTATTTTTTCGCCTGCTCTGCGGATACGCTCTTTGCCGATTTCGCAGATGTTTTTGTATCCGGCTTTGAACGCTTCGGATTTTTCATCACATCGTTCGGGAAGCTGTACCATGATAAAACGACGATTGCCACCGTCTTCGGAATTGAGTTGCATAACAGCATGAGCAGTTGTAGCAGAACCAGAAAAGAAATCCAACACAATAAAAGGTTCTTTATCCTCTGTTAATGGAGCACCTTGCTCCACAAACAACTTTACCAAGTCAACAGGTTTTGGAAAATCAAAATATTCTTGTTCATCAAACAGCGTTCTCAATTCACGGGTAGCTTGAGTATTAAATACTGTATCCAAAACCGTGCTGAAACCAGCAAATTCACCCGTTAAGTCTTTAACATATTTTTTACGTCGTGGGCGTCCCGTTACTTCTTTTGGAAAAATAACCTCACCTTTTTCTATTAACTCCTGCATACGAGATTTTTCATACCGCCAACCAGTTGGAGAACATTTATACGTTATACCTGTTACAGGATTAGTTAAATCGTAATGAAGATTTGGCCGCTGAGAAGCCGTAGCCAACCCCGTCATATCCGCACTCATCCAATCGCCTTTGGGATCATTATCTGGGTTAGAATACTTACTCATATCCGGAGACTTACCTCTAATTCGCCCACCATGTTTTGAATAACATAATAAATACTCATGATCTTCAGATACGCCCGTTTTTGAGCGACTATCAACCATCTGCCTGCGTTTCCAGATAAAAGTTCCTAAATGGTTCTCTTCGCCAAATACTTCATCACATATTTTCCGAAGATTGATAGCTTCATTATCATCAATACTAATAAAAATCACCCCATCATCCCTAAGTAAATTCGCCGCTAATCTAAGCCTCGGATACATCATATTCAGCCAATTCGTATGAAACCGCCCCATGCTTTCAGGGTTACTTTTTGTTGTCTGCTGTGTAATCTCCCGATACCGCGCCAGCGGGTCTGCGAAATCGTCTTCATACACAAAGTCGTTTCCGGTGTTATACGGCGGGTCAATATATATCATCTTGACTTTACGGTAATATGCGGTTTGCAGAAGTTTCAACACTTCAAGGTTATCGCCCTCAATATAAATATTTTGGGTGCTATCCCAATTTACACTTTCCTCTACACACGGGCGTAAAGCCGCCGCGCTCCGTTTTCCGGCAAGCTGTAAACATTCCTGTTTGCCTTTCCACCGGAACTCATATTTTTCGCGGTTGTTTTCGTCAACCGTTTCAAACTGGCCGCATACAGCTAACAGTTTTGTCACATCTAATTTGCCGTCAACAAAACACTGGGGAAATATCAAACGGAGCTTATCCTGTTCGGCAAGTTCGATATCCATTGACAGGCCATCTATTTTTTCATGCATTGCCACGTTCTCCGAAATTTCAATTTGAAGCGGTTGATTACTCAACTCAGTTTGTTTTTTGTGTTATTTAAATATACATTAAACATTCAATATTTAATGACAAATTCGCGGTTTACAGTACAATAATCGGGTTGACTTATTAGCTTGGCTCATGATGTAGTTCACAGGTACATAGAAGATATGATAAGATCCGCGCTGCGGGCCGGTCAGGTATGGAGATGATAAACAATCGGAGTGGAGGGATTTGAACCCCCGGCCACTTGAACCCCATAGAGTAAACAGGGGGCAAAAATAGCTTAAATGCGCTGTTTTGAGGGTTTTAACGCTAAATCAGAGTCTCAAAATGTAGCTATTTTGTAGCTTGTAGCACTAAATGTAGCACCGCTTCTGTAAACTATTTCGCTGAGGAGCGTCCACTATTTTCTCTCTACAAACAACAACTTATTTGCAAAATTACGGTTTATTTTCCTAAAAAACACATTAGCGCAAATGAACATAACAAAACTTATCGGAAGTTATATCGCAAAAGAAGCGAAAATCTGTTTCGGCTCCGCTTTCGGTAAGCCAACGCCTTCTCCCCATACGGGCAGTCAAAACGAACCCCTCTTGCTTTAGCGGCGGCAATTCCGTGCGCATCGTTTCACGTGTCGAGTTGAAATATTGCATCGTTCTTGCGAAAACCGATACAGTCATGGTAAAATAATCACATCGCAACGCAAAAGGCGGGAGACGCATGACGCATGGACAAGAAGAAATTACGTAGTATCCTTGCCGTCGGTGAAACGGTAACGGTCGAGTTCAAACAGTGTTCAAATGGTATATCTCCGAGTACCTATGAATCTGTATGCTCATTTTTGAACCGTTACGGCGGCGATATTTTTCTTGGCGTTGAAAACAATGGAACGGTCAGCGGGATTCCGGCGAATGCGGCATCGGATATTATCAAAAACTTCATCAAGACGATTGGCAACCCTGAAGTCATATTGCCTACTGTCTACCTTGCGCCGGAGATTTTGAAATATGAAGGTAAAACTATCGTACATATCCATGTGCCGCCCAGCTCTGAAGTTCATAGTTATAAGAAAGTAGTCTATGACCGCGCAGACGACGCGGATGTAAAAGTAACTGCCACCGGACAGATCGCCGCGCTTTATATCCGCAAACAGAATATTTTCACTGAGAAGAAAATCTATCCTTACGCAAAAGATAAGGATTTACGGTTTGACCTTATACCCCGTATCCGCCAAATGGCAATGAACCGCTATCAAGACCATCCGTGGAAAAACTTGTCAGATTCGGAGCTTTTGCAAAGCGCAGGTTTGATTGGCGAAGACATGGAAACTGGCAAAAAGGGCTATAACCTTGCGGCAATTATGCTGCTTGGCCGGGATGATGTTATTTTGTCGGTCAATCCGGTATACCGTACAGACGCGCTTTTGCGAAAAGTAAACATTGACCGTTATGACGACCGGTTGATTGTTGAAACAAACCTTATCGACAGTTATGGATTGCTTATGCAATTCGCCGGGAAACACTTGTTAGACAAATTTTACCTTGAGGGTGATGCGCGGGTCAGCCTGCGCAATATAATCGCCAGAGAAATGTTAGTGAATACACTGATACACCGAGAGTTCACAAGTTCACATTATGCAAGATTCATTATTGAAAAAGACAGAATGTTTACCGAAAACGCCAATCGTGCCGTCAATAACAGCGTTATCACACCGGATAATTTTGAACCAAACCCGAAAAATCCGATTATCGCGGCGTTCTTTCGTAATATCGGTTTGGCTGATGAGCTTGGCTCAGGTGTAAGAAAGCTGTACCGTTATGTTCCGCAATATTCCGGCAAAGCGCCGGAACTGATTGACGGTGATATATTTCGGGTAATCGTTCCTTTAGATGATAAATATTCGTATGAAGCGGAAGCAAGCAAAGACTTCGGTTTAAATTTCGGTATAAACTTCGGTTTAAATTTCGGTATAACTGTAACGCAACAAAAAATCATTGAGTTAATGAGCAGCAACCCACATATAAATATACAGGAAATCGCCGATAAAGTAGGTTTAACAAAACGTAGCGTCGAGTATTCTATCCGAACCTTAAAAAAAGCAGGTATCGTTAAACGTGCCGGAGCAAGGAAAAAGGGCAGTTGGATTGTTTCTATAAATAAATCCTGACAAATCGCTATACAACCCCACAAAATAAAACCAAGTTTTTCCGGTCAGCTACAGCATTGAAACAGCCATCTCTCAGGAAATAGAAGACTGGAGAATAGTAAGCGCCACAGGGTGGTCAGGTATGGAGATTATTACGAATTATAACCCCGATAATGCTCACCTTATCGACCGTTACGATAGGGAGCGTGTAGCAAAATGTAGTACCGAGGCAAAATTAAGCGATGAATTTGTCAACAGACGAAACCTTGTAACTTGTTAACTTGTTAATTTAGCAAAGTTTAGAACAAATCGGAGTGGAGGGATTTGAACCCCCGACCACTTGAACCCCATTCAAGTGCCCTACCAGGCTGGGCTACACTCCGAGAAGACACATAATATAAATAAGGCAGCGTGGATTGCGCAAGAGCTATCGTTATGCAAACTCCCTCTCCTGTACTTAATACATTGAGAACTTCATCTCCTCAGGGCAAAACTTGCGTTTTTTATATGTTTTGCCCAAATAACCATTTGGAATTGCAATTGCTTTAACTAACCTTCAGAAGCGCGTTACTGTTAACAAAGCGTAATAACGGCAATGGCGGATAGTGTTATATCTAAGCCAAAACCGCTGTTGTGCTGAGGTGCGCCTTAATCCCATGTTCTCAACAGAAGAGAGGTAAGGTTATGAAAAAACTGCTTACTGCCGCAAGCTTAACTTTTTTACTCTGCGTTTACGCGCAGTCAAGTGTTCCGGTGCAGGATATGTCACCGGATGCGCTGGCGCTGGAGTACTATGGACTGCTTAACGGGCAAAATACTCTTAATGATGACAAGTCGGTTCTTGCTATGCATATGATGCGTCTGCACTATTCGCCGGCTCCTACGCTCCGGCTGAGCCTTGGTGTTGGAAACAGTAATTTTTACGTTGACCAGAAGGTGCGTTGTCAAACAGGGTTTTCACTTAGCGCCGGAGCGGCTCTGTTTGTCCCAAATATTCACCCGCTTATATCTCTTACCACCGGATTTGACAGTTACTATGTAAGCGGTTCCAGCGCCGAGGCCAGGAGTGTTGGAATTTTAAATGTTCCTTACGCCGGCGTTATTATTCACATGAGTGAATTTGTGGATCTTGAAATTGGAGGCAGCTATCAGTTCTTTGATCTGCAAAAAAGACATCCTGACGATCCTGCAATAACCACGAGTATTGAGGAGCAGATAAGGATTTACTCATCACTTACACTGCATGATCCGGAGAGCGGAGTGTATTTGAGCGGCGGATTGAGTTCCTCTACAAATCAGCAGAAGTTAGACAGAAAAACCTTCCCTACCAACACTTCGGTATGGTTTCAGTTTGGAATTATTCTAAAACAGGATAAAGAAACCGCAAATTCAAGTGAATGGTAAGGCAGAGGCGGTTTAAGGTTTCTCCATCTGTTTTACTAAAGTTTTAAACACAGGGAGCGGATAAGTTAGACTTTATCTGCTCCCTGTAATATGGTGACTTAACAATACCTTGCTGGCCGAACCGCTCCCCGTCTGGTATAAAATTTGAAAACCAATGTTTATAAAGTTGATGAATTAAAAAAACTTGCATTTACCGATAAGCCGATAGTATGTTTGACAGTTGATTTTTGACTATTTGTTCACTATTGGCATCGTTATTTTAATTGTTCTAACTATCTAAAGGAGTTGTATCACATGGATCTGATCAACGCCTGCTCAAAAGGGAACCTTGCCGACGTTAAAAAAGCTGTCAGCGAGGGAGCAGATGTTAACAAGCCCGATCTTGCCGGCAGGAGCGCGCTTCTGGAAGCAGCATGGAACGGAAACGCGGACATTGTAAAATTTCTTCTGGAACAGGGAGCTGATCCCAATTCCGCGGACAAAAGCGGTTTTACTCCTGTTATGAGGGCGGCTGAAGAGGGTCACCACCTGATTGTTGCCTCTCTGATTCAAAAAGGCGCAAACGTAAACAACCGCGGATACGTACGCGGCACCACGCCGCTGATGCTTGCCGCGGAAAACGGTCACCTTAAAGTCATTACGGTTTTGCTTGATAGCGGAGCAAAAATAAACGCTGTTGACCAATACGAAGAAACCGCTTTGGCCAAAGCTTACCGCACCTACCAGACAAAAGCCGCGCAGCTGCTTGAGTCTAAAGGCGGCAGAGGAAAACCAGACCGCAGCAGCCTAACTCATTCAGACAAAGAACTCCGTCACGTAACCCACGCGTCCGCGCCTAAGTTAAGCGGAGGGGCTCAGGATATCCCTGAAGAGGAACCTGCTGCCGACGAGACCGAGTTTGATGAGGAGTGATTTTGTAGAACTCAGAACTTAGAGCTCAGAAAAATCAAAACAAATCCGCGTTAATGGAAATAATAGAATAAAACGTTTGTTTTGTCTGAGTTCTGAGTTCTTGGATCTGAGTTCTAAAATATGAAAACCGCCCTTGTTATCAACCCCTACGTGTGCGACTTCAAGCTCTATGATGAATGGATGCACCCGCTTGGGCTGTACTTTTTGATCGGCAGACTGCAATCCGCCGGTTTTGACACACGCTATATCAACTGCCTGAGTCCAAAAGCGGATACGAAAAAATTTGGAACCGGTGAATTTCCATGGATCGAAATTAAAAAGCCTCCGCAGTACAGCTCAATCAGAAGACGTTATAAATTGTATGGAATATGCGCCGAAGAGTTCAGAAACAGTCTTGAACAGTGCGCATCCCCGGATATTATCTGTATAGGCAGCATGATGACATACTGGCTGCCGGGCGTAAGCGAAACCATCAGACAGGCGCGGCTTGTTCATCCAAAAGTTCCGGTGGCCATAGGAGGAATAGGGGCGATACTTTTTGGTGATTATATACGCTCCAATCACCCGGATGTTTACGTAATTGATAAGGAAACAGATATTGCCGGGGTACGGCTTGGGCCTCGCGTATTTGAACACTTCTTGCGGAATGGGAGTCTGCTTACCGGACTGAAAGCAGCTGATATTAAGCGCCATGGGCCGGTTTTATGCACTCTTGGGTGTCCGCTTTCCTGTGAATACTGCGCTTCGAAAACGCTTCAGCCCCGTTTTTCAGTCCGGCCTGTTAAACAAATAGTTGAGGAGATTAAATTTCTGGCGCAGGAACGCGGGATAAACGATTTCGCGTTCTATGATGACGCCCTGCTTGTTGAACCGCAAAATACGGTTATCCCTCTGGCGCGGGAACTTGGAAGCCTGAAAGATACGCTCAGGTTCCATACACCTAACGGCCTCCACCTAAAATATGTTAACAACGAGACTCTTAATTGTCTTAAAGCTTTAAATGTCACTACTTTACGCTTCGGGTACGAGAGCGCGGGGCGGCGCTACCTTCAAGCAACCGGACAAAAAATATCAATAAATATTCTGAACGAAAAAGCCGCTCTTTTAAACAACGCGGGACTGGCCAAAACCTCAGCCGCTTACGTAATGGCCGGCTTGCCCGGCCAGAGTGTCAAAGATGTTTTAGAGGAGATCGATATAGTCGTTTCCGCGGGACTGCGGGTGAAACCGGTATTCGTGTCCCCTATTCCCCAAACTACTACCTTTGACTACTATTCACGCATATACCCGCAAATAACTTCTGACCCGCTCTGGCATAACGATACTTTTTTTATAACGAAAATCGCGGGGTGGAGCGAGGAGGCGGCGGAAACGGTGAAAAGACATTGTACGGATAGAAACAGATAATCTCCGGCCTTTTATATTTTAAATCCCATCCGTAAAAATTAATCTTGAAACCGCCTTAAAAAACCAGGATTATCCCTAACTATTTCAAGCATACGGCGAGACGCCCCTTCCGGCTTATTGCGGCCGCTTTCCCATGCTTCTACTGTTTTAGCAGAAACTCCCATAGACCCGGCAAACATTGCCTGACTTAAGCCTGTTCTTTTACGGATGCGTTTAATTTCTTCTATATTGAAAGTGCTTACAGGTTTTATGGTCAATTTAGTTTTTCGAACTTTGATTTTGCCCTGCTGATGCTCCGCGGCTTCCGTCAACCCCCGCATAATACTTTTGTAAACGCTCACGGTGTATTCCTCTTTTTGCTTAATCCTTGCTCCAAACGAACAATCATATTTGAAATTTCGTTTCTTTCTGATTTGGATAAATTATCTTTTTCACTTTTAGAGTATGATGTGAGGAACTTTGTATGTAGTGTAATATAAATGTTTTAAAATGTATTTAGTTAGGATATTTTTTAGCGGAGGTATATTAGTAGTAAGGGCAGCCGTTTGGAGACGGCTGCCCTTACTCTGCTTTCAGCTGATCTTCTACCTTACACCAAGGATAAGCGAAATCTTCTCTTTCTCCGCCGTCTCCTGTTGTAGTTATCCAAGATAACAGCCCTCAGAAACATGCTCCTTACGCGCCAGCGTCCTAACTAAAAACGGTTTCGAGATCTGTAGAGATCAGGTGGACTTTATCCTGATCACCGGGCTTTCTGTTTTTAATTCCGACGAAACTTTCTTCTGTGTTGTAGAAAACCACAGGTTTGGTTTCGATTTTTTTGGCGATGTCAAAATAATCGTAGATCGCTCTGCCTTTAGACCATGTTTCGGCATTGATAAACAGTGTGTCAAACGAGGCGGAATCGACAGCAGTCAGAAATTCGTTTGACGAGGAGCAGAGCGCCGCGTCAAGCTTTTTCTTATCCAGAGCTTCGCGCAGCTTTGGATTTTTTTTGTGTGTGTCATCCAGTACTAAAACTTTCATGTTACATCTCCCTTAATAAAGAGCTTTTAGTTTGCGACATTTAAGGAGGCCAGCAAATTTTCCGCTTTCTGATGATACATAACAGCCAAAGTATCTGATATCAACTCTTTACAAAACGCGCTTGAGACGCTGGCGTTATCTTTGTTAAGCAGCGCAAGCCGCCATCGCGCCGCGGCGTGGCGGTGCTGGGCACTACGGTCTCTGAGAACTCTTTCAAGAGATTTTATGGCGGAAGCAACATCGCCTTTCTCTTCATACGCTGCCGAGAGTCCCTCGTAGGCCTGCGCCTTTACAAAACCGCTCTGCGCGCCTCCAACCGCGGTTTCAAACCATGTGACCGCCTGATCGTAGTTATTCTGCTGCAGATAGATGCTGCCCATCATGAACGCGCTCATTGTAGCTAAGGGGGTATGTCTGAAATTATTTGCGACATCACTGAATGACGCAAGCGCTTTATTAAACTGTTCATCGTTGTAATCAAGCATACCAATACCAAAAATTTCCTGAGCTTTTTTGGTGCTTGACTCTTTCATATTGCTGTAAATCAGTCCCCCGCCGATAATAACCAGAGCCGCGGCGGCACAAATTACAAGAGCCGTACCGTTTTTTGTAAAAAAATCCTTTGCCTTTATAATGCTCTCAACAAGCGGATCCGCCTGCGGTTCCATAACTTTCTTTTTTTGTTGAATATCCAAAACTTACTTCCTCCTTGGCATTAACTCTTTTTAATGATAAAATTATACTGGTAGAATTCTACTACGCTCAGGATTACACTGAATTGTGGCGCAGCAGTATATACAGTATATAAAAATGGTTCTTCAGAAGGGTAAAAGTCAAGGGGGGCCAATATCAATACCTTAAAAATTTGGAAACACGCGTTTTTCAATCAGGATCGAACATGCGGGGCATGTCATTACATCAAAGGACAGCGGTAAACTATGGATCTTACTTCCAATTTTGAGCCATACGCGGAGATGGATCTCTCTTCCGGTTTTAAACCATACGCGGAGAAGGAAGTTATTCCGCATTTAGACTTGCGCGTTCAAAACGAACTTCTCAAATCACAGCTTATAAACGCGTCTTTGATAAATGAGCTTACGAAGGTTCTGCACTCCAGTACTGATCTCAAAAGCATAACCAAAACCGCGCTGCTGTCGTTTCAAGATTTTCTGGATTTTGACCGCGCTGTGCTTTTTGCGATAAACCGTAAAAAATTTCGCCTCGAACCGCGCGACTGGATAGGAATTGACGACGCGGCAGCCCGCAAATTTTCTATTACGCTTGGCTTTGACGGCGGAGAGATAACAGACGCGATATTTCTGAACAAGCATATATTTGTCGAAGAACCCGATCCCGATGATGACTGTTTCTCCTTAGATCTCAACTCCTCCTCCTATCTGTTAATACCGCTCTTAAACAAGCCTAACCGCAAATGCCGCGAAATAAAAGGGTGCGGCAAAAAATCATGCCAGTGTTACGATGGCATTAACCCCTACTGCTGGAGCGTTTCAAATGAGGGCGCTGAAGAACAGACCAGCGAAGATGAAAGGCGCAAAAACTGTCTCTCGTGTGCCGCGTTCAAAGCTGAAGGAGTATTCTGGCTTGACAGGAATATAACTAAAAAACCGATAACAAGCGACGATATCGCCACCCTTACAAGTATCATAAATCTTGTGGGACTTATAACCGAGAACATACGCATGATGAACTCGCTTGACGCGGCAAATCAAGATCTTAAAAATGTAAATGAAAGGTTACGTACTGTCAATCACGAACTGCAGGACGCTCAGGCGAAAATCCGGCAGGATCTGGAACAGGCAAGCGCCATTCAGCAAAAACTTCTCCCCCATGATATTAAGAGCTCCAAAGATTATTCCGTAAGTTCCCATTATTCATCGGCTAATACGGTAGGCGGGGATTATTTTGACCTTTTTAAAATAACGGAAAAAACTTATGGTCTTATAATGGCCGATGTATCCGGTCACGGCATCGCCTCCTCTCTTATTATGTCAATGGTAAAAATCCTGCTTAAAACTTATTCGGCAAATGAGACTTCTCCTAAGAAAACTCTTGACCACATAAACCAGGTCTTTATTGAAGAGATAGCGACAAGTCATTTTGTAACTATTTTTTACGCTGTATTTGACGTAGAAAAAAAGGAGATTAAATACACCTCGGCAGGTCACTGCCCAAGTATCTATATAAACAAAAAAACAGAAGAATGCACACTCCTTAAAGCCGACGGCCTTTTTTTGGGTGTCTTTCCGGATATGATGCTCAGTGAAAAAAAGCTTGATTATATACCCGGAGAGCACCGGCTCATTTTATACACAGATGGGCTTACCGAAGCTGTCAATCCGGATAATAAAATGTACGGTACCGAAAAACTGACCGTTACCGCGGGCAAAACCTCAAACCTCACCCCAAAAAATGCTATTGAAGCTATTCTTGAGGATCAGAAAATTTTCTGCAATTCGATGCCGCCGGAAGATGATACAACATTGCTTATTATCGATTTTTGATTTTGGGCAAAGGTTTTACATTCAAAATCACCGTACTGGGCATTGACTTTTTGAATGTAGGTTGCAGCAACATAAATTCTACTTATTAAGCCAGTCCGCTCCAAACTCAGCCTCCGCTTCCGACAAATTCCAGCCGCCATTAATCAGAAAATCCACCCCCATTGTCCTTTTGGCAGACATCGCCAAATAAGGAGGCAGAGGAATCGTTTTTGAAAGACGCATATATCCATCTTCATCACCGGCGTCTAATAATTCAAACGCCCTGAGTCCTATATCTAACTTCTCATCCAACGACATCGTTTCAACTTTATCCATAAATACCCCCCATGCCTGATAACACATGATTAATGCGCAATAACTTAAAATGAATATACAAAATGTTATTCATTAACGCCACTCAAAAACACTTCGCACCTTCCGAACTGCCGCGTCTTGCGCAACCCGAAAGTAACCCGGGCATCGTTCTATCAACATCAAAAACCAAAAACACGAGTTTATCGTATTAACATTTTACCCGCGGACAGGTCGGAACCTGTTCGCTTCAACAGTAATCGTTCTATCACCAGCAATGCAAGCGCAAAGATAACGGCATTAATTATTTTGATAAAAAGAATATTTTAGCCTGGAGACGCGAAATGCCCGGTAAGCAATGTTGAACATTGACTAGAGTGGTATGATGTTGATTTAAAAGTTGCGCGTGGAATGCTCAAAATGAAACTTTATGTACACGCCGGCTTTCAATGCCATCAAGTTACGGAGGAATTTCTATCATGGATAAAGAACAGGCTCTCAGCATAGCTGAAAAATATGCCGAAAAAGTCGCAAAGGAATTTAAACCTAAACAAATATTGCTTTTCGGCTCCTATCTTTATGGAACTCCGAATGAATACAGCGATATCGATATTGCCGTTATTTTTGACGAATACAACGGCCCCGGAAGCTGGTGGGATGGAGCCGCCCGCATGCAGGCTATACGCAGAGAAATTAATGATACAGACATAGAACCGCATCTAATGGAACTAAACCATGACTACAGCGGTTTTGCACATCATATTCAGAAAATCGGGAAGATACTATATCCCCAAAATATTACCTGAACCATAGCATCCATTCGAGCAAACAGTTTACTCGCGGACAGGCCGGAACCTGTCAGCGCAAACAGTACTGGTCCAAACGGCCTCTCTCGGCATTTGCCTTACTTGCTTCAACCATATCATTCTATCTATATTCTGATAAAAGCTCTAAAAACGGAAAAATATGACAGAAAAACCAACGCGCTCCAAAAGCGAACCGTAAACGCCTCTCAATGAAATCTCGTTGAAATACGTAATAATATTGAACTGGAGAAAAAAAATGAGGGTTTATTTAGATAACTGTACTTTCAATCGTCCGTTCGATAATCAAAATCAATTGAAAATAAGATTAGAAACAGAAGCAAAGCTGTTTATACAGCAAAGTATATTATCCGGTACGCATGAGTTAGTTTGGTCTTATATATTGGAATATGAAAACAGCCAAAATAAATTTGATGATAGACGTAAAACTATTTATGATTGGAAGAGTATCGCAAAAATACACTGTACTGAAAATGATACAATTATTGAATATGCCCAAAACCTGCAAAATATGAACATCAGAGCTAAAGACGCTTTACATATTGCATGCAGCGTTCATACGAAATGCGATTATTTAATAACAACTGACAAACAGTTATTTAATATAAAATTAAACGACGTCAAAATAATAAATCCTTTGTCATTTATAAATGAAATGGAGAAATAGCTATGTACGCAGAAATGGCATTAAGGAGCAAAGGTATGGAAGTTTTAATTAATAATTTGGGACGTGTAGAAGCCGAACGGTTTATAAGCCTTATTATAAGGGAACCATTTGATTACACTGAGTGGCAAAAAGATCTGTTTAATAATATGTCTGTAAAAGAACTAAGCGCCCGTGCTATGAAAGAATACAAAAATGACAAATAAAGAACCGCTTGACATTAGCTAATTACCAGACGGTTCCTGTCCGCGCAAGCAGTATCGCTCTCAAAGCAAAAGTCAAAAGCAAGAGGTTTTCGAACAAGCGTTTTACCCGCTGACAGGTAGGAACCTGTCAGCATCAGCGCCAACTTTCTAACAACAAAAATCAAAAGCAGAAGGGGGATGAGCAAACGTCATCGCTGCAACAGCAATAAAACGTATTCTATTTTTGAGCCAGCAGTTCCAAACAATATTCTTTAAGTTTGGGAATATCTTTAACCATTGTTCCGTGCAATTTCTCCAAACTGAATTTTTTATAGTGATGCGCGGCTATGTTTCTCATTCTTTTTATGTCTGCCCAGGGAACTTTGGGGTTCGCCGCTAAAAATTCTTTTGAGAAATGAGTTACCAACTCACCGATTTGAAGAACGCACATAGAAACGGCATTTTTATAGGTAGCGTTTGTTTTCAATGATTTTAAAGAATCATCAAACATTACTATTGCCTGTCTTACCTCGTCACAGTATTCAACAATGTGTTCCAGTATATCTCTGTCACGTTCTTTCAACATACAGTAACACCTCATCTTTCGCTATTCTATTCAAAAATTTTTCATCCAATGCATCGGTCGTCAATATATCCACCTTCATTTTCAGTGATTCTTCCAGATCATTGTATAGCCCGCCCAGTTCGAAATATGTTTTGATTTTTCCTGCGTCAATCCTCAAATCCAAATCACTTTTCGCTTTTGCCTCTCCACGGGCGTAAGAGCCGAATAAATACACCCGCTCGACTCCGTGACGCTTGGCAATAGGGGTAACCTTTTGCCGGATCTCCTCAATCGTATATTTTGGCTTTCTTCTCATAAATACTCCATTGTCCCAAAATAACGTTTTACTCATCAAATATAATATACAACTATAATACGGGGATAAAGCGTTTTTTGTTGATGGATAGCCAAACTCAACTCTTTGCACATGTTTAGCTTCAAATTAGAAGTGGTCGAGCAAACATTTTACCCATGGGCAGAACCTGTCCGCTTCAATTGCGTCTTTCTAAAAGCAAAAGTCAAAACAACTTTTGCCGAAACTGTTTAAGATACGCATTTTATGATGACAGTTGAACGCATCACACCTAAATTAGAGTTTTTTTGAGAATATAATAATTCAACTTTAAAATAGATGTCCAAATGCGGAAATAGAAGATCAGATCACCTAATTTTTGTATCTGAGATAGTGATTATTGGTATGCGGGATATATCATTTTTCCGCGCCCTGAATGGGCGCACAGCCGCTCAGGCTGTCTTTATAGCCCCATGCTTTAGCGTGAGGCGCGGCAGATGATGTAAACCCTCAAATACTAAAACCCAAGCCTGAGCGAAACGTTCAACACAGGAAAGAGTTCCAAAGTATTGTATTCGTAAGCAATATCCAGATTGAGAGATTTCCCCCAAAGCGGCTCGGTGTCAAACCTGAAACCCGTTCCGCTTGTAATCTTCCACCAGTTGGATTCTTCGTCAAGAATTGCTCTTTGCAAACCTACTCTTACCGCTATAAACCGGAAAATTTCGTACTCTATACCTCCGGACATAATCCAGGGCTGATCCTCATAGAGAGGAATTTGCCCCTCGGCGATAAAGAAAGATGAATAACCCGCTCTGTAACTTCCGCCCATAGTAAGAGTTGCCGGATGCGCCTCATAATACTGCCCGCCCGTAGTCTCATTTTTCCATCTATTTACAGAAGGCACACCTCTTAAAAGAGCTCCGTATCTGATCTTTTCCGAAAGTTCCAACATGATTCCCATATCAAGCCCAGCTCCTATTGACTGCCCTTTGGGGGAATCCGGCGAGAGATTCTTTATGGAATTGCTGATTATCTTAACCGCCGCTCCAAAGGAGAGCGGGCCTATGGGGGTGTAATTTAATTTGTAGCCGGCCGCGGAAACAAAATATAATTCGGTCATCGCGCCGTCGCGGTCTGTTGAAACGAGCAGTGCCTGGCCAAATCCAAGATCCCGCGCAGCCTTGTTGGCGTAAGTAAGAGCAAGCAGATCCAAACCAAAACGGTGTTGATACCCGGCAGCCGCCTCACGCTGGCCAACCCAGGCCAAACCCGCGGGATTGTAAAGCACGCCGTAAGCATCGTCCGACGCCGCCACATAAGCGTTAGCCAGAGCCGCGGGACGGGCAAATATGGGAATCTGATCCGCCGAAGCGGCAACACCGGAAAGTTTTTCTTTGGTATAGCCCATGTAATAAACACCGTCTGATTTCCCCTTGCTGGTTCCATAGTTAAGCAAAGAGTAAAGCGTACCTGTAACCGTAACGGCCGCGGTTGACCAAAGGGCTTCTCTCCTGTTATCGATATAAGGGCCGAAATAACCTGTCATCTCATGACCGCCTGTATGGCCGTGAACAAGATCCACAGCGTGAAACAGCACACTCTTAGCCTCTACGCCATCCCCTCCCTGCACATTCGCGCTCTCAATCGGCTTGTTTATAGACACATCAATAAGAGTAATACGCACACCGACCCTGGAGCCGCTTCGATCTACAGTACCGTAGATCACTCTGTCCAATCCAAGCGCTTTACCAATGTCATGAACGCATTTGGGTTCACGGCAGCGGTTGGGCATACGCTTTTTGGCGGAAAGCTCCAGCGCGCTCTCAATATCCCGCGGTAAAAACAGCGCGTAAAGACCAAGCGAATCTAATTTGAGCGCCATTGCCTCAGTAAGTTCAGAAGCCAGCTCATTATGTCCGGTAAGAGACTCAAGAGGCAGGATTCCAAGTCTCACGCCGGACTTCCTCAAAGCCGCAGCCGTGTCTTGCGGCTCCTCCGCGGATGCTAAAGTTTCCCGCGGTTCACCCGCCTCTCCATCTTCATCATCTTCATCAGTTACAGCTACCTCTTCCTTTTGCGCTTCTTCCAACTCTTCGGATTCGGAAGCTGTCTGCGCTGTGTCCGGAGCGCTCATAACTGATGCCGCGGATTCTTCAGGCTCATCTTCAGCAGCCGCGCTGTTTTCCTCAGCGTCTGCGGTTTTCGCGGAATCCGATGGAACCTCAACAGATTGCGCTGCGGTTTCAGTTTGTACCGTACTACTACCGGCAGCATCCGCGGACACGGCCGTTTCAACTGATTGTCCGGCTGTATCTGTTTTTTGCCGCTCAGCAGTTGGCTGCTGTCCCAAAGCCAGTGTTACCAAAGATACGCAACACAGTAACGCCCCTGTCCAAATTGATCTCACTTGCGCCTCCGCACATTTATTACCATCATTATAATCAACGTTTTTTCCATCATTTCATCAAGACCACAGGCTTCATTACGCGCTTCTGCTTGCCGTCATGATCTTTAATAATCGCTGTCACAAAATAACGGCCGTTTCTGCACATCGGCCTGTTTTTGTTCTTTTCATTAAAATTTTCAGACCATGTCTCCTCACGGCTTGTCGTCCTGCCGTCCCACCAGATTTTGTGCTCCCCTACATCGGCGTTAAGTTTCTCAACAGCCCACACCCTGTGACCCAAAGAGTTAAAAATATGAACCTTTATGCTGGCGACACGCTCACCCGGTGTATTTACTCCAACCCTGATACAGGTTCCCGCCTGCGCGTTGGGCCCGTGCTCCTTAACAGGACGGATAAAGGGAGAAAACGGATGCGGAGATACATTAAGGCTTGCGGAAAAACCGCCCGGTTTCGTTACAAGCGCATACTCTGAAAAACTTGACACCGCGGCGCTTACTGTTGAGCCGTCTTCAGAAATGTTGCTTTCTTTGGTAAGCGCAACCCAAAAAAGACTGTCCGGATTCCACCTCGCTATCCAGAAATTTTGATTCTTCCGCGCCTCTTCTCTTAAAGCCGCGGGTATACCAAGAATAACCGTAATCTTGCCGCCCGTAAAATCAAGCCTCGTTCCCCCATCTTTTGGGGTTATATCAAAGGAAACGGAATCCGCTAACCGAAACCCGCCGCCGCTCTTCTTCATCTGGTTTTTGACGTCCGGCAGAGATACCTCAAACCGTTCAACATATCCGGCTCCGATACTTCCGGGCTGGAACGCTGCTTTTAATCCCTTAAAGTTAGTGACCGTATCGGCTCTGTTTGACGGTTTAAGCACATAGCTCACGCTAAGTCCGGCCTCCCTGCCATTTTGCGCCGAACTCACATCCACGCCGGTATTCACGCTTACGGAACCGGAAACAGGGTTAAATTCCGCGTTTATCCCACCCGCCGAAGCAAATACGCGAACTCTGCCCAAAAATCTGGCGTTAGGAGTATATTTTCCATATCCGTCTATACTGCCCGCCTCCCCGGGAGAGATTGACCACTGGGGGGAAACAACAACCTGTTTTCCCTGGGCGTCGGTACCTGTGGCGGTAAACTGCGCCTCATCGGTGTTTGCCACAGCCTCAGATGCTCTAAAACCTATTCCCGAAACAGTCATGCTTTTTAGAACGCTGCCGCTGACGCTAAACGGAACCTTGTAGACATTGCTCACTCCATCCGCTAATTTAACAGATTTGCTCAACGTGGCGATCAAAGTATCCGTATCCGATTTTTTGGATCCGGTACGAACCGTAACATTTATACCGCGCTCCTCTAATTTATTGTCTGAACTCCCTTTAAGGCTCCACACTACCGAATTGCCCAAACCGGCCATATCGCCGTACGGTAAAAATGAGGAGCCGGCAAAAGCTCTCAGAGAAAATTGCGCGCCGTATGAGGACGGCAGAACAAGAGTGCCGGAACCGGTTCCGGGAACAACTTCAAAATGGGTGATAATTGTGGATTCCGGTCTGATAAATGACCTGTAGGTCTGCTTTTGCGATCCGTAAATATCTCCGCCATTCGCGGGGGTATAAACTCGAAAATAGTAGTAAAGGTTAGAACCGTCTCTTACGCCGCCGGCGAGGACAAATGAATATGAATTGCCGTTCCTGACACCTTTTACCGAACTGAACGCGGAGCTGCCTTCACTTCTGTAATACAGCCGCGCGCTGTCTGAGGCGGCTGTTCCTGTTACCCTGACAGTATCGTTAAGGGAAAGCGTATCAGAACGTGTATGCGTGAAGGGAAAAAAGATTGTGTCGGTAACTGTCTGACCGCTTCCTGATACAGAAAATTTACGGTAAGAAAGATTCAGATACCCGAAACGCAAACCATCCGCGATTTCAGCTTCAATAACATAATCGCCCGCTCCCGCGTTTGTAATAGAATCTCTGGCGGAAACAGTATTCATAAAAGGTGAGACCGGCTTAATACTTATAGAATCCAAAGGTATGCCTTGATATAAAAGATTTACTACATTCCATTTTATCTTATTATTCCCGAATTCCAGCTCAAACATATTTTGAGTAAGATCCGGCTTGCCGTTAGCGGCTTCAAAAGGGATCCCGCCGGCCAGATAATACCCGCTTATTGACGCCGCGTTGAGCCTGTAACTTCCATCGGGAATATTTCTTACCTCAAAGCTTCCGTCATTGGCGCTGCGGCCGGTTGCGATAATCTGATTTTTGTTAACATCAAAAACCCCAATATCAATACCGCTCAGCGCCCTGTTATTATCGTTTTTATCCACTACCCGCCCGGATATCATCGCCAAGCCGTACAGGGTATCTGAGAAGTTATCCTTGGTTGAACCGGATATGGTTATAATAGTATCTGAACTTGCCGCTGTTTTTGACACGTAACCATCCGCCCAAGATTCGTACATGTATATTTTGCCGCCTTTAAGACCCGCGGAAAATTTACCGAATACGGCGTCGCTTGTCACGGTAATGATATCTGAGGGGTTATCCTTATCCCAAAATTTAATAACAGCGGATGGAATAGGAGCAAAAATCTCATTGCCGCCCGCCGACCAGCTTCTACCCATAACCATACCGTTAACAAGCATCGCTCCGGGGTTCAAAACGATATTATGAGTCCGGCTGCCGCTAACGGTAACTTCTTCGCCGTAGGTTGTAAAACCCGCTTTTTCGGCGCTAAGCGTATAACGCCCCGCGCTTAGATGAAAGGTAAACGCGCCGTTTTGAGGGGTGGACGGGATCTCGCTTACAAGATTACCCTCTCTGAAAATACGCACCCTTGCCCCTAAAATGGCGCCGCCGTCCGGGTTTCTCACAGACCCGTTAAAAACGATGGCGTTTCTTTGAAGCTCTATGTTCAGTTCACGGCTCTGGCCATTCCTTACGGAAACTCTTTGAGGAGAAGAGTTTTTGTAACCGGTTAATCCGGCATAAACCGTCCAGTCGGCGTTGGAGGCAGCGAGCGTAAAACCGCCGCTGCCGTTAGTAAGCCCGGCAACGGTATCCCCCCACTCCGATACGCCGACCACATTTACCTGATTAAGCGGAATACCGCTCGTGTCGGTAACCTTACCGAAAATGAGCGCTTGCGCTCTTTCCATAAAAATATTCAAAGTTGTCGTTTGACCATTGGTTACAGAAACAGTACGGACTTCCGTTTTGTAGCCTTCCTTTACAGCTTGTATACGGTATGTACCCGCGGGACGCGCCCTGAAAGCGTAACCGTCTGTAATGCCTGTATAAAAAGCGAATGGTTTCTCCATGGGACCGGATAACACCTCGGAACGCAGCTCTACCACGGGAACTCTGATCTCAGTACCGCCGCTGTTTCCATCCATTACCACCTCTTTTGTTATGACCTCAAGATTTCCGAAAGGAACCTCGTAGGTAAAAGAGGCGGATGACAAAGTATCTCCCGTAGTGCCCGCGCCTCTGCTGTCAAGCGCAAACACACGCCACCTATAATTACCGCCTGTTAATACAGCCTTAGCGTTAAGCGTAGTCGAGAGAGTATCGTCAGCCCTTTTGCCGCCCCGCGATACCGTTGTTTCCCAAACTAACAAGTCGCCCTTTACACCGGCGCCAAGCAGATCATTGCCGAGCAGATCCTTGGGATCAGTTTCTATCATTAAATTTACCAGATAGGCGCCGGCGTTTGTATCAAGATTTGTCCATTTGAAATCAACAGTGTTTTGCGCGTCGGATCTTATCGTAACGTTTTTGGGAGAAACAACCTTTGGGGGATTAAGCGGACTTCCCGAAACCGTAAATTCCAAAAACGGCGGAAATGATAATTTCGGCGATGAAAAGGCCGTGTGATTACCAAAGTTGTTAAGCACCAGCCAGGAATATGTTTTTCCCGGAGAGAGCGGAGGCGGCGCGGCCGTAATAGTTCCTGAAGGGTCGGGCTCACCATAAGTAATGCGGTTTTTCGTAGTGATCGCCTGCCACACTATACTCAAATCGCCGTTTAAGCTGGCGCTGCCGTCATCATGAATTTCTAACGGCAGCGGCCGGTCAGAAAGAATAACATGATAATACGGCACGTTAGGAACATTACTCCAGCTGAACTCAGGGGTCAGATTGCTGATCTCTCTGGATGGACTCTGCGGAACCGGCCCCCTGTCGCTGTCTATCATCAGAGTAAATTCATTTGAATAAATAGTATCACGGCCTTTAAAACTACCCACAACGCAGTAATGTATGCCTGTACTCATTGTGTTTTGCGGATTTTGATCCGCCGGCCGGAATCTAATACCTCTTCTTTGCGGCAGCCCAAACGATGAGGGATTACCCGGATCAGACGGCGCAGGAGCGTAGAGCACATTGTTGCAGTCCTTTAGCGGCGTAACCCTTTTTTCATATTTTGAAAGGTCTCCGCCCTTTGGACTGCTTGAGAAATAAACCGCCGCGCTGTCAGGTATTACCGAACCCGCGAACCCCCCTACCCAATCAATAAATATCGTATCCCCAACGTTCTTTATTTCAAGAGGAGACCTCACGACGGTAAAACGTTTTTCCTGCCCCGCAAAGACCGCGAAGCAGCAGGTCAGAACCAGTAAAACAGTGATCCCGGTTTTCTTAGCCATTTTATATAATAATCCTTTCATACGGTACCGCGACTTTACTAAAAGTAATAAAAAATACCTGTCCGCAGCGCGGGCAGGGGCAGGATATCCCCCTCTACGTGGAGCTTTATTTTAGAACCCATGGTAGCGCCAAGGCTCAGCACGGGAAGTATAGCCGCTTTCCCTAAACGGGGCAGACCGGCATCTTTATACGCCCCGCCCAGAATATTTTCATTATCATCAGACCTTACGTCAAGGGCAAACATTCCCAGATTAAGAAACGCTCCGTAAATGTTAAGATTTATCATCATTATATGATCGACAGTAACTCCATAGTCAATATTTAACGAATCATCCCAGCTCAGCCCGTTTTCATGCACGGAAGTTCTGTGAATGTTATTAAGCCTCATCTCAATATCACCAAATATTTTCGTATAGGAAACCGATAAGGCGCGGGGGATAATTTCGGCGGTAATAGTATGACCCTGGGGCAGCTTCCAGCGCAAGGGTTCGGTAGACTCATAAGTGATGGAATCGACATTCGCGTCTGAAAATAAATTGATAAGATCCTGAATGGCGTTCATGTCGCCGGGATTTTTTTCGACCCTGTCAATAGCGTCGGTAATAGTCAATTCTCCCGTTTCAAGATCGACTAAATTCGGCACTTTAAAGCTGCCGTACAGCGAGCCCTTCGCTTTAGTGTTCAGCCCGAATCTTGACGCGATTGACACCGGTCCGAGCTTAATCCCTACCGAAGGAGTCCACGCTGAAGCCGTATATCTGCCGTTTGCGCTCCCATTTGCCATTTCAGCGGGAAAATTGATATCCTGGCGCAGGCTTGTATTCAAATTCATACCGCCGTCGCCTTCCATATTAATTTTCGCGTCAAAATAGCCTAAAAGGTCTATATCGGCCCTGCCCCTGAAGTTCAGCGAAAAAAGATGGCGGTGAAGATAAAGCGCGAAAACAATGTCTCTATCAAGTTTATATGAATACCCGAACGTCATCGTCTCCCAGCCAAGGTTTAAGTGCAGAGGTATGCTCACTCCGCCTTTCATAAGCAGACTCATTTCAATCCCATCCACATCGATATCATCGAAAGGCGGTCTCACGTCAACAGCGGTGTTTCCAAGCGTAGTCTCATAGTTAAGAAAGAAATTCTGGGTATAGGCGAAACTACCCGCTCCCCCTAACATCGGCATGTCTACCATGACCGTATAATTGGCATTCTGACGGGCGCCCACAGTAGGTTTAAACGCGTCGCCGTTTCTGAACAGTTCATTATCATTAAAAATGGTGTCAACCGCCTCACCGCCTATGGAGCGTATATTAAGCGATGTACCAACCGGAATGTTGAACCCGAAATATCCCATCGGGTAGTCAAAAGATACGCCCGTCAAAGACCGCAGCAGATCATAATTAAAACCGGCTGAGAGTCCCGCTTTAAAGGATTTAAGATCAACGGCGCTGCCGGCGTCTTTAAGACCATCGAGATCCTGCGCTTTAAGCGGCTGCGCCGCCGCGGTTAAAAACGCGCAAAACCAGACGGACACGCAAATTCGTTTTATCATCAGTTAAATACCCTTGTCTGAGCTCAATAAACGGTAATTAAGGTGCAGAGGAATATAATTAATCGGAAAGACTCCGTGATAATATTTTTTAGCGGAAAACTTCAAACGGATAGAAACGCGTACCTCTCATACGGCCGCTTGCCTGCTAAGAACCGGAGGCGACTCTTTTTTTCATATCGCCGGCGTATTTAAACAGAGGTACAATCCTTTGACTCAGCGGAACAACCTCACCGGTTTTAGGATTGCGCGCGGGGCGCGCTTTACGCACCTTTGTAAAAAAAGTTCCAAAACCGCGCAGTTCAATAGTATGCCCCTTTTCAAGCTCCTCAACAATAACGGAGAGAAGCTCCTCAACGGCAATTTTAGTTTCAGTTTGCGTAAGCCCTGTTAAATTGGCTACAGAAGCGATTAAATCAAGTTTGGTAGCTTTGCCAGACATAAAAACAAGCCTCTCTATAAGTGGAACATTGTATAACAAATATTCTATTTGCAGCGGGGCGTAGTCAAGATATAGTCATTCAACTTGAAAAAGATATTATTAATGCATTAAACAAACTAAATTACAGCGATGGGCTTCACCCATCGCTGGAGCGATTGCGCCCCTTTGGGGCTTTGTTATATCGGATAATGATTTAAGAACCCGGAAATAAGATGTTTATTTCCGGGTTTTTAAAGTTATTTTTGAGTGAAAGTACTATATGGCCGCAGCGGCGGCGTTTGTTTCGGGTACAGCGGTTGGGGCGTCTCTGCGAACGGTTGACGGAGCGTACTTTGATATGACCGCGTTTAACGTTTTTATAAACGGTTCGTAATTCTGAGGGCCTTCTACTGCAGCTATATTTGTTTCAATAGACTTAGTTTTCCAAGAACCGACATTAAAAATATTAATTTATTCAGAGTTATGAATTCATAGCTTTTGATATAACCTTAAACATCACTCCGGCGAACGCTTTTTTGGCGATATTCATGTTACAATCATAAAAATAACTCTTGTCAAGCCATTTCTTCTCCTCCCAAAACTTCCTGTTTCCCCCGCCGGATTTCAGGGCTAATACTTTTTGTACTTGAAACATGATTATTTCGTTCATTGCGGGCTTGTACTTTTTTTTATCGGAGAGAAGCGCGTTTAGAAACGGCGAAAGCTCTTTTTCTGTAACAGGCCGGCCGGAGCGCCCGTTTCTCGCGATAAACCCCCCTTTACGGCCGCCAAGTCCTGTTGTAAATGATTCAAAAAAACGTTTTGTCTCTTTTATTCCTGTTGAGGCTGTAGTTACAACAGAGAGTATCGGCTTGCCGGCAATCTCAGGGTTATGGAACCAGATGTTTGTTCTGTCAATAAACGCTTTAATTTTTGAAGTTACTCCGCCAAGATAGACTGGGGACGCCAGCACAAGAGCGTCGCTGTCCGAAATTTTTCGCATTAACATACGCATACCATCCGCCTGAGCGCACTCTCTTTTGTTTATACAGTTATCATCGCACCCTTTGCAATGGTTAATTTCATAATCGGATAGATGAAGGATTTCTGTTTGCGCGCCGCAATCTTTTAATATTTGTTGAATCTGGGTTAGGAGACTGTACGTATTTTTTTTTCTGGGACTGCCGTTGATCATCAAAACTTTTTTACTCAATTTTCACACCCTTGTTTCAAATACTTTTCTAAAATTCCAAAGAATGTTTCCATATTGATAGGCTTAGCGATATGCCCGTTCATTCCCGCGGCTATACAGATGTCAATATCCTCTTTGAAGGCGTTTGCCGTCATTGCTATTATGGGAACCCTTACCGCCGAAGGGCTGTCTATTTTACGAATCAGCTTTGTCGCGCTCAGCCCGTCTAAAACCGGCATCTGAACATCCATCAAAATCAGATCATAGAGCTTTGGCTGTGCTGTAAACCTCTCAACAGCTTCCTCACCGTTCTGAGCACATGCAATATTAACGCCAGTATCGGCAAGCATCATCTCCACAATCTCTCTGTTGATCTCCACATCATCCGCCAAAAGGATCGTGCGGCCGCTCCAGTCGTATACGGTATCTGTTCCGTTAATTACCTTTTGTAAAGAATCATCATCAGGCTCATTTACCGGTTTGCCCAGATCCGCTTCCAGTTCAAAAAAGAAACACGCGCCCTCATCCGGCTTGCTTTTTACCCAGATACCGCCGCCAAGCGCTTCAAGTATTTTTTTACAAATAGCGAGCCCCAGCCCTGTGCCGCCGTATCTACGTGTGATACTGCCGTCAGCCTGTTCGAACGGTTTAAAGAGTTTCTCTTTCTGTTCCATGGTAAGCCCTATACCGCTGTCCTGCACTTCGACGCGCAGCTTAACACGGTTTTCGCCGATACGCCTTTGCGAGGCGTTTAGCGTTATACAGCCTCCCTGCGGAGTGAATTTCATCGCGTTGCTGAGCAGATTGACAATCACCTGTAAAAGCCTGTGTTCATCGCTTGCCACCAAGTTATTCATACTCTCATCGAAATTGACAATGAAATTCTGCTTTTTCTCATCCATTTTCACCCTGACAATATCTTCGGCGTGCATGAGCATGGCATTAAAATTAAACGGCTCCAGCACCACTTCAAGCTTTCCGGCCTCAATCTTTGACATTTCCAGAACATCGTTGATGATGTTAAGCAGCAGCTGAGAGGAGGTCTCAACCTTCTTGATATGCGATAAGATTCTCTGGGGATCCTTCTCCCTTAACGCGGTATTTGTCATTCCGATAATAGCGTTAAGCGGAGTGCGCAGCTCGTGACTCATCCTTGAAAGGAACTCCCCTTTAGCAAGGGTTTCCGCTATAGCCTTATTGCGGTCCATATTTATTTTGCCAAGGGTTTCATTCCGCGAGACCGAACTTGCTACAATTATAGCCACGGTTGTCATAGTTTGCGCTTCAAGCGCCGTAAACGGTACGCTGTTGTCACGGGTGAATACCATCATACCCCAAAAACTGCCATGCAGATAGACCGGAGTAAAAAGGACGCTGCGCGCGTCACTCATACCGGCAGCGTTCATGAACTCTTTTGCTAAACCGCTTCCATCCAAAACGGCATAGCCGCCTTCCACGAGGTTCTCCCTCCACCGCGGAAGAAACTCATCATATTTGAAATACACTTTGTCATCACTGGCTCCAATAGTATGCGATCTTATTGTCCAGTGAGAGCGGACAAAGCAGCACAAGCCGTCATTGCGTTCGGTATTGCGCCATATCGCGGCGTAATTTGACTGAAGGCTCTCCCCCAGCATCGCGATAGCCTGATGCAAAACCGTTTCATAACTTTGATGGAACCCGCCGATTATCGTAGCCGCGGCAGCGTTAGCGGCGCGCAGCAGCCTGTTTTCTTCGGCAAGGGAGTCGGCGTCTATTCCAACCGAGAGACGTTTGACTTCAGATTCCATATCGCGCGCTTTTTCCTGCGCCCACTTCAAGCGGCTCAGATCCGCGGCCATAGCTGAGAGATAGAGCGGACGGCCGTCTGAGCTGTATCCGGAGATAACCCCTGCCTCCTCTATCCATACAATGCTTGAGTCTTTCCTATACATACGGTATTCTATATGATAGTGATCCTTTTTCCCGCTGATAACCGAATAGATGCTTGCGTTTACCAGTTCGCGGTCATCCTCGTGGATCATTGAGTCTTTTGTATGGTTGTTGTTGGGCAGATCGTCAAAACCGTGTCCGGTAATTCTCGTTGTATTAAGCGTGAGACAGATATCTTTAGTATCTAAATTCACCTTATATAAACAAGTCCCGAATAGATGAGCCAGGTGTTCCAATGTACTCTGATCTATCCCCGCGCTTTTTTGAATGATATCGTCATCTTTATAATTCATGCCGGTTTTTCCTTCCTCCGCCGATTTTGCCTCTGTACTAACTTAATATCAACTACTAAATATACCATACCAGCATATTTATTTTACAAGAAATGTGTGATTGGAGATTTTAGATATACGCATCCACGTATTATTTATGTATCCATGCGTTATGTGTCCTTGATGTGAATTGTACAGGGCGCCCCCAGAGAGGCGCAGTAATCATACCCACGATGCCCACAGGCATATTGTTTGCAATTTTCGTTCTCAATTCCGGATATGGTTGTGATTCGGGATACACGGGCGCCGGATAGCCTCCCTTACATAGATATACAGGGTTGAGTAAGATGAATACAATAGAGATCATAGGCATACCTTTAGATTTAGGTCAAACCCGCAGAGGCGTAGATATGGGGCCAAGCGCTTTGAGATACGCGGGACTGGCGGCTAAGCTTGAGGCGTTGGACTATAATGTTGAAGATTTTGGCAATATTTCTGTTCCGGTGCGTGAACATCTGCCTCCGGTTTTACCTGTTGAGTACAGTCCTTACATTAAGCAGGTTTGCAGCCGCGCATATGAAGCGGGAGTTGCATCTCTGCAAAAAGAGCGCATTCCGGTTTTCCTTGGCGGAGACCACTCTATTTCAATAGGTACCATAGGCGCAGTTACGTATGAGAAAAAGGCGGGCGTGATCTGGTTTGACGGACACGGCGATTTTAACATCCCGCAAACATCACCAAACGGAAATATTCACGGAATGCCGCTGTCAATCCTTTTAGGTTACGGAATTGATGAGCTTGTAAATAATGGCAGACGCGGGGCAAAACTTGACGCAAGCGAAGTAGTTCTGGCTGGAGTAAGGGATCTGGATTACGATGAGCGCGAGCTCTTAAAAAAAAGCGGAATACGTATCTACACAATGCGTGAAATTGACGAAAGAGGAATAGCGCCGGTAATCAGAGAGTCCATAGAGCATTTGTCACATCTTGACAGAATCCACGTGAGTCTTGATATGGACGTTATGGATCCGCAGGCCGCGCCCGGCGTAGGAACGCCTGCCACAGGCGGCCTGACATACCGTGAAGCGCATCTTGCCATGGAGATCATCGCGGACAGCGGTCTGGCCTGTTCGATGGACATTGTCGAGATCAACCCAATTCTTGACAACAGCAACTCAACCGCGCTGATGGCGGCGGGGCTCGCGGCCTCGCTTTGGGGTAAGAAAATTTTATAAACAACCCGCCGGAAATAACTATATTCATAATTAACGCGGAGATAGGAGCTGTCTATAATTCAATAAAAACCCTATCATATCTTAATCTTTTATTTCTGGATACAGCAATTTTATTTATGCGTCCGCTTTGGGTTGATTAAAAGATAAATTTAAAAAGAAATTTTACAGGCTCATAATTTATGCGCTTAATAACTCTCATCCTGCTGTCTGTAATCTTAATGCCAAACTGCGCGAGCCGTTCACGCGGTAATAAGGCAGGGACAGACGGCGGCCCAAGCGTCCCCATCCAAAGGGCGGCTGATCCGAATTTTACACCAATCTCCTCTATAGTAAACATCCCCTTTGAAATTAAAACAAGCTATATAGAAAAAACTGTGAACCGGCAGCTTGGCGGCATACTTTACGAAACTGATACATTAACACTCGGCAGTTTCAAAAACGTTTCCATGAGCGTGAGGAAAGGCGGAAATATAAAAATACAGCTGCGGGGCAATGAACTTATCTACAGAGTACCGCTAAAAATCAGTATGAGGTTTGCGTTTACAATCGGCGCATTGGGCCTGAACCATACGGAATACAAGGATGTTGAGGCGGGAATAATTCTTAACCTTCGTTCCAAAATTTTTCTTAATAAAAACTGGAGCCTTACCACAACGACAAAGCTTGAAGACTACAGCTGGACAAGCGATCCGGTTGTAAAGATGCGCTTTATATCTATACCTGTAAAACCCGCAGCCGATTTTTTTCTCTCAAAACAGGCGGAAGCGCTGGGAGGGATTATAGACCAAACCGTCTCAAGCGGTGTAAACGTAAAGGAGCTTGTTAACCCGCTATGGCTCAAGCTCCAGGAACCGTTAGGGATCACCGTAGCCGAAATACAGCAGCAGATCTGGCTTAAGCTCACCCCTGATGAGGTTTACATGACCCCGGTCAGCGGACGGGGCGGCAAACTGACAACCTCAATCGGCGTACGCGCCGCGGCCGAAACCTTTATCGGAGAAAAACCGCAAAGTACCGCGCCTGTAAAATTACCCAATTTCTCAACCCCGGGTAAAATAGACTCCGCCTTTGTCGTAAACCTCTATTCAGAGATCTCGTATGAACAGGCCACCCTTTTAAGCCAGCAGATACTCACGGGGAAAACTTTCTCATCCGGCAAACAGGAAGTCATCGTGCAGGATATTGCGATATCCGGTATGGATGGCTTTGCGATTGTAAGACTCGACCTTATCGGTTCATTTAAAGGCAGATTATACCTTATAGGCAGAGCGGTTTACGATGAAAAAACACAAACGATACTTCTTGAAGACATAGATTACGATATGACCACTCAAAGCCGTTTTCACAAAACCGCAAACTGGCTTCTGCGCGGTATAATAATCTCCAAAATGAAACCTCTCATGCGCTTCCCGCTCAAAGATAAACTTGCAGAAGCGCAGGTCTTAGCGCAGCAGATGCTCGAAAACAAAGAGGTCTACAGCAACGTTTATCTAAACGGTAAAATAGACTCCATATCAATCGGAGGCATTGAGCTTACAGACTCCTCTTTTCGTACAGTAGTTCTTGCCAGGGGGGCTCTTACAATTACAAACCATAAATTATAATTTACGATTTATCTTCTCATCGCTTTCACTATCTCCTCAAAGCGGTCTAAAGAGAAAGGTTTGGGTAAAAAAGGCAGCAGTTTTATGTCTTGGGCGCAGGTTTCAAAATCTTTCTCCGGGCCCGTCAAAACGACCTTGCCGACCACTTCGGAATTAGCCTCGTTGAGACGTTCGAGAAATGAATCCTGCTCCTCTTTAATCAGTCCGGGACTAAGAAGCACCAGATCATAGCGGTTTTCCTTAGCTGAGATTTTTGACCAGAAACTTTGCAGATTCAGAGTACGGTCAATTTTTACATTCCTGAAGATAATTTCCAAAATATCATACATCAGCTGATGGGAATCCATATCATCATCAGCGATCAGCACGTTTGTTTTCATAAACCCCTCATTAACATAGGTTTGGGAGCGCGAACTTCCCTCACGAAAGGTATGACTAAAACTAATTTGAAAACCAGCCTTTTGGCAACAAAAATGCGGAAATAATACATTATGAAATATCCAATCCATTATCCGTTGCTGGGACGCGCCCTATAATGTTCGTTCTGTCAAGCACATCCGCCATGCATGGACACATAAAAAATGGATTACAATTATGGGATGATCTCACTGCGCGCATGCCATATATGCGTGCAAAACTGAACAGCCGCGAGGGCTTGCCTCTGTGTTGGAATTTGGTATGCAAGAATTATCGTACACCCTAATATCAACTAATATAACCTATATTTTCTCGGTCTTGCCGTTTGATGTTTTTATCGTGCGGCCCTAAACGCTCTCGGCCGCACCTTAAAAGGACTACTCCTGCGCCGCGCGTTTGAGCGCTTCGGCGGCTATATCTTTAAGCGGAAGCATAACGCAGCCTGCCCCTGCTTTATACGCTTCGCCGGGCATACCCCACACAACACTTGACGCTTCATCCTGTACAATCGTGTATGCGCCCGCCTCTTTCATCGCAAGAAGTCCTTTGGCGCCGTCTTTTCCCATTCCGGTAAGTATCATTCCAACCGCGTTGGCTCCAACGTATGCAGCAACGGAATTAAAAAGCACCTCAACCGCGGGACGCTGGTGGAATACAAGCGGGCCGTCTTTTATTTCGACAAAGTATTGCGCTCCTGAGCGCCGCAGCACCATGTGTTTGTTTCCCGGAGCAATGAGGGCTCTTCCAGGAATCACGCGGTCGCCGTTTTCCGCTTCCTTTACCTCTATCTCGCAAATACTGTTGAGACGATCGGCAAAAGACTTGGTAAAATGTTCCGGCATGTGCTGAACTATAACTGTTCCGGGCGCTCCGGCAGGAAATCTCTCAATAACCTCTCTTACAGCTTCCGTACCGCCTGTAGACGCGCCTATGGCGATTATCTTATTTGTGGTTTTGGTTATTGAGAGCCGTTTTACAGGCGGTTGACCGGCTGCGCGTTCGCTTATGCTCGCGGCTCTTTTTTTCATATCAACCATGGCAGCGGCTTTTATCTTTTCTATCAGAATTTCCGACATATCCCCAACGCTGTAGGCGGTTCCTGGTTTACACATAACATCAACCGCGCCGCAATGAAGAGCCTCCATGGCAAGCTCACTCCCCGCAGCTGTCAGTGATGAAACAATAATAACCGGAATCGGATGGTGCTTCATCAGCTTGCGCAAAAATGTAACCCCGTCCATACGGGGCATTTCTACGTCAAGCGTAAGCACATCGGGCTTCAACTGCACGATTTTGTCGCGCGCAGCATAAGGATCAGGGGCAGTACCTACTACTTCAATACCTCTGTCCTTGGAAAACTCACGCGTTAAGATCTGTCTTACTACCGCGGAATCATCAACAATCAAAACTCTGATTTTCATGACTTACCCCCCCCCTGCTATACATAATGCAAAAATAATGACGCATAATGCAGAAATATCAAAAACCTTTCAAAACACAGACAGGGCATGCCCTGTCTCTCCGTTCACGCTTTATTTCTGCATTTATTCCTGTGCCGCCGCCGCCCGGTAAACACGGTCAGATATTTTATTTTGCATTAAACAACGTATATTATTTATAAAAACATTATTTACAAATAGTAATTTTAACAACCATAAAATGCCCCTCAGCCTCAAAGAACAGCATCCCTTCAGAGACGGCCGTCTCATGCACCTTTGATAATTCTTCCGCTGGTTCGGAAACAGGAGCGCTTAAGTTGAACACAGCCTCCTCGCCAAACGTTTCGGTAAGAAACCTTCCGCACACTACATTCAAAGCTTCTTTGAGCGCGTCAACCGCGTGGTTAGCGGCTTCCTCCTCATCAGGTTCCGCTCCAAGCATATTTGCGGCTAAAATAAGACAAAGATCCTGCCCGGCGGCTATCTCAAGCCTTCCGTTTGTAGGCCCCATGAAACTCATTGACACACACTTAGTATCTTTCATCTGATTCAGGTCTACACTGCTTGCGTCATTGGAATCACAAAAGAGAAACGCCAGCTCCTCAAGAACCAACTTGCAAACTCCATCAAGAATTCCCAAAGTTTCAGAATACATAATTCCTGCCACCCCCTCCAGCGCTACTTTTTTTCCGAGATCTCTATATGTACAGGCAACCTTAGCGGCTGCCCTTCCCCCATTGCGCGATTTTTTCCATCTTACGGGCGCGCCCCTGTCCTGCTATGGGGTGAAAATTATTTATTTGCGCATGCAGGGGCGGCCAAATATGGCCGCCCCTGCGTACGCATTACGCGATTTTTTCCGAAAGTACCTTATCTACCACAGACTTAAACAATTCCGGCGAAATAGGTTTTCTTAAAAAACCCTTAACCCCCTTGTCCATAAGTCCCTGCAACCTGGTTTTACTGCCCTCGGTAGATATAACCACTACCGGAGTAGTTTTGATCTGCCCGGTATCAGCCATTATATTCACCATCTCTATACCATTCATAACCGGCATATTGATATCCGCGAAAACTATATCTACCCACTCGCTTTCCATTACGTCAAGAGCTTCCCTGCCATTGCCGGCTTCAAACAGCTCCCCAATCTCAATCTCCGCCATGCCTAGTGTCTTGACAAGTATAGTACGCATGGTTGGTGAGTCATCGACAATCAGAATGTTATAGGCCATAATTACGCCCCCAGCTCCCTGCTTTTATAATCAAAAGTAAATTTACAATCATATCTCACGCTCCTCGCCCTTAGAGCGTATTAACGTTCTTCCGGTAGCCATCTCAAGCACAAGCGTACGCGAAATATCCCCCCCTGTTTCCGACCCCTTCAGTAAGATGCCGTTTTTCCAAAGAAGTTTACGGAAGAGGGTGACGTTACGTTCGCCTATTCTAAAAAAACCGTTTTGGTCAAGTATAGCGGCGCACCCGGCAGCTTTTACAATCATGCGGGAACGGTTGCCGCCGGCTTCAAAAAATTTCTGAAACAAAAGCGACACGCCGGTATCCACAAACATCGCCGGATTATTTATCGCTTTTGTCTTATCCTCAGTGGAACAGTTGGGAAGCTGGCAGTGAACCATGCCGCCGACGCAGGTTTGCGGATCATATACTGTTACCCCAAGGCAGGATCCAAGCGAATAAGTTATTATTAACTCATCAGCTTTAGTGGAAATAGTCATATCAGATATGCCGACGGTGATATTTTTCATATATTAAACACCAGTCCTGTATGTATATATTCAATATTGAATCTGCCGGAATTCAAAAATACGCTCCGTTAAAAAAGTTAAAGCATATTAGCCTTTTTTGTGATAAACGGAGGGCTTTATAGTATCTAAACTACACTGTAAACCCGCCAGACTCTCCGAATGCCCCACCATAAGATAACCCCCGGGCCGTAGCAGCCTCTCAAACTCCTTCAGTAATCTTTGCCTGACTGTATTGTCAAAATAGATCATGACGTTTCTGCAGAATATCAGATCAAAGGGCCCTTTCATGGGAAACGGCGGCGTTGACAAATTAAGACGGCTGAAGGTAATCATATCCGCAATATCGGGGCTTGCCTTATAAATTTTATTAGCTCCGGGGATAACATTAAAATAACGGCTCCGAAGCTGCGGGGGCACACCCTGTATCTTCTGCTCAGTATACTCTCCAGCTTTAGCCATTTTGAGAATTCTTGTTGATATGTCGGTAGCAAGTATCCTGCAATCGCCCCGAAAACCGCCGATGTTTTCAAGAAATGTCATCGCAATGGTGTAGGGTTCCTCACCGCTTGAGCTTGCGGCGCACCAAATCCTGATTTTGTTTCTGCCCTCAGCAACCATTTTTTCAACAAAGCTCGCCATAAAATCAAAATGCGCAGGCTCGCGGAAAAATGAGGTGACGTTTGTGGATATGACATCAAGAAGTTCAACGAATTCACTGTCTGAGTCACATTCGGGACTTGAAAGATATTTCAAATAATCTTCCGGCGTGTCAAGTTCAAGCGCGCGCAGCCGCTTTCCTATACGGGCCGATACGAGCGCTTCCTTACCCTCTCCCAGAGTGATACCGCTTTTGTCATAGATCAATTTTCTGAATGCATCAAATGTGCGCTTTTCCATAAATTTGCTACTTCCAGTCTTCGCTTCTGATTTTGTTGACTTTTAAAACAGCTACATGTCCTGTTGACAAATCAAAAACAACCTTTCTTCCCACGCTGCCGCCTACATCTTCCGAAAGTATCTTTATACCCTTTTCCTTAAGAATTTTACGCGCGGCTTCCGCGTTGCGGCTGCCTGTACAATCAGTAGCTCCATCCGGGTGCCCTCCTCCCAGTATATGAGCCGTAAGCCTTGCGATATCGCATCCCTCATCACACATAAGCTTAATAAGCGCGACAGTAGATACGTTTCCGTACTTGGGCGTCGCTAAATCCTTATTGCTTGTGTGCGGGTATATAAAATGATTCATCCCCCCGCACTTTATCTCACTGTCCCACAGGCAGACAGAGACGCAGCTTCCCAGCACGGTCTGCACCGCCCCCTCCTCCCTTGATACATAGATGCATCCGGGCTCAAGGTAATGAGTCAGCTCCCCTATCACTTATACCATCCCCGCTACATTTTCCAGTTCTGAGGATGAGAGTACCTTTTCGATATTCAGCAGAATCTTTACTGACCCCTTCGCCTTGGCCATTCCCAAAATAAACGCGGTATCTATGTTTGTTCCAAACGTCGGCGCTTCCTCAATATCCTCTCCTAAAATGTCAAGGACTTCCGAAACTGAGTCAACAAGTATACCGATCTGAATAATGCCGTTTTTTGAACCAACGTCAACAACTATTATACAGGTCTGATCGGTATCTTCCGTATCTTCCATTTCAAATTTTCTGCGCAGGTCAATTACAGGAATAACCTTGCCGCGCAAATTTATCACTCCGCGCACAAAAAGCGGAGTACGGGGAAGGCTGGTTATCGCCATCATCCCGATTATCTCCCTGACTTTGAGAATCTCAAGGCCATACTCCTCTTTCAGTAACTTAAAAGTAAGATACTTTCCAGCCAGACCAGCGCCTTTTTTTTCAGCTACCTCAGCCATTAAATTCCCCTTGTATATTTAAAATTACGCAACCGTACCTGCAAGTTTTTCTTCCCGCGCATCAGGATCCTTTATTGTGCTTCCGCTGTCAGCCGAAAGCTTAACCGTCTCCGCTACATCAATGATCAGACTCACCTGTCCGTCAGGCATAATAGCGCCGCCGCTTACGCCGCGGATCTTTCCAACCCCTTCGCCAAGTTTTTTAATCACAGTCTGCTGCTGTCCGATAATAGTGTCAACCAAAAGTCCGGTGCGCTTGCCCGCGTCCTCTACCACCATAACAATTCCATTCTCAACTATCACAGTATTCTTTTTCCCCATAACCTCGGCTATACTGTAAAGCGGCAGCAGCTCTCCGTGACACATAACCATTTTTTGAACTCCCATCACCTCTGTGAGATCCTTAGCGGTAGGACGGAAGTTTTCCACAACAGATAATGTAGGAATTATGTAACGCTCCCCGCCCGCGTTCACTACAAGGCCATCCATAATAGCAAGGGTGAGCGGCAGATGAATTGTAAAAACCGTCCCCTCCCCGGCCTTTGTGCGTATCTCTATACGGCCGCGCAGAGACTCCACGTTTTTCTTTACAACATCCATACCCACTCCGCGGCCCGAAACATCGGTAACAGCCGCGGCGGTAGAGAAACCTGGATGGAAAATCAGGTGATTTATTTCGTTGTCGGTAATAATAGAGTTGCTGTCTATGAGCCCCTTTTCAATCGCCTTTTTAATAATAGCGTCTCTGTTAAGGCCTTTACCGTTATCCTCAATCTCAACACATATGGAACCGCCCTTCTGATACGCCCTAAGCGTTACTGTTCCCGCGCGCGGCTTTCCGGCCGCAACACGCTCCTCAGGCATCTCCATACCGTGGTCCGCGCTGTTTCGCACCATGTGCATAAGCGGATCGGCTATATGCTCAATAACTGTTTTGTCAAGTTCGGTGTCTTCGCCTATACTTACGAAGTTTATCTCCTTGCCGGTCTTTTTGGCCAGGTCGCGCACAAGGCGGGCCATCTTCTGGAACTGAGTTTTAAGCGACATCATGCGCAGCGACAACCCGATCTCCTGAAGCTGCCGTGTAATTTTGTCAAGCTGACGCATGTTAGCCCCAAGCCTTGTACTCCTGAGCCCCTTGAGCTCCTCATCGCCTGTAACCATCGCTTCGGTAATAACAAGCTCACCTATCATATCAATGAGCCTGTCAAGTTTTTCGGTGTCCACCTTTACGCTTTCCTTTACAACAGGAGGAGCTTTTCCGATGATCACCTGTTTTTCAAGAACCTGTGCAATATCTTCATGCGAAACAGCGCCATGCTCGACAAGAATCTCCCCGAGCTTTGAACTGGGCCTGCGTTCCTGTTCAAATAGAGCCTTTGAAACCTGATCCTGAGTTATCTTGCCCAGTTTTATCAGCTCCTCGCCAAGCCTGCCCGGTTTAGCGTTGCGGCCCATCAAATTGTCAAGCATTGAGTCAACGGTCATTATAAGCTGATCCATACCATCCTGCACATGGTACGGCATGGAATCCATAAGCGCGGCGTTTAGAATATCTATCTCTTTTTTGAGAGCGTCAACTGTGGCAAATATAAGGTCTACAGCCTCAGATGAGAGAATAAACGCTTTTTCTCTCGCCTTGTCCATCAAACTTTCGGTAGAGTGGGCAAGCGCCTGGACCGCTCCAAGCGACAAAAATCCGGCTACACCCTTAATTGTATGAAACACTCTGAAAAGCTCGTTTATTATGTCTACATCAGCCGGAGCGGCTTCAAGTCTTAAAAGCGCGTCATTAGCGGTAAGCAAATGCTCCTGAGATTCCGCGATAAAGTCTCCCAAAAGCGCAGAATCAAGAGTAGTCAGATCCATCGTTTCAGCAAAATTCGCACGAGTACCGCCTGCCGCTCCCTTAGACTCATCTACATAAAAACCATCGCTGTCCTGTTTAACAGGAGGAGCGCTCGGAGCCTTAGCTTCAATCCCGTCGTCCGCATCCAGATCAATATTTATTTCAACGCCGTCATCATTCTTAATCGCTTCACCTGAGTCTCCGCCGGACTGCCCCGCTTCCGCGGGCCCGTATTTTATCGACCGGCGCAGAGAGGTAAGCGCGTCTGATAAAGATTTTACCCCCTCCTCAACTTTGCACACTCTAAAAATCATGTTCTCAACTGTCTGCCTGCAGGCTTTCGCGACTTCGCGAACACGCGCATCTTCGGTGCAGTCATGAAGCTGCTCAAAACTGGTATCAATGCCCGCCAAAGCCGTCAAATCGGATAAATCAGCCAAATCCGCAAGAACAAGCTCCGCCGATATCTCCTCTACCTTTTCAAACGCCACATTCAAATCGTCACTCGTCATACCTGTAATTCCTTCTCGCCCAAAGCTGATCAAGAACGCAACCAATAATTATTAATTTACCCCCACAAGATATCCAACACAATAACCAAGTAAAAGTTAGCCCGCTTAAACCCGGCATAACCAGTAATTATCTATGAAAATATACCTCTGTGGAGGGGAAACTGCAATTCTTTAGAATAGCTCTATTAAAAAAAGTTAACGATCCGCACAAAACATATAACAATTTTGCACAGCTAATTTCATCCTCCTCACAAAGTTTTTAATCTAATTCTACAATTCAAAAACAAAAATTTCAATCTTTTTTGGTTGTGATCATTAATACGCGCGCTACATCTGTCTCATAAACCCGCTCGCGACAGAAACAAATTAAAGACTTGGTATACTCAGCACGCGCCGATAATCACAACTCAATGAGCTCCTTTGCCTGTAAGGACTACAAGTATGGTGCGTACAAGAATCTTCAGGTCAAGCGAGAGCGACATATTTTCAAAATAATACAAGTCGTAGAGAACCTTTTGTTTCACATCTTCAATAGATGAATCGTACTTGTGCTTCACCTGCGCCCAGCCGGTTATCCCCGGTTTCATTTTAATTCTGCGCACATACCAGGGGATCTCCTGTTTTAACTGCTCGACAAAAAACGGCCTTTCGGGGCGCGGCCCCACAAGGCTCATCTCGCCTTTCAGCACATTGATGAACTGCGGAATCTCATCAAGCCTCGTCTTGCGTATAAAACGGCCGATTGGAGTTATGCGGGGGTCATTTTCCGAAGCCCACTGCGGCCCGCTGCGGCTCTCGGCGTCACTGTACATTGAACGGAACTTGTACATTGTGTAATTTTTTCCGTTGCGCCCTACTCTCTCCTGTTTATAGATAGCCGGACCTGCGGAGGTTAATCTTATAAGCCCGCCGACAGCAAGCCAAACAGGCGCCCCAAGCAGTAATACCAAAAAAGAGACTGCAATATCAATAATCCTCTTTACCTGCGCCTCCCATCCCGGCATATGATCCTGCAGAAGCACCATTAACGGAACCCCGAACAACTGATGGGTTTTCTGGTGCCCCGATATGACATCCATTAATGATGGCACCATATATATATTTATATGAAGCTCGCCGCAGTAATTAAGAACGCGGCTTATCTCATTTGCGGATCCGCTTACATGACCGATAATAAGCCCGCCGATCTTCTCCCTCTGCGCAACCGAAGGTATATCGGAGTATGTTCCGAAAATCGGCAAGCCGCCGCAAACACTCCCCTTGCGGCTTCCGTCATCATCAATAAACCCTGCCACCCTGTAGCCAAGTTTTGGGAAAGAGTTTATATCTCTGACAAGTTTTTCTCCGCTCCTGTTCGCCCCAACCACAAGCACTTTACTTACAGCGATCCCTTTTGAAAAGAGGATGCCGGTAAGCGTGTGCATTGCGAAACGGTTTGCGCTTGCAAAGAAAAGCATGCAGCCGCCGTAAGTGAGAATAGTAGCGAATTTTGTAGGCGTGAGGAATTTACGTATATCACCGGTCTGGGTAAACTCCATTATCTGAGGAGCGCTTGTGACAAGGAAAAACAGGAAAATTCCCGTACACACGGTGCGGGCCACAACAAAAAATTCATCGAGACGGGATTCTTTATTCCAGTCCCTGTAAAGTCCTGTTAGAAAAAACATCACTATCCATACAACGCTAAGCATGAGCGAGGGTTCAAGGTATGTGAACGCGGCAGCAGGAATACCGCCGCTCTCATTAACAAATAAACCCGAACTGAAGCGGATCCAGTAAGCTGTAAAAAAAGCCACATTCACCGCAAGAAGATCAAATAAAAATGTTATTACCTTTTCGGCAAAACGAACCGACATAGTGGCCGCCTAACTGATAAAAACTTCAAAAAGAGAGGGTCCGCTTAGGGAGACGCTCCCCCGCGCAGCCTTCTCACAGTACACAGCGGCGCTATCCGCCTCTACACCAGGGCCGCACATGCCAAACGGTACAGCCATCGCGTCATGCGTACGCAAGCTTACAGGGGTTGCGTGATCCGGCAAAACGATTATCCTCAGATCACCGCGTTTTTCCTGATAGTCAAGCATCTCCCCTACCACGTATTTATCAAACTCCTCTATCGCCAAAATCTTCTTTTCAAGCGATCCCTCATGACTGGTCTCATCAGGAGCTTCTACGTGCAGGTAAACGAAATCCTCTCCGTTTTCAAACGCGCTTACGGCGGCGGCGACCTTTCCGGCATAATTAGTACCGAGATATCCCGTAGCTCCCTCCACTATCCGCACATTTAACCCGGCAAGCTTTCCAAGCCCCCTTATCAGATCAACTGCGGAGATCACCGATCCGCTTATCCCAAATTTCTCTTTGAGACTCGGCAAGCTAACAGCGGGCCCCTGACCCCAAAGCCAGATATCCGTAGCGGCGCAGCTGCCAATTTCACGCATACGATTGTGGTAACCGCAAGCTTTTGTGAGGACTTCGCGAGCATTATTCATTATTGACAAAATATATTCGCTGTCTTTGCCGCTGGGCAAATACCCGCTCACCTCACGTCCGGTTATATCATGCGGCGGAACACATTTAAGGGCGCCGCCAACGCCCCTCACTACTAAAAGATGGCGGTAACTTACCCCGGGATAAAACCGCACAGTGTCAGACCCAAGCGCGTCCTGCAGCGTCGCAATCAGCTTAGCGGCCTCTGAAGTTTCGATGTGGCCCGCGGAGTAATCCCGCATTATACCATTTTCAATAGTCACGAAATTACATCTGAAAGCTATATCTTCCGCCGAAAGCTTAATCCCCATGCTGGCAGCCTCTACCGGAGCGCGTCCGCTGTAATACTTAGCCGGATCATATCCCATAAGAGACATGTTAGCCACATCGCTGCCGGGCAAAAAACCATCCGGAACAGTAGAAACAAGACCAATCCGGCCCTGTGATACCACCCTGTCCATGTTTGGAGTATATGCATATTCGAGTACCGTTTTACCCCCAAGCTCCTCAACAGGAAAATCAGCCATCCCATCGCCGACTAACATCGCGTATTTGTATTTCATAAATTTTATTTCAGGTTATTTCTTGAAGTCCGAAACAGATACCGTACGACAACATTATCTTTTTAATATATCCATATAATATACTCACTGGCGCAGGTTTCATACAAAAACCAGTGAGTCTGTAAAAATTGAGCCTGTAAAACTTCTCTGTAACTTAATCTTTCAATCAAAAAGAAACGCAAAAATAAAATAACGGCTATAGAAGACAGGTCTCTCTGTACTAAAGTGTTTTTTGATATTTCTGCATTTTGCATTATTATTTCTGCATTAGTGAAACGATCACAGACGGCTACTTTCTGTTCGCGTGTTTCGCGCTATAGATATCAATGTAGTGCTTTATCACATTTTCAGCTATCTGCCCATTGTTAACACAAAACGCCGAAATCCCTTTGTGCCTTGGGGTAGGCGTGACAAATCCGCAATCGAATATTGTGAGGTATCCATCGCTGTCGATGCCGGTTCCCGGACTCTGATCCCACCAATAATTATATGTTATGCTCAGCCTGTTTCTTTCCGCAAACAGTATATCAACAAGCTGCCTTCTAAGTTCATCCGAGATATTTGGAAGTTTACAATTGGCAATATCTTCGAGAAATACGGCGCCCCCGGCCCCGGGCGTAAAATTGCTCATCATGGAAGCGTAAAGCTGGATCAGCTCCGTTTTACCGGAACCGGGAAAGTGCATAAAACACATAAACTCAGCAAGCTGGCGGCAAAGCGCGTCAATCTTCTCGGTTGAGCTTAAAAAAGGCCCCTGATCCTTTAGCACCTCCATGCCAAACCTCTTTGCGACAATCTCCCGTATATCTATGCCGCCAACTTTGATAAGACTTTGCCAGGCGGTAGGTTTGAAAAAACGGGCGCGTTTGGTTATGATTGCGTCTTTGCTCGCATACTCCACAGGCGCTATTTTAGCCGACCCATCAAAGTCCGAAAGATAGAAGACCGAGAATATCGTAGAAAGAAGGTAGTTGTTATCAAGCCAGTCAAGCCCGCTCTCCCCCGAAGCGTTGTTGCCAGGCTGCCCCGCGTTGCTGAAGCGGTTCCTCGCCATATATCTGGGACTCTTGATTATGGCGGTCTCTCCTGTTTCAAGATTTTTTACAACGCCTGTAATGTTTGGGCTTTTGATTTTCTTGTCCCTGTTTGCAAGGAGGCTTTCAAACTCGTATTTGGGCGGAAGGTGGATAAAATAATTCTGTCCTTCAAGAGCGCCTTCGATATCTACCTTTACGCGGGTAATCTCCTCGCCCTCAAAAGAATTTATACGCAAATTTTTAAGCGCTGTGCGGAAATCTGTCTTCATACCTTACCAATCTATAATACAGAAATTTTTAGTAATGATTATAGCGGCGCTAAGCATAAGCCGTGCTCATACACCATAAAAGCGAACAGACAAGCTGGAACGGATCATATTCGGTATTGTCTGCAAAGCCATACTTCAAAATAATAAAATCACCGCTCTCTCTTCAAATAACCATTATCAACAAAAGGATAGGCATCAATATCAACCCTAAGTCTTTCAAAAGTCCAGTCAGCATAAAACACGCGCATTTTGACAATGATACGCTTCGGACTTTATATTATACCGCATGTTCGACTCACATTGCCATCTTCAGGATGAGCGTATTTATGATCAGCTTGACAGTCTGCTTAGCCGTGCAAGATTGTCCGGCGTACGCCTCATGCTCTGCTGCGCGGTTAAAGAAGCGGACTGGGCAAAGATCTCACATATTGGCTCTGAGCACAGTGAAACGGTGCTGTGCGCTTTTGGCGTTCACCCCTGGTATGCTTCCGAAGTCTGCAAAGAATGGGACATTGAACTCGAAAAACGTTTAGCCGATACCCCAAACGCTGCTGTAGGGGAGATAGGACTTGACCATACACTTGATAAGCACAATTATCAGAGACAAACAGAAATATTTATCCGTCAACTTGAAACCGCGCGCGCTTTAAAGCGGCCGGTATCCATTCACTGCCGTAAAGCTTGGGGTACGCTGATCTCTATTTTAAAAGATAAAGGCGGTTTACGATTCGGCGGCGTAATTCACTCATACTCCGGCCCGCCAAACTTAATCAAAGAACTTGAAAACCTCGGCTGTTACATTTCGTTTTCCGGTTCAATCCTAATTACAAACGCTAAAAAAGCTCATGAATCATTGAAGATGGTATCGCCGCACCGGCTTCTTGTCGAAACAGACAGTCCGGATATGCTTCCCGCAAACGCCGCAGGCCCATTTAATGAACCTGCGAATTTACGTTTGATACTGAAACGGGCTGCGGAGATTCTGGGGGAACCAGCAGAGGATGTTGCTTTACGGACGGAAAAAAACGGCAGGAAGCTTTTTGCTGTGGATAATACCAATTAAGTAATTTATTTTTTAAAGGGTTTAAGATAAAGCCGGGAAGCGGACTCGAACCGCCGGCCTACTGATTACGAAAAATTTGTTATCGCGATATTTCCTAATGTTCTTAACGTTTTTTGGGAAAATCCACCACAGAACCACCACATAGCCGTATGTATACACATTTTCCTTTTCCGTTTGACAATTTTTTTATCTCGGCTAAGCCAATTGGTGCCTTTTGTTAATAACTACTCACAGATCAAAATTATATACTTTTTAAATAGTTACAGAGTCTTTCAAACTCCCCGCAAGAATACTTCAAAGAAGACGGCGCGTTATCGCAGGCGGAATGGTCATTATGGCATTCGGAATAAAACTTACTTGCCATTTTACCAACTGTTGTAGATTTTGTACAGGAATGTTTCTGCTTAAAGTCAGCGCTTTCGCTGACTTCGGCCCTTGGCGGCGTTTGCAGTAACCATTCAAACCATGTTTCAATATTTCGCTTCGGAAAAATAAACAATAATTTATCTGATGCTTTAATTCCATTATTTACAAGCTGACTGTATTTATTTTTCATATCTTCCGGTCGTTTATCATCGTGATCTATATCCTGCATGATAACAAGCAACACGTTTTCCTGACCGCAAGCATATCTTTTATATTCATTGTTAAAGTGTTCGCGGACAAACTGCTCCCCTGATTGCGATCCTTCGGGAAGCTCACGCGACATATTAATCTTTCTTTCGGCAAAGCCTCGATCCACCAAAAAACCATATATGAAATTATAATGTTCACGGTCTTCACATAAAACACGCACCCGGTATTTTTCAAATTTACGCGCCATTTTCCATCCACTCCATTTCTCTCAATTTATCGAATAATGAAACCGATGGGTCTGCGCTGTTCTTTTCCGCTATAATTCTTGGCGGCTTATCTGAGATTTTTAATATTACAGCTTCTTTATGATACCAGTTCAATATCTTGGGATTATGAGAGATAATAATAAACTGGATATCCCGTTCTTCCCAAGCACTGTTAACGGCATTCAGCCACGGCTGTAATTCTCCGGGAGATAAAAAGTTTTCAGGCTCATCAATTAAAACAGTAGAACCGTCGGGAACATTTGATAATATCGAGTATAGCGCAAATAAAATCTTTTGCCCGTCGGATAATTCACTAAGCGCCAATTCATAAGTTTTTCCATTATATCCAACACTAACTTTACAACGATACGAATCACCAACAGAAGGGTTGCTGATTGTGACAAATCCGGGAATAAAATGTTTGCATTGCTCAAAAACTAAGAGTTGCTTGTTTAATTGACGAATTGTATTGTAAAAATTCCAAGCGGCAAAATTTTCACCAAACTGGCCTATTGTCTGTGAACCGGCGGTAAAATCCCGCGCCATCAAAGATGGGTTTAAATGTACAGATAATACATTTGACATCAATTGGCCGAATTTTATGATTTTACTGTTATTTCTTGACCCTGTCACTAAGCCGGAAACATTCCAATCGGCGCTAAAGGATAAATCTTTCCCATCATCTGTACAAATAGTTAATTTACCATTTGCAAAGGATACTATCGTATGTTTCCTGTTTGTTGTGTGAAGAACAAGCGATTCGCTCTGTATTCTGCTTTTACGTTCTAAAAAATTGTATCTTACGGTCAAGTCATAACAATACAGTTCTTCCGCCCCGCTCTTTTCATCTTTACCGTTTAACTCAAGACTTATTATAATCTCATTGTAACCGGTTTCTTGTGGAAGCCAACGACAAAAAACCTCTGCCGGAAAAGATGATACAACGGATTCTGCCACCCGCTCGGCAACATCAGGCAATGCAAGTAAATTCCCAAGCGCGGACAACAACTCCCGCAACGCACTTTTCCCGCTGCCATTTGGCCCGCAAATCAAATTGATACCCTCAGTAAAATCCATCTCAAAATCACGAAACATCTTGTAATTGCTAATTTTAATTTTACGCAGCATAGTATACTCCACCTGTTTCCATGTATCTCTCAAAATATTAAAAAACGCGGAAGTGACTATCTAATATTTTGCAAGCTCTCGCAAATTTACGCTTTCCTTATCAAGGAACCAAGTAAAATATGTTTTTCCGCGCTTGCGACAGAAACAAAATCATCAAAAGATTTAAATAAAGAAAGTTTCGATAGAATCTTATCATGGCTGGGAACCCCGAACAGGTTGTTTCAAGAGTGGCAGGCTGGACATCAACGGCTATGCTAAAAATATACTTTAGCGGCGATGGTATAAAATCTGCCCAATCAGTAGTCTTTAACGGACAAGCACAATCAGCTCCGCAAAAACAATTTTC
>JAIRVB010000048.1 GCA_031254105.1 Chitinispirillales bacterium
CAGCAAAATTTGATATTCCATAGCGACAGAGGAAAACAGTACTGTGCGCAAAATTTTAGAGATACATTGAAGGCGTTATGCCCCACGGTTGTCCAAAGCATGAGCCGTAAAGCAAACTGGTAAGACCATATTTTATCTCTGGTTTCTGTGGCAAACTAACGATACTATGATTACCCATAACATACACCCCTTAGTAATTTTTTAAATGATAACAGGCGATTTTTATACAAAACAAAAGAATGCAAAAACCTCAACGTATCCGCTTTCCACCCAAAACCCAATCAATCTCCCATCAACATCCAATCCGCCGAAACGTCCAAAGCGGTTTTAATTCTATACAACGTCTCAGCCGACATCCCTTTATTGCCGACTTCAATATCGTATAAAAACTTGTCGCTTATCCGGGCCATACCGGCGAGCTGTTCCCTTGTTAACCCGGAACTTATTCTTTTTTCTTTTATTCGTTTACCGATTTCAAGATTAAAATTATTCATTTCATACCTTATATGTTACAGTAGAAGTATAATGTATCACCACATAAAGAAAACACCCTCTATAGTTCATTTTAAATTTTTTTCTGTGATAAACGCCTGTACAAAATAAATTTCGGTATTTTCATTACACCACCGCAGAGTGGCTGCATATGTCTTATAACCCCACCGCTGTTTTTTTACGATATTTGTTTTTATTATCCGTGTCGATAATGTAAATTCAAAGCAGGCAATTTACTGTAAAACCTTCAGAATAAATATATTAAAAAAGTCTAAAAACACACAGGCAGCTTGCTGCGGGAATAGACCATTTATGGAAAAAACTGCATTTTCCGAAATCAGTTCTGTCGATGATATCCATTGGGAGAGGTGGAACTTTACAGAGCGTGCGGCGCTTTGTATTGTACGAAAAAAGGGTGATATTCTGCTTATTCATAAGAAAAGCGGTTTGGGCGCAGGATTTGTAAACATTCCTGGGGGAAGAATTGATATGAATGAGACTCCGGAGACGGCCGCTGTAAGGGAGATTCAGGAAGAAACCTGCATTACGCCGTTATCGCCGCAATTTGCGGCGCAGCTCCAGTATATGTCTCAGGGGGGTTACTCTATGAGAGTGTTTGTATTTACCGCGTCAGGCTATGAGGGCGATCCTGCGCCTACGCAGGAAGCGGATCCGTTCTGGTGCGCGGCTGACGCTATCCCTTATGACAAAATATGGCCGCGAGGCTACGAAAGTTGGCTTGGCCGCGTATTAGCCGGAGAAAGAATTCTGGGGCGATTTATTTTTGATGAAAACAAAAATGAGATGCTGGATATGGAGATTATTAAGTATCCAGAACCACCGTACAGTGCCAGGAATCTTCCTTTCGGTATAAACTGAACATGTGCATAGTCACAGCTTTTACATCTACGGCAATGTTGTGGCGGTCTGCGTTAACAGGTTCACCCGCGGCTACTCCCTCATATGAGAGGATGCCGCTGCGCTCCCGAATCTCCCCGCCCGCGACAAGCCGCAAAAGCAGTCCGCTGACATCTTTTTGATAAAGGAGTTCCTCAAGCAGAGAGTAGAGCAGCATCTCCTCGGTGCCCCCTTCGGCGGCGATTTTTCTGAGTGTGGCAGGTTCTACACGCAAAGGATTTTCCACCATTACACCGAGCATGGCGTCTCCCGCAGCGCACAAAAGCCCGTCAAAAGTTCGCCCCCATGCGTGAAATGCCACATCAGCCATTGCAACATCCTCCAGATATTCGTAAGGCATATGCAGAACCCCTTTGTATAATGTATCACGTTTCGTGCCAAATAATCAAAAGATAGATAATACGCGCACCTGGTGTGATTTATATTTATAACCATATTGATAATGTGCCCCCCGCGCCGCCGTCGTAGGGGTACCCCTCGCGGGTGCCCTAATGATAACAAAAACAATCATTGAATCGGCTGGTGGAAATGGTTATGGGGAATGATCACGAAAAACAATCGCGGAAACGATCAGGGGGCGGGTTGCGCGCGGCGCGGGGACGGGGGTTATTTAATTTTATGAATATTATTTTAATTGGATTCGCTTCTTGCGGAAAATCAGCAGCTGCCGCGGCTCTTGGCAACGCGACAAGCCGCAATTGCGTGGATCTTGACCGCGTGATCGAAAACCGGTATCAACAAGTACATGGGAATGCCGCTTCATGCCGGGAGATATTCCGCAAGCTGGGCGCCGGTTGTTTCACCGAACTTGAGACAGACGCGCTTAATTCTCTGCGCGGATTGCGTTCTTCTATTCTGTCAACAGGAGGGCGCGCGCCTATGAGCGGACAAAACCGCTCCCTGCTTAAATCTATGGGTACGGTTGTATATCTTAAGTGCAGCGTAAACATTATTTTGAAAAGAATGAAATCCAAAGGAAGCCCCGCTTCTATGGGAAGCACGGAAGAAGAGATAAGCGCAGAATGGAACAGGCGCGATCCTGTTTACGAGAATCTTGCTGATATAATAATAGTTAATGATACGCTTACTCCTGATGAAACTTCTCAGGCTATATTATGTAAATTAAATAATTAAGCGATAACGCAGAAACAGTGGATTTTATGAGATCTTTTTCTTTGTAATCAGCAGGTTTAACATTTGGCTTACGCCTCGATAAACACGGCCTGCATTCCGCCATCTATTACTGCATTATTTGGGGGGTATAAAGATGTCTAATACATTCGGAAACTGTTTTAAAGTCACGACTTTTGGTGAATCCCACGGAGCCGCGGTAGGAGCGGTTATTGATGGCTTTCCTCCGTCAATACCAATAAGTGAGAAAGATATTCAACCGCAGCTTGACCGGCGCAGACCCGGACAAAGCTCCATCAGCACTCAGCGCAATGAAGCTGATTTGGTGGAAATCCTTTCAGGCGTTGAAAACGGGCTTTCGCTTGGAACCCCGATAACTCTTGTTGTCAAAAACAAAGATAAACGTCCCGGCGACTACGCACAGGATGACACAGTTCCCCGCCCCTCTCACGCGGACTACACTTATTTGATGAAGTATGGGATAAAGGCGGACAGTGGAGGCGGCCGCGCAAGCGGACGGGAGACAATCGGACGGGTAGCGGCTGGAGCGGCCGCGGAGATTTTTCTTCGCAAAAATTTTGGGACAGAGATTGTAGGATTTGTCTCTTCTGTAGGAAAAATCAACGCTAAAGGGATTGATTTTAACACCGTCACACGCGTTATGGTTGACGAAAATCCTGTACGCTGCCCGGACTTGGACGCCGCAAAACTTATGGAAGAGCTTATACATGAGGTCAAAAATGAGGGCGATTCCATTGGCGGAGTCATCACCTGCGTATGTAAAGGCGTTCCGGCCGGATGGGGAGAACCGGTTTTCGGCAAACTTGAAGCCGCGCTTGGAGCCGCGATGCTTTCCATACCCGCGTGTAAAGGCTTTGAGATAGGTTCGGGATTTGAGGGAGCGGCGATGCGGGGTTCTGAGCATAACGATCTTTTTGTCAGGAGAGATCAGCGTAATATGACAGACAGGAGCAGCCCCCTGCGTACGCTAACAAACCGCAGCGGCGGCGTTCAGGGCGGAATATCCAATGGTGAGCTCATTTACTTTCGCGTACCGTTCAAGCCCGCGGCCACAATCAGCCGTGATCAAAAAACCGCCGATTATCAGGGAAATGAAATAGTACTCAAATCAAAGGGACGCCACGATCCATGCGTAGTTCACAGGGCGGTTCCCGTAGTGGAATCTATGGCGGCGCTGGTGTTAGCCGATATGGCGTTAGGGCAAGCGATGCGAAATTATGATTGATCCGCCTGAAAGAGCTTGATTTCACGCATACGCCAAGTTATACTAAGTTAACTTCAAAACTGGTGGCGAAATGCGGAGATAGAGACATCGAAATTCAATCATTTCCTTATTCCGCCATCTGTTCTCCGCGGCAGTAAAGCTATTTTTCAAGTTGAATGACTATATCACCCATGTCAATAAACAGCGCAAAAAAAGACCGCCGTTTCCGGCGGTCTTACTGTTACTCCCAATGTGTTATAAACTATAACCCTACCTCACAAATCCCACTGAACGGGTCAACGTATGCCGT
>JAIRVB010000034.1 GCA_031254105.1 Chitinispirillales bacterium
GGCTAATTGTATTTGACCGTGATACAAAGAAAGCTTGGGAAGAAAAGATTTATATGAGAAAAGAATCTTTAGAGGGAAAAGTAATTACCGTAGCGGGATGCTAATGATAATTGCACAAAACATGTTGAATTAAGATGAGAATGATGTGGTTTAATACGGATACTTTTCAGCTTGGCGAGACTGACAATTCTTTCATAGATGAGATATTTTCGCAAAATTTCGAACGTGTATTGGAGCGGCAGAAACACCACTGAGGATAATTATCGGGAATCCGCCGTATTTGGTGGGGCAGACTCAAGTCGGCATTGTTCCATAATGGCTACAGCGATAAAACTCCGTTAGAATGGCATTTGGCGGTTACACTCAATGCAACGCGTTCATGGTTCAAAATTGACTATTCACCAAACTCCAGTTATATGGTTAGCGAGAAACTTTTCGCTCTCTCGGTATTGTATATGAAGATTGGAGTGGCGTTACCCTTATAACGTATGACTATGAGCGTACTATACTAATTCAACTTCAAAATAGATGGTGGGACGCGGAAATAAAGACATCGAAATTCAATCATTTCGCATTCCGCCATCTGTTTTCTGCGTTAGTAAAGTTATTTTTAAGTTGAATGGCTATATCTGCGATTGCTTTAAACGCCGCGCTCAGATGGATAGCGAAATATTCGCAAAGGCAGTAAGTTCTTACATGGCATATGATAAAAAGAATCTTGACAATCTGTCACAATACGCTAAGAAGCTGAGAGTTTACGCGAAAATAACTGATTTAATGGAGTTGCTTCTTAATGGCTGATATGGCAGCATCAGTGCTTGCGTGATTGAAAAACAAGGCAAAGGAAACGGGACGCGGCATTCAACTTTGCCTTCAACTGTTTTGTCAAGAAGAGTTCTTGCGCCGACAGCAACATTCGCAGTATGCGGAAAACCTGATTCTTAAAGGTGGTCTGTTCATTTATCCCCTCACCAACTTTGACAGCAGGATCACGATTGATGTGAATTTCCTTTTAAAAAACATCCCCAATACCGCAAATAAGTTGAAATTAGAACTTGATAAGATTATCACCGCCAAAACAGGAAATGACTTTATAATTTTTGAGATCATAAAAATTGAACCGATTGCATTAGCAAAAAAATATGCCGGAATCAGCGCAACTTTGACAGCGAGGATAAAGAATACCCGTACTATTTTCTGTATTGATTTTGGAGTTGGGTATATTATGGCAACTTGATTATATTTTGTTATTGTTTTTTATTCAACATTGATATATATTTATAAATGTATTTTAAAATTTTGGCATTTAATATTTAATTTCCGGAAAAAATATAATAAGGCGCATAAAAGTGTCGCCGATACGTTTTTACTTTTATGGAGGGGAGGTGATATTATTTGTAATTATAAGATGAAGCGGTAAATGTTACGGTAAAAATCAAAACACCACAAACAAAACACAAACAGGAAAGGTTAATCTGTCATGAAATCTAAAAAAATCAGTTCTCTTATGTTTTCAGTAGTTATGTTTGCCGCAATTTTTATTGCCGCTCCGTTTGCTTCAGCCGCGCAGGTAGAGTTGATGTTTGCCAAAAGCAGTTTTTCTACGCCAAATGTCGTAACTCTGACAGGTCTTGTTGAAGTAGAAAATCTCGGATACGTTAAAGAGATAACTTTTCATTATACGTTTGATAACGGGCCAAATTGGGAAAACGCTCCCGCCAGTTATAAGGCACAAACGCATGGCAACAAAGAAGCCTGGGAATTTTCATTTGTAAATTACCATTATAATATGAGCGGTACGGTTACTTTCGCAATCAAGTATAGAGTAAACGGTCAAGACTATTGGGACAACAATCACGGCAAAAATTACGAAATGAAATTATCCGAGGCTTATCACCCTCTCAATTATATCATTGGTAACGCCGGAGTTAAGGTAGTGCCTTACGGTTCGGCATATTCACCCCACGTAATTGGAAATGTCTTTTCAGGTTACATTATCGTAAAAGATATAGGCAGCCCAAAGACTTTAGAGGTATATTATACGACAAATAACTGGAGTTTGTCTTCAGTCGTAAGCGCTACAAAGAACAGCGGCCCCTATAGTAACGGACTTGAAGTGTGGCATTTCAGCGCCGCTTTACCTCCGGGCTGGGCAAAACTTCAGTATAAAGTTTCTCTTGGCGTAAACAATATAATTTACACGGATGATAACTTTGGCGCATATTATGTTATTTATCCGTAGCAGCGCAATTGAGCGGCGCTTGCTAAAGTATGTAGGGACTGAGCCGCAGTAATAGGGCCAATTCCATAAGCTGTTAATTTTTTCTATGGATTACGCATTAAAAAATATTAGTCACTACAAAAATCACTGCAGCTTGTACGCTCATACGCCATTTTTTATTTTGTTCGCTAAACCTTTTATCACTCACTCGGACGAATCTGCCGAGTGAGTGCTTCCTTTTACCCTTGGCTCACAAAATGCGGTATATTAATGTTATAATCATTCAACTTTAAAAAAGCCTTGCATAGCCACTACCAGTTTCCTAAGCATAATATAACAGGCCCTTCCTGTCGGGAGTAGTTTATTAAAAGACAAAATATTATATTCAATAGATATTGTGTCTGCCTCACAGTACCAATACACCGGCGAATTGGAGTTTTAAAAGATGTGATAGTTTCATTGCTGAAGTTATAGTAAATATTAAAATCACAAAAACATAAGTTTCTGTTTTGTGATATTTTACTCAGCAGGAAAGCAACCGTCTTTTTTACTCTGAATATATGAATGGCGCCTGTCTGTTTAGTCTTCATATTTCCATGTTTTTATGAGTCATAAAACGCTTTCCTGCAATACTCATCTTTTACAGGAAAGGTTATTGTTTTATGTCACTGATAAACATTTCCAATCTAACTTTCGCCTATGACGGCAGTTATGATAACATCTTTGAAAATGTATCTTTTCAAATAGACACCAATTGGCGTTTGGGATTTACCGGACGCAATGGGCGTGGAAAGACTACGTTTTTAAATCTGCTTTTGGGGAAATATAAGTATTCCGGTATCATTTCAGGTAATGTGGATTTTCTATATTTTCCGTTTGATATAGCCGGCAAAGGGCAGCTAACGCTTGATGTTACTAACAGCATAAATCCTGACTTTGAAATATGGCAGCTTGAACGGGAGTTATCTTTACTTGATGTTGATACGGATATTTTATACCGTACATTCGGGTCATTGTCAAATGGCGAACAGACAAAAGTTTTACTTGCCGTTCTTTTCTTACAAGACAACGGATATTTGCTGATTGACGAACCGGCAAATCATCTTGATGTATCCGCCCGTCAAACGGTAAGCAAATATATAAGATCAAAAAAGAGCTTTATTTTGGTATCTCACGACAGAGCGTTTCTTGATGCTTCTGTAGACCACATTCTTTCTATCAATAAAACAAATATTGAAGTACAAAAAGGTAACTTTTCCTCCTGGCTGGAAAATAAAGAAAAACAGGATAATTTTGAGATCGCAAAAAATGAGAAGCTGGAAAAAGATATAGGCAGGTTGAAATCATCGGCAAAGCGAATTTCAGATTGGTCGGATTCGCTTGAAGATACAAAATATGGTACTAAAAATTCAGGTTTGCGCCCAAATAGAGGATATATAGGTCACAAATCCGCAAAGATGATGGGCAGAGCCAAGTCAATTGAAAAGAAGCGTAATACGCTTATTGAAGAGAAATCGCGGCTCTTGAAAAACATTGAGGAAGCGGCGGAATTAAAAATTCATCCACTTGTTTATTATAAACGCCGCTTAGCGACTTTTGAAGATGTGTCTGTTTTTTATGATAAAAAGCAGGCATGCGGCAAAATATCCTTTACAATTGAACAAGGCGACAGAATTGCGTTGTGCGGTAAAAACGGATCTGGAAAGTCAAGTATCATCAAGCTTATCCGCGGTGAAGATATATCTTATACGGGTAACATTCAAAAGGGAAGCGATTTAATTATCTCATATGTTTCGCAGGATACTTCATATTTACAAGGGAACTTAAGCGAATTTGCACAAATCAATGATATTGATGAAAGTTTGTTCAAAGCTATTCTGCGAAAACTTGATTTTTCGAGAGTGCAATTTGAAAAGGATATATCCAATTTCAGCGCGGGGCAGAAGAAAAAGGTTTTGGTCGCAAAATCTCTTTGCGAGAAAGCGCATCTGTACATTTGGGACGAACCGCTCAATTTTATTGACGTACTCTCCCGCATACAAATCGAAAAGCTATTGTTGCAATATAAACCCGCAATGGTTTTTGTTGAACATGATAAAACATTTACAGATGTTATCGCGTCAAAAAAGGTGGAGTTATGACGCTTTAGACGCTCAGCTCAATTTCTCAAGCAGCCAGACAATATTCTCCCCCAGACGCAGCATCGTCTTTACGCCTTCGTCATCCCGCTCATATTCACCTTTGTCTCTTGACAAACTCATGTTCCAGTAGCTGCTGCCGGGAACGATCATGTCGTTGATCAGGAAAAAGTGGTTAATCGAATCCAGCGCATGAATACTGCCGGCTCTGCGTACGGCGGAAACGCCAGCTCCTATTTTGCGGCTGAATTTCATCCCGTCACGCCGTGATATATATCCGGTACGATCAATAACCGCTTTGATCTCAGGTGTTAAATCTGCAAAATAGGTAGGTGAACCAAGTATTATCGCGTCGGCATTTACCATTTTGGGGTAAAGTTCATTCACCCAGTCTTCAGTGACGCAGCGCCCTATATGTTTGCCGCATCCCCCGCAAGCCAGACATCCGCGTACAGACTTGCCGCCTGCCTGATAAATCTCTGTTTCATGTCCCGCTTTCTCGCAGACCGCAAGCACGGTTCCAAGCATTTCGGCAGTGTTGCCGTCAACTCTCGGACTTCCATTAACCGCAAGAATTTTACCCATTTTTATCTGCCTTTTCTGGTTAGCTTTTGTCAGATTCGCCAGCTTCTTTTCTCATCCAAAATAACATACGGTGTTGATTTTCGCAATTGAAATGTTTTGGGGTTCTGTGCTCGTGGTACGCGGGCGGCCCTGTTGCGCCATACACGGAAAGTCGTAATGTGAGCGGGCTGTTCCCCTTTTAGTTATATTTATTATTATTTTTGCTTGATTTATTTGTTTAAGGAGAAGTTATATATGGTATATAAAACTTTCGGCAAAACCGGACTTAAATTGTCGGTTCTGGGATTTGGGGCTATGAGGCTGCCTATGACCGAAAAAGACGGAAAGCCAATTGTGGATTATGAAAAGGCTGTGCCTTTAATGCGGAGGGCTTTTGAATTAGGCGTCAATTACATAGATACAGCTCCCTATTATTGTGAAAGCGACAGCGAGGTTGCTGTTGGTAAAGCTTTAAAGGGGTGGCGCGATAAGGTTTATCTCTCTACGAAAAATCCTATCGAGGACGCATCCGGTGCAAACTTTCGTAAGCGTCTTGAAAACTCTCTTAAAAAACTGGATACGGATTATATAGATTTTTATCATATGTGGGGTATAAACCTTGAGTCTTTCAGAAGCAGCATTGATGTGAAAAACGGCCCCGTTGAAGCTGCCCGCAAAGCAATAGATGAAGGATTGATAAAGCATCTTTCATTTTCTTTTCATGACAAACCAGAGAACATGATACCTATTATTGACAGTGGATATTTTTCTTCTGTTCTGTGCCAATACAACCTGCTTGACCGTTCAAATGAAGAAAATATGGCATACGCAAATGAGAAGGGTCTTGGCGTGGTTGTAATGGGGCCTGTTGGCGGCGGGAGTTTGGGGGCGCCGTCTGAAGTTATACGAAATATGATAAAAAAAGAGGTAAAAAGTACGGCGGAGATGGCTTTGCGTTTTGTACTGTCTAATTCTCATACCAATATGGCTCTTTCAGGAATGGAAGATCTGAGGATGCTTGAAGAAAACGTAAAGGTTGCCGCAGTTGAAGGTGTATTGACGTCTGATGAATACGGGCAGGTTAACGCGATACTTGCGGAGAAGAAACGATTATCGGAACTCTACTGCACCGGCTGCCGTTACTGCATGCCCTGTCCGGCAGGTCTTAACATACCTCACATATTCAAGTTAATGAATAACCATAAAGTATATGAGCTCACAGCTCATTCAAAACGTGAATATAAAGCTCTCTTTACACCTGTAGAAGAACGCCACGTTTGGGCGAAACCTAATGGAGTATCTGCTGACAAATGCGTTGAATGCGGCCAATGTGAAGAGAAGTGTCCTCAAAAACTTTCGATAATGAAGCAGCTCAAAGAGACACATACGGTTTTAGGAAAGTAAAATAGCCGCAGTATGGCGCAAAATTTTTGGAGCCTTCTCAAACTTTGCGTTTCAATAATCGGATAAAAGTTTTGGTTTAAAAGCCGCGCGCAGAGCATTAAGCACGGCTAAAATATCAATAAACTCCTGTAGCAGCGCTCCGGTGACAGGCGAAAGATACCCAAAAGCGGCAAAGCCCATTCCGATGACGCTCAGCGCCATGCCTCCTACGGCGCTTTGCAGGGCGATGGCACGCATCCGTCGGCTTATGTGAATGAACTCATCAACCAGTTTCAAACTGCTGTCCATGATTACCACAGCGGCAGCCTGGTTAGTAACATCACTGTTTTTCCCCATTGCTATACCCACAGTGGAAGCCATAAGAGCGGGGGCATCGTTAATTCCATCGCCTGCGAAGATCGTGTTTTCCGATAAGGTTATCCTTTCGACAATTTCCAATTTACGTTCCGGAGTGGTTTCGCAAAAAACCTCTTTAATACCGATTATCTCAGCCAAATACTTTACTTCTGATTGCCTGTCACCCGACACAAGGAGCATACGCTTTGCTTTATGCTTTTTGTCAAGATGCTTTATGAATGTGGCGCCTTCAGAGCGCGGAGTATCGCGGAAGCTGTAACGCGCCGCGATTTGACCGTCTATCATAACGATGCATTCCATGCCAGCTTTTTCAGGCGGCAGAGAGAGAGCTGTTTGGGGATTGACTTTTATAAGATATTTACGGCCTGTAATGGTAACATTTTTGCCTGCAACTACACCGCTCAATCCTTCTCCCGGATGTTCGCTTATTTTTTGAGCGTTATACACTGGGGCATCGGCTTCATGGGCAGCATGTAATATCGGTTTTGCTAAAGGGTGTTTTGAGTAACGTTCAAGACTTGCGGCAAGAGAGAGTACATATTTCGTATCATATCCATTTAAAACATCCTGATCAACTAACCGCGGTACTCCATAGGTAAGAGTGCCAGTTTTATCAAAGATCAATATTTTGCAGTTATCGGCTTTTTCCAGCGCCGCCGGATCTCTTATAATAATGCCGCGCTTTGCGGCCAAAGTTACCGACCCTATTATGGCGACAGGTATCCCTATTAACAAAGGGCACGGAGTGGCAATAACAAGCACCGCTAAAAAACGTATCACCTCTCCGCTTAGCAGCCATGCGGCCAGTGCGAAAACAAGAGCAACAGGAGCATAGACAGCGCCTAGCTCATCGCCAAGCCTGCGTATTTTCGGGCGGCTCTGCTGTGATTCCTCCATCACTTTCATAATACTTGCGTATCGCGAATCACGCGTCAGTTTGTCTGCTCGGATTTTAAGCAGAGTATCGCCGTTTACGGAGCCTGACAGCACCGTGGAACCAGGAGTCTTTTCAATCATATAAGGTTCGCCAGTCAGGTATGACTCATTCATGACTCCATGCCCGTCTATAACCGTACCGTCAGCGGGGCAATATTCATGCGGATAAACAAACAGTTCATCCCCGATATTAATCTGATCTAACCGTATTTCGACAATATCATTCTTATCAATTTTATGAGCTATTGACGGCATTCGTTCTGAGAGCGCTCTTAATACTGAAGACGCGCTTTTAACCGCATACTGCTCCAAAGTCCGTCCGCCGGAGAGCATGAGTACGACAATGGTTCCGGCAAGGTACTCCCGGAGAATAAACGCGCTAACAATGGAGATACCCGCAAGCAGGTCTGAACCGAATTCCTTGTGTAAAGCTTTTTTTGCCAGATCCCATACTAAGGGAGTTCCGCCCAGGAGAAGAATAATAATCAGAGGCAGATTAGTGTATGGGGAACTTAATTGTATTAAACGTAAAAGAAGATGCAAGACAATAGCCGCAAGTGACAATGCGGCTATAAATAGATCACGCCGATTTTTCAGGTTAGATTCTTTCTCCGACATTACCTGCCGCCACAGTTTATCTCTCCTTAAGCAGAAAATACATTCATACTTTTTTACGCTGCTGTCGTTTTTTTCGACATCAGCTTTAACAGAGTAAAAACTTTCGCCGCTGCCTGTTACCCGCGAGTATCCTACCGAACAAAGGTTTATCCATGAAGCGCAATCCACAGTAAGCGATTTTTGAAATTTGTTGTGATACAGCGTTCGACTGTTTATCTCTTGGAAAGAATCCAAAGGGCCCATTTAAAGCATATGTGTTTGGACGGTTTTCATTCATTCTATCTCACAGCTCCCTCAATTGGCGGCAGACGCCTTTTTATCAAACTCAGGGAGGTAATGATAATACAGGGTACAAATGTTGAAATTATTATTGCTAAGAGTATGCCACCTGGCAGGTTTGTCCTAAAAAACATTATGTTACGCCCTTGGTAGATGGCTATTTGAGGGAATTCATTTTCACGCTCAGTTTTATGTTTGGTTTAATAATTGCTTTTTTCAGTGGAGTTTCTCATCATAAAAGCAAGGGCGGCAAACTTTGGAAATGCCGTATCCCCAGTGTTATTTTGTACAGATACAATATGTAAAAGTTGCTGCCGTTATTGTGGTATTCATATCCTGCAAGCGGCCGCAACGCTTGTAAGGGAGAAACGGTTAAAATTAAAAGGGTGAACACTCAGATTTGTCAATTTCGCCCATATGTGAGTTGCCGCCAAATATTCTCGGGAATGTAGTAACAGGTAGTTATCAGCAACGGGAGAAGGTTTGAGAGACAGGGTTAAATCTGATTATGAGTTATGCACGGGATGCAACCGGTGTGTGCGTGAATGTCCTATGGAGCAGACGAATATAACTTATAAAGATGACAGCGGCAGTATTAAAGTCAAAATTGACAATTCAAAATGCATAGCCTGCGGCCGCTGCGTTTCCGTTTGTAAGCATAACGCAAGGTACTATGAAGATGATACATTAAGATTCTTTGATGATCTGTCAAAAGGCGTTTCAATATCACTTATTGCCGCGCCTTCAATAAAAATGAATATCCCGGAGTGGAGACGGTTATTTACATACCTGAAACATGCCGGAGTTAAAAAGATATATGACGTATCGCTCGGAGCGGATATCTGCATTTGGGCTCATGTCAGATATCTTGAACAAAACGGTATAAAACCGCTGATAAGCCAGCCTTGTCCCGCGATTGTTTCGTATTGTAAAATATTCAGGCATGATTTACTTGAAAGACTCTCCCCCGTACACAGTCCCATGGCGTGTGCCGCTATTTATATGAAAGAGTATGAGGGTATAAGGGACAGTATTGCCGCGCTTTCCCCATGTATCGCCAAATCAGATGAGTTTTCCGATACGGGGCTTACGCAGTACAATGTTACATTTTCAAAGCTTAACGCCGTTTTAAAAGAAAACTGCGTTAAGCTTCCTGAAGAGGAAACCGAATTTGACCATTGCGAAAGCAGCCTTGGCTCATTGTTTCCCATGCCCGGTGGTTTTAAAGAGAATATAGAGTTTTTTATGCGCAAAAAACTCTCCGTTTCCAAAGCAGGAGGGTTCGATGTATATAAAAAATTGAATACTTACGCTAAAACTCCTGTTAAGTGGCTGCCGGATATATTTGACGTATTAAACTGCAGTGACGGCTGCAACAAAGGTACTGCCTGTTGTTATGATAGAAATATGTTTAAAATTGACCGCACAATGGACAAGATCAGGGAAAACGCGTTAGACAACCGCCCGAGAGAATATTTTGAGAAGTTATATAACAAATATGATGGTATGTTAGAGCTCTCACGTTTTACAAGGGAGTATACTCCGCTTCACACGGAATTTACTCAGATAACCGGTGAAGATATACAAAAAGCGTTTATGCTGCTAAATAAAATCGATTATGAGAAGCAGCACGTTGACTGCGACGCCTGCGGTTCGGAAACGTGTTATAACATGGCCAGAAAAATCGCTTTAAAAGTAAATATCCCGTTAAACTGCGTAACAAAGGTGATGGATGACGCCAAAGATGAATATGAAATAAACCTTTTAAATATTAAAGAGGTAGAGGAACAAAAACGGATGCTTGCTGTAGCGGAACAGGCAAGTCAGGCAAAATCTGCCTTTTTATCCAACATGAGTCATGAGATGCGCACTCCGATGAACGCAATTATAGGTATGAGCGCCATTGGAAAAACAGCTGATACTATTGAACGCAAAGACTACTGCATAGAAAAAATCGAGAACGCCTCGCGGCACCTGCTTGGAGTGATCAATGATATTCTTGACATGTCTAAAATTGAATCCGGTAAATTTGAGCTTTTTGAGAAAGAGTTTAATTTTGAAAAGATGCTGCAAAACGTCGTTAATATTATAAATTTTCGCGTAGATGAAAAGAAGCAGAATTTTTCGGTGCGTATTGACAAAGCTATACCCGAAACGTTAATCTGCGATGAACAGCATTTGGCTCAGATTATCACAAATTTACTGTTTAACGCGGTGAAGTTCACCCCTGAAGGCGGTTCCGTAAACGTTAATACGCGCTTAATAGAGGAGAAAAACGGTAACTGTGTAATACAGATAGAGGTGGCTGATACCGGTATAGGTATAAGTAAAGAAAACCAGGCGCGCCTCTTCCACTCCTTCGAACAGGCGGAGATTGACACAGCCCGTAAATTCGGCGGCACAGGGCTTGGTCTTGCCATTTCAAAAAGTATTGTAGATATGATGAACGGCAGAATATGGATAGAGTCCGAACTTGGCAAAGGAACAACATTCGCTTTTACCGTTCAAGCAAAAAAAGCAAAAATTAAAGAGAGCGCGCCTTGCCGTCCAAGCGTAAGCTTTAAGGATATTCGTGTGCTGGCGGTTGATGATGACGCTGCTGTTCTGGAATATTTTGAATGTATCGCAAAGAGGCTGGGCTTAAATTGTGACACTGTAAAGACAGGCAAAGACGCTCTTTATACCATTTCCGTCAAGGGTGATTACGATATTTATTTTATAGACTGGAAAATGCCGGATATGGACGGCATAGAGCTGGCAAGAGCTCTGAAACAGCAAACAGCCTGTAAGGGCGGTAAAATTGTTATTATGAGCTCATCGGCTGAACTTAGCAAGATAGAAACAGAAGCAAGGACCGCAGGGGTAAACAAACTTTTATCCAAGCCGTTATTCCCCTCTGTTATAGCCGACATTGTAAGTGAGTGTGCCGGTATACAGCGGCAGTCGGCACAAAGTGATCCGCAAATCTCATACGCCGATTTTACAGGAAACTGTGTTCTGCTTGCGGAGGATGTTGAAATAAACCGTGAGATCTTATCGGCATTTCTCGAACCGCTAAATCTGGAGATGGATTTCGCTGTAAACGGCAAAGAAGCGCTCCGTATGTTCAGTGAAAATCCCGACAAATATGAGATGGTTTTAATGGATGTACAGATGCCTGAAATGGATGGCTATGAAGCGACCCGCGGCATCCGCAGCCTCGCTATTCCAAAAGCAGCTAATATTCCTATAATCGCCATGACCGCTAACGTATTCCGTGAAGATATTGAAAACTGCCTTGCGGCGGGCATGAACGGACACCTTGGAAAACCGCTTGACTTTGATGATGTTGTGAAGAAGCTGAGCTCCTATCTTAAGCAGCCATCAACGCAGAAATGAAACGCCGCGGTACTGGCCTTCATAACCGTGTGCCAGCGAGCCATACCTATATCATGTGCTTTCTCAACCAGTTATATATGGTCAATGCCGAAATAAAAACGTTATGAAATTTTGCTGCATTGCCAAGCATTTTTAACATTTCTGCATTCTGCATTATTATTTCTGCATTTGTTTTTAGGGTTGATTGAAAGATGAGTTCGCAGAAAAAATTTTACAGACTCAATTTTTTAATAGAAAGTAGTGATGTTTTATTTTTGCGCGATTTATATTGTAAATTATATAGTCGCTTCTCATGAAAAGATATCAGTTCCCGCATCAACCTCAACGAAAACAGGATTTACCGTAAGAAGATACGGTATAATTTAGGATATAGATGGATAAATTAAAAAATAACGATGAAACGGATTTTGAGACATCATCCGGTCTGAACGCGGATGCGGGAAATCATTGTTTATCGCGGGACGAACCTTATAGCCGGCATGAACAAAAAAAGATAGAGCGCCGGTTAGCTCAGGCTCAGGAGCGCGCAAGGATGATGCTTGACGCGTGCCCGCTTATCTGCAATTTTTGGAACAAAAACGGTGAAGTATTCGACTGCAATAAGGCGGCTCTCAAACTCTTTGGTATAAAAGATAAAAAGGAATACATGGAACGGTTCTTAGAACTTGCGCCGGAATTTCAATCCGACGGGGAGAGCACTTCCAGCAAGGCTCGCAAAGTTCTTAAAGAGGCATTTGAAAAAGGAAAATGCGTTTTTGAGTGGATGAACCGTAAAACCGATGGTACGCTCATCCCTATGGAAGTTACGCTGACCCGCATACCGTACGGAGATCAATATGCCGTTGTAGGATATGGCAGAGATTTACGGGAACAAAAAGCTATAATGAAAAAGGCCGCTGAGGAGAGTGAAAAAGTTGTATCGCTCGTCCATTGGTATAAATCTATTCTTGACGCTACCCCATGTCCCATTACCGTAACCGATAAAAATATGAACTGGACGTTTGTAAACAAAGCGGTCGAAGATTTTTTGGGGACAAAACTTGAGGATATGACAGGCAAACCCTGCAGTAACTGGAACTCACATATATGCAACACCGACAAGTGCGGTATAGCCTGCGCCAAGCGGGGATTAAAACGCACTCATTTTAATCATGACGACCGGTCATATCAGGTAGATATTGAGATACTGAAAGATTTGAACGATGAAACCGCCGGGTTTATCGAAGTTGTGCAGGATGTAACAATGATAAAGGCTCTGACGGAAGAAAAAAACGAACTGACCCGTGTGATGTTTGACAATGCGCCTGTAGGCCTGACTTTATTTGACGAAAATTTCAAATACATTGATTGTAATGATGAAGTTCTTAAAATCTACGGCGTTACCAAGGAATTTTACAGCGGCTTTTTTGGCAGCAGCGCACATTCGCCGGAACATCAGCCCGACGGCTCAAATTCCCATGAAAAGGCGATGGGTATAATAAAACGTCTCATGAACGGCGAGAATATCAGAGTCGAGTGGGTTCATCTCACCCCTCAGGGCGAACCCTTGCCTGTAGAGCTCACGATGGTTCGCGCGAAACGAGACGACAGGTATATCGGATTCGGCTATATATACGATATGCGTGAGCAAAAGAAGATGGAACAGCAGCTGATCGCCGCAAAAGAGCTGGCGGAACAGAGCAGCCGGTTTAAAAGCGAATTTTTATCCAATATGAGCCACGAAATGCGCACTCCCATGAACGCGATAATCGGCATGACGGCAATAGGAAAAAACGCCAACGGCATGGAGCAAAAAAATCACGCCCTCAATAAAATAGGAGACGCTTCATCTCACCTCCTCGGCGTAATAAACGATGTTCTTGACATGTCGAAAATTGAAGCCGGTAAACTTGAACTTGCGCCCGTTGAATACAACTTGGACAGAATGCTGCAAAATGTGATGACAATTATTACCTTTCGTGTAGATGAAAAGCGGCAGAACCTTACAATTAATGTCGACAGAAACGTTCCGCGTTTCATTGAAGGCGATGAGCAGCGGCTTTCGCAGGTTTTAACAAACATTATGGCAAACGCGGTAAAATTTACGCCGGATGAGGGGGAAATCCATGTTGAAGTTTCTTTAGCCGAAAAAGCGGACGGTGTTTGTTCCCTGCGCTTTGAGGTAGAAGATAACGGCATCGGTATATCAGAGGAAGCGCGGGGAGAACTGTTTAACGCTTTCACTCAGGTAGAAAGGGGCAAGAACCGCAAATTTGGCGGCACTGGCCTGGGCCTCACTATTTCAAAACGCATTATTGAGCTTATGGGCGGACAGATATGGGTAGAATCGCAGCTCGGCAAGGGGTCGCGGTTCATTTTCACGGTAAAAGCGCTGTATAGCGGTAAAAGCCTCAGCACTCTCCTTGCCCATGACGTTAATTGGAAAAATGTAAGAATTATGGTTGTTGATGATGCCAAAGAGACTTTGGAGCAGTTTAAGGATATTGTCAATCAACTTGGAATAGTATGCGATATCACCCACGACGGATACGAAGCAAGCAGAATGATAAAGGAACGCGGACTGTATGATATCTACTTTATTGACTGGCTAATGCCCGGCATAAACGGAACAGACCTCACAAGATGGATCAAATCCCGCGAAATATGCAACCCCTCTGTAGTAACAATGATAACGTCAGCCGGGTGGGCGCAGATAAAGAATGAGGCGTCTGCCGCCGGTGTTGACAAATATCTCCTGAAGCCGATTTTTTCCTCTATGCTCATTGATTGCGTTAACGATTGCGCTGGTATGGAGCGCATTGACAAAATCTACATTAAAAAAGCAGGAGAGTTCGCGGGCAAAAAAATTCTGCTTGTTGAGGATATAGAGATCAACCGTGAAATATTAATCACACTTTTAGAGGATACCGGGCTCATTATCGACTGCGCCGAAAACGGCGAAGACGCTCTAAAAATGATTGAAACCTTCCCTGGCAAGTACGATGCCGTATTTATGGATATGCAGATGCCTAAAATGGACGGCCTAGAAGCTACACGGCGCATACGCGCTTTGCCGGGGCATGAACGGGGGGCGCTGCCCATAATAGCAATAACAGCCAATGTTTTAAAGGATGATATTGAGGCTTGCCTGGGGGCAGGAATGGATGATCATATCGGCAAGCCGCTTGATATTGACATAATATTGGATAAGCTTCGTACTTATTTGTACAAGTGATTATCTGCAAAAAATAATGCGGAACGCAGAAATTTAAACATCAAATCTCAATCATACCCTGAATACAAATGTACAGACGAGTATATACCTCACTTGCACATGTATTTCTTTATTAATAAAAATCTGCTGACAGACTTTATTAAAATCGTCCCCAGGGGTTTTGATCGGCGAATTATTGATGTAACAGAGTGCCGTCAGCATTTTCCAATTTTTTTATCTCTGCCTCAAAAGCAGCAATTACCCTGTCTTGAATCATCTTTTCCGTCTGTTTATTGAGTGTGTAACAAAAATTGCGCATCACACCATTGCTTGTGCGGCGGCCCGGCATAGATACGAAAAAACCCTTGGGCCGTTCGAAAATTGCCAGCCCTTTTACCAAAAAGCAGCCATCAATCATAATACTGGCGTACGCTCTTACATTTCCATCGTTCGATAATTTTATTCTTATGCCTGTGATTTCCATCTCAGATTCTCTTTCGTACAAACGTTGTTTATTGCCTTATATTTATAAATAAAGTAAAAATGAAAAGTGAAAAAAACATCCATGGTAGGGTATTTTCTTAAAAAGTTCTTCCAGTTTTTAAAAAATTTTGGTATAATAAAATTAAAATTCAGCAAGAACAAGTTAACTATATGAAAATTTTTCAAGCAAAACCCGAAGCGCCCAGAATCAAGCTTATGGAGCTTTTTGATAAGCTTTCCTCAAAGCGGGTTGTTTACATACACGCACCGGCGGGATATGGAAAAAGTTTTTCCGTTAAGTTATGGCTGGAACAGCGGCGCGGTGTAAAGGCACGCTGGATTATGCTTAAGGATATGATCTTTAATACCAGCAGAAATTTTCATAAAATGTGCACAACCGCTCTACTTGAGCTTCAGCCCAATAACGCCGCTTTAAAAGAGATTGCCGAAGCCGCGGCATTTGACAGCGCGCCTTACGAGTTTGCTTTTCGCGCGATAAAAACTTTAAAACACGATAAAAAAGAATATGTAATCATCATTGATGACCTTCATTTGTTACGGGAAGAGGAAAGCCTAAAAGCGCTGCCGGTGTTTATCGGCATGCTGCCGCCGCTGTTTACCGTATTTATTTTAAGCCGAAGCGCTCCGCCCGACAGTTTTTCGGAACTTATCTTAAAAAATGATGTGGCCATCGTTGACGGCAATACGCTTAAGTTTACAAAAGAGGAGATCAGAAATTTTTTTATTGCCCGCGGCCACCCGTTGTCAAAAGCTGAAGCCAGCGGTATTTATAGCCGCACAGGCGGTTGGGCTATCGGTATAAACGCGATTTTGCTATCAGGTACCGATGTGATTCACAAAAAAATGGCTGAACACCATTTTGAAACGTTTATACGGGAAAATGTTTGGATACATTGGGATGAGCATTTAAAAGATTTTATGATAAAAACATCAGTCGTACAGGAGCTTACTCCGGAGTGCGCCACCGCGCTGACAGGAGAGAAAAACAGCAAATGTATTCTTGAGAAACTTTTATGGGAAAACGCTTTTATCAGCATTGACGCTGCCGGAGTATACCGTTTTCATGATCTATTCCGCGATTTTCTGTTTTCCATGTTAAATAATCAAAGCGACGCGATAGTAAACGGCCAGTTTAAAAAAGCTGCCGACTGGTTTTTTGAACAGAAATATTATTACCGCGCGGCTGAGTATTATGTAAAAAGTAAGGATTACGAAAGTATATCCAACAAGATTTTATCACTAACTTATGACGATTTACAACATACGCCTATTGAAGATATACTTTTTTTCACTAAGCTGTTCATTAATGATCCAATCGTAGAAAAGTATCCTTTCCTTCTGTCATTACAGGCGGAAGCCGCTTTTGCGGACGGAAACGCGTTGGCGTTTGAAAGATACGCGGATAAATACTGTGCGATACCTCCTGAGTTTAATCTCCAAAAATCTATATTTGCGGCAAAAATGGCGGTAATTCGCAGTATTGATTACAGAAACAGCCGTATCGAACTCACAAAAACACATCACAATCCTCCGTTAAGCCATTTACAGCCAAAAGAAACTGTAAAGATGCCAGTATTCACCATTTCACTCAACGCGCCGTTTTTTCACAGGTCAGTAAGAGATTATTCCGAGTACGCGTTTGAAACAGATAAAAATATTGAGCTGCTTGAAAAAAGCATAGGCGCATTTGTAGGCGATGAATTTATTATTGCAAAAAGTTGTATTTGCGCGGGCATTCACTATGAAAAAGGAAACTTGAATGAAGCGTTAAAGTTCGCGGTATCGGCAAACACGAATTTACAGGAGACCTTTGTTCCGGAACTGAAATTTTGCGCGAAAATGATTTTGGCGTCTTTGTACGCGGCTCAGGAACAAACTGTTGACAATTGGAAGACTTTGGACAACATCGCAAAGATGATAGAAAGGGAAAAGGCTTACTATCTGAACGCGAATTTTGAAGCGTATAAAACACGCTTAAAAATTCAGAACGGCGATGAAGACGCGGCCCGGCAGTGGCTCGCGAAGCTTTCCGAAGCGCCGTCCGCACCATCCAAACATATACCTTTGTTTAAAGTTTACCGCAACCTTACTACCGCGCGCGCTCTGATTTGCACAGGCGACTATAACACCGCCATGCTGCTTTTGCAAAAGCTGTTAACTCTTGTCAATACATACAAACGTCCCCTTGACATTATCGAAGTGAATATTTTACTTGCTGTCACTTATTGGAAAAAGGCAAGAGGGTATCAAAAAGACGCAATTGAATTCTTAGAGCGCGCAATTGCCATTGCACAAACTTACGGTTTTACACAGATTTTTGCCAATGAGGGCGCGGAACTCACAAATATGCTGCAAAAGGCAAAACTTCGTATTCAGTTAAATAGTTATAAAGGAACTCTTTCAAGAGCGTTCATCAAGCAGTTGTATCTGGCGGCGAAAGCTGAAGCGGAAAACGTCAAGGGGCTTACAGGCGGCAGAATTCCTCAAAATCTGAAGTTTACAAGGCAGCAGCTAAATGTAATGCGGCATCTTTGCGGCGGTCACAGCTACAGAGAGATAGCGTCTTTAATGGGACTCAAATATACCGGCATAAAATCACACATGCAGCTTATATGCAAAAAACTCGATGTCCCAGACAGCATTGAGGCGGTGATGAAGATAAGGAAATTGAAGATATTAGAATGAGCGGCGTTTCTCCGCGCTGTAAAGTCCGCTTTCCCGCGCGCCCCAAGCTGCTTGGGGGCGCGCGGACAGGAAGTGGTGTTATCCCATATCCTGACGCTGTACCGCTTTCATCACTTTTTCGAATTCGGCTGCCAGACTATGAGCGATATCTGCCATATCGCCGCTGGTTTTATCTATTTCTGTCATTACCGCTGCCTGCTCATCGCTTAGATTGGAAGTAGCGACGGCGGCGTCTTCTGTGAGACGTATATTGTTGTTAAGCTTGTTTGTCGCATCATCAATCTCCCCTACAAAATCTAAAAGTTCGGCGATATTTTTTGATCCGATTTCAATATCTTTTTCCGTAATGCCAAGCGACTCGGAAGTTTCCTGAACAAGGCCGATAACCGTCTCAATCGTGCTCTCTATCCGCTGAGCCGACTCTTTTGATTGTTTGGATAATCCGCGGATAGCGTCCGCCACAACCATAAATCCCTTGCCCGCTTCACCCGCGTGAGCGGCTTCAATAGAAGCGTTTATCGCAAGCAGGTTGGTTTGAAAGCTTATTTCCTGAATCACCTTAACAAACTGAATAATCGTTTCCGATTTTTCTCTGAGAGCGGAAACTTTCTCAACGGAAGATCTCATGGAGTCGTTTATAGCCTTCATCTTGCTCTGAACGCTTTCGGCATGTTTGCTGCTCTGCCGACTCTTTTTACTCACAATGGCGCTGTTTTGTACTCCGATTTTAATGTCATCCATTGATTCGCGCGCTTTTTCTTTTACTTTTTCGGACACAACATCAACCTTAGCCACTGTATCGGCAAGGTCATCAGCCATTTGTTCTATACTTTTGATAATATCGGCGATACTGTCAATACCATTCTTAATTTTTGTGTTGTCCTTTACAACTTCTATGGCGGCTATCGGTTTGCCTTTATCATCATACACTCCGGCGTTTGATACTAAACAGTGAACGGTGGAGCCATCCTTATGATAGACATCAACCGCTACGTCTCTTAAAAACTGCCGGTTTTGAACGCAGCCCTGAGTCGGACACTGACTTTTGGGAGGGCAGACACAAGCTTTAAACATATCATAACACTTCAGTTTTTTAGCCTCCGAAGCGCTGTAGCCTGTAAGCTTAACTATGGAATCGGGCCACAGAACGATATTATAGTCCATATCACGAATATAGTACGGATCGGGAAACGCTGAACATATTCCCTCAAGCTGCGCTATTTTGAACCTTAAGGATTTGATCTCCTCATCTTTCGCTGTATCGACAGAGCTGTCTGATTTTTTTAAAAACTGGAACATGACCGTCCACCCTTCCTATTCTGATGATTTTGGTGTCATTATTTGCCATCCAATTTGCATATACGTACTCTGTAACATTATAGCTATATAATATCATATAAAAATAAAAAAGAAAACTTTTAAAAATACAGCGCATGGTATGGTATTTTTAAGGATACCTCTTTTCCGTATGGCAATATACGGATACATGAAAGGGCGACCTGTGGTCACCCCTGCGAATACCACCCCGTGCGGGCGCGGTTTACCGCGCCCATTATTAACGGGGGATAAAAAATTCCCCCCGCATGGCATTAAAATTCCGACAATTCATTATCATTCAGCGGAATTATCTGTTCCGCTTTCACCGCTTTTGAGGATGGCGCAGGCAGAGCCTTGGGCTTGTTTGCTCTTTTGTCAGGAATGCCGGCGTATTGTTTTTTCGGCGGCGGAGGCAAACTATGCTTGCTTTGTCCTCTATAACGTGATCCGGCAGATGAACTGAGTTTGAAAGCGCTCACCATATTCGCAAGTTCCGAGGCCTGTCCGCTGAGCTCTTCGGCGGCAGCTGCGGACTCTTCCGAGTTGGCGGCGTTCTGCTGTGTAGCCTGGTTCATCTGCGCCACAGCAGTGTTTACCTGTTCAATACCAAGAGCCTGCTCTTTGGAAGCTGCGGCTATCTCACCAATCAAATCGCCAACTTTACCTACGCGGTCAACGATCTGGGTGAGCGCCTTAGCGACTTCCTGAGTGATTTTCACACCGCCTTCGGCGTTCTTTACAGATTCCTCAATCATCTCCGTAGTGTTCTTGGCCGCTTCGGCGCTGCGCATGGCAAGGTTTCTGACTTCCTCAGCGACAACTGCAAAACCCTTACCGGCTTCACCCGCGCGGGCTGCTTCTACAGCCGCGTTAAGAGCGAGCAGATTAGTCTGGAACGCTATTTCGTCAATCGTCTTAACGATCTTTGCGGTATTGTCGGAGGAAGTCTTGATCTGCTGAATAGCGTCAGCCATATTTTTCATCGCCTTATCGCCCTCGTTTGCGGCAGTGCGGGCTTCCGCAGCAAGAATTTTTGCCTGATTGGAATTATCGGCGTTCTGTTTTGTCATAGAGGACATCTCTTCGAGGCTTGAAGAAACCTCTTCAAGGTGGCTTGCCTGTTCGTTTGAGCTCTCCGCAAGACTCTGTGAACCGCCTGAAATTTCTGTGCTTGCCTGTGTTACCTGTGAGGCGGCTTCCGATACCTGACTGAGAGCGTCATCAAGGGTTGATACAACTTTGTCGATGCTCTCTTTCATCCTGGCGAATTGACCTTTGTATGATCTTGAGAGCCTCTGCGACATATCCTTTTCTGCGGCGGCGTTAAGAACCTTGCCGCCATCTTCTATAATAAGTCCGCGCAAAGAATCTATGGTGTTCTGAAGAGCGGGGCTGATCTCATCCAGATCATCCTCAGGAACAATATTCGCGCTCAAATCCCCATCGGCAATTTGTTTCATAACACCAACAAGATTTTGTTGCAGCTCATCGGCGAACCGATCCATAGTATTAGCCATATTGTCGATTTCATCCTTGCGGCCCCTCATGTTAAGCCTGATACCCAGATGACCTTTTTGGAGCTCCTGGATCATCTTTACAGCAGCGGCAAGCGGTTTTGCGATACCGTTTGCAATGAAGAATCCGAGTATACCGGCTATCGCGCAAAATATCAGCACAATCGTTACCATCATAACGATTACGTTTCGGAGCTGTTTCTGAGTTTCAGTTATGTCAAGTCCGACAAATGTCATACCGAACGCTTTGCCATCAACGCCCCGGATTGGGGCGTAGTGTGCGTACATATCCCTGCCAACTGCCTTCGTTCTGCCAAAATATTCGTCTCCGTCTAAAACCTGCCGACTTATATTTTCAGCAGTCTTTGTACCGACGTTACGCTCACCCTTTTCATTTAGGATGGTAGTCGCCACACGCGTGTCGCCCAGAAAAATAGTAACGTCGTTTCCGTTAAAAGATTTAAACTTATCAACAAAAGCGTTGGAACTTAGCAAGTATCCGCCGCTCATCACGCCTATCTGCTTACCCTGATGCATGATAGGCACACCGCAACGAAGCGCTACAGGGTTGCCTGCTGTGGTTTCATACGCAGTAAGCTGCCGTCCGGCCATCGCAGCTCTTACATGGTCAAGAGCCACGTTGCTTTTGTCACCAAACCTGTCAGGCTGGTGCGAACGCATCATGGTTGTTCCTTCCATATCCATTACGCTGTAAAAATCAATATTGCTGTATTGCGTAATATATAATGTGGCGTCAACAAGCTTTTGACGATCTCCGCCCTTTATTACTTCAGCGAGGCCCTCAATAATAAGGGGATTTCTGGCTGCCATCAGCGCCCCGCGCACTATATCCTCTTCCATATTCTTCAGATAGGACACGAGTGTTCTTTTAGCGTCTGTGACTGCCTTGGCTTCAGCTCCCTCAACTAAGGTCCTGGCGTTGGAAACACCGACAAATCCTACAACCAAAGCTGTAAGTACCGTTACAGTTACAATAGAAAGTAAAATCTTCATGCGGACGTTCATTGCTGCTACTCCTTTAGGTATTTTAAAAATATTTATAATACGGTTTTTATATTTTAAGACAGCGCGCGATAAATCGCACCATTGCCAACGGGGCGATCACAGATCGCCCATGCAACGGAAAAAGTTGTACGGGCGGCCAGCGGCGCCCGCTCTCCTACACCATACCCGCTACATTTTCAAATTCTGCAGACGAGAGCACTTTTTCGATGTTGAGCAATATCTTAACGCTTCCCTTCGCTTTTGCCATTCCAAGAATAAAGTCGGTGTCTATGTTTGTTCCAAACGCGGGCGCGTCTTCGATATCTTCCCCCGCAATGTCAAGAACCTCTGAAACGGAATCAACAAGAATACCGATTTGAATATATCCATTTTTTGAAGCGACATCAACAACTATTATACAGGTCTGGTCTGTATCGTCTGTATTTTCCATATCAAATTTTTTGCGCAGGTCAATTACAGGAATAACCTTGCCGCGCAGGTTTATCACTCCGCGTACAAACGGCGGAGTGCGCGGCAGGCTTGTTATCGCCATCACGCCGATAATCTCCCTTACCTTAAGAATCTCAATCCCATACTCCTCATTTATAAGCTTGAATGTAAGGTACTTTCCCGCCAGATTTACAGATGTTTTTTCAGCGGTTTCAGCCATTCATTCCTCCTTATGCTGTTATGATAGGCACATATTATTTTAAATATATAAACTATATACAGTTTACCAAACTATGCGTTCGAAACGCGTTAAAAGAATTCAGCGGCAGCCTGCTGGGCTGTAAACAAAGCACCGAGATGGTTTTACGGAAAAACGATATAGGTATGTTATAAAAATCAGGTGCATGGTTTATGCTGCTCTTACATATAGATCTTAACTTATTTGCGGAAATAATTCAATAAAAAACTAAAATTGCAAAGAGAATTATTGTGCATCCGGCGGCCAGAATTCATATTATCTGATGGTATTTACTGAAATCAGGGAGAACTAAATGAAAACATTGTTGAATTTTATCGCTAACCGCGGCTTTACCATTATGATTTGCGGACTTCTCACAACCATATCCGGTATTATCGCGTATGTAATACTCGACACTCCCCGCTTCGCGGGCTCGCCTTATATTAAGGCGGCTTTCGCGCTGACAATCACGGGACTTGCCATATACGTTATTGGCCGGATCTCACTTGCGATACAACGCAGACGCAATCCGCCGCCGGCCCGGCGGCCGTAAGCAGCGGCCGTTGACCATTGCCGCACTATTAAAGGAGCAGGCGTGAGGATACAGGAACTTATTCAAAAAAACGGTATCATCATAGATCTCAAAAGTACCGAAAAAATGGAAACGGTAGACCGTATAGCACGTTTTTTGTGTTCCATAAACGGTCTGTCCAACGCCCAGGAGGTAAGCGCCAAAATCATTGAGCGTGAAAATGAGATGTCAACAGGGATAGGCTTTGGCATCGCGATCCCTCACGCACGGTTTAGCGGCATTGACAGACTCTATATGGCGGCCGCCCGCTCGGTTGAGGGGATCGAATTCGAGGCGCTTGACGATCAGCCGGTACATCTGATATTCATGATGATCTCTCCCGCGAACACTTCTACGGGACACACCGAAGCGCTCTCGTCACTTTCAAGAATTATGGCTTATGAAGAGGTGCGCAGCGATCTTCTGCAGGCCAAAACACCCGAAGAGTTTCTGGAGCTGCTTACTGAAGCGGAAAATAAGTACATCGGATAGATAATTCGGAATGCGAAATGTAATGATTGACAACTTCGACCCATCGTGGCTTGAGGCGCAGTTAGAGATAACCGGACGGGGCGCTGACAAGGTCATTCCTTTGCTTCAGGCTATACAGAAACGATATAACTATTTGCCGCAGACAGCGCTTGAGTATCTTTGTAAAAAAAGCGATATACTGCCCTCTGATGTGACCGGTGTGTCAACTTTTTACTCTCAGTTTCGCCATACGCCCGCAGGACGTTACAGTATAAATGTTTGTGTGGGTACGGCTTGCCATATTAAGGGCGCGGATCTGGTTTATGAGGGATTTCGCCGTATTCTTGGCTGCGGGGATGATGATACTGATCCGCAAAGACTGTTTACTGTCAACAAAACCGCGTGCCTAGGCTGCTGCGCGCTTGCTCCGGCTGTACAGATTGAGGGCGTTATTTACGGACACGTTACCGCTGCCGGAGCAGGTGATATTGTAAAGGATTTTCTTGAACGTCAAAAAAGGCGGAGCGGCGGCAAAAGCGCTCCTGCCGGTAAAAATCAATCCAACGCAAATGAAGTAAGAGTATGCCTTGGTTCATGCTGCTCCGCTTCGGGAACAATAGAAATAGCCTCAGCGGTACGCAAGGCGATAGCACGGTATGACCTGCCGGTAAAAATGAAACGGGTAGGCTGCGTGGGCATGTGTCACCGTACTCCGCTCATCGAGATCATATCTAACGGCGTATCTCATTTTTACGCGCAGATCACGGCTGATGATGTGCAAGGAATCATTCTTAACCATTTTAAACCATTGTCAATTCTCGGCAGGACTGTTTCCTGGATTGACACAACGGCGGAATCGCTGTTTTTATCCGAATCCGCGCGCGCAGCGGCAACCCGTTTTCGTATCAGCAGAGATGATAAGGCTGTTGACAACTTTTTTAACAGGCAGAAGCGTATAGTCACAGAGCATTACGGAGCTATGACTCCGCTTGATATAGAGGAGTATATCAGTAAAGGCGGATTTGCGGCGTTAGAAAGGTGTTTGCGTGAACTTAACGGCGATGATATTGTTAATATACTAGTCGATTCCGGTTTGCGCGGCAGAGGCGGAGCAGGGTTCCCCACCGGAATAAAATGGCAGGCCGTCCGCGCCCGCAAAAGCGATAACCTGCCGCCCGCAGCCAGCGCGGCGAAAAACGACAACAACCCCCCGCCGGAAGTTTCACACAAAGATGACGTCTACCTGATATGCAACGGCGATGAAGGCGACCCGGGCGCATTTATGGATCGCATGCTATTAGAGTCTTTCCCATACAGAATTATCGAAGGAATGCTGATCGCGGCGTACGCTGTCGGCGCGGCAGAGGGCATATTTTACATAAGGGCGGAATATCCGGTCGCCATATCCACCATACGTGAAGCTATTAACGAATGCGAAAAAAAAGGGTTTATTGGTGATAATATCCGCGGTTCAGCTTTTTCCATAAAACTATCCATTGTAGAGGGCGCCGGCGCTTTTGTTTGCGGTGAAGAGACCGCGCTTATAAAATCTATTGAAGGTAAACGCGGAATGCCAACACCCAAGCCTCCTTTCCCGGCGCATAGCGGCTTGTGGGGAAAACCTACGCTCATTAACAACTGCGAAACATTCGCGTGTGTTCCGTGGATAATCAGCAACGGCGCTGAGCAGTTCAAAAAAATTGGCACAGAGAAAAGTCCGGGTACAAAAGTTTTTGCTCTTGCGGGTAAAATCGCACATGGCGGATTGATCGAAACGTCTATGGGGATCACAATAAAAGAGATTGTCGAACATATCGGAGGCGGGGTAGCAAAGGGGAGAAAGTTCAAGGCGATACAAGTTGGCGGCCCGTCCGGCGGCTGCATACCTGCGCAATTGAGCGATATTCCGGTTGACTACGAAAAACTCACTGAGGCGGGAGCTATGATGGGTTCAGGCGGTCTTGTGGTGCTTGATGAGTGCGACTGCATGGTTGATATAGCGAAATACTTTTTGACATTTACGCAGGATCAATCCTGCGGGCGCTGTACATTTTGCCGCGCGGGGACAAAAAGCATGCTTGATATATTAGAAAAAATCTGCGCCGGCAAGGGAACGCGCAAAGATTTGGATCTCCTTGAGTCACTTGCTATCTCCGTAAAGAGCGCAAGTCTGTGCGGTCTTGGCAAAAGCGCTCCTAATCCGGTTTTGACTACACTCAAATATTTCAGAAATGAATATGACGCGCATATCAATGGAGAATGTCCCGCTGGTAAATGTAAAGAATTGATCTCTTACAGCGTAACGGAAAAATGCGTTACCGGATGTACTGTATGTTCTCAAAACTGTCCGGCAGGCGCTATACCGTTCACTCCATACAATCGTCCATCAATTAATGACTCCCTGTGTACACGCTGCGGCGTTTGCCGCGAGATTTGCCGCGAGACGGCCATTTCGGTAACACGCCGTGAAAATCGGGAGACTGTTGTATGATACGATTGACCATAGATGGAAAAGTTGTCAAAGCTGATAGCGGAGTCACCATATTAGAAGCCGCGCGTCAGGCCGGCGTTGATATCCCTACTTTATGTTACTGTGAAAAAATTGAATTGCCGGTGTCCTGCTTTATATGCGTTGTAAAAGTTAACGGACAAGAAAAGTTCGTCCCCTCCTGCGCAACCCCGGCGCAGGACGGAATGATTGTTGACTGCAGCTCCGATGAGGTGCGCGGCTGCCGCAAGCGTTCGATTGAATTATTGATGAGCGCTCACTCCGGCAGCTGTTACGACTGCGGAAAAAAAGACAAGTGTCAGCTTCGGGAGTTTGCCATCAAATACAAAGCTAACCGCCTGCGTTACGCCGTCAACAGTAACAGCATCAACCCATCCGCGCGTAAAGTATACGATGACAGCGGCTTAGTCCACGAACCCGGTAAATGTATCCTCTGCGGCAAGTGCGTTAACATTACAAAAGCAAAAAACATCACCCCCGGTCTCGCCTTCAATGGAAGAGGTTCAGATGTATTTGTGGACGCTCCGTTTGGGTGTCCTGTTGATAAAGCGATGGGCGAAGCTCTTGAGGAATGCGTGGAAGCTTGTCCGACGGGAGCGTTGTGGAGAATGAAGAAATAATAATGCAGAATACGGAAATACGGAAATACGGAAATACGGAAATACGAAAATATCGTCATCTGATGTTTTTTTTATTTCTGCATTCCGCATTCTGCATTATTATTTCTTATTCAGCTCTATCCTGCGATAGTCCTAAAGAGCAAAAAAAAGTTGTCAATAAGATAAACGTTTCTACTGCTCCCTGGTTGCATTTTCGTGGGAATGCCGGGTTGTCGGGTGTTTCTTCCGGTAATATTTCAGATTCGCTTAAACTCCTCTGGACTTTTAAAACCGGCGGCTCATGTATCTCATCGCCTGTGACAGATGGTAAAAATGTATATATCGGTTCGCTTGACAGCGCTTTATACAGTATTGATATTATTACCGGAAATCAATCATGGAAAATCAAGCTTGATGATGAGATAGAAGCATCGCCTCTTATTTTTGAGGAGATGATTTTTATTGGTGATCTGGATGGGAATTTTTATTCTATAAATAAAACGAGCGGAAAAGTAAACTGGAGATTCAAAGCTGAGGGAGTCAGAGGAAAGATTGTTGGTTCAGCTAATATTTTAGAAGAAAAACGGCAGGTCATCTTCGGCAGCCATAATGATACGCTTTACTGTCTCAATGCTGATGATGGGCAGGTTGTCTGGAAATATGGTTCGGACAGCTACATTAACGGAACTCCCGCCGCGGATGGCGCCAATATTGTTTTTGGAGGGTGTGACGCTTATTTACACGTAATAAACGTTTCAGACGGCTCTCCTCTGGGAAAAATCAACGTGGAATCCCACATTGCCGGTTCTGCGGTTTTAAAAGACAGTTTTGCGTATGTCGGCAACTATGGCAGGAAATTACTTGGGATAGATATCAGGACAATGCGGATTTCGTGGGTCTATACAAGCAGCGGCAGACAGGAGCCGTTTTTTGCCTCACCCGCTCTTATAGATACGTTTGTTATCGCTCCATCAAGAGATAAGTTTATACACTGTGTTTCATCTGTTACCGGAAATCTTATTTGGAAGTTCGCCGCTAAAGGCGCGATTGACAGTTCGCCCGTTATCGCCGCAAACAGAGTGATTGCCGGCTGCGAAAAAGGTTTCCTCTATCTGCTTGATCTGAAAACCGGATCGCATGTAAATTCAGTCGATATTGGCGGAAGCGTCTCCGGCGCTCCTCTTGTCAGCGGCGGGATGATAATTGTAGGGGATGACAATGGAATGGTCAGCGCTTTTTATTGAGTAAAGTTTGGATAAGATTTTATCGTCAAATGCATTATTTCCCATAACAAGTCTGACAAAAGATTCCGCGCAAGCGTTGTCCCAACAGTTTGCTTTACGGCTCATGCTTTGGACAACCGTGGGGCATAACGCCTTCAATGTATCTCTAAAATTTTGCGCACAGTACTGTTTTCCTCTGTCGCTATGGAATATCAAATTTTGCTG